>JAXMBS010000023.1:0-74015 GCA_046349775.1 Planctomycetaceae bacterium | reverse complement strand
CCTGGAAGAAGTCCGCGGTGGCGCGAATTCCACGAAACGGGCCCCGAGACTCCTTTTTTTTGACTGCCGACAGGTCCAGGCGGCTGACCACGAAATTGCCGTTCGGACCTCTGCCGGACCCGTTGGAAGGGAGTCTCTGATCTGGAATGGCTTCCAGTCGGATGGCGGTAAGCTTCGCCGCTGGAAAAGGCAGGGCACAACGAAACACGTAGATCGACGCCTGCTGCGGGCCGGTCACGAAATACGACCCGTCGGCCTGACGTTCAAATTTGAACTGCGACGGGCTGGCGGTGTCCGTGGCGACCAGTGAACTGGCCTCGAGCACGCTCCAGTTTTTCGGGCTCTGCTTGCGGCGCGCTTCCCAAGTGGCAATCTTTTCAGGTGTATCGCGCACTTCTCGCAATCGAGCGCGCAAAGCCTGCTGCTCAGCGGTCTCCGGCCCCAGTTCCTTGAGGAACTTCTCCACCACCGAGCGTTTCAACTGCTGCGGCGCGCCTAAGAACTCCACGGTCTCCTGCACCTTTCCGACTTCCTTCCCCGCTTTCCGCGCAATCAACGTGCACTTCACCTCTCTGAGCAGCGGATCGAGCGAATACACGTCGATCCGGTCCGCGTCGTCCAACGGGATCGTCGCCCCCGCCCGCTCGGCATCGGTCCAGCCCGAAACTGTCCCTGCGTATTTGTCCCCCGACGCCATCGTGACAACCGTCCCCACCGTCCGTCGTTCGAGCTTGCGCAGATCCAGCAGTGAAAATGCCTTCGCGCCGACCTTGACGTCATGGTTCGTCGTCTTCACATACGCGAAGTCCGCCCCGCGGCGGACGATCAACAGCAGCGTTTCCGCCTGAGTTTCGGACCTCGACAGCAGCTTGATCTTCTTTTTCCGCTTCATATCGGCCAGGGTCAGCTTGATCGGTTTCCCCGGCCCTTCGCCGGCGTCGATCGTCAGCTCGAATGCGTTCGGTTGCGCTGCGCTATTCAGGCAGATGGATTCGAACCCGAAATCGATCGGATTCTGCCTTTCCGCGTACCGGCATTCCTGCAGATTCATCACGAGCGCCGGGCGCATGAGAAACTTCTCCACGACCGTCGCCGGGATCGCAAAGCTGACCCCCGAGCCCGGAATTCCGGCGGAGATCACGGCCACGACCTGCCCGTTCTGATTCACAACCGGCCCACCGGAATTGCCCGGATTGACCGAGCCGTCGATCTGTACGACGCTCAGCGCGCCTTTTTCTTTCCGCAGCGCGCTGACCCGCGTCACGTTGACGCTGATCGCCGGATATTCTGCTCCATAAGACAGCAGCCGCCCGAACGGATAACCCAAGACGGTCAGTTCCTGTGTCTCCCGCAGCTCTTCCACGCCCCCCAGCGTCAGCTCCGCCACCCCTGGCACCGGCTCCGAACTGAGCAGAGCCAGATCGTGTTCTTCGTCAATCATCACCACACGGGCTTCGAGAACCTGCTGATCGGCCGTCGCCGCCCCGATCACGACCCCCACCTGCCCCCCAACGCGCGTCCCCTTCACCACGTGCGCATTGGTGACGAACATCCCCTTTGCGCTCACGCAGAACCCGCTGCCGCTGCCGTGCGCGCCGCGGTCGATCAGGACCGTCGACCGCTTCACGATCTCCAGGAGGTCCTGTGCCCCCGCGGGACTCGCGCCAACGGCGATCGCGATTAACGCGGCGAGGCAGGTCGTCGCTCGCAGACAGCACACAGGCAGGCACGACATGCGTCGGTCCTCGCGCTTTCAGGGGATCAAGAGCCTCCGCACCGCATCGTCCATTGTGTCCGCCATGCTGGCGTCCGTGCAATCGGTCGCCAGGCTGACGTGTCCCGGACAGTTGCCGAACCGCCCCCAACTCGCACTTCGACGCCGACAACTGTCCGGGACACGTGGCGCGGGAGGGTGCCACTGGCTCCGCCAGTGCCCTTTAGATTCCGCGTCACATCTAAATGCACGGGCAAAGTCCGTGGCACCCTGCAACCGATTCCTCCCGAAACATCGCGCACAGCGACCCACACATTTGCACCCCCCAAATCGCCGCTTTATAGTCGCCGTTCTTCGAGGAGTTCCGTATGACCGCGCTTTCGCCACCGAACCGCGCCTGGGGACTGGCACTCTTCGCTGCGGTCGCACTCATCAGCGGAGCCTTCGCCGCAGACGAACCGCGCGACCCGCTGATTCCCGTCCGTCCCCGCGGCCGACCGGAGTTGCGCGAAATCGTTCCGGCGGCGGACTATGACGAGCGTGCCGCCCCGTTCGCGGACCGCATCCAGGCGCTACGCGAGTCGATCGCCGAAAACGCCCCAGCCTACGGGCAGCAGGTGACCCGCGTCGCCGCCGTCGGCTGGGCGACCGACAACGATCTCCAGCCCGGCGACGTCCTCGTGCGATCCGGCGACAAGCTCCTCTGGGGCGATTCTCTGCCGCCGTTCAATTCAACGACGCCGCTGCAGTTCTTCCTGGCGGCATCCAATCGCAGACGCACGCTGCGGGTGGAAGCCGAGGACATCAGCGCGCAATTCTCATCGTACTGGCGACCGGAACACCTCTACCTGGCCGCCAAACGCCGCCACTCGCGGTGGGACGATTTCGTCCTCCTGGGCATCCTGGCCCGCGGCTCCGATCCGGACCTCGCCGAAACCGCCTGGAAAAAAGCCACCGACGCCGGCTACCGCCCGGATGTCCTTTCGGATCAGGTCGCCGCCGAAATCGCGCTTGTTCAAAACCGCCCCGGAGTCGCCGCCGACTTTGCGAGCTTTGTCAATTGGAACGCCGAGAGCGAATCCGAAGAGATCTACCCGCTGCTGCTGTACCGCGTCGCCATGGCCAACTTTCACTGGAAGCGGGCCCAGGAGATCGTGATGACCGGCCGCGGCCTGTTTGAAAGTCTCAACCCGGTTGCCGCCGTCCGCCTCATCGAGATGCACAAGTCGCGGCCGGAGCCTGAGCGGCTGCTGCCGCCCCCCTCGCAACGGCTCGACAAGCTGCTGCGGTCCGACCTCGCCGACCGGATTCTCGGCAGCAACCCGTCCACGATCGAGCACTTCCAGTCCGACCTCCGCGCCGGCAGCCCGATCCGCATGACGGCCGACACGGCCCGCTACAGCACCATGGCGTTCGAACTTCCGGAACCAACGCCGAACCTCGAATGCATCATCCGCTTCACCGGCAAGCCGACCGAGAGCGTCTACAACCGCTACACGCGGTGGTTCGTCGTCCGGGTCATCGCGCTGACGCCGGCCGGCGAACAGCCGCGAGATCCGTATTTCGATTCGCAATTGACGATGCTGGCAATCACCGAGTCGGGCGCCGTCCGCGCCGGTTGCGGCGGCCGCTACAGCGAGTGCTACATGACCGACCCCACCGTCGAGAGGCTCGAAGGCCGGGAACACGAGTACCGCATCGTGCGATTCGGCGGCCAGCTCGAACTGTTCCTCAACGGCCACCGCATCCTCTACGGCCCCGTCCCCGATGGCCCTTACCCCGTCCAGTTCGAAATGACCGCTGTCGGCAGCACCATCGACATCAGCGCTATTCGGCTGGCCGAATATCTCGAGCCGTTATAGGAGGCCATGATGACGGCCCTCGGTCGCGATCTTGAATCCGCTTCCCCGAACCGGCGCTTCGGCTCCGGCTGGATCAGCGGCACGCTCGGGCTGGTACTGGCCGTGATCGGTCTCGGCACCGTTGTCTGCCTGCGTTATCCGGCCCTGTTCACCGTCGCCGACGCCCGCGCTTACTACAACGTTGGTCTGATCCGTCTGCTGTTGCACGCGGTCCTGATCTCGGCCTTCGCCCTGGCAACGGTCAGCATCGTCCTGCGCGAAAACAAGATTCTCGGATTCGCCGCGATTGCGCTGGTCCTATTGGCGATGGTCCTGGGCGGCCCGAGCGCGCAAGAACGCACGCAGATCGACAGCGACGTGTACCTCGGCCTTGACTGGTTCCTCTTGAACCTGATCCTGATGGGGATCGTGTTCGTCCCCATTGAGCGGCTGCTGGGCCATCGCGAGCAGGCTATTTTTCGATTCGAGTGGCGCGAAGACCTGCTCTATTTCCTGATCAGCAGCCTCTTCGTCCAGGTGCTGTCATTCCTGTCGCTCGCTCCGGCGATGGCCATCCTGAAGCACACGGAGTGGGGGGGCCTCCGGTCGATGGTCGGCAGCCAGCCGGTCGTATTGCAGTTTCTCGAAATCTGTTTCCTGACCGACCTCGTCCAATATTGGGTCCACCGCATCTTCCATCGCGTGCCGTGGCTTTGGAAGTTCCACGCGATCCATCACTCGGCCCAGGTGATGGACTGGCTCGCCAGTTCGCGGATGCACGTCGTGGAGGTCATCGTCCTGCGGGGCGCTACCGTCATTCCGATGTACGTCCTCGGCTTCTCCGAACCGGCCCTCTACGCGTACCTGATCTTCGTCTACTTCCTGTCTGCGATGGTGCACTCCAACGTCCGGCTCAATTTCGGTCCGCTGGAGCGGTTCCTGGTGACGCCCCGCTTCCATCACTGGCATCACGGCATCGAGAAGGAAGCGATCGACGTCAACTTCGCGGTTCACTTTCCGGTCCTCGACCGGTTGTTTGGCACGTACTTCCTCCCCGACGACGGCCGGTGGCCCACCGGCTACGGCATTCCGCACCCGGTTCCGAAGGGGCTCATCGGCCAGTTCCTGCACCCGTTTCGGTCGAAACGTGCAACGCCTACCGCGCCACAACCAGACGGCGATTCAGCGACGACAGTTCAGAACTGACAGGTCGTCGGACTCGCATGGGCTGCAAGTTCAAACCGCATGCAGCTTCGATTTTCGTTCGACGCAGCAATGACGAAACCCGCCGCAAAGATCCGATTCAAAGCCAAGCTCCTGCGACCGGCGGACGCTTCCGAGCGCGCCTCCTGGACGTTTCTGGTCCTGCCAGCGAAGGCCAGCGCGCAGCTCCCCACGCGGGGCATGACAACCGTTGCGGGCACGATTAACGGTCACCCGTTCCAGGCGACGCTCAACCCCGACGGCCAGAAGAGCCATTGGATGAAAGTGGACAAGCGGCTGCGCGAAGCCGCGGGAGCAGATTCTGGCGACGTGCTGTCGCTCGAGATCGTGCCGGTGGAACGGGAGCCGGAGCCACGGATGCCTGCGGACCTGCGGCGGGCACTGGCGGAAGCGCCGCAGGCGCGGGCGGTGTGGACTGACATTACGCCTGTCGCTCGCAGAGACTGGATTCACTGGATCACGTCGGCGAAACGGCCCGAAACCCGGGCAAAGCGGGTCCAGAACGCCTGCGACATGCTCGCCACCGGCAAGCGCCGCGTCTGCTGCTTCGACCGGTCGGGGTTTTTCAGTCAGAGTCTCAGTGCTCCCAGGGCAGCAGACTGACGCCAGTGCTGCGTCCAATTGCAATGAGCGCGGTCGACTTTCGGCGCCAATGCGTCGCGCCTTCTCATCAGCCACAATTGATCCGCCCGGCGGGTGCAGCCCATAATCACCGGACTGTGACCACCCAACGAGCAACTTCCCCGGCCTCGTCCAGCGACTCTCGGCCGACTGAAGCCTGAACTCCAACAACTTCGAGCCACACCATGAATCGACGTCACTTTCTGCAATCTGCCGGCGCCCTGGGACTTGCCGCCGCGCTGCCCCCCTCCAGCCAGCTGCTGTTCGCCGCTCCGCCGACCGGCAAGCGGTTGCGGATGGCCGTCGTCACGACCATCTGGTACTACGGCTCCCACGCCTGGCACATGCCGGAACGGTTCCTCCATGGCTATCCCATGCAGGGCCACTGGCACCATCCGCAGATCGATGTCGTCTCCGCCTACATCGACCAGATCGGTGACAACGATCTCGGCCGCAGCCGCGCCCAGGAGTTCGGTTTCACGATCTATCCGACCGTCGCCGAAGCCCTCCGCTGCGGCAAAGACAAACTGGATGTCGACTGCGTCCTCTTGATCGGCGAGCACGGCGATTATCCCAAGAGCGACATCGGCCAGACCAAGTACCCGCGCTACGAGTTGTTCAAGCAGATCACGAAGGTCTATCGCGAGGACGGCCGCACCGCGCCGATCTTCAACGACAAGCACTTGTCGTGGCACTACCCGTGGGCGGTCGAGATGGTCGAGGACGCGCGGGAACTGAAATTTCCGTTCCTGGCCGGTTCGTCGCTGCCGGTCACGTTCCGGATGCCGTCGATCGACATGCCCTACGGCGCCGAGGTCGAAGAGGCCATGAGCGTTGCCGTTGGTGGACCTGACTCCTACGACTTTCACGCTCTCGAAACGATCCAGTGCATGGTCGAACGCCGCAAAGGGGGCGAAACCGGCGTTGTCTCGATGCATTCGCTGCGCGGCCAGCAAGTCTGGGACGCGATGGAGACCGGCAGCTGGTCGGCCGGCGGCTGGGATCCGGCGCTGTTTGAAGCCTGCCTCTCCCGCAGCCACATGCTGGCCCAGTCCGACAAGGTCCGGACCAGCGATCGCTACCCGACGAAAGAACAGATGCACGAGTGGGTCAAGGACCCGATCGCCTACCGCTTCGAATACGCCGACGGCCTCAAGGCGACGATGCTGCTGATGAACGGCGTGGTCGGCGATTTCAACTTCGCCGCCCGCCTGAAAGGCGGCCAGAACATCTCCACGCTGTTCCAGTTGCCGCCGAATCCCAACGTCGTCTACTCGGCCGCGCTGATGTCCAAGGCCGAGGAAATGTTCTTCACCGGCAAGCCGCCGTACCCCATCGAACGCACGCTACTCACGACGGGCCTCACACAGGCCGGTGTCCAGAGCTTGTCGCAGGGAAAGAAGCTGGAGACGCCGCATCTCAACGTCAAGTACCAGTCGCCGCGCGAGTCGCTGTTCTGGCAGGCGTGAAGTGAGGGAATTGGCAAGTGGTAAGCGGGCGTGGTTACTAGTGCATTGTCACAACTAGGCATGAGGGTGGCACTGGCTCTGCCAGTGCCACATAAGTTCGGCGTCTGATTGAGATTGCACTGGCGAAGCCAGTGGCACCCAACCCGAAATCTCAGACGTGACGCTGCACGAGTGGCTGGTAGTGGTGGTTCTAACCACTTACGAGTCACCAGCTTTGCACACTCAAGGAATCCGAAGCACGTTCATGACGTGGTGGCCGGATTTCCAGACATCGTCCAGGAACGCCTCCAGGTCTCCTCCGGCGACGCGCACGACGCACACCGGCTGCTCGTGGTGCAGCGCCGTGTTGAACGCAACCACCCGGACATTGCGGGGCGTTGCGAGCCGGTGCATCAGGCCGAAGATGTCTTCGCCCCGCGCGACGCCGAACGTGATCCGTGCGCTGCCCGAGGGAGACTCCAGCATCGCCACGAACGCCCGGAAGATGTCGGACTCGGTGATGATCCCCACGAGAACACCCTTCTCGACGACCGGGATGCCGCCGAACTTTTGATCGCGCATGACGCGCGCGGGTTCTTCAATCGGCGCGTCCGGGGTGGTCGTGATCGGGCGGCGGGACATGACGTCCGCCACGAGCACTTCGCGGCTGAGCAACTGCGGCGCCAGCACGGCCAGCGGATTGACATCTCCCGGCGTCGCCCGGAACAGATCGCGCGAGGTGACGATCCCGACGACGTGCAGTCCGTCCGGGCGGCGTTCGGTCACGGGAATGCGGCGAATGTGCCGGGACACCATCAACTGCGCGGCGGCGGCGATCGGCTCCGCCGGATCGATGCTGACGGGGTCGCGCGTCATCCACATGCCGACAATCATCGGACGCATCCTTTCAGCTTTGGGCCTGGGGACGGACCGGGAGCCGGACGACTTCCGGAGAACGTCATAGGTATACTGTCCCGGTGACACGATGAGAACAGTCCGGCCCTGGTGACGCACTGCACGTTGCACCTGTGTGATCCGGAGCAGGACCATGAGCGGGCGGACACTCAATGTTCTGGACGACGACGAGTCGCCCTTCTAAGGCGATCCGGCGACTGGCGGGGGAGGGGACCGTCGGATAGTCTGTCGGACCCTGAGTCGTTTCCTGATGATCGGGGGGGCGTCCGCGGCCAGACTCGGCGCGGCAGCATCCCCGGGAGCAATGCATGGCGAAGAAGAAGCCCGTCCGTCGCAAGGCCGTGGTAAAAAGAGCCGCGCCGTCTCGCAAGAAAACGGTGCGCAAGCCGGCCGGCGGCAAACGGACGTCTAAACTGGTCAAGAAACCGGGGCGTGCGAAAGCGGGAGCGATGGACCTGGGGCGCGCGCGGGTCAGCGGCACGGCCGAGCTGGATCAGTATTTCCTCAAGGACTACGAAGCGCGGCAGGTGTTCACGTTTCTGGGAGTGAAGACGCTAAAGGAGCTGGAAGGCTTCGCGCCGCAGGAAATCATCGATCGTCTGACCGCACCGATGCTGCAAACGGTGAACCGGATCCGCAAGGCGCTGGCGCTGCAGAACCGCTGCCTGTCTGGCGATCAGAAGTTCGCCGTGGAGTTCAAGCAACAGATGCAGGCGGCACTGGGACGTTGAGCCGTGTCGCTCCGGGCGCTGACGCTTCCGGCTCGGGGACGCGCAAACGAGGACGTTTGTGCTACGGGAGGCGGCAGCAGCCGGGACCACAGGGACCGGCTTCCATCGGCGGGCAGCCGCCCGTGATCGGCAGCGAGCGCGACTGGGCGCCGACGGCGGTGGCACTCATCAGCCGCTCCAGCTTTTTGCCTGCGCACCGGGGACACGCCGGACGTTCGTCGCGGCGCGCGAGGATCTCGACGATGTGACCGCAGTCAGAGCAGCGGAATTCAAACAGCGGCATCGGACTTAGTGATTCTCGGCAGCGAGCGGACGTTCCTCAGGAACGACCTGGAGCGGCTGTGCGCGATTGCCGTCAGCGGATTCCAACGCGTAAACGTGCTGCGGGGAACGGGACCGGAGCTGCGTCGGCAGGAAGGTGTCATGCTCCGCACGTTCCGTGAGCGACGGCATCAGTGCGGAACTCCCCCAGAAGTCACGGGCGACAGCGCCGTGAGTGTCCGTTCCGGGAGCGACGCCCGATGTCTGCAGGTCCATGACCACGACCAGCAAGGCGCAGGCGGCGGTCACTGCCACGAAGGGCATCCAGCCATTGAATCGGCCGGTCGGCTCGGGAGTTTCCTCCATCCGCCGAATCCGCTGGGACAACTGCGGCCACAGGCTGCCGCCGACATCGTAGGTGCAATCACCGTCGGACGACTCCAGCATCTGCAGAGTGCCCCGCAGCCGCTTGTAGTGCGCCCGACACCCGGGGCACTGGACCACGTGCCGGCGCAGGTTCTCGCGCCGAGTTGCGTCTGGCAAATCGTCGCCGACACACAGGGCGAGTTCGATTCTGGCTTGACGACAGTTCATTTCCACAACTCACTCGGAAGTGCCACGCCCGTCCCTGACTTCACGCATTCGCCGCGGCCGTCGTGCCGTGGCGACGTTCCCACACTGCCTGAAACCGGTTTCGCGCCTCCGCCAGCCGCCAGCGGATCGTCGCCTCGCGGCGGCTGAGGATGGCGGCAATTTCAGAGGTCGAGAACCCTTCGAGATCCCGCAGGACCAGGACAATTCGATACTTCTCAGGCAACTGCTCGATGACCTGCCAGACTTCCTGTCGCAGATCCAGTTCGCCCCGTTGATCGGCGGCCGGGGGGTCCGGCCAGCGGTCGCGGTGGGCATCCGTGAACAACAGTCCCCAGATACGGCGCTTCCGCCGGCGCAGAAAGTCCAGCGTCACGTTGACGCCGATCCGGAACAACCAGGGGCCGAACCGTCGCGACGCATCGTACTGGTCGAGGCGCTCGTAGACCCGGAGGAAGGCCTCCTGGGCGAGATCCTCGGCCATGTCCGGATCCCGGACAAACCGCTGAATGACCCGCAGCAACCGACGCTCATACCGCCGGACCAACTGGCCGAAGGCATCGCTGCTTCCCTGGCGGGCGTCCTCAACCAGGCGAGCGTCACTGACCGGCGCGCCCCCGTCCAGGGCTGCCGTCAGTTCTTCCGCTCGCAGTTGCTGTCCGACCGCCATCGGCAATTGTCCGACTGGTGTGCGGCCTAACTTACGCATGGCGCGGTCCAATTGTTGGGACTTTCTGCAAGTCCCAGGGGAAAACCTCCGCTGCGGCGTCCACTATACGGCCTCCCGGGGGGCCGCGGAATAGAAGCCGCATCGGCCGATGGGAAGAAGAACCGCGAAAACAGCGAAAAACGCTAAAGAAAGACGAGGGGGAACCACGGAATACGCGGAAGAAGCGGAAAAGGCCTGTTCACGGAGTCGACCGCCGTCGCAGCGTCTTTCGCCTTTTTCGCCTCTTTCGCGGTAGACCTTTTTCCGTGATTTCCCTGTATTCCGTGGTTCTACAACGATTGCCGCGATCATCTTTGTTCAGTAATGACGACGACGTCGTCGTAGACCCGGCGTTCCAGCCGGTCGCTGCCACCAGCGTCGGTGAGGAACAACTGGACAGGCTCGATCTTGCATCGTCCAGCCCTTGTCGTCGGGCATCACATTCGCTTCCAGATGTCCGTGATGCTTTCCGCCCGAGACGAGGTGTTCTCCCTCCCAGACTTCCAGTGCATCGTCATTTTTGGGGAATTGCCGGGCAGGATTTTCAGACGCTTGCTCAGGCCGCGCAGCAATCGCCGCCGATCCGGAATCGTAGGCTACTGGAATCGTGTTCCCGCTGTGATCCGTCGGCGCTGCTTCCGTGCCGGTGACGGGGAACCGTTCCATCCAGCTCATCGTGCCACTTGAAGACGACATCCACGCCATATTGCATGAACAGCGGTTGCAGGACGCGCATCGCGATTCCGGACTGCCCGGAGAAGCCCGGCTGGCCGAACGGTACGCTGTGCGGACCTGAGCCGTAGGCGGTGTGATGGTATTGGACGCAGGTGAACCGGCTCTTCTGCTGCGCATCGGCCAGTT
This sequence comes from Planctomycetaceae bacterium, assembly GCA_046349775.1. Taxonomy (GTDB): domain Bacteria; phylum Planctomycetota; class Planctomycetia; order Planctomycetales; family Planctomycetaceae; genus JAEUIG01. The sequence goes on along the minus strand of JAXMBS010000023.1, from coordinate 63,099 downwards.
GCTGCTTGAGCCAGACGTACTGTTCGGAGCCGGGATTGAAGTCCGGCGCCGCGCCGGGCTCGAGATTGTGATTGGTGTCGGAAACCGTCTTGTGCGGCAGTCCGTCGCTGGAGTCGAGCGCGATCAGCGTGATCGGCCCGTAGTCGATGCGGTAGTAACGGCCGCGGAACTTCGGGTCCGAATTGCCATTGTCTGGGACATCGAAGTACGTGAGGTATTTGGCAGTTGAATAGAGCGCACCTTCGACCGTGTAACCGCCGCCCGCGCCAGCGTAGTTCTCGTGGTTGCCAATGGCAGGCAGAATCGGCACGCTGCCGGCGATCCACCCATAGTCGCCAGCAATGTGCCGCCAGAATTCGTCCCAGTCGCGCTGTTCGCCCCCGGTCTCGACGAGGTCGCCGACGATCGAGATGAAGTTGGGGTGGCGCGACTGCATCAGCTTCAGGTTTTCGCGATAGCCGATCGTCTGGTCGACGAGATACTTCTTGATGTGCGGCGGGCGATTCGAGTTGGCCCCCACCGGCCAGTCGACAGGTCCGCTGGTGCTGGATTCGGGCTCGGTTTCCGAATCCGAGTAAACCAGGAAGCGTATCGGTTGATCGGCGGCCGGCGTCGTGCGGAGAGTCGCGCCGTGCGTTTCATTCCCCTGGGTGACTTCATAGGGGTAAGCGGTGCCGGGCTGCAGTCCGGTGATGCGGACGGACTGCAGATAGGGCACGGAGGGATGCGGACCGCCGGGCTCTTCGGCAAACTTGCTGTAGCTGAGGGCCGTGGCGGCGACGGGCGTCGATTTCAATTGTTTGTCGCCGTCCGGCAGCTTGATCGAAAGGACTCCGGGAGTGGCCGATTCACTGAGCCAGCGGACGGTCATGGCGTCCGGCGCGGGATTCTGAATATAAGGGAGGACGCGAAATTCTCCGGCGGACGCAGTCGCCGACAGCGTGGCAACGCACAGGAATCCCTGAAAGAAGCGCAGCATTCTGCCCCCTGTCTGGTTGGCCGGAAGGTGCCTGGTTCGTGGCCGGAACCAAATGTTAAGAATAGGTTAAGATCGACCTTAACGGCCGCAGGCGGATGCGGCAACTGTCCGCATCTCGTGGTACTTGAAAAGCGTGGTCTGTGGATATGCGTGCGTGTCACTTGAGCTGAGCGAAGTCACCGTTGACGAGATCCTGACACGGACCGGCGGCTACCTGGGGCCGGTGGCGACGCACTCGCTGCAGCCGTATCGCGGTGCACGTTCGGCAACGCGCCGTGCGGTCGGCTGTTACGTGCAGCACAACGCATGGGTGACACGCGGCCGACAATGGGGGAGCTTTCCTCGAAGTCCGCACGAATGCGGCGGACGCGTATCGACAGTCGTTTGCACGCGAAGCGGCGTGGAAGGCGCGCACGCAGGGCTATGTTTGCGATCTTCTGTTCCAGTGCGACCGACCTGTTTGTGCCGCAGGATGCAAGTTCGGCGTGACGTCCGTGCTGCGGGCGATGCTCGAGCAGCCGCTGGATACGCTGATTCTGCAGACGCACCTGCACCTGGTGACGGGACAGGCGGCCGCAATTGCCGCCGAGCTGTCAGGTTGTTGCCAGCTGCGAGTGCACATTTCCATCGAGTCGGACCGCGATCAACTGCCGGGATTGCCACCAGCCAGCCCGGTGGAGCAGCGACTCGCGGCGTGCGGCGAGCGTGCGGACTGCGTTTTCACCGTCGTGACGGTCGCAACGCTGCCGCCGATTGCCGAGCCGACGAGATTCTTAGCCGTATTGTGGACGTGGCAGATGCGGTCGTGATAGACCACTACATCGAAGGGGACGGATCGTCGAACGCGCACGGACGCTGCGAACGGCCTGCTGGCGGCGGGCGGCGATCGATCTGGAAGCGACGACTTCGGCGTATCGGGAGCGGTCGTCGAGACGTGCGGCGTGCGATGCCGGGACGCGTGGGGGTGAGCCAGTCGGGCTTCGCAGGAGTCTATGACTGATGATGCCGCAGGGCAGTATTAACCCTGCACCGAGTTCGGTTTGTGCCGCATCCAGACAGAGAATGCCTGCAGAAGGAGTAGTGGTGGCATTGCAACCCAGGGCATGCTTGCTGACGGGACCCAGCGAAGAAGTACGGCAACTGCGGTCGCACAAGTCAGCACTGCCCACGCCATGTAGAGATAAGAAAGGGCGCTACGTCGCCGAGGGACAACGATTGGCATGCCGCGTCGCACAAATGCCCAGTCAGCGAGGTTGACCAGCGCCGCTACCAAGAACGCGATTGACATTAAGGCGAGCGGGTCCATGGCAGCATCTCCACCAAGACCATCTGATCCGCGTCAATTCCAGAACTTCTCTTCCGCCGGCGGAACCAGCGGCGGATGAGTCTGGACCTCGCAGTCTCCGAGCACCCGCGCCTGGCAGGCCAGTCTCAGCCGTTTCTCGTTCCCGATCCGCTGAAAGAACGTCAACGGGCCCAGGAGCAGCCGCAACTTTTCCAGCAGGCCGGGCTTGCTGACGTTGTCCTCGCCTTTGGTGACGTGCACGCGGCAACTGCCGCACTGCCCGAATCCCATGCAATTGACGTACTTGTGGATGCCGGAATAGAGCTGGACGCCGTTCTTCAGCGCTTCGCGCCGCAGGTTGGCGCCGTCGGGGACGTCGATCGACTTCTTCTCGTTGACAAACTTGACGGTGGGCATCGTTGTGGAGACCGAAACTGGACCGGAGAAACCGGGTCGCGCGACCACTTGAGCGGGATGATACGCCTCAAAACCGCCGATTTCCACCGGTTCTCCAAGGTGGGAACGGCGGACGGAGCGAGGTTAGACGTCAGGGGCCAGTCAAAGTTCGGAGGTCAGAAGTCGGAGATGGGAGGGTCAGACTTGCGCATGCGGTATTCGCGGACGATCCATAGAAACGCGATGTAATCATAGACGGCGTGCGTGATGATCGGCCGCAGGAGATTCGGAGCGCCGGGCTGCTCGGCCAGAAAGGACAGATAGAAACCAAAGGCGGCCGCCAGCACGAAGTAGGCGGGGGTGACAGCGTGCAGCAGGGCGAAGATCACGTTGACGGCGATCACGCCGGTCCACGGATCGATCCGTCCAATCCACACGGTCAACACACCGCGGAACAGCAGTTCCTCTCCGACGCCCGCCAGCGCGGCGATCAGGACGAGGTCGTACCAGGTGCACAGCGACAGGGGTTTGCCGATCAAGTCGCCGACCAGCCGCCGCAGGCGTCCGGCGCCGGCCAGCACGGCAATCATTGGAAGTGTCGCGAGCAGTCCCCACCCGCAGTCCCGCCAAGACCAGTGCAACCGGTCCCACACGGGCAGGTCGAACAGCTCGATCAGGACCAGCGACCCGAGCAACAGCCCCCCTTGAATGAGGCCGGCCAGATTCAGAAACGACGAACGCGATTCGAGTTCCAACGAAAGATCTCTCCGCTGCATGCCGCCCGGTGCGGGGTCCGGCCGCCGATCGACGGGAGCCGTCATTCCCGTCCCGAGCGGTGAGAGTCGCACACCCGCTGCGTCAGCGTCAATTGTTGCAGCCGCAACGCGGCGGAATTCGCCGCGGAATGAGTGCGGGGCCGCCGATGTGATTAGACAGGCGTCGCATCGCGACGTGTGTCCCCCGTGGCGCATCGGAACTTCCCCTCTCTGTTCCGTTCGTCGCGTCGGACCCGATTTCCCTGCGCGATCTGAGACCATGTCCTCTGCGTCGCGCGCGACGCCCGCTCAACGCCGCCGTTGCTCTCCACCCCCTCCGAGAGCAGCGGCGGTTTGTGTTTGAAGCAGTCAGATGTCAGCTCTCAGCGGTCAGAAAGGGTGTTTCGGACAGTTGTCGTTGCGTTCTCCGGGTGTAGACGGTCCCCTCCACTGTCCGGCACACGGCTCGCTTGCGTCAGCACCTTTCTGACCGCTGACGGCTGACCGCTGATGGCTTGCTCCGTTAGCATGCAGCGGGAGCCCTGCTGCGCATGCCACGCATCTTGATTCGGAACGCAACGTGTGTCTTTCCCGCCGTTACGCGCGGCGCCGATGTGCTTGTCGAAGATTCTCGAATTCTCGCGATCGATCCGCCGCGGACGGCGCGGGCCGATGAAACGGTCGACGCGTCGGGGCTGCATCTGCTGCCGGGAGTCATTGACGACCAGGTGCATTTCCGCGAGCCGGGACTGACGCACAAGGAGGACCTGCACACCGGCAGCCTCGCGTGCGCCAAGGGGGGCGTCACGACGTTTCTGGAGATGCCGAACACGAAGCCGACGACGACCACGCGCGCGGCGCTGGCGGACAAGCTGGCGCTGGCGGCGTCGAAGTGTGTCGTCAATTACGGGTTCTACCTCGGCGCGACGCCGAACAATGTGGACGAGCTGCGCGGGCTCGACGCGCCGTCACCGGGGATCAAGATCTTCATCGGGTCAAGCACCGGCGATCTGCTGGTCGACCAGCAGGAGGCGCTGGAGCGGATTTTCGCCGAGACGCAGTTGCCGATCTGCGCCCATTGCGAGGATGAAGCGACCGTCCGCGCGAATGCGGCGGCGCTCGACGGTGGGAAGACGTATGCCGACCACTCCCGCGTCCGTGATCACCGGGCGGCACTGATTGCCACACAGCGGGCGGTCGATCTGGCGGAGCGGCACCGGCATCGGTTTCACGTGCTGCATGTGTCGACGGCGGACGAGGCGAGATTTCTCGCTTCGCATCGAGGCTCGTACATCACGGCCGAAGCGTGTCCGCATCATCTGTTCTTCAACATCAACGATTATGAGCGGCTTGGTTCACTCGTGCAGATGAATCCGTCGATCAAGACGGCGGCCGACAATGCCGCGCTGTGGGAAGCGCTGCGCAGCGGCGCGATTCAGGTGATCGCAACCGATCACGCGCCACACACGCTGGAAGAAAAGCGGAAGCCGTATCCGCAGTCGCCATCGGGATTGCCGGCGGTGGAGAACTCGCTGGCGCTGCTGCTTGATGCGGCGCACCGCGGCCTGTGCACGCTGGAGCAAGTCGTGCAGTGGATGTGCGACGCGCCGGCGCGGGTGTGGGACATCGTCGGCAAGGGGCGGATCGCCGAGGGATGCGACGCTGACCTGGTGCTGGTCGACCTGCAAAAGTCTGCCACGATCCGAAACGAGGAGCAGGTCACGAAGAGCGGCTGGAGCCCGTGGCACGGGACGACGCTGACCGGCTGGCCGGTGCGCACGTGGGTGCTCGGGCGCACGGTGTTCCAGGACGGGCGGATTGACACGAACGCACGGGGTGAGGCGGCGCGGTTCGACCATACCCGCGGCGGCTATTGGGTGGAGTAAGTGATCACTCCGCGACGACAATGATCACGCGTGAATGCTCCGGCAGCCGCACTGTCGGATCCTCCGGACGGACGACTCCGTTCTCGACAATACCGGCAATGGCGATTGGCCGCCGGCGCATCGCCAAGTGTGCTTCGAGCGGCTTGGGGATTGCATCGGCGGGCAAGTCGGGCGGCGACAGCGGCGGCTCGCCCGCGATTTGCTCGTCGAGCTTTTTCCGGGCCGGACTGCGTTGATCGTGAGGTCTTCCGATCATGGTTTTTCGCCGTTCAATACGCCGTGATTACAAAGATCGGGGGATATTCCAAGTCCTCAACGATTCCAGAAAATTCTGGCTCGTCTCGATCATAACGCCAGATGACCCAGATCCGTCGTCCGGATGCTGTCTCCGCATACATCTGGAATGACCCGTCGGACCGTTCTTCCAATTTGAGAACGCGATCAAAGGCATCCTCAACCTGATCTACGGAAAGCGCGTGTGACGAGATCTTCTCCAGGTTCCATTCGATCCATTTGAACGTTCGCATGGCACGAACAGTGTCACACATTATAACTCCGCAGGACACTGTAGAATCAGCTCTAAGATAGAATTCCAAGCCCCGTCCTGACACGGTTCTCACGCCCGACTTCTCGCCACTGACCCTCTCCCACATGTCCTATCGCAGTCTCCGCGAAGCGGTCGATGATCTGGAGCGGACCGGGCAACTGGTCCGGATTCCGGATGAGGTCGATGCGCGGCTGGAGGCGGCGGAGATTCATCGGCGCGTGTATGACGCGGGCGGTCCGGCGATCCTGTACGAGCGAGTGAGGGGCAGTCGGTTCCCGATGGTCAGCAATCTGTTCGGGACGATTGACCGGGCCCGGTTTCTGTTTCGGCACACGCTGGAGCGCGTGCGACAGTTGGTCGATCTGAAAATTGATCCGACCGAGGCGCTGCGACACCCGCTGCAGGCCGCCCGAGCGCTGCCAACGGCGTGGGCGATGCAGCCGAAGTTTGTCGCGAGTGGACCGGTCGTCGAGCACGCGACGACGATTTCGGCGCTGCCGCAGGTGCAGTGTTGGCCGGATGACGGCGGCGCGTTCGTGACGCTGCCGATTGTCTACAGCGAGGATGCCGAAGCGCCGGGTTGGCGCAAATCCAACCTGGGGATGTACCGCATCCAGCTTTCGGGAGGACGGTACGCCCCCGACCGAGAAATCGGGCTGCACTACCAGATTCAGCGGACGATCGGTGTGCATCATGCGCATGCGCTGGCGCGCGGGACGCCGTTTCGGGTGAACATCTTCGTCGGCGGACCGCCGGCGCTGACGCTGGCGGCGATCATGCCACTGCCAGAAGGGCTGCCAGAGTTGTTGTTCGCCGGAGCGCTGGGGGGCCGACGCGTGCGGATGATCCGACGACCCGGTGGACTACCAATCGCGGCCGATGCGGACTTCTGCGTCACGGGGACGGTTGATCCGACGCGTCAGCTCCCCGAGGGACCGTTCGGAGATCACCTCGGCTACTACAGCCTGGCGCATCCCTTCCCGGTCTTGAATGTCGAGCAGGTCTACCACCGGGCCGATGCGATCTGGCCGTTCACGGTCGTCGGCCGACCGCCGCAGGAGGACACGGCGTTTGGTGCCCTGATCCACGAGATCACCGGGCCTGTGATCCCGACTGTGCTGCCGGGCGTGCAGGCCGTGCATGCCGTCGATGCGGCGGGTGTGCATCCGCTGCTGCTGGCTATCGGCAGTGAGCGGTATGTGCCGTACGCGGCCGAGCGCGTGCCGCAGGAACTGCTGACGCAGGCGAACGCGATCCTGGGGCAGGGTCAGTTGTCGCTGGCGAAGTACCTGTTCATCGCGGCCGGCGAAAACGATCCGCAGCTCGACATTCACGATATCGGCGCGTTCTTCCAACATGTGCTACGTCGCGTGGACTGGTCGCGCGATCTGCATTTTCAGACGCGGACGACGATCGACACGCTGGACTACTCCGGGACGGGGCTGAACGCCGGATCCAAGCTGGTGATCGCGGCAGCGGGCGCGCCGCGGCGCGAGCTGCCGCGCGAACTTCCGCCGGGGATGCAGCTCCCGGAAGGCTTTCGCGAGCCGCGGATCTGTCTTCCTGGAGTTGTGGCCGTGCAGGGACCGCGCGTTGTGCAGCAGGATTCGGGAACAAACGCCGCCGGTGCCCTGGAGCGATTCTGTCGCGCGCTCGTTCCGGAGCATCCGCTGTGGAACATCCCGCTCATCGTGCTGGTGGATGACAGCGAGTTCGTGGCCCGGACGCTGAACAATTTCCTGTGGGTGACGTTCACCCGCTCAAACCCGGCGGTCGACATTGATGGCGGCGGTGCGTTCATCGAGCAAAAGCATTGGGGCTGCCGCGGTCCACTTGTCATCGACGCCCGGATCAAACCGCAGCATGCACCGCCACTGGTGGCTGATGCGGAAGTGGCGCGGCGAGTCGATCGGCTCGGAGCACCGGGCGGGCCGCTGCGTGGAATCATCTGAAAGCGGAGAGCCGAAAGCGGAAAGCGGATGAATGTTAAGGAATGCGGGAATGTCCAAATGTCGAATGGATAAAGAGGGCTAGCCGACGAGACCTGAATTCGACTCCTGGTTCCTGTCTGGCCCTGACCTCTGGCCACTGTACATGCCTGCCACCGACCCTCACGAACTGTTCGATGTGTGTGACGAGGACGACCGCGTGATCGGTCAGGGCAAGCGTGCGGCGAGGTGCATGCGCGCGGATCAGTTGCATCGGGCGGTGCATATTCTCGTGTTCAATTCGCGGCGAACTGCTGCTGCATCGCCGGTCGACGCAGAAAGATGAGTACCCGTTGCGGATCACATCCTCGGCATCGGGACATCTGGCGGTGGGCGAGGATTATGCGACGGCGGCAGTGCGGGAACTGGAAGAAGAACTGGACTGCGGGGCGCTGCTGGATTTCGCGGCGAAGTTTCCAGCCAGTGCCGAGACGGCGAACGAGCATACGTACCTCTACATCGGCAAGCGGACCGATGCGACGCCGGTGCCGGATTCGGATGAAATTGCGGAGCTGGAGTGGGTGTCGTCGGAGGAGGTCACGCGGAGGATGGTCGCGGACCGGGAGGATTTTACGCCGCCGTTTCGGGTGTTGTTTGAGTGGTGTCGTCGACAAGCCGTGCTGGCGGTGCTGACGTGGAACCGAACGTTTCCCGAGGTCACGGCCGCGAGCGATCTTCACGAAATGGCGCTGCTGGATCTTCGCGTCTCGTGAACGAGCAGGTGTTCACATTGAAACCATTCATCTGCGCAAAAAGTGTTGCCGAGAAGGTCGCCGAAGGACACAAAGTGGACTTTGAACCGCACGCATGCAGATTGACGGATGAAGTTTCCCGACCTGCTTCTGTTTGAGTCATCGGATGACTGAGTTGCATCGTGTTCGGTCTCTGCTGATAATGTGTTCACCTTGGGCCGTTCGCGCGGCCTTTTGTGTCGCACGAGACTGGCCAGGGCCATGCTTGCCAAGCTGCTCACGTATTCGCTGTACGGCATCGATGCCCGCCCGGTCGAGGTGGAAGTCGACATCTCACCGGCGGCGATGCCCAAGACGATTCTCGTCGGTCTGGCCGAAGCAGCGGTGAAAGAGAGCACGCATCGGATCGAGCGTGCGCTGGTCAACAGCGGGTACACGCGGCCGACGGACCGAATCGTGATTAATCTGTCGCCAGCGGATTTTCCAAAGGACGCGGCGTCGTTCGACCTGCCGATCGGGCTGGGCTTCCTGTTGGCCAGCGGGCAATTGTCATCGGAGAAGTTGAACGCCTACGCTTGCGTCGGCGAACTGGCGCTGGACGGCGCGGTGCGGCCGATCAAGGGCGTGCTGTCGATGGCGCTGCAGTGCCAGCGAGACGGTCGCCGCGGGCTGGTCGTGCCGGTGGCGAATGCCCGCGAGGCGTCTGTGGTCGAAGGGATCGAGGTTATTCCGGTCGGTTCGCTGGCGGAGGCGGTGGGGTTCTATAGCGGACAACTCGAGATCGAGCCGACGCCGTTCAGTTGGAAGGAGGCGGTCCGGGAGTACGGGCGATACCCCGTTGATTACGCGGACGTGAAAGGTCAGGAATCGGCGAAGCGCGCGGTGACGGTCGCTGCGGCGGGCAGGCACCATCTGCTGATGATCGGTTCACCTGGGACCGGGAAGACACTGCTCGCGCAGCGGCTGGGGACAATCCTGCCGGACCTGTCGCCGGAAGAGAGCCTAGAGACGACGCGGATCTACAGCGCGGTGGGGCGCTTACCGGACGGTCAGTCGCTGCTGCTGACGCGTCCGTTCCGTCCGCCGCATCACACGATCAGCGAGGCAGGTCTGGTCGGCGGCGGCAGCGTGCCGACGCCGGGGGAGATTTCGCTGGCGCACAACGGAGTGCTGTTTCTGGACGAGCTGCCGGAGTTCAATCGTCGCACTTTGGAAGTCCTGCGTCAGCCGCTGGAGGAGAACTCCGTGACGATTTCGCGGGCGATGGGGAGCGTCACGTTTCCGGCGAACCTGATGCTGGTCTCGGCGATGAACCCGTGCCCGTGCGGGTTTCGCGGCGATCCCAAGCGGCACTGCAACTGCAGCCCGACGCAGATCGAGCGATATCTGTCGCGGATCAGCGGACCGTTGTTGGACCGGATCGACATTCATATCGAGGTGCCGGCGGTGCCATTCCGGGAGTTGTCGGACACGACTGCGGGGACAGGCAGCGCGCAGATGCGCGAGCAGGTGATCGCGGCCCGTGCCGCGCAGAAAGAAAGGTTTGCCGAACATTCCGGAATGACGAACGGCACGATGGCGCCGCGTCAGATCAGGAAGTTCTGCCAGCTCGAAACGGACGCAGAGTCGCTGCTCAAGAGCGCGATGGACGAGATGGGCCTGTCGGCGCGGGCCCACGACAAGATTCTACGCGTGGCACGGACGATCGCGGACCTCGATAGCAGCGCGAAGATCATGGCGCACCATCTCAGCGAAGCGATCAACTATCGGACACTGGATCGAACGTATTGGGCGGGGTGAGGGCGGAGGAGTCCGGAGGTCGGAAGTCGGACAGAATGGGGTCGATTACAGGTGGGAGGTCCGGCGTCCAGAAAATTCCGGCGGGTCGGTCGGAGTCGCACGTAATTGACCGGGAATTCATCAATCCGAGGTTGACGTTCGGCCGCGAGTGGCGAACATGGTGATGCAGGGATCAAGTTTGCCACGGCCGGTTGCGACGGTGGACGCCGAACCGTAAACCGGGCAAACGGGTCCAGATGAGGAGTTGCGTTTGCGGAGTCGTGCGACAGTCATACTGACCTGACTGCTGGAATCGGCTCCCGGATGGCGGCCGGTCCGCCGCACTAGCCCACTGATCTCCGTTGAGCACCGCCACTCTTACGACGTCTCGCAGCCTGGAGCATGCGTGTCTGGCTGCCAAGGTCTGCGATGATCTTCGTGCGAAGGACACGATCGTCCTCGATCTGACCGGGATCACACCACTCTTCGACTACTTCGTCATCAGTACGGGCAACAGCCGCCGGCAAATGGCGGCGATTGCGGACGAAGTGCGGCGCACGCTGAAGCGCTACGGCTCGAAGTCTCGCGGTGTGGAAGGGGTCGAGTCGAGCAAGTGGATCGTGCAGGACTTCGGCGACGTGATTGTGCACGTGTTCACGGACGAGGCCCGTGGTCTGTACGACCTGGAACATCTGTGGGGCGACGCGCCGCGCGTCGACTGGACGGAGTTGGTGGACCGGTTTGTGGATGAGGACGACGCCGCGTAGTTCATGCTGTGCAAGACGTATTGCGTCTCCGTCGGTCTGCGACGGTCTTTCGTCGATCGGACGCGGATTGTGTCAGGCGAAGCCTGACCTAGTGATCTGGCCAGCGCTGTCTGTCAGGTGAACTCACTAGCCCGTAGCGCCAGCAAGGGCGTCCCGCCTCGCAATCCTCCGCCCTCGCTAGCGCTTCGGGCTAGTGGACCGCCTGACAGATAGAGATAGACGGAGTACTAGGCGGGTGATTGCATTCCGGTCGCTGAGTGCGTATTCATCGGCGCATGAACATCCTTGCTGAGCTGCGCCAGCGGTTCGCCGCGGCCTTGTCGACACAGACCCCGGACGCTGGTCCGTTTGCAGCGATGGTCCGGCCGGCGCAGGACACAAAGTTCGGCGACTTTCAGGCGAACTGTGCGATGCCGCTGGCGAAGCAGCTCGGCAAGCCGCCGCGAGACGTCGCGCAGCAGATCGTCGAGCGTCTCGATGTGGCGGATCTGTGCGTGCCGCCGGAAGTGGCCGGGCCGGGGTTCATCAATCTGAAGCTGCGCGACGACTGGCTGCAGTCGGTCATTAACAGCGCGGCGGCGGATGACCGGCTGGGTGTCGGTCCGGCGGCGAAGCCGCGGCGGTATGTCGTCGATTTCTCGTCTCCCAACGTGGCGAAGCCGATGCACGTCGGCCACCTGCGGAGCACCGTGATTGGCGATGCGCTCTGCCGGATTCTACGGGCGTTGGGGCATACGGTCATCAGCGACAATCATTTCGGCGACTGGGGCACCCAGTTCGGAATGATCATTTACGGCTACAAGCATTTCCTCGATCGCGCCGCGTACGAACGGGATGCGGTCGCCGAGCTGGCGCGGCTGTATCGGCGGGTGAATACGCTGAGCGAGTACCACGAAGCCAAGCGTGCGGTGCCACAACTGGAAGTGACGCTCGTCGCTCGGAACCAGGCGCTGGTCGCCGGCGAGGCCCGGTCCGATGTCGATCCGAAGGAGCAGAAGAAGGCGATCAAGAAACTGCGGAGCGATGTGACGGGTGCGGAAGAGGAGCTGGCATCGGCGCTGAAGAAGATCACCGCCGTGGAAGAGGATCCTGCGCTCAAGATCGCAGCGGATGCACATCCCGACATCGCACGCGGGTCGCGGGACGAGACGGCGAAGCTGCATGCGGGAGATGCGGAGAATCTGCGGCTCTGGGAGGTGTTTCTGCCGCAGTGCCTGGCCGCGCTCGACAAGATCTACCGGCGGCTCGACATTTCGTTTGACCTCAAGCTCGGAGAAAGCTGGTATCAGCCAAGGCTGGCGAAGGTGATCGAGGATCTGCAGTCACAGGGCCTCGCCACCGAAAGCAACGGCGCTCTGTGCGTGTTCGTCGAAGGGAACGACGCGCCACTGATCATCCGCAAGAGCGACGGGGCCTACACCTACGGCACGACAGACCTGGCGACGATTGCATACCGCGAACAGGAGCTGAAGGCAGACGCGATTCTCTACGTCGTCGATGATCGGCAGAGCGAACACTTCGATCTGCTGTTTGCGACGGCCCGCAAGTGGGGCTACACGCAGACGGAGTTCAAGCACGTCATGTTCGGAACCGTCATGGGCGAGGACGGGCGGCCGTTCAAGACGCGCGCGGGGGATACTGTCGGCCTCGAGAGCCTGCTGGACGAGGCGGTCGCGGCCGCGCGGCGGATTGTCGATGAAAACGACAACGCCAAGCAGGATGATCGCGACCAGCCGGCGCCGGAACTGGACGACGCCACCCGGCAGTCGGTGGCGGAGATCGTCGGGCTCGGAGGCATCAAGTACGCCGATCTGCGACACAACCGCGAGAGCGACTACGTCTTCAGTTGGGAGAAGATGCTGGCAAAGACCGGCGATACGGCCACATACATGCAGTACGCATACGCAAGAATCTGCGGCATCCTGCGGCGAGGTGGCGTCGATCGAGCGGCACTACGTCAGCAACAGGATGCGATCCGGTTGACAGCGCCGGCGGAGCGCGCGCTGGCGCTGCAGTTGGCGCGGTTCCCCGAAGCGCTGGCGGCCGTCGCGGAAGACTACCGGCCGAACCAGCTCACGCAATACCTGTTCGAAACGGCGAACGTGCTATCGACGTTCTACGAGCAGTGCCCGGTACTCAAGGCCGATGACGAGGCGACACGCACCAGCCGGCTGCTGCTGGTAGACCTGACCGGCCGCATGATCGAGCGCGGACTGTCGCTGCTGGGAATTCGCGTCGCCGAGAAGATGTGAGTGGAGAGGCGATTGTAGGCTGGGTCTTGACCCAGCTTTGCGAAGCACTCGTTCTTTGTTGACACCTTCAACAATTGGCAGCGCACAATCCAGCTGGGTCTCGACCCAGCCTACTCGCCGCCGCCCGACTTTCGACCGTTCGCACTTTTCACCCCGCGCAGCACAAAGGGAGTGAAAGGCTACCTCCGCGCACACCTGAGTGCACGATACTTAGGGCTGCTCGGTTTCCCGCCTGACCCGGTTCGTACGGCATCACCGTACGGGAGATAGCCTTTCACTCCCCTCGCGGGAGAGATTATCGCAGCCGGCGACGGAAAGCCAATGGGTTTGGGGGTTTTCGGTCGTCGGTCGTCGGTTTTCAGTCGAAGAACCGGCAAATTGGCGGAGTGGCAAAGAAATGGCCGGATTTGCGGATCGATAGACAACCCGGCGCGCCGGGATCAACGCTAAACCCCATCGGATATCCAACCGTCCGGCAGAATTGTGACAGACCCCGGACCCGCCCTCCCTGCAACAGAACCCGGTCTTGTGGGGAAAACAGGCATCGACTAGCCTCCCCGCCCCATTCCCCCCTACCAGCTCCCCCGATCTCCCAGCGAGAGCGGCCGTTTCGCGCCGGGCCCTCGCGTGAATCACCGTCGTTTTCCGCTTCGTCGTGCAAGGATGCCGTCATGACGCTGCGCCCGGCCTTTCGCCGCACCGCCGTCGGTCTGCTGCTGCTCAGCACCGGCTGTGTGACGGCCTCCACGGGCCGTGATTCGCTGCTTTCCCGGATGTCGGCCTTCCGCTCGACGGAGAGCGGAAAGAAACCGCCGGAGCAGGAGGTTCCGGAGCAGGAAGAACCGGGTTCCGATCCCGATTCGCCCCTGGCCTCGCTGTCCGACGAACCGAAGACGCCCGTCCGCGAAACGGGACTGTCCGCGACCCGACCGGCGCGGAAGCTCGACGCCGCGACGATGATGCTCATCGAAACCGAACTCAAGGACTGTCCGCCGGCGGAGCGGGATCAGTGGCTCGCATTACTGCAGTCGCTGCCGCCGGAGTCGGTGCCGCACGTGTTGCAGGCACGCCGGATGCAGGCGGCGAAGAGCGAAACAGCGCCGACAGGCGGACTCGCGCAGCACTCGGCGACGAGCCCTGACGGCTCGATTGTCGGCAACGGACATTCGGCGTCGCCGCCGACCGCTTCGGCTCCGCGGCTGGAGTTTGAAGCGTACGACGGCAGCCCCGACGCGCCACGATCCGGCGGCGGAGGACTGGCTGCACGATTGAATGCCCCGGACCCGTCACCGTCGTCAAACGTTGCAGGCGTCTCGCCATTCGGCCGGAAATCCGTCTCGCGGGAATCCTCGACGCCGACCCGGCGAACCAGCTTCGACGGGCTGCTGACGCGGACCGACGCACGCCCCCCGGACTCGTTAAGCAATCCAGCGCCTGAGACCACGCCGCTCGAGATGCCCACGATTGCTCCGAATCAACCGAGAGCAGTCTCCAACGCGGTCGATTCTGCGACCGGCTTCGGACGTCTGGAACCGGGCCGCAGTCTCGGGTCGCCGCCGGTGACAGGCGTGCCACCAACGACGGCGGACGCTTCGTCGCTGAATTCGGCGACGCTGCAAAGCGGATACTGGCAGGACGCGTTGCAGCGACTCACCGCCCTGGTGGAAGCCGAGGCTGCCGCGCGTCAGCCTGGACTGACGGACGCGGAACGAATCGATTACGTCAAGCAACAGGTGTGGCTGCGGATGCTGTACCTGATGGCGGACGAGCCGCAGCGGGCGCAGGCCGCAATTCCGGGACTCAATCCGTCTGAGCAGGAGTTCTGGACGGCACTGTTCTGGGCGGTGTCGAATTATTTTGACGGCCAGGCGCTGCCGGACGCCGCGGAACGCGCCGCGCTGACGCTGCAGCAACTGGACTACGCGCAGAGCCGCCTCGAGCAGCAGGCCGCATTGCAACTGAAAAACGTCAGCTTCTGCTACAAGATCAACAGCTTCGGAAACTTTGAAAGCTGGCAGCGGGATGCGTTCCGACCGGGTCAGACGGTGTTGCTGTACGCCGAGGTGTCGAACTTCGCCAGCCGGCCGACGCCACAGGGACAGTTCACGACCCGCCTGAAGTCGATCATTGAAATCCGACGAGGCAGCGCCGAAGGAGAGGTCCTGGAACAAAACGCTCTGTCACCGACCGAGGACGTCTGCCGTTCGCCCCGACGCGATTACTTCCACAGCTACACGATTGACCTGCCGCAGTACTTGTCGCCCGGACCGTACACGCTGGTGCTCAAGGTCGAGGACGAGTACAGCGGGAAAACCGCGACGCATCCGATCAGCTTCCTGATCCAGTAGTGCGAAATCTCGCGACGCTTGCCGCCGCCTGAAGGCGGAACGCCCAGGGTCAGACCTCGGACGCTTGCTTCTGCGGCGCAATCCGCGTATCGAATGGTGCAACGGGCTGCCCGTGCGCTCCGCCTGCGCCACGGCTGCCGAATTCTCTGTTCACCGGAGATCCGCGATGAGTGCGCTCACACCCCGGCACGTCCGCGCGTTGCGGGAACCGCTGCCGCCGATGCCGTTGGCGCCGGAGACGATTCTGGACGGCAGGCCGGAAGCCTTTGGTTGCGTGCTGGTGCAATCCGACGACAAGCGGGTATCGAGCGGATTGTGGGAATGCAGTCCCGGACGGTTCACCTGGGAGTTTGTGTGGGATGAATTTGTCCACGTGCACGCCGGACACGTGATCGTCACCACAAGCGACGGACAGCGGATCGAACTCAAGGCCGGTGATTTTGCGATGTTTCCGCGCGGCATGAAAACCGAATGGCAGGTGCTGGAAAAGGTGCGAAAGACGTTTACGGTGCGTACGGCGGAGCCGCTAAACCTGTGATGTGCGGGTTGCCTGGTCGATTGGTGTCTGGATTGACGATTCTCGGGCCATTCAGCTTGTCGCCGAATCCGCAATCGCACTGGCGAAGCCAGTGGCACACGCTGACGACGACGTGATGCGTCGCATGCGAAGAGATTTGTGAGAGACGGATCGGCGCTCGATGGATTTGTCGCGGATTCTTTTGCGCGCTGGAGTGTGATTGTGCGGCGCAGTCAAGCATTGCGCGAGCGAGTTCTAATTTTGTTTCGGGAGTGGCTCGCGCAGACTTGATTCTCGGAACGTGATCGGCGAAAACGCCCCCCGTGGTTCGCCCGCGCGATTCGCTGGTACACCTCTGCGATTCCTATCGGCAGTTCAGTGACGACTTCGATCTCCGTGGAGACGTCTATGCTTCGACTGCACTCGCGCCGCCAGTTTCTGCGTCGGTCTGCGGCCTTCGCCGCCGGCGCGTGTGCAACACCGGTGATCGCCGGCAACACGGTTGGATGTTTCCGTGACGTGGAAGCGAGCGGGGGCGTTGCGGCGGCGCTCGGCTCCGGTACGATCGGTGCAGTTCGGGAAGCGATCTGCTGGTCGTGCAGCGCAGACCGTGCGGCATTCCATGCGCAAGGACAGCGTGTGCTGGGACCGGTGATGTTCGCGCTCGGCTTGGAGCAGCCGACCTCGGTACTGGCTGCAGGCACTACGTCGGCCAGCGATGGATTCCCGTCGGGGATGGCAGTGCGGTATGAATTTCCGGCGGCACGAGACCGTCGGTCGTTGCGCGTGACGTGGTATGATGGCGAATGGGCGCCGCCGTACGAATCGATTGACGGAGTGCCGCTGCCCGAGTTCGGAATGTTGTATCTCGGATCGACGGGACAGTTGCTCGACGATCCGGCCGCCGGCCGCGTGCTGCTGCTCCGCGACGGTCAGCCACCTGAAGAATTGCCGGCAGTCGCCGCCGCAGGCGCGCCTCGGTCAGTGCGGAACTGGCTCACGGCGTGGACGAGGCGGTCACATTCGCCAGCCGGTTCTGATCGGACGGCGTTGGTCGATCAGCTGGTGCGGGCCGGCCTGCTGGCGTATGAGCAGGGTCAGGCGCTGCAGCGGGACATCTCCGGGGCGCTCGCTTAGAATCGTCTCGCCGGCCGATCCGCGGATTGGCCGTTATGGAACTTGTCACCATCGTTTGACAGCGCGATTGCGCCGGGAATCCTGGCGGCTCGATGTGCGTTTCCGGCTGCCATGTGGCTGCGAATCAACAATCTCCGATTGCCGGTCGAAGCGCCGGAAGCCGAACTCCCCACGCGGATCGCGCGACGACTCGGGCTGCGGGTGAATGATCTGGGCACGTGGCGCATCCTGCGAAAAAGCCTCGACGCCCGGGCGCGCGACGACCTGCGGTTTGTGTATTCGGTGGCCGTCGAGTCACCGGCCGAGGACTGGACGTCGGCGCCCGGCGACGCGGATATCGATCAGTACCGCGCGGAAGACTTCGACGATCCGCCTCCGGGCGAAATGCCGTTGGACTTGCGGCCGGTCATTGTCGGCTCCGGCCCGGCCGGACTCGCAGCAGCGTATTACCTGGCGCTCAAGGGGTATCAGCCGCTGGTGCTGGAGCGCGGCCAGCCGGTCAAAGAGCGCGTGCACTCCGTGCGCGCCTTTGATGCGGGAGGACCGCACGACCCGGAAGACAACTACCTGTTCGGCGAGGGGGGTGCAGGCTGCTTCTCCGACGGCAAACTGACGTGTCGGATGTCGGGACCGGACGTTGACTGGGTGCTGCAGGCGTTCGTCGAGTGCGGCGGGCGCGACTCAATCCGCTATGAGCACAGGCCGCATCTCGGCAGCAATCGCTTGCCGATGCTGTGCCGGAACTTTCGCCGAAAGATCGAGGCGCTGGGGGGGGAGTACCGGTTCGGGTGCCGGCTCGAAGGTCTCGAAGTTGCCGCAGGACAGGTCCGTGGCGTGCACACGTCGAGCGGATATCAGGCGACGGCGCACGTCGTGCTCGGCATCGGCCACAGTGCGCGGGACACGTACGCGATGCTGCACGCACTGGGTGTGCCGATGCGGGCGAAGGCGTTTCAACTCGGACTGCGGATCGAGCAGCCGCAGGAACAAGTGAACCGCTGGAAGTACGGCCGAGCCGAGTACCTGGAATTGCTCGGAGCGGCGGACTACGTGCTGACGGCGCGGGGCGCACGGGATGTCTACAGTTTCTGCATGTGCGCGGGAGGGATCGTCATTCCGAGCATTTCGGAACCGGGGATGTTCTGTTCGAACGGGATGAGCCGTTCGCGGCACGATACGCCATTTGCCAACAGCGGCATCATGGTGACGCTGGAGCCGGAGGAGTTTGGCAGCGCGCACCCGTTGGCCGGAGTGGAGTTGCAGCGGCGGTTCGAATCAACGGCGTTCGCCCTCGGCGGCGGCAATTACTTCGCGCCGATTCAATCGGCGGCAGACTTTCTGGCGGGGCGGAGTCCACCGTCGAAAAGTGCGCTGCCGTCATCGTACGCGCGCGGGGTGACGCCGGCCGATCTGCAATCGGTGTTGCCGCCCGCGGTGATTGCTGCACTGCGCAGCGGTCTGCCGATCATGGACCGCAAGTGGCGCGGCGAGTTTTTGAAGAATGCGACGCTGGTCGGGCCGGAGATGCGCGGCAGCTCGCCGGTACGGATCGATCGCGACAATCCATCGCGCGAGGCGCCGGGATTCGGCGGACTGTACCCGGTCGGCGAAGGGGCCGGCTATGCGGGGGGGATCGTCAGCGCGGCCGTAGACGGTCTGCGCAGCGCCCGGGAGATCGTGCGACGCTACGCCCGTTTGAGCCGGTAGACGTAGGCCAGGATTTCGGCGAGCGCCTGGTAGAGTTCCTGAGGAATCGTCTGGCCGATCTTGACGGACCGATACAGGAGTCGCGCCAGCGGCTTGCGCTCCAGGACCGGAATGCCATGCTGGCGGGCGACGTCGGCGATACGGCGAGCGAACCGGTCGCTCCCCTTGGCGATGACCATCGGCGCGGCCATCGTGTAGCGATCGTACCGGATCGCCACCGCAAAGTGCGTCGGGTTCGTGACAACGACCGTCGCTTTGGGGACGTCCTGGATCATCTTCTTCTCGGCCGCTTCGCGCTGCAGCCGACGGATGCGGGCCTTGACGTGCGGATCGCCGTCGTCCTCTCTGTGCTCCTGTTTGACCTCTTCACGGGTCATTTTCAGTTTCTGCTCATTGCGGAACCACTGATAGAGATAGTCAGAGGCGCCGATCACGAAGAACCCGCCGGCGATGACGAACGCCGTTTCCAGGGTCAACTGCCAGCCGGCGGCGATGCCGCGGCCGAGTGATTTCTGTCCCAGGATTCTCAGCAACTGCACGCGGTCGCCGAGATACCACACCAGCACTGTGGCAACGACCGACACCTTGAAGAGCGCCGAGATGCCGCGGACGGCGCCGTCCCACGAGAGCAACCGGGTCCAGCCATTCACCGGGGACAATCGTTCCCAGTTGGTTTCCAGAGGTTTGAAGGAGACCGTAAAGCCGGCCTGCGCCAGTCCGACGATCAGCAAGACGACGAAGATCGCACCGACGATGAGTCCCGTTGTCGCCGCCAGTTGACCCGTCAGCCAGTGGACCGTGATGAGCGTCTGGCCGACCCCCCAGTCGGCGCTGGCCGGCTCATGGAGCGCATTGCGAACGGCGCCCAGCAGCTGCAATGCAATCCCTCGCCCTGCCCACCAGAACGCGGCCAGGCACGTCAACAACACGATCGCAGCGGACAGATCGTGGCTGAGCGCAATCTGTCCCTGTTCGCGCGCCTCTTGACGGCGACGCGGCGTCGCGGCTTCTGTCCGTGGTTGGCCAAGGTCGTCGGCCATCGAAGGGGTGTGAAGGGTTAGAAGGTGTGAAGAGTGAGAAAGTAAAACGCGTCCTAAATGTCACAAGATTGGCGGCCAAATCGCGTTAGATCGCCTGTTCGCACCTTTGTACCCTCGCACTTTCACACCTTGTCACCACGACGCGACATTCGTCATCCGTGACATGGCGCGGAGGCCGAGGACGCACATTTCGGGAAAGAACACAAAGGCGGCGATCAGTCCGACCACGAGTCGAAACGGAAAGCCAACCGAGAACATGTTGAGCTGCGGCGCCGAACGGGCCGTCACCAGCAGGGCGATGAGCGCGATGAACAGCGCGCCGACGATGGGGGCGGACAACAGCAGACCGGCTTCGTGGGCGTCTGCCAGACCGCTGAACAGTGTTGCGACGGACGGGAATTCGAACGGCTGACCGATGGGTCGCGTAAAGAAACTGACATGCAACGCCCGCAGCAGCGAGTGATGCAGGTCGAACGTGAAGAACATCAGCATGCCGATCGTCAGGAAGAACTGACTGACGACACTGGCAGCGCCCTGACTGGTGGGATCGGCCTGCGACGCCATGCTCAGTCCCATCTCCTGACCAATGAATGTGCCCGCCACCTGCAGCGGGAGCAGGAACAGACCCATCGCGAAGGCCAGGGCGGCGCCGAGACACGTTTCGCGAACGGCGGCCACGCTCCAGACGAGCATCGAGCCCCAGGACCCATCGGGACCGGGGGTGACGCCGGTGCTGGGAATCCCCGATGTGAACCAGATGAAGGTCAGCACCACCGACAGTCCGATTTTCACGGTATTCGGCAAGTTCCGGCCGGCAAACAGGGGAAACACCGTGACAAACGCCGACACGCGGGACAGAGCCAGCACCAGTGTGAATACGAGCGAGGGGAGTGTCATGCGGTCGCTCCGGCGACCATCTCCAGCATTCGCAGTGTGAAACTGGAGACCACGCGGATGGTCCAGGGGAGCGAGACGATCAGCACGGCGCCGACGGCAATGATTCGCGGCGCGAACGACAACGTCTGTTCCTGGACGCTGGTGATCGTCTGCAGGATGCTGATGCACAACCCGACGATGAGGCTGGCGGCGATCGTGGGCAACGACAGCACGAGCGCCGTCAACAGCATTTCGCGGCCAATCTGTACGACTTGGGTGGTGTCCATCGTCGGAGGGCAAACTGTTCAGGGTTGATCGAATCGGGAGAATCTGAAATTGAAGTTCGCGTCACTTCCGCTTATCCGCGGTTTTCGTCGGTCGCTGGAGCGTGCGGAATTTTTCGGCCAGTTCGGCCATCAGTTCCGGCTTGTCCGCGAGGGCGGACAGCACTTTGGAAGCCTCTCGTTCCTCGAAGTTGGCCAGCAATCGCACGGCAACGTCCATCTTTCCATTGTCGGCCATCGTCTTGATCAGGGTTGCGGCCGTGGGGGCATCCAGTCCCTGCACCAGCGTCGACAGCTTCTTCAGGTTCTGCTCTTCGGAGGCGTCGATCTTGGTCTGCGCGTCCTGGAACTGCTTGATTTCTGCGTCGTTCCGCTGGCGCTCGGCGTCCAACTGCGACTTTTCGTCGAGGATTCGGGCCAACAACCGGTTCGCTGATTCGATCTGTTCCTTGGCCTGGCCGGCGAGCGAATTGATCGCGGTCTGTTCCTGCTCAATGTCATTCTGGACAAGCCCCAGCCGGTACTCGTGTTGCTGCGCCGCCCGCTCGCGCTCGGCCAGTTTCTGCTCTGTGGACTTCAGGCTCATGGCATTGCGGATGATGTCGTCGGGCGTGAGCATGCGGGGCCGGACCACGACCGGCAAGCCTTCCGTCGCGTCGTGGGCCGCATGTCCGTGCTCGCCTTCCGGCGGCGGCGCAACGGCGGGCTTCTCCTCGCTCGCGACGGTCTCGTGCGCGGCCTCTCCCTCGACGGGTTCGGTCGCTGCGTGCTGCCGCGAACGGGCAAACCACGAGCCCCCCGCCGACATGGCACACACCACGATGCCAAATGCCATCAACTTGATCAGTTTCATCATTGCTCGGCCTCCTGCGGAGCGACATCGCCGCCGGTCCAGCGGCGCATCGTCCATTCATCCGCAAACTGTTGTTTCCGTTGTTCGAGTTTCCGCTGAAATTCCTCCCGTCGCCGTTCGAGGAGCTTCTCCAGCACCTCGACTTCGGCATCCGCTCTGGTGCGCTCGGTGACTGCCGTCTGATACGCGGCTTTCGCAGCCGCGACGGCGGTCTGCAGACGGCTGACCTCCTGCGACAGGGCCTGAATCTGGTTTCGCGACGCGTGCCATTCTTCCACCAGCCGCATCTGCCGGCAGCGCTCGCGCAAGAGCTGATCTGCCGCCGCCAGTCGTTCCTGTGCGGTTCGCTCCGCCCGCACCGCCTGCTCCAGCTGCGCGCGGCGGATGCAGCGCCGCTCGGCGAGCCGCGCTTGTCTGTCGCCGGATGCGGAGCAATCGTTTCGGGAGGGCGAGAGTGGACGCGTTCAAGGAACGGCTGCGGGTTTAGGGCTGAGGGTCAAGGGGAAGGACGTTTAGGGTTGAGCGTTTAGCGTTGAGAAAAAATCCGAAATTCGAAATCGGAAAGGATGTTTGGTCGTTTTGTGGTTTGGTCGCCTGACAAGGAACGCTGCTTTCGAATTTCGAATTTACCGACCTCTGACTTCTGACCTCCGACGTCTCACCAAGGCCATGCTTCGGCAACTTTCGACAGCCGCTGTTGCGTCTCGGTCCAGGGCGACGTTGTGCCGGCCGGTTGTTTGAGGAAATCGTGGACCTTGGGGAGCAGTTCGACCGCGCGATCGATGCGCGGCACGCTCCCCTTCTGATAGGCGCCGATCTGAATCAGGTCCGCGACTTCCTCGTATGTCGCGAGGATCGAGCGAACCTTCCGGGCGGCCGTCTGGTGCGCGATGGTCGTCACATCTCGAAACACGCGGCTGATGCTGGCGCCGACGTCCACGGCCGGAAACTGGCCTTTCTCGGCAAGTTTCCGGCTGAGGACGACGTGACCGTCGAGGACCGAGCGGGCCGAGTCGGTGATCGGCTCATCGAAGTCGTCGCCGTCGACGAGGACCGTCAGGATGCCGGTAATGCTGCCGGTCTCGCTGTTGCCGAGAGACTCCAGCGTCGAAGCGATCAGACTGAAGACCGACGGCGTATAGCCGCGCGAGGTCGGCGGCTCGCCTCGGGCCAGACCGATTTCGCGCTGGGCGGTGGCCATGCGAGTCAGGCTGTCGAGCAGGAACAGCACCTGCCGTCCGGCTCGGCGGAAGTGATCGGCGATGGCAATGCCGGTGCTGACCGCGCGGACACGCATCAGCGGCGTTTCGTCGGCGGTGGCGACGACGACGACCGAGCGGCGCAGTCCTTCTTCACCCAGACAGTCTTCGAGGAATGGGCGGACTTCGCGGCCCCGTTCGCCGACGAGCACGATGATGTTGACGTCCGACACCGCATGCCGTGCGATCTCACCCAGCAGCGTACTTTTGCCGACGCCGCTGCCGGCGAACAGCCCGACGCGCTGGCCGCGCCCGCACGTGAGCAGCCCGTCGATCACGCGCTGGCCAGTAACGAACGGCTCGGCGACGCGCGGCCGCTGCAATGCAGACGGCGTGACGTTGTGGATATGCCGCCAGTCGTTGCAGTTCAGGGCGCCGCGATCGTCAAGGGGATGTCCGAGGCCGTTGATCACGCGTCCCAGGAGCCGCTCGCCGACCGGCACGCGATACGGCCGGCGCAAGTCAATCACCCGGCAGCCCGGTTCCGCCCCCTCGCAGGGCCGGAACGGCATGATCTGCACGGTGTCCCCTTCAAAGCCGATGACTTCCGCCGGCAATGTGACCTCGTCCGCCAGGCGGATGAGACACACGTCGCCGACGCGGCCCGGCATGCGGGCTGTCAACACGCCACGGGCGCTACGCAGTTTCCCGACGATCCGGAAACCGTCGCAGGCTGCGATCCGTCCCTTGAGCGCGTCGACGTTCAACCTGAGCATCGCTCAACCCTTCCATGAGTTCCGTATGCAGGTCTCCGAGGAGCAGTTCGATGTCGCACAGGATTCCCTGTTCCGGCAGCTCGGCCAGGCAACCACCGCGGCCGACCGCCGGATCGGCGACGAGATGCAGCGACCGTGCATCCAGGGACGCGGCCGGGATGGACTTGATCCGCTGCTGAAACAGGGCCAGGTCGTCGGGGTGCAGCCGTAGCGAAACATGTTCCGCCGCCGGCAGTCGTGAGACGACGGTTTCCACCATCTTCTCGACGGCAAACTCGCCGGAATCGATAATCCGGTAAGTCAACTGCGACGCGATGGCGACGGACAGTTCCACCACGGCCTGCTGCAGGACGGACAAAGATTCCCGCCGCCGCAGTTCGAGTTCCGTCAGCCTGTGTGAGATACCTTCGAGCAATGGGAGCCAATGAGGATCTTCCGGCGGCGCGACAGGTGGAGCGGTTGGAGCAGCAACCGACGACGCCTCAGAGCTGACCGGCGCAAGCGCGGGATTCACTGCGGTCGAAACAGGGACCGGCGCCGGCGGCGCCACGGCGGGCGACGACGAGGCACCGACGGCGATCGAGCCGCCAATGCGAACTTTCGTCGGTACGCCGGGAAGGACTACTTTTGTGCGCCACATAGCTGCCTCGACTGTCCGTCAGCCCCCATCCTGGTCGACCTTCGCCAGGATCTGCACGATCGATTTCCGGGCGCCGGCAATCGCGTCGCCGCGGGCCGCCGCCTGGAATTCCATTTCGTCCTTCAGTGTCTCTCGCGCCCGCTTGGACAGATTTGCCATGACTTTCTCGATAAGCTCGGCATCGGCGCCGACGGATGCCAGGGCCAGCGTGGATACGTCAACTTCCGAGAGCACGCGTTGCAGCGCCCGGTTGTCGAGGCTGGAGATGTCGGTAAAGTCGTACAGCTTTTCCTGGACGAGTGCGGCTGTCTCCGGGTGATGCGACTGCAGTGCCTCGAGCAGCGGCTTGCGTTCGGTTTTTTCGCTGACGCGGAGCATGTCGGCGATCCGTTGGACCGCGTCAACTTGCTCAACGGCCGTCGGCGGCAAATGGACCGCAGCGCTGACCGTGGCCTTCAGGACCTGCTTGATCAGATACCGGTTGTCGGTCACCGGCTGACTGAACTCGACAATGGCCGACTGACGCAGGTTTTCGGAGAGTGACTTCAGGACATGCGCGGCCTGATTTGTCGGCAGGTGCTTGAGCACAATCGCCGCCGTGCGGGGGTGCTCGGTCTCCAGGCTGAGCGCAATCTGGTGCGGCGTCAGCCGCTGCAGATCGTCTACGGGATCGTCTCCCGGCTCAAACGGGCGCCAGTCCGAACCGGGCGACTCCGAGGGTTCATCGCCCGAATGATCTGCACGGGATTCGTCGGCGATCCTGAGCCGCGGACCACGGCCGCGGGCAGCGAACTGAAACAGCCGATCGAAGTCGGCGAGTACCTCCTCGCGCCGCCGCACGGGAATTGTCTTCCCGTTCAAGGCGGCCGAGCGCGTACGCAGCGTCGCCGCGCGATCGGGACGCATGCACGACAGCACCCGTTCGGCAGCCGGATCGCCGATCAGGTGCAGCAGGACGGCCAACTTGTCTTCCGCGTGATCGACCATTGTTCCGTGCATCAGATGTTCAACAACGCCGCTTGCGAAGGCGCGCTAGGCGGCGGCGCGGACGCTTCCCGACTGGGACTCTTCGTCCTGACCCAGCCAGTTCTCCAGGATTTTTGCAATGGCTTCCGGATCGTCCTCGGCCTGCCGGGTAATGGCTGTCAGGCGACGGGAGCTTTCGATGGACAACCCGTCCACCATCGGCGGCGAGACTACGACCGGCCGGACTTTGCGGAGCGTGAGCAGCGAAATCGCCAGCACCACCAGCGAGGCCACGCCGAGGGAGGCGTTGCGCACGAGGCCCTCGTACTGCTGCCATTTGCCGGGACCTGCCAGGACCGGATCCTCCAGCACGGGCACGCCGGCCAGCGGACTTTCGATGACCTGAATCGCATCCTCGCGGATCTCGCTGAAGCCGACGGCCTGCTTGATGACTTTTTCGATGTCGGCGACGGCCAGTTTGGTCCCGCCTGCGACCGGTTCCGGGATGTTCACCGCGGCCGAGACCGTAATCCGCTGCAGGCGGCCAGGCGCTTCGACGACCTTGTTGATGATCTTGGTGTTTTCGTATTCCGTCTCGATGGTTTCGGTCTTTGACGTCTGGGCCGTGCGACTGGCAGACTCGCCGGGACTCGGGTTGGTGTTCAGTTCGCTCCCTGCGCCCCCCTTCGAGGCCTCCTGATTCATCGTATCTTCCGTTGTGATCTTCTCGGACTTCTTGACCTTGGTGTCCGGATCGTACGTCTGTTCTTCGCGACTGGTCTGCGTGAAGTCGATATTGGCCGAGACGCGCACGATCGCGCGGCCGGGACCGAGCAACTGACTGAGCATCGTCTCCGCCTTGGCCGCCAGGTCCGCTTCGAGACGCTGCTGGAACTCGAATTGCGCCCCGACGTCGGACCCGAGACCGGACTGCTTCTCCGACAACGTGCGGCCCGTATTATCCATGATCGTGATGTCGTCAGGCCGCAGCCCTTCCACCGAGTGCGCCACGAATTGCACCAGGCTCGCCGATTGCTGGCGGTCGAACAGCATGCCGGGCTTGAACGTCAGCACGACGCTGGCCGTCGTGGGTTGCGCGCTGCGGACGAACGGACTGGGATTCGGGCGGCTGATCCGCACGTCGGCCTGGGCGATGCCCTGCAACCGCATGATCATCCGCGCGATTTGGAGCTCCTGATTGCGGTGCTCGCGGCTGCGGATCAGCGTAGGATCGTCAAACATTCCTCCCTGCGGCTGTTCGTTGTCCGCTTGCAGCGGATCGAGCAGGTCGCCGGCGGCCGTGCGCGCGACGGCATATGCCTCTTTCGGGACCAGTACCTCTGAGCCCGACAGGCTGAGCTTGTAGGCCACCCCACTCGATTGCAGCCGGCTGATAAGTTCGCCCGCCTGCGACGGACCCAGCTGGTTGGCCAGCAGCACGTATTCGGACCTGCCTGACCACACGCCGACGCCGACAATTGCGCCGGCGCCCGCCAGCAGGGCGAACACCAGCAGCGCACGCTGCTGAACGTTGTATCGTTGCCAGGCGCCGGTGATCTGCGCCTGCAAGGCCTTCAGGAAGTTCACGTTTGTCCTCGCGTTACCCGTGTAGTGCGGTTGTGCGATGCGCTATCGTGTTGACGAGCCGCGCCCGCCAGCAAGCGGTCGCAGCATTGTTCGCTCCCTCACGGTCGCGGCTAGTAATCTCAGATCTGGCCGCTACACCTGCATCCGCATGATTTCCTGGTACGTGCTGACGATTCGATCGCGGATTTCGATGACCATCCGGAAGGCCAGGTCGGCCTGGGCGGCACTCAGGACGACTTCATGGATGTTGTCGGACTGTCCGCTGGCGAGTGCTTCGATATCGGTGCCCAGTTTGGCCTGCATCTCGCTGGCCTGCTGCATGTATTCGCTCATCATCTGGCCGAAGTCTTCGGCGGAAGGGAGCGCGCTGAGCCCCGGGAGAGCGGGCGACAGGTTTGAGGGCGCCTGCGCGCCTGGCAGACCGGCCGGCGTGGTGAGTGGTGCGACGGACATTACGTGGTGCTTCGCAACAGAGACAGAGTTTGTTCGGTCATCTGCCGAAACAGGTGCAGGGCCTTCAGGTTGGCTTCGTAGGCGCGGCTGGCGGTGATCAGGTCGACCATTTCATTGGGCAGCTTGATGTTGGGCATCCGCACCATGCCGTTCTCGTCTGCATCCGGATGACCGGGGTTGAACACCTCCGGGAACTCCGACGAGTCCGGCTCCACTCCTTTGACGCTCACTCCCTGCAACGCATGCGGGTCGTTTTTTCCATCGGACAGCGCCTTGTTGAATGCTTCCGTGAAGACCATCTCCTGGCGGCGATACGGTCCGCCCGACAGTGACCGCGTGGTGTGCGCGTTCGCGATGTTATTCGCGATGACTTCCATCCGCTGCCGTTCAGCGGCCAGACCGGACGCGCTGATCTGCGCGGTTGACAGCATCCGGTTGATTGACATGCCCCCCTCCCCGTTGACAGGCCGCGCAGCGCGGCGGCCGCGACCTTATGATTGTCCGCTGACGGCACGGCGCATCGTGCTGAACTGGCTGGCAAGAATCTGCGAGTACGTCTGGTACATCATGGCGTTGCGCTGCAGCTCGCCGATTTCCAGATCGATGTCGACTGTGTTACCGTCCGCGCGGGCCTTGCGCGTGGTGTCCTCCACAATTTGCGGCTGGAGACCGGGATCGAAGCCGTCCCCGTCGACCAACTGCTTGGCCAGGGCGTCGTCGAATTCGACCTTCATCCGCCGGTAGCCCGGCGTATTGACGTTGGAGAGATTCTGGCTGATGACGCGATGACGCATGTCCGTCACGTCCATCAGCTTGATTAGCAGGTCGGTTTGTTTAGGGAATCCGATCATATCGGAGTTATCGGCACGACCGGCAAACTCGCTTTAAGTTTCCCACCCTTCCGGAGCCCGGTCGGAGGCACGCGTGTTTGCACCTGCATGTCCGCAGAGGCTCCGTAGGACCCGAACGGCGGAAACTGCCGATAGGGGTTGGGATCGGGCTGACGCAGCAGTTGCTCACTTGCCGCCGCCAGTCAACACGCCCCCGATTGCGGAATCTGCGACTGATTTCCGCTATTTTGCACAGGCGGGGTCGTGGCATTCCCTCGGCGGCCTTCCGGGATGACAAAGCAAGCCCTGATTCCTGACAGCAGACCAGCCCGCCGAAGAACCGGGCCGGCGGGAACGCTCTTGCTTGCCGCGATTGCGTTCGCCGTCGTCGGCCTGCGGGGGAGCGAACTGCCAGCCGCTCAGCGAGGTTCGCGCGACGTCCTCACCGCCGCACAATGGGCGAGGTTGGATCAGGCGGTCGACCGCGGCCTGAAGTACCTGGCGAGCGAACAGCAACCGGACGGGGCATTCAAGACGCTCGCCGCCGGACAGCCGGCCATCACCAGTCTGGGCGTCATGGCTTTTCTCTCCCGAGGGCATGTGCCGGGGCACGGGCCTTACGGGGACGTGATCAATCTTGCGATCGAATTTGTCCTGTCGACTCAGCAGGACAATGGGCTGCTCTATGGATTGCCGATTTCACAGAACTGGGAGCGGTTCGATGGCTCCCACACGGCCATTTACAACCACGCCATTGCCGGGCTGATGCTGGCCGAGGTGTATGGCATGACGCAGGACGAGCAACAGGCGCGCATTGGCGCAGCGGTTGACAAGGCGCTCACGTACACGCGCCAGCGCCAGATTGCTCCAAAACGCCGGAACGTCGACGACGGCGGCTGGCGCTACGTCGTGGAATATGCGGCCAATGACTCGGACCTGTCGGTGACATCATGGCAGCTCATGTTCCTGCGATCCGCGAGAAACGCAGAGTTTCACGTGCCTGAGGAGTTCATCAGCGAAGCGATGGATTACATTCGCAGTTGCTTCGATGACATGCAGGCGACCTTCATATACGCCGAGTCGGAGCGTCGTCCGAGCGGCGGGATTGTGGGGGGAGGCATCCTGGCGCTGGCCCTGGGGGGCGAGCATCAGACCCCGCTCGCTCTCCAGGCCGGCGAGTGGATCCTGACACACCGGCACCGATTGTATAACGGGCCAGGCGTGCACGAGCTGGATCGCTATCACTACTCGACGTACTACTGCAGCCAGGCAATGTTCCAGCTCGGAGGTCACTACTGGGCCCAGTATTACCCCGACCTGCTGGACACACTGTTGGAGAATCAGCGCGACGATGGCTCGTGGGAACCAGAGTCCGTCAATGACGGCCCTTATGGCAGCACATACACGACGGCGCTAGCGGTCCTCGCCCTGACCCCGCCCTACCAGCTACTGCCGCTGTATCAGAAGTGAGCCCGTTCGACGCGATCGGCGTGCATCGACCCGTCGGGATCGCCCACGCACGACGCCGACAGTGAGACCGTGAATCGATGCCGCGGCTTATAGATAGTTGACCAGTGAAATGTCGAACATCCGCGCCGTTGCGGCCAACGTGTACTGCAACATTGTCTGTTCCTGCTGCATGTGCAGCACAGCGTCGGCCATGTCGGCTCCCTCGATGTCGCTGGCCATCTTTTGCTGATCGACCTGCATGTTGTTAATGCGGGTTTCGAGCGAATCCAGGCTCTCCAGCGAAACCGACTGCTCGCCGACGACATTGAGCACATTGTCCTGCATGCGCTCAATGTCCGTCATGTGATTTGTCATAGCGTTCTGCCAATCGGCAGTGCCGATGTGGGCCTCGTCCTTCAAATCGGTTTCGAGCTCCGCGATGACCTGGAAGACATCGGCCGTGCCGGCGTAGTCGATGGATTCCGTGCCGGCGCGGCGCACGGCGCTCGTGTCCACGTTGGTGACGTCCCCCGTCACGCTGTTCTGGACCTGCTGATTGGCGGAGAAAGTGATCGCCTGCTGCGTGGCGCCGCCGTCGGTCGACAGCGCCCCATCGGCGGTGATCGACGCGCTTCCGGCGAAACCGGGGGTCACGCCAGTCACGTTGACATACACGACCTCGCCGCTGGGGCCGGTGACTTTCAGGTCGGTTTCAGTCCCGGTATAGGAGACCACCGGCCCGCCATTCAGGGAGATGGTCTTTGCTCCGTCGTCGATCGCGAGCGAATGCGCCCCGGCCGGACCGATGATCGTGTCGCCGACCGCCGAACTGGCTCCGGCGGCAATGCCGGAGCCGGGAGCGTAGGTTGTCAATGTGTGAATGACCTGCAACTGGCCATAGCCGGACGCGCTGTCAACTCCCTGGCCCGGCTGGGCGCCTGTCGAGCCGACAAATTGCGACGTCTGCCGTGATTGCGGCTGAAAGACGTCGGCGCCCGAATACAGCACATCGATGCGCGTGTTCGGTCGGATGTCGGATGAACCGCGCACGTCGGAGCCGACGTACGTGACATTGCCGAAATCATCGACGGTGAAAGGCTGTACGTTGTTCGCCGCCCCGCCAAACAGGTATTCGCCGTTGTACTTCGTGTTCGCGATGCCGATCAGTTGCTGCCGCAGACCGTTCAGTTCGTCGACGATGGCCTGACGCTCTGTCGGCTCCACCGACTGTCGTGCCTGCAGGGCGAGGTCCTTTACCTTCACGAGGATTTGCTGGGCATCGAGCAGTGAGGTATTGGACACTTCGAGGCGCTGCCGCGTCGTGGTGATATTCGAGAGCTCGGTGTCCATCCGGGCCAGCGAGGACCGCACCCCCATAATCGCGCGCGTCCCGACCGGATCGTCGGACGGCTTGGTGAGCTTCAGGCCAGAGGACGTCTGGGACTGGTACAGGGACAGCCGCGTGCCGTGCGCTTGCGCGGCACGAATCGACTGGGCCACGACCATCCCGGGAGTGACGCGAAGGTTGGAAACCATGAGCGGACGCGAATCAAGTTTGATCGGCGACGCGGCTCGTGCCGGCGGGCATTGCCGGGCGGCCGATCGCGCGGTGAGCCAACTTACTGAATAATGTTCATGAGTTCATCAAGTGTCTGGTTGACGGTCGTAATCAGCTTGGCGGCGGACTGAAACGCCTTCTGGTACTGCAGCAGCTTCACCATCTCCTCATTGGGATCGACGCCGGATTCGCTCTGCTGTGCGGAATTCAGCTCGTCGCCGAGCGATTTCAGATGGGTCAGGTCGTTGTCGGTGGTCTGGACGTCGCTGCCGATCAGGCCGGTCGTCTCGGCGAGGTAGTCCTCGAACGTCAACTTGCCTCCGCTCATCAGCAGCTGATCGCGAAGGTCCGCGAATCGCGCCGCGTTGTTGCCTTCGCCCGGCAGCCCGGTTTGCGAAACGGACAACGCGTCGGGGTTCGACAGCAGGGAATCGCGAACCGAGAGCCCGCCGACGTTTGTGCCGTCAAAAAACGTGTTCAGGCCCAGGGCGGGCAGGACGCCGGACGTGTCGGAGTTGGCGACGACGTCGGTCGTGAAGGTGTCTCCCGCATTCAGCGTCCCCGCTCCGAACGATACCTGGACGCCGTCGGCGACGTCCAAAGCCTTGCCCGGCTCATAGCCCGTGCCGACATCGAGCGTCTTCAGCAGCGTGCCGGCACTGTTGCGGACTTCGACCTGAAGCCCCGAAGCGGCGCCCACCGCGCCGGAACCGACGACTTTGAATGTAAACGCATCGGTCGTCGAGGCGGTATACCTGCCGGACAGAGCCACGCGGCTGGTGCCGGTGACCGCCGACAGGTCGGGCGCGGTTTCGAGCCGGCCGACAAAGTCGAACGCATACCCGTCCTCCGCGCCGATCGACAGGGTCTTGGTCTGCGGATTGACGTAAGTCTGCAGATGATTGATCGCGTCGATTTTAGCGGCAACGTCCGTCAGGCTGTCGGTCGCCGGGTCGATGTCGATCGCCGTCATCTGCCGCGCGCCGGTCGCCTTGTCCATCACGCTGATGTACAGCTTGCCGGCGGTGATCGGAAATCGGGTGTCCGCATTGGCGAGCGGCGCGGTCACGTCGGTCACGCCGCGCGTCCCGTCGAGCCATGTCAGCGGCCCCTGTTGGCCGAGTCCGGTCGCCTGAATCTGGTCGGCGGACCGCACCAGCGTATCCGCCAGCGCCTGCAGCTTGTTCAGCGTCGCCGGGATAATCTGGTTTCGTGCTGCAAGCAAGCCGGCCAGTTTGCCGCCGCCGAAGCTCACCTGCCGGTCTCCCTGATCCGACCAGATCGTCAGTTGTCCATTCACGGACTTGACCGTCAGGGTGGGCGGCGTCTGCGTCAGCAGCACGGCGCCCTGCGCGAAGCTCGCCGCATTGGGCTGGCCGGACCATTCCAGCGACCG
The DNA here is from genome assembly GCA_046349775.1 of Planctomycetaceae bacterium. Classification (GTDB taxonomy): domain Bacteria; phylum Planctomycetota; class Planctomycetia; order Planctomycetales; family Planctomycetaceae; genus JAEUIG01. Next base: position 30,157 of record JAXMBS010000023.1, on the reverse strand, counting down.
CACGTCGACGTATTCGGCGAGCTGATTCAGCAATTGGTCGCGCTGGTCGCGGAGATCGTTCGGTTGCAGTCCCTTAAACTCGGCGATGGCGATCTGGTGGTTCAGGTCGGTGATCTGGCCGGAGAGCTGGTTGATGCTGTCGACCGTTCCCGCGATCTGGGAGTCGAGGGCCTGCCGTTGCTGGTGTAAAGAGGTGGCGACCGAGTTGATTTCATCTGCCAGATCACTCGCCGCCGACACGGCCTGCTGGCGCAGCACGCTGTTGTCCGGCCCCGATGTGACCGCAAGCATGCGGTCGAAGAACGCCTGCAACCGCGACGACAGGCCGCCGTCGCTCGGGTTGAACAGCGTTTCGATCTGCTTCAGGGTGTCCAGACGAGCGCTCGCGTCTCCCTGCGCCACGGTGTTCGCCGTGAGCGACTGCTCAATCATCGAGTTGCGGACGCGCTGAATCCTTTGGACGTCGACCCCTGCGCCCAGCAGCAGTTGTCCGTTCTTGACCGGCACCCGGTCGGCGAACTCGGCGACCTGGCGGTGATAGCCGGTCGTGCTGGCGTTGGCGATGTTGTTCGCCACCGTCTGCAGTGCCTGCTGATTGGCCTGCAACGCGGACAGGCCGACCTGGATGGCGAAACTCATGTGCGGCACTCCACCAGCGCGCGTCCGGTCGATTCCTGGCGCTGTCCGTCGGACGAATAGCGGGCTTCGGTGGGCGTCGCGCCCAAGAGGTCGCCGAGGATGCCGTCGACGAACTGCCGCGTCTGCGCCAGCAGCGACAGCGTGCCGGCGGCGACTGTTCGCACGTGCCGTGCACGCTGTGCCAGTTCGCGCCGCACGGCCAGCACCGGCTTGCGGGCGGGGACCGGCAGCCGCGCGGCGATCGCCAGCAACGTCACCGGCTGTTGCGGCACTCCCAATTCATTGGCCGCCTGCCGGAAGACGCGCTCGCGAGTCGTCGACAGTTCGCTCCGCACCGCCGTCAGAGCTGCCTGCTCATGCAGCGCCCGGTCGAGAGCCGACAGATCGCCGGTCATCGCGCTGCGACGCAGCAGCAACAGCGAGTCCCGTGCCGCCTGCAGCCAATCCCGTTCACGGGACAGGTGGAGCAACAAGGCATCATGCGTGGCGCGGGTGAGCTTGTGATGATGTTGATTCATGCGACCTCCTGTCGCAGGCTGGAAGTTCGGCGACGTCGTCTGCCCCCGACGGGGTCATATCGATTAACCGGTGGCTGCAGGCCCTCCGGGCTTGTTAGGTCGTAAGTTGTTTTTGCGAACGTGTACGTCTGACACTCTGTGTGAGGACCCGATCATCCGTCTACTGCCGGTGTCGTCGTCGCCGGCGCGGGGCTGACCTCCGCCGCTGGCTTCACCTGGCTGTTGATCAGGTTCGCGATGCCGAACGCTTTCTGCGACGCGATGTGCTGCCCCAGGAACATGTCGAACAGCCCTCCGTAGACGTCCGATGTGTCGCCGGCGAACATCCCCTCTTCGGAGGACGTCTGACGCATTTCTTTCAGCAGCATCGAGACGAACAAGCTCTCGAATTGCTGCCCGGCGTCCTGCGATGGGTCGATCGAGGTCAACGGGCTCGACGTATCGGCTCCGGCGCCTCCCAGCGACGCCGTCGGATCGAGATACAGGCTCGAACTGATTTCCATGGTCCGATTCCTTTCAGACTTCCATTCACTTGATCTGCAGGTCCGCGTGCAGCGCGCCGGATTCCTTCAACATCTGGAAGATTGAACTCAGATCTCGCGGCGTTACGCCGAGTGCATTCAGGGCCTGGGCCAGGTCGCCGACAGTCGCCTGGTCGGGGATTTCAGTCACCGGCAGGCCATCTTCCGTCACGTCCAGACTCGTCCGCGGCAGGATGACCGTTTCCGCGCCGATCGGACTGAACGGCAGCGGTTGCGAAGCCTCCGGCGTTTCGCTGGTCATGATCGACAGGTTGGAGTGCGTGATCAGCACGCGGGAGAGCTTGACGTTCTCACCGATGATGACCGTCCCGGTGCGCTCGTTGATGACGACGACCGCCTTGGCGTTCGGCAGCACTTTCAGTTCGCCGACGAGCCCGATGAATCCCTGCCAGTCAAACTGGTACTCGACCGGAATCCGTAGCTCGACGATGCTCGGTCCACGCTGCACGGCGGTGTCCGGATACGCCTGGTTGATCGCCACGGCGATCCGCCGGGCCAGCTCATAGTCCGGGTGGTCGACGAGCAGACCGACCCGGCCGTTCAGTCCGACGGTGGAGCAGGTCTCCAGTTCGATCGTCGCTCCGTTGGAAATCCGCCCGGTGGTCGGAAAGTTCTGCTGGACCGAGGCGGCCTGGCCTTCAAACGAGAAGCCGCCGGTCGTCAGCGGTCCCTGCGCCACGGCGTAGATCTCTCCGTTGGCGGCCGAGAGCGGCGTAAAGATCAGGACTCCCCCTTGCAGGCTTTTCGCGTCGTCGAAGGCCGAGACGATGACGTCAATCTGTTCCCCTTTGCGCTTATCCGGCGGCAGATCGGCAATGACCGTGACGACCGAGAGGTTGTCGGTGCGGTCTTTCGAATCATTGCGATACGTCAGTGCGAGCGCGTTGGTGAATCTTTGTCCGTACTTTTGCAGCATGTTGTGGGCGAATTCCCGCGTGGTGGGTGTCCGGCCGCCGGTTCCCTGCAGGCCGGCCACCAGTCCCATGCCTGTCAACTGGTTGATCCGCTCCCCTTCGATCGACGTGATGTCCTTGATGCGGACGTGGGCGTCGCCGATCGGTTCAGACGCGGCGCCGGAGGCCGGATTGGCTGGGGGCTTTCGTTTCGGACCCGCGGCGGCCGGCTCGGGCGCCGGTGGCACAAACCGCTCACTCGTCGCTGCCGACGGCTGTTTCGGCGCAATCCCAGGCCCGTTTTTCGCGGCAGGCGGCGGATTCGGCGGAGGAGGCGTCTGCGCGCCGGCCGGTACAACTGCGAGCACCAACGTCAGCAATAGTGCGCAGACACCGTGCGCCCACTGAAGCCAGCGGTCGATGAGCTTTCGGTCTTCCCCACCACCAAATCGCATCCGACCCCCTCCCCCCTGCTGAATACCGACACTCAAAATCAGGACTTCTCAGAACGGCCAGAGCTTGTTCATGACACGGCTGAAGAAGCCCTGCCGGACGAACGCCTGTTCCTGACCGACCCCTTCATACGTGATCCGAAGATTTGCGATCGCCCGCGACTGCACCACGTTCCCCGGCTCGACGTCGAATGGACGCACAATTCCCGAAATCACCATGATTCGTTCGTCCCCTTGCACGCCCACCCCCTGCCGCCCTTCGATCACCATGTTCCCGTTCGGCAACACGTCCGTAACCGTCGCGGCGACCTTGGTCGTGAAGTTCCGCTGGCTGTTGAATTTCGCCGATCCGTCAAACGACCGATCGGAATCGGTCGCAAAGTCGTACGACGCCGCTCCGGCCGAGTTGCCATAGTCGCCAGAGATGGCCGACTTCAGGTCCATGGAGGCGTCAGCCTTGCTGTCCTTCTTCATGGCGCGGTCGTCGGAGTTTTGCACGTCCGTGTTGAGACTGATCAGGACGGTGATGTTGTCCCCCTTGTGCCGGGCGTTGACATCGAAGAACAGGAACGCGCGCTGCGGGTCGCGCCGTTCCCACAGCGACTCACCGCGGACCGTGACCGGCAGCGCGGCAGCGACGATCAGCGCGGCCGACCCGCTGGCCCGCCGCAAATACGATCCCCAGTTCACAGCGGCACCTCCACTTCCCCCGGTCCGGTGACACGACCCACGACGACGCGTCCCGATTTCGTGTTGCGAATCCGGATCATTTCCCCCTGCCGGCCGGACTGCATCGCTTCGGCCGCGGGCATGATCAGTATCAGCCGTCCCTTTTTGGCCGTGACCTTCACCACGTCGCGCTGTTGGATCACCGGCGGTTCGTTGCTGGCGTTGGCCGCGATCAAGTCCCGATCGGTGATGAGGTCTCCCGCTGCGAGCGGCTGCCGCAGCGCCTTCCCGACGACCTGCTCGATTGGCAGCGCTGAACCGCGTCGCGTCAGGTCGCGCGGTTCGAGCAGGATGTCGTCCGCCTCGAGCGTGCGCCGGGTCGACAGCGGCCTGGCTGCGACCGGCGCAAGTTGCCGATACAGGACTTCCACGACGACCGGCACTTCGCGGCGCACACTTTGCCCGTCGCCGGTCCACAAGGTCACACGCAGGCGTCCTCCGGTTCCGGCGGGCGTGGTGAGCCGCGTTTCCAGATCCGCCTGTGGGGTAGCGCCGATCTGCTCAGCGACGCCCGGCATCAATGGCTGCGCCAGACGGACGACAACGTCTTCCTCGGGCCAGTTCGCTTGAGCGGCCACCGCAGATCGCACAGAGCGCAGAGCACGTTGCTCGGCGCTGGCCATTACCATACAGATCACCTGCACTGCGGCAGCGCCCTCGACACGACAAGTGTCGCGAGACCAGCCTCCCAGAAGCAGCCGCGCTTCGACCAGGGCGCGCGGAACCTCCGTGCCGGTGTCATCAGCGTCGACCTCCAGCAGATCGAGCTTGGAGATCTGAGACCGCGCCTCCGCATTACCGCCGGAGATTCGAGCGACGTCGCCGATCCGGATCAGACGGTCGCCGATCTGGGCGCTCGGATGCAGGCTGACTCGGATCGGTGCGGCGGCGCGCGCATCGGCCGCGGGCGCACCCGCCCGCGACGAATACGCGGCGGCCAACAGCATCGCAATTAACAGGGGCGTCCTTGCCTGCATGAGTCCGACCCAGGTCTAACGGACGATTTCCGTCGTCGTGGACAGCATCTCGTCGCCGGCACGGACGGCCCGCGAATTGATCTCGTAGGCCCGCTGAGCGGAGATCAGCGAGATCAGCTCGGTGACGACTTCGACGTTGGAGCCTTCGACAAACCGGTGGCGGAGTGAGCCGAAGCCCGGCGTCGTGTTGGGCTGGCCGCCGATTTCCGTGCCGGACGCCGCCGTGGATGCAAACAAGTTGGCTCCCTGGCTGCTGAGACCGGCCGGATTCGCAAACCGATACAGTTGTATTTGACCGAGCGTGGTCGGCGTTCCAGTCGACGAATTCGCGGAGACCGTGCCGTCCTGTCCAATCTGCAGTTGATCGGGGGCCGTGTCATTGGGAATCGTGATGCCGTCGGCCAACAGAAAACCGTCAGCCGTCACGACCCGTCCCTGGCTATCGAGCCTGAACGACCCGTCGCGCGTGTAACGGATGTCGCCGTTCGGCATGTTGATCTTGAAGAACCCGTCCCCTTCGATCGCAATATCGAACGGGTTTCCCGTCTGCTGAAATGTACCGGGACTGAAGGACTTGGTCGTGCCGACGGCCCGTACGCCGCTGCCGATCTGGAACGGGATCGGCGACTGTTGTCCGGTGGCGACTTCGGTCCCCGCCTGCTTGCCGGTGACGTACATCAGGTCGGCGAAGTTGACCATGCTCCGCTTGAAGCCGGTGGTATTGACGTTCGCCAGGTTGTTGGCGGTGACGTCAATCACGTACTCCTGCGCCTTCATGCCGGTCGCACTTGAATACAGTGCTCGTAACATTGCCAGCCCCTTACTTCGTTCTTGACCCCGATTCCTTCTGAACTCTGACTTCTGGCCTCTGGGCGCAGCCTACGACTGCGGATTTGTATTCTGCCCGACAGCGTCGGCGATCGATCGCAGCGCTCGCTGCGAGGCCTCGTAATGCCGCATGCCGACCAGCATGGTGATCAGTTCTTCGACGGCCGACACATTGGCCAATTCGCGCGATCCCTGGATGAGTCGGCCTGTCGCGGTTGACGATTCCATGTCCTTCGCTGCAAACATGGTTGTGCCAACCGGAGTCAACTTGCTCGGATCGGCGAACTCGATGAGCTGCAGTTTGCCGAATTGCGCTCCGTCGGCGCCCACTGAGCCGTCGATCCCGATCGACACGCGGCTCAACGGAACATCCGGCGGGATCGTGATCGCGCCCCCTTCGCCTTCGACCGTATATCCTTCGGATGTCACGAGTTCGCCGGACGGACTCCGCTGAAACGTGCCGTTCCGGGTGTACAGCAACTCGCCATCGGGAGACATAACTGTGAAAAACCCTTTGCCGTCGATCGCGACATCGAGCGGCAGGTTCGTGCGTTGCAGCACCCCTTGTTCGAAGTCGGTGACGGCGTCCATCGCATCAACACCCCAAGCTTCGCGTCCGGACGGCGGCTGGAATTCTTTGCCGATCGCCGACTCAAAAGTCTGAGACACCATCAACTGGCGGCGAAAGCCCGGAACATTGGCGTGGGCCAGGTTCCGCGCAATGATTTCGTGTCGCTCCGCGGCGGCGTTCATCCCGGTTGCGGCGCTATACAAGCCTGCCAGCATGGTCTGATTCCCCCGGTGATTGCGCCGCACCCGCCAACACAGGTTGCGCGGTCCCGCCGCCCCCGTGGCACCGCCCAATGGACGGCGCCGGCCGCGAGCCCGGTTCCACCCCGAACCGGACGGTGCACATCCGTCAAAATCGGCAGACTCTTCGTCGTCGGAAGAGTCGACCGCCGGGAATTCTGCGGCAAACCGGCATCAAAATCGGCACACCGGGAAAACGTCTCCCAACTTTCCCAGTTTGTTGTCGCTGAATGCCGCTGTTCGTCGCTCTGCGGCGCCTGGAGCGAGCCGCGGGGCTTGCTGGTTGCACGGAAAAGTCCATTTTTCTTGCGCAGCCACCGGAATCGGAGCAATCCTCAAGATCGGCAAGGTCAATGGCCGACAGTTTGACAATGGTGAGCCGCGCGCGCTCCGTTCGTTCAATGCGCTGCGGCCAGGATCAAGGAGTGGGGCCATGGCCGAAGCACCAGCAGGGGAAAACAAGTCAGACGGCGGAAAGGGAGCCGGCGGCGGCAAACTGGGGTGGGTCATCACCGCCGTGGTTGCCGGCGGCATTGGCGCCGCTGTGCCGTACGTGTTACCGGCCAACTTGCAGCCCGGCCACGCGGCATCGGCGCCGTCCGAGCACGAGGACGAACAGCCGGCGTCTCCGGCCGAAGTCACCAAGCCGGCGTACATCGAATTCGGCGAGATCGTGGTCAACCTCGAATCCGGCCGACTCCCCCGGTACATCAAGCTTAAGATCGCATTGCAGGTCAAGGAAAAAGAGAAGGAAGAGATCAACGCCGCGATGCTGGCCCAGGAGGCCGTCCTGCGGAACTGGCTCATCAGTTACCTCTCGGATCAGCCTGTGGACGGGGTGCAGGGGCGAATCGGTCAGAACCGCCTGCGCCGTGAAATTCGCGACGAGTTCAACACCGTCCTGTTCCCGGACGGTTACGACCGCATTGACGAAATCCTGTTCCAGGAATTTGCAATCCAATGAGCGGCGCGACCGCCTATCGACCGGTCGATTTCCGGAAGCCACGCAGCGAATCCGCGTCGGTGCCGCGTCCGCTTGCGCAATGGCAGGACCGCATGTGTGTGCTGGCCGGAGAAGCGTGGAACAAGCATTTGCCCAGCCCGGTCAAGTGGTCGCGCACGCGTACGGACGTGATGCCGTTCAGCGAGGCGCAGGAACGGCTGCCGGACCCTGGAATCGGCTTTGTCGTGACAATCGGTGAGATACAGTTCCCGACGATCTGGGCGTTTGCGCCGCTGCATGCCCTGTCGCTGGCCGCCGACCTGATCGGCAATCTGGAGCCGACCTGGCAGAAACCTCGTACGCTGACAGCCGTCGAGCTGTCGTTGATGCAGTTGCTGGTCAGCGAACTGGCGTGGGCACTGGGCGAAGCCTGGCCGGGCCGCCAGTCGATCGCCTGTCGCTGCGGCGCGGTGGAGACGCGCGTCGCGCGGAGCCGGCTGCTGGCGCGGCAGGACGTCGTCATCATGTCGGAATTCCAGTTAGCGACGCGGCTGGGGGATGCGGAATGCCGGTGGATCATCCCGCAGGCGCCCTTCGAACAGTTGGCAGGCATCGAATGGCCGCAGGCGCCGCCGGTCGAAGAACAGAAATCAGCGACGACCCCCGGCATCGAGCGTCTGGCCGTCGCCCTGCCGATCACGATGTCGGTGCGGCTTGGCTCCGCCCGGCTGCCGATGGCGCAATTGGCCGACCTGCACGTGGGGGACGTCGTCGTGCTGGACCAGTGCATCAGCGAGCCGGTGCTCGGCGAGGTGCATGGCGCTAGAAAATATCGCGGATTTCCAGGGCGAATCGGACTCCAGCGCTCCTTCCAGATTGAGGACGTCCTGGGTTCCGAACTCGAGGAACGACAGGGAGGTCAGTGATGTCAAACACCGTGGAATCCACAGCGGCGGTCGTGCAAGACGAGCCGGGGCCGATTCCGGCGGCGGACGTCGAGGAGATCATCGCGCACCGCGCCGACTTCCCTGCCATGGAACCGCAGCGCGTGCCCAATCCCGCGGCTTCACTGAGCCGGTTTTTCGACGTGACGGTCACCGTCAGCGTCGAATTGGGGCGGGTCACGCTGCCGATCGGTGAGCTCGTCAAGCTCGGCAAGGGGTCGGTCATCGAACTTGACCGGGCGATCGACGAGCCGGTTGACCTGATGGCACAGGGCGTGCGGCTGGCTCGCGGCGAGGTCATCGTCGTCAACGATCGCTACGCGATCCGCATCGATGAAATCGACGGTCCGGAGGCCGCCGGCTCACGCCGCAACTCCACGACGATTAAACGATCGACCGCACCGGCCAGCGGACACGAATGACCGATGTGTGCCGGCGTTCACGGAATTGATGCGACATGTGCGAGGTTTTTGAAACGGCGCGACGATGGCCACGGCCCTCAGGCATCCTGCAACGCCTGCCGGCCGCATGCTGCGCTTGCGTGTTGCTCGTGAGCGCGGCTGCCGGTCGCGAACCGAACCACTCCGGCGCTGTTTCGGTGATTGGGGATCGCAACCACGGTGCAAGCCCGCCGGTCAACCGAACCTCGGTAGTGCTTCCGCCAAAGCCGGTTTCGGTGGCCCCTGCGGGGACGGAATCCGCCTCGGATTCTCCGGGCGCGCCGTCAGGCGTCCATTTTGCAGATTTGCAGGAGGACGCCCCTGGAAACCTGCCCCGCGTCGTTCAGATTGCGGCCGACGACGAGCACGCCGCAATCATAAATTCTGCCGCAGCGGTTGCTGCTTCGCCGCCGACTGACGTCCCAGCGGCCGCTGACTCCGCACAATCGACAACCCGACATGAGCCGCTGTCGCGACTCGCCTGGCCTGATTCGGCGTCCTCCATTGATCCCGCCCAGACGCTGCGCGACTGGGCCGAAGGCGCCGGGCTGCTGGTTGGGTTCGGCCTCGTCGCCCTGTGGCTCGTCCGGCAGTGGCTCGCACGCAAGGAATTTCCTGGCGGAACTGCGACGCAAGTCCGCAGCGTGGAAACGCTGAACCTTCCGCAGCGGTGTCGCATTCACCTGATCGAAGTCCAGGGACGGCAGGTGCTCGTCGCCGTCGACCCGGCGGGGGTGAAATCGGTAACGGTCCTCCCGGACCGGTTCCCGGCGATGCTGGCGGCAGAATCCGACGAAGTTGATTCTGGCATGGCGCATCCGCCCGAGGCTGATCGCGGCAGCGCCTGGAACACGCTGCACGAGTCGCAGATCACCTGAACCGCGGGAAACGCACATGACCGACACCGGGTCAATCGTCCAGAGCGTGACCAGCGCCGAAGGCTTCAGTGGACTGGCGCCGCAGCTCCAGGTCGCCATGTTCATGGGCGCGCTGGTGCTGCTGTCGTCGCTGCTGGTCACGCTGACATCGTTCACCCGGATTGTGATCGTCCTCTCGTTCGTGCGTCGCGCGCTAACGACCCAGGAAATCCCGCCCAATCAGGTGCTGCTCGGTCTGTCGCTGTTTCTGACTCTGTTCACGATGGGACCGACGCTGGAAGCGATCGAAACAAAGGCCGTACAGCCTTACATGGCGCAGCAAATGTCGGCGGTGGATGCCTGGAAAGCGGGCTGGGGCGAGCTCCGCAAATTCATGCTGTACCAGACACGCCAGCAGGACCTGGCGCTGTTCATTGAGATGTCGAATATCGGCCCGGTGTCGACCGCCGACGAAACGCCGGCGCGCGTGCTTGTGCCCGCGTTCGTCACCAGCGAGCTGAAGACCGCGTTCATCATGGGGTTCTGCATATACATCCCGTTTCTGCTGGTCGACCTCGTCGTGTCCGTTGTCCTGATGTCGCTCGGCATGATGATGATGCCGCCGGTTGTCGTCTCTACGCCGCTCAAGATCCTGCTGTTTGTGCTGGTCGACGGCTGGCGACTGATCATGCAGGCTCTGGCGATGAGCTTCGGGTAGCAATTTTCGATCTTCGATTTGATTCTTCTTGAACGCTGAACGTCTGCGGAATTCCCATCTCGATGAACCATAAACGATCGACGAATAACCCGTTCTTCCGTACATGAAGTCCCCCGCGGCCACTCTTCCGACACAGACGAACTGGCTGCAGCAGAGCGAAATTCTGCTGTCGGCCGGGCTGTTGGCCGTGCTCGTCGTCATGCTGATTCCGCTGCCGACGATGCTGCTGGACATGCTGATCGCGTCCAACCTGGCGCTCACGATCCTGCTCATGCTCGTGACGCTCTCGGCACTTGCGCGGCCAGGCCCTCGATCTGTCGGTCTTTCCGTCGCTGTTGCTGTTGCTGACGCTGTACCGTTTGTCGCTGAACATCGCCACGACGCGGCTGATTCTGCTCGACGCCGACGCCGGCAAAATCGTCTCGACGTTCGGCGGCATGGTCGTCGGCGGGAACCTGATCGTCGGTCTGGTGATCTTCCTGATCCTGGTGGTGATCCAGTTCATCGTCATTACCAAAGGCGCTGGCCGCATCTCGGAAGTCGCGGCGAGGTTTACCTTGAACGCCATGCCCGGCAAGCAGATGGCGATCGACGCCGAGCTGAACGCCGGCGTGCTGAACGAAGCCGGGCTGCCGACGCCGTCAGCGGCTCGCGCGGGAAGCGGAGTTCTATGGGGCGATGGACGGCGCTGGAAATTCGTCCGGGGGGACGCGATTGCCGGGGCTGATCATCACGGCCGTCAACCTCATCGGTGGGATCGCGATGGGGCTGACGGGCGGCATGTCGCTCGTCGACTCGCTGCACGTACTCGGTACTGGCAGTCGGCGACGGCCTCGTGTCGCAGATCCCGGCGGCGCGATCATTGCGACCACGGCCGGCATTCTGACCACGAAGACCAATTCGGACGACAGCCTCGGGCAGGAAATCGGACAGCAGTTGTTTGCTCAGCCGCAAGCACTGGCAGCCGGCGAAGAGCGTGCTCGGACTGATGGCGGCTGGTTCCCGGCCTGCCGAAACTGCCATTCTTATTGTTGGCAGGCGCACGGCCATGTACCTGCGGCACCAGAATCGTCAACGCCCACCGCCCGCCGCCGAACCGGAAGACACTCCGCAGCCCGTTGTGCCGAACGAAGAGGCGCAGGTGGACTGATTTCCTGCTCTCAGATCAGGTGGAAATCGGAGCGCAACTGATCCCGCACGTCCATGCCAAACGCACCAAAGGCATCGCCGACCGGATCACCACGCTGCGCCGCGATTTCGCGCGGACCAACGGCCTGTGGATTCCGCCGATCCGCATCCGCGACAATCTACAACTGGAGCCGGGCCAGTACCGCATCTTGATCTCCGGCCGCGAGGTCGCCCGCGGTTCGCTCCGTGTGGATGGCCTGCTCGCCGTCAATCCGGGCGGCGTGACCATGCCGTTGGAAGGAGAGACGACGCGCGATCCGGCGTTCGATCTGCCGGCAGTCTGGATCAGCCAGGAGACGCGGCGCCGCGCCGAAATCGGCGGGTACACCGTGGTCGATGCGCTCAGCGTGCTGACGACGCATCTCGGCGAAGTGCTGCGCAAGCACGCGCACGAACTGCTGACCCGCGAAGACCTCAAGAAGATGATCGACAAGGTCCGTTCGTTCGCGCCGACAATCGTCGACGAGCTGAAACCGGATGTGATCCGCATGGGCGCGCTGCAGCAGGTTCTGGTGCAGCTCGTCTCCGAACGCGTCTCCATCGCGGATCTGGCGACGATTCTCGAGTCGGTCGTAAATCACGCCTCAGCCGTCAAGGATCCAGACGAATTGACCGCCCGCGTCCGCGAAGACCTGGGCCGCACGATCTGCGACCGCTTCCGCGATGATCAAGGCAAACTCCGCGTGCTGATTCTTGAACCACGTCTCGAATCGCAGCTGCGCGAAGCAGTCCGCGATCGGCACCTGTTCCTCGGACCGGGCCCGCTGGAACGGTTGCTCGCGATCCTGTCAAAACAGTGGCAGTCGGCCGCCCGGCAGCGGACCGAAATCGCACTGCTGACCGATCGCTCCCTGCGCCGACCGGTGCGACAGGCGATCCTGCGGGCGCTCCCGGAACTGGGGGTCATCAGCTATGCCGAAGTGCCGGGAGACGTGCTGATCGAACCGATCGACATGTTGCGGGTGGAGGACGTCTTTGAAGCGGGCGACCTGGTGCGCACGGGCGCGCCGGCGCCGGGAACAGGAGAACCACGGGGAGTCGCGGCGGCGGCTGCATGAGCCAGTGTCGCCAGATTCCGGCCAAGACAGTGTTAATGGACTGCGAGCGAAGTGATGGAAGACCGTTCGGACCAGCCGTGGGGCCGATTGTCCGGATTGCTGGCCGCCGCCGGTGCAATGCTGATCGGCGTGCTGCGCAATCTCAATCCGGACACGATCCTGCTGCGCGCCGTCGTGTCGGGGGTCGTGGTTGGCACGGTCGTGGAACTGCTGTCGCGGTTCCTGCGACAGTTGGCCGAGGACGAATAGGGTTTGCGAAGCCGGGAGGGTGATCCCGACCAGTCGGGAGAGCCGAACCGGCATGAGCGCCCCGTTTTGGGAACGGCTCCGCAAGAGCGTCGCCCTCCCGGAACAAGAGGATATAAGCACAGGCATGGAAGCCGGCGTAGCGGCATATCGACAACAGGCGGCGCGCGACGAACGTGAGCGGCTGATCCTCGACCATCTCGAGGACGTCCGTCACATTCTCGGCCGGATCGCAGCGCGTCTCCCCGCCGACGTGGACCGCCAGAACCTGGAATCCGCGGGCGTACTGGGGCTGGTGGAAGCGGCCGGCCAGTTCGATTCGAGCCGCGGCGTGGATTTCGGGGCCTTCGCGCGGTTGCGAATTCGCGGTGCCATCCTCGACGAATTGCGGCGCAACTGCCCGCTGCCGCAGCGCATGCTGAAGCGAATGTCGGTCGTCAAGAACGCCTGGTTGCGGCTCGATCCGCCGGTGACGTCGGCGGCGGTCGCGCACATCACGGGACTCACCGTGGCAGAGGTCGACGAGTGCCGCCAGGCGGCCGCGCTGATCCGCCAAGAGCCCTGGACCGATGATCTCGGCGACTCGCTGGTCGATCGCAACAGCTCGCCAAGCGACGGCATCGACTCCGTGACGAAGCAGGAGGAGCGCGCCCGGCTTGCCGACGCGATTGAACGGCTGCCGCGTCGCGAACGGCTCGTGCTGACACTGTACTACCTCGAAGACCTGCGGCTGCGAGAGATTGCCGACACGTTGCATCTGTCGGAGTCGCGCGTCTCACGATTGTTGTCCCGCGCCGAAGAGAGTCTGAAACTGCTGGTGACATCGGCCAGCGGACGTGTCCCGGACAACTGAGCAAACCGCCTGCACTGGAGACGACGTGTCGACAACTGCCCGGGACGCTGAACACTGCATCCATGACGACTGATTCCCGAATGATTCCTCGCGGTCGCATCCTGTTTACGGAACGTCGCGTCCACGTCGGTGCGGAGGCGAATTCCGAACCGGAGCCGCAGGTGGACGTGTTGCGTGATTCCGCCGGCGTGCGCTCGATTCGGATCCAATGTCGCTGCGGCGAGGTCCTGTGTCTCGACCTGGACTACGGCAGCAAGGCCGCCTGAACGCGGCCGGAGGCGAACATGAACCGTTCCTTGATTGTGCAACGAGCCTGGATCCCGCAGATGAGGGCGTCGTGGACATCGCCCGCGTGCGTCTGGCTGGCTACCGCCGCTCTGTGCGGTTGCGTCTCCGTCGATCCGCGGGCGCCGCCGCCGGGACCGCCGGCGGCGTGGGTGCAGCCCAGCCTTCCACTGGCGCCGGCTCCGATTGCCTACGAACATCGGGACGGCGCGACTCCGCCCGGTGTCGAAATGCAGGCCGCCGCAACGAACGAAACCGGCGTGCCACCGACCGGAACGGAAGTGGCGTTGTCGGCGCCGACCGGACCGGTCATGGACCTGTTTCCCCCCCTGGCCCCGCCGGCCGAAGAATGTCCGGTCCCGATCGCGGCGCCGTGCCCGACAGCCGAACCCAAAGAACCAGTCGTGACCCAGTCGATGATCGATGAGCTCTCGAGCCAGATCGCGAGCCTCGACCGCAGGCTGACCGAACAAGCAGCGGCACTCGATGAAGCGCGTCGCGAATCGGCGGCAGCACGAGCAGCGACGCAGCGACTGCAGACCGACTTCATCTCCTGGCGCGCTGAGCTGGACGTCGTCCGAGACACGATCCAGGCCCAGAATGCCGCTGACCTGCAGGCTCTGGACGAATTGAACGAGACGCTCGAACTGCTACTCCAGACGCTGCCGACGACGGAGCCTTCACCGGGCGCCGCCGATCCGCAGCAGATGGCGAGGGGGAACCGCTCTCCGGGAGTCATTCGATGACTCAAGATCCCACAGGGTCCACGCAATGCGCGTCCGCCAGGGCGATCCGCCGCAGCGGACGAATCCGCCGAACCGCGCGCTTGCTGCTGGTCGCCGCATGCCTCGGATCGCCGATGAACTCCGGCTGCATGACGGTGCCGCTAGCCGGTCCGCCGCCGTACCGCGTCGTGCTGGGGCCAGGTTACGATCCCGCGGTGCACCACCGATTGCTATTGCTGCCGATCGTCGGCCTCGACGATCCGGTTGCAACCGGGATGATCACGGAGGTGCTGTTCAACGAACTGCGAACCGTGGGACCGTTTGAAATCGTCCTGGCCGAGCCGAAGCCCTGCACCGCCTGCGAGCCGCCTCCTTCTCCGTACCCGACGGAGGAGGAATTGGCGCAGCTTGCCGGACTGCACCGTCCCGACGCATTCTTGTTTGTGACGGTGACCAGCTATTCGCCGTACCCGCCGCTGGAGTTGGGACTGTCGATCCGCGTCGTCAGTGCCGCCGAACGGCGGACACTGGCCAGCATCGATACAACCCGCTACGCGGCGCAGGATGTCCCGTTCAGCAACGGAGACTGCGCGTTCGCTCGACGCCGTCGACACGATCGTGGCGAACGCGAATCTCGCCAGCAGCAGCCTGCCGAGTTCGTGCGGCTGGTGTCCATGCACGTCGCTCACGTGCTCGCGCTCGATCCGCTGCCGCTGCCGACTACCGGATCAAATTGGTCAATTCTTCAAGGACACTGGTCAGTTACCCGTATGGTTCTGGCGTTAGCCGAGAACCAGCAGCTGAGCCACGATCAGCCGTGTGAACTCCAGCGCGATGTCGACGTTTGACTGCTCCAGCTGAGCGCCACGAATCGAGCCGCGGCTGCCCGACTGGGCAGCGCTGATCTCCACGTCGCCACTGGCCAGCGTCGATGCGAAGTAGTTGCTACCGCGTGCGTCCAGCCCGTCCGGATTCCGAAACGATGCGATCGCGGAGATGCGCGAGCGGAAACTTGTAGCCGTTGCTCGTGATGCCGTCGATCGTGCCGTCGTTGCGGATCTGCACGTCCACAAGGCTCCCCGGCGGGTAGCCGTCGTGCGTCGCCGCCATTGAGGCCGGCATCGCGAGTTCCGTCAGGCCATCGAACTGGCTGCTGCTGCCGAACGTAAGGGAGATTGTTTGCGGAGCCGGTGCGCCGGCGAACTGAAAGATGAGATTGGCGTCACCGGTTCCGCTGCCATCCACGCTCGCGAAGGAGCCGTCGGGGTTGAAGCGAATCCCCTGAATGCTGCCGTCGTGATCGTCCCGTCGGCTGGATTCATGGCTGCAGTCGCGTTCCAGCTTCCGTCGGCCTGCTTCTGTAGTGTCAGGTTGACAAAGTGCGAGTCTCCCCGCTGGTCGAACACCTCGACCGAGACCGCCTCCGTATCGCCGTCCTTTCCAGTCGTGCTGGCCAGCAGCGGATTCGTGGCGAAGTCGGTGCCACCCGTGTTGCCGGCCGTGTCGGTCAGCGTGACGCTGAGGAACGATGGTCCCGGCGTGTCGCTCGTCACCGCGATCCGGCCGTCGGCCCAATGTCGTCCGTGCGCCGGTGAAGGCCGAGTTGATCGCCGAGACGAGGTCGCTGACCGTTGTTGTCCCATCCACGGCAAACGTGCTGCTCACCGGAGAACCGTCGTGGTTGGTTGCGGAAATCGTGATCGAGTCACCGGACGTATAGTCCGTACCGTTCAGATCGAGATTGTAGCAGCGTGGCCGCCGTGGCCGCCGAGCCGCCTGCTTCCCACGGCGAAAATGAAGACGCCACCTGCGCCACCGGCCCACTGTCAGTCGACGGCAGGTTGCCGCGGAGAGCCGCCGTTGAGGTCCTCCCACCCGGAATCACGGCTCCGAATGGGATGTGGATGCTGGAGTCGCCCGGCACTTGAAAGCCCGGGTTCACGCCGTCCGGTTCTCCCACGCCATCGAATCGCTGCACGCGGTATCCCGTGGCGGGATCGATCAGCGTCCCCGTGTCGTCCAGTCCAAACGTTCCGGCGCGCGTATACAGGTTCTGTTGCCCGTCATTGACAATGAAGAACCCGTTCCCCTGGAGCGCAAAATCGAACTGGCCTCCGGTATTTTCCAGGTTTCCCTGCGACATCTGCGTGTCGATCCGTGCAATCTGGACGCCGCTCCCGATTTGCGCCGGATTGACGCTTCCCTGATTTCCGCCGGAACTGCCCGAGGCGGAGCGAACCGTCTCATAGAGCATGTCGGAGAACAAGGTCCTCCGCGACTTGTAGCCGGTGGTGTTCAGGTTTGCGATGTTGTTGCCAATCACCTCCAGCATCCGCTGGTCGGCATTGAGACCGGTCACGCCGGTAATCAGAGCGTTCGCCATAACTTCATTCCTGGGTCATTAAGGGTTTGCGTAGCGGGATACGAATACAGCAGCTCAATGCCCCTGCGGAATGCGTTGCGGGAACCGGCATTCCGCAGAGGGAAATCCACCGCCCGACGGCAGTGCTGCGTACGAAACGAGCCGCGTCCTGAAAAGTTCCTGTTCAGCCAGCCGACGATGCCGGTCGTGTGACCGCGATCACGTTGTCCAGCGAGACCGTGTTACCGTCGATGAGCAACTGCAGGCTGCCATTGTCGACGCCGGCCGCCTGCACAACGCCAGTCGCAGTTCCGGTGTCAGTCTTATAATGAACGGTCTGGCCGACAAGCTGTGCGCCCTGCGACAGCTCCTGAACCTTCAGCATCTGTCCAAAGGACAGATTCAGGTTGTCGACCCCTTCCAGGATCGAGAACTGCGACAACTGCATTAGGAAGTCTTCCTGACTCGTCGGCTCGAGTGGATTCTGATTCTGCAGTTGCGTGATCATCAGTTTCAGGTACTGGTCACGCGCGTCCGTACCGGTCAATGCCGTCGCGGAAGAGGTCGTAGTCGCCATGATCGTTTACCGGGTTAAAATGTGTTCGTTTGGGTGTTGATTCTCAGACGCGGACGTCGACGACGCCGGGATTCGCGGCCAGGGCCCGGCGAGCGGATGCCGTGAACCTCAGCGGCGGCAGGGTCTCATGTTCCGCACGCTCGTCCGACTGCTGCTGTTGTCGCTGCGACGTGGCATCGCCGCCGGAGCGGCCGGAAACATCCAACGCAGTGATGTTGATTCCCGAATCCGCGAGCGCCTGCCGCAGACCGGGGCTCTGGGCATTGAGCAGCGACTGCACCGAATCGTCTGACGCGCTGATTCGCGCGGTGATGCCGCCGCCCGAGCGGGTCAATTCGACCCACACCTGTCCCAGATTCGGCGGCGTCAGCCAGGCGGCAAACCGCGCGGTTCCGTGCTCGGCGAGCGAACCTCGCCAGGCTTCAATGGCGTGCGAAACCTGCTGCACCAGAGACCCGCCCCCAGCGGACGGATCCAATGGTGGCGCCGTCGAATTCAAATTTGCCAAGCCCGTACGATCGCCGGTCGTCAGGTTGGTGATGCCGGCGATGTCGGTTGCGACGGGATACGCAGATGAACCGGAATCCACTGAGAGCACTTCGTTATCGCGGATCCGCACCGCTGCCTTGACGGCCGTTGGCAGGATCGTCGAAACGCGATCCGTCGACTGCACCCAGTTGTTCGCCTCAACGGCGCCCAGTCGGCGATCCAGGCGCGGGTCGCCTGTTGTCGGCACAGCCGGAAGAGGTGCACTGGTCGGCGCCGCTATCGACCCAACCGTTTCGGCGTGTCCCGCATTAGTCGGCAACTCTGTCGCGTTGGCCGCGATGGAGCTCAATCCGTGCTGCTCGTCCGGGAGCAGAGTGACACTTGCGGCGAGACCGGCGGTCGACGGCAGAACGGGCCGACGATCCTGATGACTCAGGCACCGTGGCTTCGGGTGCCGGCGGCGTGCCGGTGGTGTGGTAGGGATCTGCGGACGGCGTTGACGGCAGTTGAAGGGGGCCGTCGATCAACGTAGTGGACGTCGTTGTCGGCAAGCGAAGGGGGCTGTCGATCAGCGTAGCGGACGCGGGAGTTGATTCGGACGACAACGCACTTTCATGTCCCGCAACGGCGTCCTGCGCGTCCGGCTCGATACGGAACCGCGGCGGCATGCCGACTGGCTCGGCTCCATAAGATGTCCTGGATCCCGTGCGGCCAGCCGTTGTCGGAGTTGCGGTCGCCGCCTTCAGCCGGAGTCGGCAAATTCGGGATGAAAGGCTAAAGTCAACAAGACAGCGCGCACGGTCGCCGGCGCGGCAACGACTGAAGTCAATGATTTCGAATCCGCCTGCGGCCATCGGAAGGGGGCAAACTCCTCGTTCCTGGATCGCCCCGACTGCGATGCCATCGGCGTCGCAGAACACGGATCATCGGAATCCGGCAGGAGGCCGACGGCATGTCCACCGCTCGTAACGTCTGAACGAGAGCCGCGTTCCCGGCGAAATCACGTCACTGGCGGCGGCTGTCGCACCGTCAGTAGGCTGAGCTGCGTTCGCGTTGCCTGGCGCGCCCGATGCGGCAGTCGACTAACATCGTCAGCCCGAGTCCAGCAACCTGTGCACCTGCCAGCAACCGCCGGAGCTGGTCCTGAAAATCGCCCGGATCTGACGTAATCGGCGCGACGCCGAACGGCACTCCATACGGCAGCTGAGTCGCGGGACTCTGGGGAATCAGGTCCGCGATCAGCGAGGGGCCCGCGCCCCGGCAATAGATCCCGATGATTGCATGCCGCTCCTCGACGTGTGGAACGTCGCCGGAAGATGCAATCTCCGCGCCGCCGTCGTCCGGCTGGACCTGCCTTTAAACAACTCCTTGTTGCAATTGATGTTGCGACTCTGCTCGGACTCGAATTTGCCTCCCGCGCCCGACTGCAGGAAAAATCCTCCTGTCCGCGCGGAAATCGATTCCGCACGTGTCGATTGCCAACAGTGTGTTTGTGCGCGTGCCGCCAGCATCGCTCCTCATGTGAGATGGCCGAGTCGGCGGTACTGGCTGAGCTTGTTCCGCAACGTTCGCGACGTCACCCCTAATGCGGCCGCTGCAGCAGTCTTGTTTCCGCCGCAATTCCGCAACCGCGCCAGAATCGCCCGCCGTTCAATTTCCTCCAGCGGCAGGTCGGCGTACGGATCATCGCGGATCAGGCTCAGGGCTGGACGGGGCTCCGCGGGCGGCAGTGGGACTGATTCCAGCAGCGGCGCTTCCGCCAACACGCACGCCCGATAAATGACGTTTCGCAGCTCGCGGACGTTGCCCGGCCAGTCGTAGTCGCACAACGCCTGCATGGCGCGCGGGGTCACGCCGCGCACGGCCGCGATGGCGTCGTGTCGGGAAACGTTGACAAAATGCTGGACCAGCGGCGGCACGTCCTCTTTCCGCGCTCTAAGCGGCGGCAATTCCAGGCGCAGCACATTC
This sequence comes from Planctomycetaceae bacterium, assembly GCA_046349775.1. Classification (GTDB taxonomy): domain Bacteria; phylum Planctomycetota; class Planctomycetia; order Planctomycetales; family Planctomycetaceae; genus JAEUIG01. The sequence continues at coordinate 10,116 of JAXMBS010000023.1, read as the reverse complement.
AACCGGTAATACAGGTCTGCGCGGAAGCGCCTCCGCGCAACCTGCCGCTCCAGATTACGGTTTGAGGACGCCAGGATTCGCGCCTGCAGTCGCAGCGTCGCATTGCTGCCCACGCGTTGAAATTCCTCCTCCTCCAGGACCCTCAACAGTTTCGCCTGGATTCGTTGCGGCACTTCGCTGATCTCGTCGAGGAACAGCGTACCGCCGGCGGCCGCTTCCAGCCGGCCAATGCGCGTTTCCGAGGCCCCCGTGAACGCGCCGCGCTCATGCCCGAACAGCTCGCTCTCGACCAGGTTTTCGGACAGTGCCGCACAGTTCACGCGAACGTAAGGCTGCGAGTTCCGCGTGCTGTGTTCATGCAGATACCGGGCCAGCAATTCTTTGCCCGTCCCGCTCTCGCCGGTGATCAGCACGGTCGCCGACGTTCGTGCAAAGCGCCGCCCGCGCTCCACCACCTGCATCATCGCCTGCGATTGAAAAACGAGCGACATGCGCGCGCCCCGTTTCCACAGCTGCCGTCATCCGCAGTGCGGATGACGGCGGTCCCCCAGAAATGCCCCACCCGGATTACTCCAGCAACGATTCGACCGACGCGCCCCTGCGGCGCAGTCCCGAGAGATTGCGCCGCGTCCTGTTGTCGTCCTCCCCCCGCCGGCATCGCGAGTGCTGCGACACCGGCGAAATCCTCCCCTGATCCAGCCCGACGATCAGTAACCTACTGTCGCGGCATACGCGGCCTGCATCCGGCGGCCGCGGACCGCTTCATCCAATCGCGGCCCCAGCACCGCACAATCCGACGTGGCCGTTTCCGCCAGTTGATTCACCAGTCCCAGAGTGCTCCAATTGCTGCTGGTGTCGAACAAGCTGCTTCGCCAGTTCCGATCCCGGCGTCCGCGACAATTGCTGCCACTGTTCCTGCAGATTCGTAAACCTGTCATCCGTATGGCGGATCCCCTCGAGCACGTGTTGCAGTTCCGGGCACAAGCGATGAAAGGCGTCGCCCGCGTGCAGACGCTGCTGCAGCCCTATCAGGGCGGCAAACGCGACTTCGTATGCGGCGCCGCGCTCCGCGAGAGCCATCACAAGTTCGCGTTCGATCTCAGCGGGTGGCAGCGGCATTTAATTGCTCCTCAACTGTCTTCAGCGTCTCGCGGATCGCATTCAGATCGCGCTGCATTTCCGTCCGCGTTTCCAACGCATCCAGCCACCAGCGTGCATGCGCCGCACACCAGCCGCCGTCCACGAGTTCGGCCAGCCGGCGATAACGCTGTTCGGCTTCCGGGATATTGCCCAGTCGTCGATGGCAGTTGGCCAACTGGTATTGGACCCAATACCGTTCCGTGGTCGGCAGTTTCACGGCGTCGATCGCATCGTACGCCTGTAGCGCCAGTTCGGTTTGCCCGGTGGCAAACAGGCTGTCACCCAGCGACAGTCGATTGATACTTGTGCCGACGACGATTTCCGACGCGTGCTCCCCCTCGACGCCGTGCTCGCTCGGGGCTTGCACTGCGTGCGGCGCAATCGGTTCAGTCGCGGTAGTCAGGTCGTGCTCGCCGCCCAGCAAAGCTTCGGCGCCCGGCGGCAGTAAGTTGCCCGGCTCTGCGTGCGGTGCAGGAGGAGTGCTTTCCACCGGCTCGGGAGGAGCCGCTTCATGATCGGCCGGGGGCGGTACCGCGCTGCTGTCAGGCTCCGACTTGGCCCGTCGGCTCTCCTCGCGCAACCGCTGCATCTGCTGCCGCAACTGCGTCAGTCGCGCCTGTTTCGCTTTGGCGGTTTGCTGCAGTTCGTCCAGCAACATGGAGGGCGTCAATTCCGTCCCCGCCGCCGGCGGAACGGAAACGGCCGGATCGGCGGCGACCACCGACAGACACGCCAGCAATAGGAATGCCCACGACAACAGGCACAATTGCGGCATGCCCCATAGACGCCGGGGTGGGCGGCTCACGCCCGACGACAATGCGACAGGAGCGTGACTTGGCTGGCGCGGCACGCGTGAGTTGGACCGCTGATCAAAGAGTGTGCAACGCCACATGGCGAATCAGGGCTCCTTGGACACATTCGAGGAAGCGGCGTCCGGAAGGCTTCCGGCAAAACACAGGGCCGCTGCCGCATGATTCCCCTGTTGTTGGTATGCGGTCCCCAGCATTTGCAGCGCCTGGGACTTGTCGTCACGGCCGTTGCATTCGCCCACGAGCATTCGCGCGGTGTTCGCGGCCTCCTGCGTTTCTCCGGCCTCGAGTTGGAGTCGGCACAGCCGGAATCCTGCGCGCCATCGCCAGGTGGCCTCCGCATGTTCCATAGCGTCGATCAAGCGCGCCCGCCCCCCAGCAGTGTCGCCGATGTCGAGCAAGCAGGCCGCCAGACCGTACGAGATTGCGTCGCGATACGGCGGTGGCGTCGGCGCCGCCAGTGCCTCCCGGTAGATGTCGGCTGCGATTTCCGGCAGCAGTAATTCCTGGTAGGCACTGCCCCGCAAATGCCATCCGTAGCGGCCAAAGAAGTCGCTGCATTTGACCGCATCGGCGGCAGACAGCAACGCTTCCGCTTCGTAGAGTCGCCGTGCGGGATCATCGGCCGTACGAAACCGTGCGAGGGCCGACAGAAAGGCCGACTCCAGCGACTGCGTTTGCACCTCGCTGCGGAAGTCCATCATCACTTCGTTGGCCGCGGCGGGACTGTCGTATAGCAAATACGCCGCCGCCAGGCAGAGCACAGATTTGGTCCGTACGTTCGGGTCGGCGGCGAGTCGCGTGGCTCGAATTAACGGCGAGATCGCCCGCCGGGGCTGCTCCGAATCCGGCGGCAACTGGTCAGACGGCCAGGTGCTGCGGTGCGCGCCGTGACAGGAAGCGCCCGTGTCGATCGCGCGCCAGTGCCCAGGCCGATCCGGTCGATCCTGTCCCAGATACAGCTTGCCCGTGCTGGAACGGTGCATCACTGGTGACCGTGACAGGGGCTGCTGCTCCAGCATGCTCTGGTACATCCGCCGCCACGTCGTACCGGCCATCGAGTTGGGCCAGATTCCCCAGCACGATCAGCGCCTGGCGCCGCAAAGCTCGAACTTGGCATGCTGCTGCGTTGCATGCTCCACATGGCGTCGCGCTGCGGATTGTCGCAACCGCCAGCGTCGTTCCGTCAACCTCGTCCTCAGTCCATAGCCGGATCTTTTGCTCTTCCAACGTCCAGCCGACCTCCAGTGGAGTCGTTAGCATGTCCAGCACATCGCCAGGCTGTTGCTGGCCAGGCACATCTCGGCCGACCGGCCGGTGACGGCGACTGTGCAGCAGCCGACCATTGGGCCTGGAGGTCGTGCGGCAGAGCCGCATCCACAACATTGACGATCCCCATCCGCGGCAGGTTGACTTCCGTGCCGCGATGTCGGCGCTGCTGTCCGCCGACGCGGTAGTCAGCGAACGCCAGGAGAAATGGCCGCATCCGGCGTCTCTTTCAGCGGATATAAAACAGCAATGTGGGATCGAACAGATTGAACTCCCAGGCTAAGTAATTTCAACCCGTCATCCGCCGTGAGATCCGCTTCTCACGGCTACAATTCCCTGAGCCGCCAGCGAATCGGCCAGCAGGTATTGCCGTGAAAGGCCGCAGTTGCACAAGCGCGATTACTCTGGCAGCTGGTCAGACGTGCCGCCGCCAAAGTTGCAGCGACATGTCCGCATGTCCAAGTTTCCTCCAGATAAAGGCCCTGCCCAGCTTGCATAAAGTGATCAGCGACTCATCGTGGGCCACCGCCGCGGCGCGGCCGATACTTCGCTTGGCCGCACGCCCCGGTCCCCAGTAGCCAGCACAAATGCCGCAGCGGTAGTGCAAGACATCGTCCTGAGCGCGGTCCTTCTGGGCGAGTATTCTGTCGAACTCGCGCAGCGCCCGGACGGCGTCCCCCTCAATGAGATGCTGTTCGCCGTTCGCTTCGACGCGAGTGAGATTCCCTTCGAGGTCCGGCGGCTTTGCACCGATGCCATGAGTCGCCTGGTCCTGGTCGGAGGGCGCCCCTGTGGAGACTGGATATCGATTGGCGGGCTCGCTTTCCGGCGACGATTGCTTCACCCGAACCATGTGCGTCCGGAGTCGGGCGCGACTTCGATGTCGTGGCTGTCGTGTTAGCCCCTGTCCTGAGCCGCGACCAGTGTTCGCCCGCCGAGTGACCGGCTTCGCGGTCCTTGCCTATGGCTTCCGTGTGAGTATCGGCGACTGTGGGAGTCGCCGGGGTACTTGCCTCTGTTTGCGGCCGCAAGCGCAGCTGCAGAAACCAGCCCCCTGCAGCAGACGCCAGAACGATGCCGATCCCCGCCGCGCAGACTGCGATCCGCCGCACCAGCCACCGGCGGGATTTGCCGGTCGCCGGAGTCGCTTCAGACTCCGTCGTGGGGGAAACCTTCGGTCGCCATAGCACAGGCCGCGTTCAGCGCCGCGCCGCATGGCCTGGCGCAGGATCGGGCGCGGTGCCGGGCAAACTCGGGCGCAGCCGTTACAGTCTCATCGTCTTCGCTCTATTCGGTGAAGCCGGAATTGTCACGCAAGTTCCTGATAGAAGATTCGATGGTGAGCAGACGCCATTCTCAGGAGCAGTGCGCGGTGATTGTCGGTTCCGCACCCACATCGAATCCCTGTGGGCCTCATCGCCCGCGACTCGACGAGCGCGGGGACACGGTCCGGGTCCGAAACCGGCGCTCCCCAAGCATCCCCGTTGCTCGCGGACGACGCCGGCAGCGCATCCCCATCGGTCTCCTCCGACGTGGCCGTGCTGCTGGAACGTCTGCGATCAATCCCTGAGACTCGCGCCGACCGGCTGAGCCAGGTCTTTGCGAAGTTGGACCAAGGCGCGTACCTGACGCGCGAAGCGGCCGAACAGACGGCTGCCGCCCTTTTGGGGAGCCAAAGCGATTGACGTATCTGGGGCGGCGATTCCGCAATCGCCTCTCCGGACCGCTAACCGCACGGTCTCCATCACCCTCCCGCACAGCGCCGAATCCCCTCAACCTGATCTCGATCACCCAGCACGTCCTCAGCGACGCCGCGAGAGGTTGCGGGCCGGCCAAACCACTGGAGTATTTTGAACATGAGTCTGATCATTGCGAACAACGTGGCCTCGCTGAACGCCCAGCACAACTTAAACCGGTCCTCGACCGCCCTCGCGCGTTCGATTGAGCGGTTGTCCTCCGGTTTGAAGGTCAACCGCGGCGCCGACGGGCCCGCGGCCCTCGTGATTTCCGAAAAGCAGCGGGCTCAGATCGCCGGACTCGATCAGGCGATTCAGAACACGGAAAAGGCCGTGTCGGTCGTGCAGACGGCGGAAGGCGCCCTGAACGAAATCAACAGCCTGCTCGTGAAGGTCCGCAGCCTGGCCCTCGATTCGGCCAACACGGGCGTCAACGACTCCGACGCGCTGGCCGCGAACCAGGCCGAAATCAGCAACGCTCTCGACACGATCAATCGCATTGCGAACTATACGCAGTTCGGCACCAAGCATCTGCTCGACGGCTCCGCCGGTCTCAACGTCTCTTCCACCAGCACCAACGTCACGTATCTGCAGTCCACTGCGCAGACGTCCGCGGGCGCCTACGCCGTCGCCATCACGACGGCCGGCGAACGTGCGAACGTCTCCAACGGCACGGCTCAGACGTCGGCCCTGACCGCGGCGGAAGTCCTGACGGTCAACGGCACCAACATCACCCTGAATGCCGGTCTGACGCAGTCCCAGGTCATCGATCGCATTAACGAGTTCACGGGCAACACCGGCGTCGTCGCCGAAGACAACGGCGGCAACACGCGGTTGTACTCGGTGCAGTTCGGCTCCGCCGCCAGCATTTCGGTCGTGTCGGACACGGCTGCTGCCGCCGACAGCTCCGGCTTCGGCACCTCGGCTCTGACGGATACCGGCGTGGACGTCGCCGGCACCATCGGTGGCAACGCAGCGACCGGCGTCGGCAACGCGCTGACCTCCAGCACCGGTCCCAGCACGGGCCTGACGTTGCAGCTTGCGAACGCCACCACCGTCGCCACCGTCACCGGCGCGCAGGGCACGACGACCGTCACGGATCAGTCGCTCCAGTTCCAGATCGGTGGCAACGCCAATCAGACGGCGAAGATCGCCATCAATTCGGTCAACCCGTCCACCCTCGGCGTCGGCGTCACCGGCAACCAGTTCGCGAATCTGGCGGCGATCAACGTGACGAACGCATCGGCCGCGAACGATACGCTCGCCATCGTGGACAAGGCGATCGACCAGATCACCAACCTCCGCGGCACGCTCGGCGCGTTCCAGGGCAACACCCTGGAATCGATGGCCAACAACATGCGGACGACCCTGGAAAACACGACCAATGCGGAGTCCGTCATCCGTGACACCGACTTCGCCTCCGAAATCGCCACCTACACGAAGAATCAGGTCCTCGTGCAGGCCGGCACCTCGGTGCTCTCGAACGCGAACCAGACCTCGCAGCTCGTCCTGTCGCTGCTGCGTGGACAGTAATCGTTGAATGACCCGGCGGTCTGACCAGATCGCGCGAAATTCGTGCAGATTGCCACTCCGCGGAGGATGCCGCCTGGCTGCATCCTCCGCGGATGTTTCCATTCCAGCCGCTGCCTGATATTCCGGTTGCAGAGAGTTTCTTGACGAGGCGCGTATGGCGACGAGCATCGACGGCCTGGTGTCAGGGATCGACACCCAGAAGATCATTGACGGTCTGCTGTCGATCCAGCAGAAGCAGATCGATCAGCTCAATTCCAAACGTACTGCGGTGCTGAATCAGAAGAGCGCCGTCCAGCAGATCGAGTCGCGGCTCATTAGCTTTCGCTCAGTCGCCGGCAGCCTGGGCAAGTCCCAGAGCTCGGTGTTCAGCACACGCACCGTATCGGTCAGCGATGACGCGTTTCTGTCCGCCACGGCCACGAGCAAGACGGCGGTTGGCCAGTACCAAATTCGCGTCAATTCGCTGGCCAGCGCCCACCAGATCGGCGCCCAGGGCTATGCCGACGCCAATTCGGCAGTCACCGAGGGGACGCTGCAAATCCGCGTCGGCAACGGAACGGTCAGCACCATCACCGTTGACTCGACGAACAACACGCTGCAGGGAGTCGCCGACGCAATCAATGCCGCAAGCGGCGACGTCACCGCCTCCATCATTCGCGACGGCTCCGGTGGAGGAACGCCCTACCGGCTGATTCTCACATCGAAGAAGACCGGCACCGACAACCAGATCAGCATCACCAACAATTTGGCCGCAAGTTCCGGCAACGCCGTGCAGCTCGCCTTCGATACCGCGAATCCCATCGAGGCGGCCCGGGATGCATCGATTTCGCTCGGTTCCGGTCCGGGAGCCGTGACCGTCTCCAGTAGCACGAACACGATCGACAATCTGCTCGGCGGCGTCACGCTGAACCTGACCAAGGCCGACCCGAACGAACAGCTGACCCTGTCCGTTACGCAGGACACGAAGCCCGCGACCGATGCGGTGCAGCAGTTTGTCGATGCCTTCAACGACCTGATGAAGTTCATCGACAATCAGGTCAAGTATGACCAGGACAGCAAGCAGGCCGGCATTCTGATCGGCAACCAGTCTGTGATCCAGTTGCAGGACCAGGTCCGTCGCGCCGTCCTCGACGTCGTCCCCGGGACCGGAAGCCTGAATCGCCTGACTGCGATCGGCGTCTCGGTCAACGACCAGGGACAGTTGGACTTCGACCCGCAGAAATTGCAGAACATCCTGAACGGCAAGGTCGCCGGCGTCTCGGGCGCCGACGTGGCAAAGCTGTTCAGCCTCTCGGGCGACAGCAGCAGCCAGCAGGTGCAGTTTGTACTCGGTAGCACGCGAACAAAGGCGAGTACGACTCCCTACGGCGTCGACGTTGCGCAGGCGCCGGAACAGGCCACGATTACCGCCGCCAATCCTCTGGCCGATTCCATCGTCATTGACGGCACGAACAACACACTCTCGTTGAGCATCGACGGCCTGCAACTGGACGGCCTGATCCTCGACCCCGGGACCTATACAAGGACCACGCTGGCGCAGCAGTTGCAGTCGGTCATCATGTCCAGTTCCAATCTGAAGGGACGCAGCGTGGCCGTCGGGCTCAACGGCGACAGCCTGCGAATCACGTCCCAGACATACGGGGCTTCGTCCAAATTGTCGATTACCGGCGGCACGGCCCTGGCGGCGCTTGGCCTGACCGGGACCGAGTCGGACGTCGGGGTGGACGTCGCCGGCTCGTTCCTCGTGAATGGAGAAACGGAAACGGCGACCGGCCGCGGCCGCGTGCTGACGGGCGACCTCGACAACGCCAATACTGCCGATTTGCAGGTGCGCGTCTCCCTGACCACCGGTCAGCTGGGAGCGGGCCCCGAGGCGACTCTGACGGTCACGCGGGGTGTGGCGTCCCGCATTGACCAGGTTCTGGGCAAGCTGCTCGATTCCGCCAGCGGGCGTGTCAAGCACGTCGAAGACAGCTTCGATACTCAAGCTGGAGACATCCAGAAGGCCATCGACCGCCAACAAGACCTGTTTAACGCCCAGCAGCAGTCCCTGCTGAAACAGTTTCAGGCCATGGAGACCGCGCTCAGCCAGTTGCAGTCCACGAGCAACGCGCTCGGCTCGCAACTGCAAAGCGTGAACAACCTCAAGGCTGGCGCGTAATCGATGGATGAGTCGATCGTCTCCGGAACACCCCTGGTGACTGGAACTCGTATCGATGTCGCCGCATTTCTCATATCAGCGCTCCGCTGCCGGCGCCTGGACCCGTATCGACCTGCTGCTGACGGTTTATGACGTCGGGATTCGCACTGCCGAGAGTGCTCTCACTGCGCTTGCGAACGGCGACGAAGACAGTGCGGTTCGCCATCGGCTCAGGTTCTACCGGGTCCTCATGCAGATTCTCGATGGCCTCGACACCCGCCATGAGATGACGCAGAACATCCAGCGGCTGGCGCTGTACATGTTCGACCGCTCCACCAAGGGGCGTGCCGAAGACTGGCAGACCATCCTCAAAATTCTTCAGGTGCTCCGCGAGGGCTTCGGAGCCATTCGCGATCAGGCCATCGAAATGGAATCAGAAGGCCTGATTCCCGCTGCTGCAGAGGCCGCCGCCGTCAGCGTCTCGGTTTGAGCTGTGCCGCACGATGATCGCGGCGACTCACGCCGCTGAGCGACCGCCCTCGATTTCCCGGTTGCAATGCCCAGATCGGCGCCGCGACGCGCTCGTCTACGACGAGCGCATGCCCGCGTCGAATCGTTTGCTGGCGGTCGGCTGCAATGCGACTGCACTCAATGGGCAGGTCTCAGATCCGCTGCAGTGCACGTGATTCGGGATGCGGCAGCCGGGGACCACGAAATCGATCGCCGCCCAGCAGGATCGCCCACTGAAACTGCGGTTGGCCGATGACATCGATCAGGAAGCCTTCGCCCGCAAGAGCAACGAACGTCGTGACCGCCTTGCCTCAATCAAACTTCAGATTGATGCTCTCGACCGCCCACACAACGAAACTGCGGCGTTAGCGTCGAAAGTGTTTGAACACCCACAAACGCTTCGCCAGCAGTGGCTTACCGCCGACTACGATGCAAAGCGTCGAATCCTCGAAATCGTGTGTTTGAACTGCACGCTCGACGGCGTAACTCTCGCCCCTCAAATAAGTAAGCCCTTCGACGTACTCGCCGAAGGGCTTTATTCTGAAAACAGTCGGGACGGCGGGATTTGAACCCACGACCTCTTGCACCCCAAGCAAGCGCGCTAGCCAGGCTGCGCTACGTCCCGCGATCGCCAGACCTTAGCGGTTACAGGAGGTTCGCTCAAGGGACGATGGGGATGCGTCAATGGTCAATCGGAATGCGCCGCCAGGACATAGGTGGCGCTCGCGATTCGGGACGTGGCGAGCGAAGGCTTGAAGGTGGGGAGCGGGGCTATTCCGCAAAGCTTTCGAGAACCCGGGCGAACGCGCCAAACGGGCCCTCGCCGAACAGGACGAAGCGAACCAGTTGCGGCTTCTGCTCGCGCGTGAGGAACTGGCGGACTGTGTCAAGGGACGTTTCGGCGGCCAGGTCGATGGGATAACCGTAGATGCCGGTGCTGATCGCCGGGAAGGCAATGGAGCGGCAGTCGTGCTGGCAG
>JAXMBS010000022.1:0-75796 GCA_046349775.1 Planctomycetaceae bacterium | reverse complement strand
GGGCGCCGCCGGTTTGCGGCGGGGTTCCACCTGCGGAGTTGCCGAGGCATCGGCGAGTGAGCCGGCCTGTACGGTATCTTTGCGGGCCGCCGGATCGGGCTCCCGCGGGCGTTCGGCCGGCTTGGGGGTCTGTCGGTCGAGGCCGGCAAACGACCGGTCCAGGTCGGTCTTCGGCGTCACCTTGACCCATGCTTCGAGCGCGGCGGCGACGTCTCCGGCGGTCTGGTACCGGTCGTCCGGGGCTTTCGCCATCATTCTCCGGACGATATCCCCCAGCGCCTGCGGAATCCCGGGCTGAATCGACTCCACCGTCGGCGGTTCTCGCGTCTGATGTGCCAGGAGCCGCTGCGCCAGCGTCCCCTGTGTGAACGGCGGCTGCCCCGTCAGGCACAGGTACAGCGTGCATCCCAGTGCGTAGATGTCTGCTCGTGCATCGACGCGATGGCTGTCGACTGCCTGCTCGGGCGCCAGATAGTCTGCCGTTCCCAGGACGCGTTCGTCGTGCTGCACCGTCAGGCTGACTTCCTCAGCCGACTCGAAAAACCGCGCCAGCCCCAGGTCCAGGAGTTTGACGGTTCCCTGGGTATCCACCAGCAGATTGCCGGGCTTGATGTCGCGATGCACCAGGCCTGCGGAGTGCGCGTGTTGCAGGCCCAGCGCCGCCTGGCGGATGTATTCCGCCGCCACGACCGGTGGCAAACGCCCGAGATCGGAATTGATCACGAGGTCCAGCAGACCTTTGCCGTCGACGTACTCCATGACCAGGAAATGGATGTCGATGTCGCCATCCATTTCGTGATCGATGTCATACGCCCGCACGATATTGCGGTGATCGAGGGCCGCCACGGCCTGCGCTTCGCGATGAAATCTCGCCAGGTAGGAGGGGTTCTGCAGCCGCCGCGCCGGCAGCACCTTGATTGCGCAGCGGCGGCGCATCAGGACGTGCTCGGCCAGATACACCGAACTCATCCCCCCTTTTCCGACGAGCGACAGCAGCCGGTACTTGCCGAGGAAGAAGCCTTTGTGCTTGCCCTGCAGCAGCTTGTCCCCCTGCCAGGGCGTGATCGCCCGTTTGGCGACCATAAACTCGGCAAAATGTCGCGAATCGTTCGTTCGTCCGAATTGCCGCTGATACTCGTCCAGCAGCGACCGCAACTGCTCCTCGGTCAGCAGTTTGCTGCGCCTCAGTACCGCAACGAACGATTCCAGCGCAATCTTGACGGCCATCGAAACTCGGCTGGCGCCACCGAAGACGCAGGCTGACGGCTCCGGGGGTCTTGGCCGACGCCCCGCCGCACGATGGGAGTATGGACCGAGTCAATCCCGCAGCGCACAGCGCCCGCGACGATCGACGATAAAAAGCCTACGATATCAGGCGCGACAGTCGGCTTCCACCCCTTCGTTGCCAGGGCGGCTGTCGGCAGACAGCGTCCCGGACAGTTCAAACGGCCCGAGCACTGAAAGCCCCGCGCTGCATACGGCGCGGGTCAACGGATGCGATTCGCAGAAACTGCACCCCGCACGATGACAAGTTCCTGCTCCCACGGCGCAGCCGGATCTCCTGTTGCCGGCGAATCGCGGCGCTCGCCGGATGGACTCGCCATGGTCCTGCTCCTGATTGGGATTGCCGGTATCGCGCTGGTCCTGGTCGGCGCCGCGGCCCGCGCGCCGTGGGGCCTCGCGCGAATCTGGCTCCATTCGCCCGCGGTGCTGCTTCTGGGATCGCTCCTGCTGTTGTTGGTGGGAGCGTGGCTGACTTGGCGCGGCAGTCACCCGCGCACCGCGTGGCTGCCGTCACGCGCCGGCCAGAGGTTTCAGTCGTTGCTGCTGTACACGCGAACGGACTGTGGTCTGTGCGAGGAGGCTTCAGAACTGCTGGGACTCTACCAGACGTGGCTGCCGCCGGTTGCCGAGGTGGACATCGACGGCGATCCCGAACTCCGCCGACGCTTCGATACCTGCGTGCCAGTGGTCGAGATCGATGGCAAGCTCCGCTTTCGCGGACGGGTCAACGAAGTGCTGCTGCGACGGCTCATCGAGTCCACGCCGCCGCTCAATGCCGACGCGCGCTACGCCGTTGCGGAATCCAGCGGCGAAGACTGACCGCCTTGCCTGTCGGCTCGAGCGGAGATTGCAGGCATCGTGCCGAGGCGCTGCCACGCGCCGGTTCGACAGGTTGAGAACTGCTGCAACTTGCTGTGCGGCTGGCAGTTAACTCTCTTGCCTGGCAGTTCACTCCGTTCGGCCAGTCGATTCTGTCAACTTGTGCCGTTTATTCCGCCGATACCAACGATACCGGTTATTCGATCCGTGTGGGCGAGCCTGCGCGATCACGGGCGACACTGGTTTCAGGGGGTGGCACATGCTGGGGCGGACGCAATTGCGGAAACTGTGGCGGTCGGGTGCGTGGGTCGCAACCGCCATGGCCGCAATCGGTTGTGCTGGACGACAACCTGCCATTCGCTACATCGGCGAAGGGGACAATCGCTATTACCGCGCGCAGGCGACCGAGATCGACTACCCGCTCGTCGCGGACAACCCGCCGGAAGCACTGACCTCTTCCATCCCTCCCCGCACGATTCGCGACCGCGAGCGGACCGAAATCCGTGACATGACGCTGGCCGAGGCGATTCAGATCGCCCTCCAGAACAGCGACATCATCCGCCGGAATGCGGATTTCCTGTCACCAGCCAACCAACTGCTGAACTCGCCGAACTTCGTTGCCAGCGTCTATGACCCGGCGATCCAGGAGTCCGGGGTATTGTTCGGCGGCCGCGGCGTTGAGGCCGCCCTCGCGGACTTCGATGCCAACCTCACCTCCAGCCTGGTGTGGGGTCGCAACGAGACGATCCGCAACGTCGCCGGTCTGCCGACAACTGCTCAGGAAACGGCGGCCTATTCGACCCAGTTGCAGAAGTTCTTTGCCAACGGCGGGGCCGTGACACTGAGCAACAACATCAACTACCTCGGGCAGAACATTCCGACGGACTTCTTCGACTCGGTCTACAGCGGCAACGTGGCCCTGTTCTATCAGCAACCGTTGCTGGCCGGTGCCGGCACTCAGTACACGCGCACCGCCGGCCCGATCGCCAAGAGCTTCGGCGGCATCACCGGCGTGTCGCAAGGCGTTCTGGTCGCGCGCATCAACAACGACCTCTCGCTGTGCGATTTCGAGCAGTCCGTTCACATCCTGATGTACGACGTGGAAAACGCGTACTGGGACCTGTATCTGGCCTATCGGAACTTTGACACGGCCACCGTCGCCCGCAATGCCGCGATGGACACCTGGCGGCTGACGGAGAAACAGGCCGGAGAGGTGCTCATCGCCGCCGACGAAGCGCAGGCCCGCAGCGCGCTCTACATTGCCGAAGCGGCAACGGAAACCTCGCAGTCGAACCTGTACACCACCGAAACTCGATTCCGCCGATTACTCGGCATGCCGGTGAACGACGGCGCCGTCATTCGTCCCGTCGACCAGCCGGTCTCCGCCGAACTCATCCCGGACTGGTACTCCTCCCTCACTGAAGCACTCGGGCGACGCGTCGACCTTCGCCGCCAGAAGTGGAACATCAAGAGCCTCGATCTCCAGCTCGCCGCCGCCCGCGACCTCACCATGCCGCGTTTCGACTTCGTCGGCGGCTATCAGGTCAACGCGTTCGGCAACGATCTGCTCCGTTACAACGGTCCGGCCGTTAACAGCTACGGACAGACCCTGATGGCGAATAATCAGACGGGATGGAGCCTGGGCTTCCAGGCCAACCTGCCGATCGGTCTCCGTTCGGCCCATGCCCAGGTGCGAAACTACGAATTGCGACTCATCAAAGCGCAGAAGGCGCTCTCGCTGGCAGAGCTGGAGGTCGGCCACGAACTGGCCGCCTCGTTCCAGGAGTTGGCGCGGGCCTATGCGACGATGCAGTCCGGCTACCAGGCCTACATGGCGGCCGAAGAGAACGTGCAAGGCCTGCAGCCGCGCGTCCTGACCGAAGACACCGTCGACGTGATCCTCCGTGCCTATCAGCGCCGCGCTGAGGCAGAACTCGCCTTCTATCAGAATGTTGTCGCCTACATGAAGTCTCTTGCGGCGCTCCAGTTGCGCAAGGGGACAATCCTCGACTACAACAGCATCTCACTCAGCGAAGGGCCGTGGTCGCCAGACGCCTACTACGAGGCTGGACGGCATGCACAGGCCCGCAGTCACGCGCTCCCCGCACACCTGCTCTATGCTGACCCGCCGGAATTCGCCGTCGACGCCCCGGCCGGGCACTCGGTGCTCTATACCACGGTGAGGACGCCGCCCGCAAAAGCGGCACGCCGCAGCCGGTCCCCGACCGTCCCTGCGATCCGCCGCCGGCCATCGACAACGCGCCCGTACCGGCTCCGCCCGCCCAGACTGATCAACCGACGTCGCCCGACAGCACGCAGACTCCGTCAGAGTCGGCGACTCCCGCCGTCAGCCGCGCCATTTGGGACCGGTCCATCTCGCCCAAGCTCGATCGCCGTCCGCCGGTCAGCCCGGTCAGCAGCGGTGCTGCCCCGACGAACAGCGCTGACGACGACTCCGCTGATGTGCCCGCCTCTTCGCCGCAGCCTCCGGCCCGAATACGACTCGGCCGGAGCGGCGGTCTGTTTGACTTCTGAGTCGCACTCGCGCTCAGTGTTTCCGGGACGATGGCCAGCCGGCTGGTCCGGAAGGGCGTAACGCGCGGCGCCGTCTACGGTCCCGCGGTGGACACCGTCGCACGTCCCACGTCCGAGGCCAGCGACGTCGAGATGTACCCCGCCAGCCGCTCCGCCGCTTGCGGCATCTCCGCCTCCAGCCGCCTGGCAAACAGCGGTGGCGCGACCGGCGACTGCAACTCGACCAGATAGCTCAGCAACACGTCGCGCGAGGCGTCCGATTCGTGGAGCAGGAAATGGATCCACGCCCACGCTTCCTGGTAATCGGCACGCTGCATCTCGGAGACGTCGTCCAACCGCTCCAGTCTGGGCAGGTCCGGCCGCCAGCCATGCGCGAGCATCTCCGCGAGGCCCCCGGCATGGTCCCGGTTGATTCGGTCCGGAGTCTCGGGGGCGACCTCGAAGTACTCGGCCAAGCCTTCATCGAGCCACAGCGGGACGTGCTTCAATGTCGAGTGCAGCAGGCCGTGGGTGTACTCGTGCCGCAGGTCTTCGCGCACCTGTTCGCCCCAGTAGGCGTACACGGCCAGTTCGGCCGGGGTGCCAATGAAGAACGCCCGCCGTGCCGGCAGCTTCGGGTATCGCTGCTGCATGTACTTCGAGTACCGGTCCTCATTCTGGAACAGATAGACGACGACCGGTCGCCGCTGATCGGGCAACTTGAGGAGGTCGCGAACCTCTTCGCGCAGTGACTGGAGTTCGGTAATCCGCGGGTCGTTCGCTTCGAGGTCCGAATCGGAGCGAATCTGGAGCATGCCGCGGCGAACGGTGTGCTGCGACGGCAACCGTAGTGCGGCGTCCTGTCCGCGAAACAGCATGCAGCCGCACGCCGCGACGGAGCAGATCAGCAGCAGCCCCGGGAGTGCCGAACGCCGTCGCGATGGCAGTCCATTCGCGATCGGCACGGCGATTCCCCTTCCGCGGCGGGACTGTGAAGCGGCGGCCGGCGCCGGCCGCGCGGGGCGGGATCGTGGCAGATTTGGGAGACCGTCACAAGACCGGTGTGCCCAGGCACGGACTGACGGCCGCAGGCGGCGATTCCGCGGATATGATAGGACGTACCCTTTGTCGGGTGACCCGGTCAATTCATGCGTGGTGACGACGGCAGTGGCTGTCGGCAGATTGAGAACGCACGGACGACCGGACCCCAATTCCAGGGTTCAATTGACTATGCCGCCGTATGGCTCGGGTCTCCGTCGCTATCGCTGGTGGTTCGCGTTTGCGATGGCGGCTCTCACCCTGTTCACGGCTCTGGACGCGATCGGCAGTCGCAGCCGGAAGCAGCGCGTCATCGACGCGGCGCGGCTGCAAGGGGCCGGGGTGTCGTGCGAGTTCACCGGGCCGGAATGGCTTGGCTCCATGTTGGATTACGTCCCGTCAATTAAGCCGATCTTCGAGACTCGCGTCTCGTTGATTTATTACGGCAGCCGGGAGGGCAACGTCGCTCCCATTGATCTCGGCTATCTCGTGGATGCACCGGAGCTTCGTAGACTGCTGCTGGATTTCGGCGATGTAACCGATTCCGATCTCGAGATTGTCGGCAAGCAGGAACGACTGAAAATACTGACTTTGTGCAGCTCGAAAATCACAAACAAAGGCCTTCACCAGCTCTCATCGCTACGACAGTTGGAAAACCTGTGGATCATCGGGTCGGAATTTGATGACGAAGGGCTTCACTGTCTATCTGGGATGCCGAAGCTGCAATGTCTGTGGATCCGTGAATCGTCCGGCTTTACTGGAGAGGGTTTGAAATACCTTCCCAAGGAATGTCGGCTGAAACAGTTGAATTTGGCGGGCACCAGCATCAACCGCGGGCTCGATCGGATTGATCTCGGCGCACTGGAGGACTTCGCGCACAGGTCACACGGCTGAATGACGCGGGCCTTGCCCCGCTCCAGAAGGCGGTGGCGGCTCAAGGATCTGTGTCTCAATGACACGCAAGTGACCGACCAGGGACTTCTGCAGCTCAATCAGTTGAAGCAACTCAGATGGGTGTCAGTCGTCGGTACCCGTGTCGCAAGCCGGGGGCCGAACAACTGATCGCGCAACTTCCAGACGTCAGCGTCGCCGTCGGACCCGATCACAAACACTGGGAGTGGATCCACGGCCCGGAAGCCGCAGGCGAGTTGGCAAAGACCGCCGGGCAATCAAGAAGCCAAAGTGACACAGACGCCGCCCGATCCTCACTCTTCGGGCTGCGCCGCGGCGATCGGCTCTGCCACGTCCTCATCCGCGTCCCACACCATCATCAGCTCTTCGGCGACGAGCAGCGAGACGAACCCCTTCCGCTCGTCGGCGAATTCAATCCCCAGGGCCCGCAGCGGTTCGATGTGGTCCCCCTTGCCGGCCACGGTGCCATCGTCCTCGATGGCCCGCCACCATTCCAGGTGCGGCCACTCCTTGCGGATCGTGTCCAGGCATTTGCGGACGGCTTTCCCATCGGCCCCGGGGTTGAATCCCGCCCGCGCGGCGATCGCGCTCAGCGTCGCCAGCTTTGCCGCCCGCTTCAACTCCCACAACACTTCCGCGACCTCGGCCGCTCGATTGGATGCCATGGGTGTTCCCCGGATTTGAGTTGGACCGCTTGTGAGAGATGTGATGTCGCCAGTATACCCGAACACTCTCGGCCATCGCTACCATCATGCAATGAACAGGCAGCGTCGCCGTGTCCCGGACAGTGGAACTAGCCGTCCGCACTCGAAAACGACCCTTTGAGAATTGTCCGGGACGATTCAGGCACGTTTCACGAATCCCGCAGAATCTCCTCATGCAGACGATGTATCACACGGACGGACTGCAGTTCGCATACCCGTCCGACTGGGAGCTCACCGAAGAACAGACCGCCGACGGGCTGTCGATCACGGTGAGCAGCACGGGCACGGCGTTCTGCCAGTTCGTGCTGATGCCGGATCGTCCGGCCGTTGCCACGGTGCTTAAGTCGGCCGTGGCGGCATTCGATGAAACCTACGAAGACGTCGACTCGGAAGCAGTCGAATGTACGCTCGCCGGCCGCCCCGCGCGCGGCTTCGACGTGGACTTCTACTGCCTCGAACTGCTCAACGTCGCCTGGCTGCGAGCCTTTCGCACCGGCCAATACACCGTGTTCATCCTGTTCCAGGCCGGGTTCGATGAACCGGCCGCGCGCGAAATCTTCGACGCCATCTGCGCCAGCCTTGACTGCAATGCCGAGGTCGAGGCATAGGTGTTTGTGGAGGCGGTGTCTGGCCGTCTTGTGTACCAGACCACCGGACACGAGCCACCAGCCTGACAACTCCTTATGACCGCTCCCCAACAGCCCCGATCGCGCGACATCGTGCTGTTGATTGTCGCGCTCGCATGGCTGCTGGCGTTCGGCGGGCACTTTTTCTCGCAGCAGGTTACGAGCGACATCGATCTGCAGCGGATCGACGTGATGGCCGATTCCGGCTGGCTGCTGCTGGACAACGTCTTCGCGGCGCCGGGAGAACAGTCGCGAAATTCCGGCTGGCGATTTTTTCCGCAACGGATCGACCTGCTGCTCGTCGCCGGGACGATGCTGCTCGCGTCGTGGAGTGCGGGGCAACTCTGCCTGCGCTGGTTGAAGATCGATCCGCCGGCGCGCGCTGAGCGGATCGTGTTCGCATTCGGTCTGGGGATTTCGTTCTGGACGCTCGTCACGCTGGGGCTGGGCCTCGCGGGAATCCTGTGGCGATCGGTGTTCGTCGTCCTGATGACAGCAGTCGTCGGCCGTGAATGGCTGCTGCGGCGTCGGGAGCGCCGAACGGCAGAGCTACCCCGAAAGACGGCTCCCGTCGCACTCGCCGAGCGACGGTTCCCGAAGGCCCGGTAACTGCCAGTGGGCAATCAGCGTGCCTGTCTCGCCGTTTCTGCTCGCAATGCTGCTGGGAGCGATGCTCCCGACGACCGATTTCGACGTAAAGGAGTACCACCTGCAGGGGCCCAAAGAATGGTGGCAAGCCGGGCGGATCGCGTTTCTGCCGCACAACGTCTACACAAGCTTTCCGTTCCTCACGGAAATGCTGTCGCTGTGGGGCATGGTGCTGCGGGGGGACTGGTATCGCGGCGCTCTGATCGGCCAGGTCGTCCTGATGGCGTTCGCCCCGCTGACGGCGATCGCGATTTTTGCGATCTGCCGGCCGGCGAACACGACCGCCGGATGGATCGGGGCCGGAGTGTTTCTGACGACGCCGTGGGTCTACCGGATCTCGACGATTGCCTATGCCGAAGGTGGATGGACTTTCTTCCTGGCGGCGACCTTCCTGGCATATCTGAACCTGTCGCAGTCCGCATTGGATGGGGCGTGGCATCGACGATTGCTCTTGTGTGGCGTGCTCGCCGGCAGCGACATGGGATGCAAGTACCCCGGGTTGGTGACTGTGACGGTGCCAATCGGGCTGGCTGTTGTCTGGACGGTGCTGGGCAAGACCTGGCGCGGTCACAGCGACGTTGGGACGGCTGACCCCCATGCCGGCTCAATTTCGGCGAGAGGCGGGGCGGGAGCGAACGTGCGGCCAATGTTGTCCGCGGCGGCCGTATTCAGTCTCGGAGTTGCGATCACGTTCGGACCCTGGGCGCTGAAGAACGTGATTGAGACCGGCAATCCTGTCTATCCGCTGGCTTATACGATTTTCGGAGGCCGCGACTGGACCCCGGAACTGAATGACAAATGGAGGAACGGGCACAAGGGCGATCTCGATTGGCACAACCCTGGCGGCATTCCAGCGGATCTGCGGAAGCACGCCGAGGATGTCGCCGTCAACAGCGTCTGGCAAAGTCCATTCGTGTTTGCACTCGCTCCGCTGGTGCTGGTCACCGTCTGGTCCCGACGGCGATCACTCGAGGATGACGACGCGATGCGCGGTGCGGTTCGGCAGGAGCCTCACCCTGCCGTCGCACCGCGTTTTCTCGTGCTGTGCCTGACCGCGTACGCCGCCTGGCTGTTCCTGACCTGGTGGGGATTGACCCATCGGATCGATCGATTCTGGCTGCCGATGCTGCCGATCGTCTGTGCGCTGGCCGGGCTCGGCGGCGCAACCCTCGTGGACGCGATCGCACGCTTGCTTGAGGCAGGACGCCGTCCGATCGCTCTCGGCAGCGCCCTGGTGTTCGCGTGCCTCGCGATCCTGGCCACGGCCTACAATCTCACGATGGCGACGTCGGGACAGTCGGGCTTCAATGCCTACCTCCTGGACGAGACGGCGGCCCGGCTGACTGCGATGCGACAGACGCCCAGTATCGCGCTGCTCGATGCACGCCTTCCCCAGGGCGCAAAAGTGCTGATGGTCGGCGAGGCGGCCGTCTTCGATGCCAAGTTTCCGCTGCGCTACAACACCGTGTTCGACTTTGAGCTGCTGCAGGCCTGGGCGACCGACGACCCGCTGTCGCTGCACAAAGCCGACATCCCGCTGAAGTCGCGCGACGAGATCGTCGCGAAGCTGCGGTCGGAGGGCATCACGCACGTGTTCGTCAACTGGCTCGAAATCCTGCGATACCGCGAGCCGGGGTCATATACGTATACCGATTTCATCTCCCCCCGGACGCTGCAGAAGCTGGTTGAAATTGGCGTGCTCAATCCGGTGCACCTGCCTCCCCAGGAAGCGTCGGCCGACTCTTCAGCGCTCTCGCCCGGGAAGCAGCAGGAAATCGAGCGCTGGGCGCCGGAATTGCGATCGCTGGCGATAATCGATGGCGAGCGCGTTTCGCTGGTGCGGGCGTTTGAGCTCTACACAGTGGCGGACAAGTAGGTGCGAAGAGTATGAAGAGTACGAACAGTGCGAATAGTGAAGGCATCGGACTCTGTGCACTTTTCGAACTTTTCGTACTGTTCGCACTTTGCCCGGAGCGGCGTTGTGTTCGAGTGGATACGGCACGCCTTCGCGATCGAGCGTGGTTTCGCGCCGACCGACGAAGAACTGCAACTCGCTGAGCGGCTGTGCCGCGAGATTCTCAGGCGCGAGCTGGTCGTGCCGGCGCTGATGTTCCTGGAGATGTCGCGGCCGTTGAACTCTCTCGGCGCGCAGGCGCTGCACTTCTTCACGCCGGTCCTTTCCGCCGTCTTTACGCCGGAGCAGTGCCGGCGGATGGCGGCGTTCCTGGAGCGCCGCGGTTCGATCGACTGGCTGTGCAACCGACTCGAGGAACTGGCGCGAAGCCAGCGCTAAGCAGTTCGGCGGCAGCGGAGCAGCCGGGCTGCTTGTCCAACGCAATGAGATCTCGCAATGATGGAGGGCATGAACACGTCCGCTCGGTCTGGCATTCTCTGGCTGGCGCTGATCGTGGCAGTCGGCACGGCCGCCGGCGCCGCCGAGACCGCGATTCCTGAAGGCCCGCCCCCTCCGGCGGTGATGCTTGAGCACTTCCCGACGAGGTTACATGCGTACGTCTGGCGGAACTGGAATCTCGTTCCGACAGCGAAGCTGGCGGCAGTCGTCGGCGCCACTGAGGAACAGTTGAGCGAGATCGCCGCGTCGATGGGGCTCCCGCCGAACCGTCCGGTCGCCGAGCGGTTTCAGCGGCAGGTCTATATCACCGTCGTCCGTCGCAACTGGCATCTGTTGCCGGTGGAACAATTGCTGCAACTGATCGACATGACAGCAGAGGAGTTTGCGTTCCACCTGCGCGAGGACGACGTCGTGCTGATCAAGCTCGGCGGCATCAAACCGAAATGCGATCCCCTGCAGTACGCGCCGCCCGACGAAGCGGCTGCGAAACGTGCGGGGGAAATCAAGGCGGTGGTGGCGCAGCACTTCGGCGACGCATTGGCCGCCCCAGGCGACGAGCGTTTCGCATTCGTCGAGCGGCTGAGCGCGACGCGCAATCCTCCGCCCGCGACACCGCCCCAAACCGAAGGACTGCGGTACATCTACTCGTACTTCGGTGTTTTCGGCGATCCGCTGCTCGACACGCACATCAATCCCTATCCGGACGGCCTGCTGGAGCGCCTGTCAGAAGTCGGCGTCAACGGTGTCTGGATGCACGTGGTCCTGCGGCAGCTGGCGCCGGGTGGGCCGGACTTTCCGGAATTCGGCGAGGGACACGAGCAACGGCTGGCGAATCTTCGGAAGCTTGTCGAAGCGGCGGCCCGCTATGGAATTCGCATCTACCTCTATATCAACGAGCCGCGCGCTCAGCCGGAAGCGTTCTTCGCGAACCGGCCAGAATTGGCGGGCGTGCGCGAGGGGGACCACCTCGCGATGTGCACGTCCGATGCCCGCGTCCGCCGGTGGATGAGCGATGCCCTGGCGCACGTGTTCCAGGAAGTTCCGGGCTTGGGAGGCGTGTTCACGATCACGGCGTCAGAGAACCTGACGAGTTGTGCGTCTCACGGCCGGCGGACCGAGTGCCCGCGGTGCGCGCAGCGGAGCGATGCGGAAATCATCGGCGAGGTGAACGCGTCGATTGAAGAAGGCGTGCACCGCAGCAGTCCTCAGGCGCAGGTGCTGTGCTGGGACTGGGGCTGGGCGGGCCACGGCGACGCGCCGGACCACATCGCAAAACTGCCGGCGAATGTCTGGCTGCTGTCGGTCAGCGAATGGGCGCAGCCGTTCGAGCGTGGCGGGCTGCCGGGAAAGGTCGGCGAGTATTCGATTTCGGTCGTCGGTCCCGGCCCGCGCGCAGCGCGGCACTGGCAACTTGCGAAAGCGCGCGGCCTGAAGACCGCGGCCCGCGTGTCGTTCAACAGCACGTGGGAACTCTCCACGGTGCCGTACTTGCCGGTGATGGACCTCGTCGCCGAGCACTGCGCGAACCTGACCGCAGCGCACGTCGACGGCCTGATGCTGAGCTGGTCGCTGGGGGGCTACCCGTCGCCAAACCTGAAGGTCGCCGAGCGGATCATCGGTCGCGAGGGAGTTGACAGGCACGCCGTGCTCGACGAAATCGCCGCCGACCGCTACGGCACCGCGGCCGCTCCCCACGCGCGCCAAGCCTGGACGGCGTTCAGCAATGCGTTCCGGGAGTTTCCCTACGGGCTCGGGCTGTACACCGCACCGCAACAGTTCGGGCCGGCGAACCTGCTTTATGGCACGCCCACCGGCTACCGGGCGACGATGACGTGTTATCCGTATGACGACCTCGGCAGCTGGCGCGGCATGTACCCGGCCGACGTGCTGGCCGGACAGTTCGAGAAGATCGCCGTCGGCTGGAGCGCAGGCCTCGCCGACATGGAACAGGCCGCCGCGCTGGCGACCCCCGACAAACGTTCTGTGGCTGATGAAGACCTGCTCATCGCGAGCGCAGCACAGACCTACTGGGCCAGCATCGCCAACCAGGTGCGATTCATCACGGCCCGCGACGCCCTCGCACAGGCCGACAGTCCGGCCCGTCGCGCTGAACTCGTGCAACTCCTCGACAACGAGATCCCGCTTGCCCGGCGGCTGTTCGACCTCGCCACGCAGGACTCACGCATCGGTTTTGAGGCCGCGAATCACTACTTCTATCTGCCGCTGGACCTGGCCGAGAAAATTGTGAGCTGCGAGTACCTCAAAGGGAAGTTTGGCGAGAAGTAACCTCACCCCAGGCGAAATCGGCGCCGGCATTCGTCACTGCTTCAGAGCGACGGGGAATTGACGCCGCCGGCATACGTGACGAGGTTCACGAATACGCCGATATCTGCGTTCTGGTTGAGGAAATGCACTGACCCGTCGCACAGCAGGACGTGCACGCCACCGGGATGGAAGCTGTAGACGCCGTGGCCCCCTTCGTTCGTGCAGTTGACTGCACACGGGCCGTACGCTCCGGACCCGTCCACCGAGGAACCGGCAAACCAGTTCTCGGCGTTGCCGATATCGGCCCAGCCGCCGCCGGTTGTCGTGGCGCCGTCAACCTTCTTGCCCAGCTTCCACACCTGCGGCCGGGCGGCAATTTCCCACATGATCGCGGTATTCGTCGCACCGTCGGTGATGTCTTTGTAGCTGAGCGAGATGTGGTTGTTGGTCAGGATGCCGTCCGGGAGCGACATTGCCTGCGGCGGCGCAAAGGCCAGCAGTCCGCCGGGACCACGGGCAATGCCGCAACTCGGCCCGTAGTCGTTGCCGCCGGTGCGGAACGGGATCGGCGGATTCGTGTCCTGCCAGGTGTCGGAATGGATGGGGGGATTGCGCGGTGCGGACGGGCACAGGAACACTGGCAGCGACGTCGCCATCACCGACTGATTGTCGGCCGTATAGTTCGGCAAGCCCATGAACGTCATGTCGGCCGGAGCGAAATACGGCTCGTGGAAGTTGATCCTGTTGTACAACGGCTGCTGATCGAGGTACGGCAGCAGGAACTCGGCGTAGGTGTGGACGTTGGCGTCGTCGTAATCCCCCGGAATTCCGATGTGAATCCGCAGCACGCCATTGCGGACCGCCGTATAGACCGGTGTGAACTGCTGAAACGCGTCGTGGTAGTTCTGGAATGCGATCCCGAACTGCCGCAGGTTGTTCAGGCATTGCGCCCGCCGCGCTGCCTCGCGCGACTGCTGAACGGCCGGCAGCAGCAGTGCCACCAATAGACCGATGATCCCAATCACGACCAGCAGTTCGATCAGTGTAAACCCCGACCGGCACGCACCACGCTGTTGCCGACGCCCTCCAACCCACGCTTGATCATTCATGATTCGGATCCTGCTCACTGGTCCCTATTCGCCATTCCAACCTCTACATCCGCGGCGCTCCGCGCATCGGCTGCGGTGACTCATTGCGCAAGAGCTGGTCGATCGCATTCAGATGCTGCTGGAAATTGATCTCGGTCCGTTGCTGCCGCTCCCCACCCGCACTCGACACCAGCGGCACGAGACAGTCCCGTCCCGCCCATAGCAGATGCCGCCGCAGCGGCGTCTCGGCATCGGTGCGCGTCGCCAGTCCCTCGATCAGCGGAGTCAGCCGCGACTCGGACGACTTGCTGAACGCCTGCCACTGCTCCTTGGTGGTTTTGGCTTCTTGAAGCTTCAAGTACTCGTTCCAGATTTCGACGTAGGTCGTGCGGATTTCACGGTCGGCCGGATAATCGAATTGGCGGGCGAGGTAGATCCCCAGGTTGATTGCCCCCAGCACGGCCACGAGCGCGAACGGAACCCAGAACCGGGCGATGAATTCGGCCACTGCGTCGATGGCGTCGCCCAGTGCATACCGCAGACGAGCCAAGAGTCCGGGACGCCACGGCCTCGTCGCTGCCGCCCCGGCAGCGGCCGGCGCTACAGCAGCCGTTGCGGTTTTCAACCCGATCGGCGCGATCCTGGGTGCAGTCGACTCAGCCTGCGTGCTCGTAGCGGGGCGTGGCGGCAGGACCACCCCCAGACGTTTCAGGGCCGTCGACAGATCGTCGTGCGGGCCGATTGCGACCCACTCGTCGCTCCCTTCCTTGAGGACTTCCATGAACCGGCACAGCCGCGGCGGGGCCAGAAATCGCTCCAGGTCGGTTGTCGGGACCGGCCCGTACCGCTTCCCGTCGATCTGAAAGTGCCAGCGCTCGGACATCGTACTCCTTTAGTGTCGTGGTCATCCTCCTCCGGCCCGGTCAATACGTTGTAAATCGTATGAGAGCGGGAAATATAGGGAGGAATCTGCAACCCACAGCGGCGGATCGCCGCAGAAACCGCCCCCGCACGGCTTTACGCGTACGCCGGTCCAACAGTAGCGCGTTGGAGTGAGACAGGACCCGAGAACGATAGGTTCACGGATCAGGGCTGGAGTTTTGGTGGACCCAACCTCCGCGTGCGAGAGCGCTTACGCCGCTTCGCGGCCTCCCAGTGCCCGATTCCGCGACGCCACCAGGTGCACGGCGGCCGTCAGCACGTGGAAGGCCTCTTCCAGCTTCTGCGTCTGCTGGATCCCCTGCAGGTTCGCGTTCAGTGTCTCCTGCAGGTCGGCCAGCTTGCCTTCTCCCTGCGCGATCTGCTGCAGAACGCCGACGAAGCCGCGGCAGTCGTCCCGGATCGAATCGAACCGGCTCAGCATCGCGTTGATCTGATCGAGCTGGCCGTCCTGTCGATTCGTCAACGCGGCAAGCAATTGCGTGAACTGCTCGGCCCGCTCCCGATCGAGAGTCCGATGCTGGCCATTGAGCGTTTGTAGCGCCTGCTGCCAGGCCTGGCCTTCCTGTTGCTGGCGCTGATCCAACTTCTGGAACACAGTCTCCAGCGTCTGCGTCCAGACGCCAATCAACTGCTGCAGGGTGCCGGTCAGCATCTGCAGTGAATCGGCGTTGGCGGTCTGCATCGCCGCCAGAAACGGCGTGACGTTGGCGTCCTTCATCTCGAAGCGGTGCAGAAGCTCCGCATCGACCAGCCGGTTGACCGATCCGACGACACCGCGCTCGATCCGCTCGCAGAGGAACATCGAGAACATCATCGAAATCGACGTGGCGAGGGCGATCGTCGTCGTGTTGAACGCCGTACCCATCTCGCCGACGATCATCGGCAACTGTTCGGCCATCTGCTCAAAAGACACGCCACTGAGGGCCGTGCCGAAGTGCACCACGGTCCCTACCAGTCCGAGGATCGGCGTAGTCCCGACGGTGAACCGCAGCACGGTGTAATGCGCATCGGTGAGATGCTCGTCCTGGTCGGCGAGGTATTGCAGATAGTCCCGATAATCGTCGGCCGAACCGCGTTCGACGAGATAGGACAGCGCCAGGTCGAGCCGCCGGCCGACGCGCGAGTTCTGGAGCCAGCGCGGCCGTTCCCTCACCGATTTCAGCAGAGCGGCCGCGTTCTCGACCGGCTCGCGTGCAGTGCGGGATGGCAGCCATTCCTGTCAGCAATGCGGCCAATTGGCGAGCGACAGAAATTTCAGCAGGACGTCCCCAAAGTCCCCAGAAGAACAGGCCCACGACGACGTACTCGACCGCGTGCTCCGTCGTGTAGTGATACAGCACCGTCCCGCGCATGGACGGCTGCAGCATGACGGCGTAGAACGCCACCGTGCTCGCCGCACCGAGAAACAGCGACGGATCGGCGAATTTCGACGGACGTGCAGCGCCGCTGGCGGACATGGACGCACCCTGATTTGAGGTGTGGCGGGGGGATGTACCCAAACCGGCCAAAAGCCGCAAGTTGGCTCCCCGCCCGGCCGCCAGCCGAACAGGCGTTTCGGCAGAGATCGCGCGTCCGCAAATTCCCCCACGAGCCGGGAATAGAGGTCGAGTGGCGAGGTCGACGCTGGCTTCGCGACGAGTCAATTACTCGCCGCCGGCGGGACCCCGGTCCAAAGGACAAGGAGACCGAGCGCGCAACCATACAACTGCGCAGCGGTCAGACGACGACCGTCACGCTCAAAGCCAGGTAAACGCGCGCCAGCGTCACTTATTGAGAATCAGCTTATTCGCCTTCGTGACGCGCAGCCGGTACGTCTCCGTTCCGTGCTGAATCAGGACCTCACGGTCCCCTTGCAGAATGTCGGCGGACGAAATCTTCCGCGGGGGCTGACTGCCGCTGGTCGATGCCTGACCTGCGGCTTCGTTGCCCGGTGACCAATTCTCTCCCACAGCGGCCCCTCCAAAAACTCGAACCGCGCGGGTGGGCGAACATTTGCCGGTTGGGGCCCCGTCACGGACTATCCGCAAATCAATCCTGTCTGTTGAGAAAAGTGCAATCAGTCAGTTCACAGTGGCCTTATTAAAACGTGATTGACCGTGAGAACGCCAGATCAAATCGGCACGCGGTCTTCCGCTGGCGACAGATTCGCCAGCGGGACGAATAATTCGCCGCGCCGGGGACTGTGAACCATCTCGGTCACTGGCCCGGTGCATGTTTTCAATCGACTCGCAGCAGCGTTCTACGACGACGATTTCGAGCGAATGCCGTGCCAACCGCGACTTCAATTTGAGTCAGCGGGACCTGTGAAACACACGGGTCGCGGAGCGCGAACGTCTTGTCGTCCGGTCACAGGACCGGTCCCAACATCGCGGCGAAATTGATCCAGAACTGGCGCGGTAGCGTCCAGTCGGAAACTTCGGCCGCCAGCACCGGCCGGGAACGCGCGAGGTAATCGTCCTGGCGGCGACGGATTTCCGACGTCAGCACCGGATCGTACACCAGCGTGTTGTTTTCGTAGTTGAGTTCGAAGCTGCGGCGATCCATGTTGGCTGAACCGATCAGCGTGATTTCGCCGTCGAGCGTGAGCGTCTTGCTATGGAGCAGCCCGCCTTCGTACTCGAAAATATTGACGCCAGCGTTGAGCAATTCTGCGTAGTAGCTGCGGCTGGCCGCCCCCACGAACCGCGAATCGTTCCGGGCAGGAAAGATGACCGTCGTATTGATGCCGCGGCGGGCGCAGTTGCACAGCGCCGACTGCATGGACTCGTCCGGCACGTAGTACGGCGTCGTGATGGTGAGTTCATGCCGCGCCGTGTACATCAGCGTCTCGAAGACCTCCGGCATTGCCGAATTGCGGACCGTCGGTCCGGTCCCCACGACGAGCGCCGTGATGCCTGGATCGAGTTTCTGCAGCGGCTCCTCGAGCAGGCCGACCAGGTCTTCATCCACCTGGGCCATCCAGTCGCCGATGAACAGGTGCTGGTTCTGCCGGGCGATCGGTCCTGCGATGCGCACGACGGCGTCGACCCAGGGCGCATATTTCGCTTTGATGCGAAACTCGGGATCAGCGCAGTTCTGACTGCCGCAATACGTGATCGCGTTGTCGATCACGACGATCTTCCGATGATTCCGGAGATCGATCCGGCCGCGCAATGGTCGCAACAGCGGATTGCCGACCGGCAGTGCGGTGGCCGTCCTCACACCGGCCTCCCATAGCGCCTGCCAGTGTGGCGAGGCGATCAACAGTCGCGAGCCGATCGCATCGACCATCACTCGGCACGCAACACCCCGCGCGGCAGCGCGCTGGAGAGCCGCAACCACCTTGCCGCCGTTGTTGTCCGGCAGCCAGATGTAGAACAGCAGATGTACGTGCTCTCGGGCGGCGTCGATGTCGGCCACCAGCGAGTCGATCATCGCGTTGGAATCCGCCAGCAGCCTGGCACGGTTCCCTCCCAGCGGCGCAAACCCGTTCACGGATGCGCCCACTCGGAACAGCGGCGCATAGCACTCCGGCACCTGTGCAATCCGGCCCGCTGCGGCCGCTTCCGGAGCCTGACGCGGATGGGGCAGCCGCGACTCGACTTCCCGGAGCCGCGCTACGCGGCGCCGGCCGATGTTCGTCTCCCCCAGCAGGATGTAACCAATGATGCCGACGAGCGGCAGCACCATGATCATCACGACCCACGCAATTCGCGACGCCGGCTCGCGATGCGGCCGCAAAACGGCGCGGACCGCGACCGCGAGGTGGACTGCGTAGAACAGGCCCGTGAACAGCAGCGTCAGGAGCGGCCGATCGGACATAAGGCTCAATCAGAGGTCCCGCCGACGTCTCATCCGCGCGTCGGTGAGCCTATCTAACAGATTGAGCCGCCGATTGTCACTCGGCCAGCTGCACATCCACGCGCGAGCCGAGCGGAACATTCGGCCAGGCGGCGCCGGACTGCTCGATCCGGACAGCGACCCGCGGATCGACATCGTCAGGCCCGGCCGCACGATCGGCCTGCGGCGGGATCGAAACCACCGTTCCGGTGCGGACCTGGCCGCCGGGGAACGTGAGCTTGACCTGTCGCTGTGGCTCGAATTCCGGCACGCAGGAAGATGGAACTGAAGCCACGACCCAGCGGCGGGCGTCGTCCAGGATTTCGACGATCGTCTGGCCCGGTTGCAGATGATCGCCGGGCCGGGCGCGGAACAAGCCGACCGCGCCGATGGCCGTCGATTTCACAACGAGCTCGTTGCGCTGCGCTTCCAGTCGTGCGAGTGTTCCCAGCGACTGCGCCAGCCGCTGCTCCGCCACTTCGACCCCCGACTTCTGGCGGATCCGCGCCGGCAACTCCTCTTTCGTCCGCTGCAGCCGGCTCAGCGATTCCTGGCAGATTTCCACCTGCACGCCGGACACCGCGACGGCGTTGTCGGCGGTCTCGTGCTTGAGCACTGCGTTCATGTGCTGTTCGCCGGGCACGCGCGACTTCAGAAGAATCGACTGGAACGCCGGCGTGCCGTTGTCGAACATCGCCGTCTCATTGGTCGACAACAGGTCGGCCCACATGCTCCGTTCCAGTTCCCAATCGAACTTTTCCTTGAGGTAGTCGGCGGATTGCAACTCGGTAGCGACGATTTCGTTGTCGATCTCCTTCAGACGCCAGGCCAGTTCGACTGCGGCGCATGCTTCGGCCTGAGCGAGTTCTTTCTCGTGCACTGACACCTGCGCTTTGGTTTCGGCGATCCGCGCATCCAGCTCAGGATCGGTCAGCGTCGCCAGCGGATGTTCGAGGCTGACGTGGTCCCCTTCCTTCACGAGCAGTTCAGCGACGATCCCCGCATGCGCCGCGTTGACGAACGCGGTCTGGGCTTCGATCCGGGCTGAAAAGCGGGCCGGCTCACGGCCCGCCAGCAGGAGCGCCGTCACTGTGCCGGCGGCCAGCGCCAACACGGCCAGCATCCCCGCGCGGAGCGTCTGGGAGCGGACGGACATGGCTGCGGGTCGCTGTTCCAAGGCGGTCGAGAGTGTAGACATCGTTGCGTGCGTGCGGCGGCGAGCGTGGCAATCGGTCGGCTGGTGGTCGAAATCCGGGCCGGGCCTGTCGTCTCAGGATCAGATCGGTTGCCGGGGGCGTCGTGAATTGGCGGGAACGGACGGCTGGGGGGCGCGGCTGCCAGAAAAGTCGCAGCGTCCGCTACGACGGGCAGGGTTTCGCACGTTTGTGCGGCCGGCAATGTCGACCGGGTTTTGCCAGAGTGCCATGCACACCCTTGACTCGCATACGTGTACACGTGAACATGTTCTGTGCGGAGTGAGGATCTTTCGGCAGGAAGAGGGGGCGTTCATGACGATCGCAGAACGAGAAAACGTGGGAGTCTGGCAGGGGGCGTGCAGCACCGTTGCGCGCGAACTGCTCGCAGAATGCGGCATGACCGAGCCTCCGGTGAATGCCTGGTCGGTCGCGCGTGTGCTGGGGTTGCGCGTCGCCTTCGACGCCGTCCAGCAAGGTCGGGGACGACTGAAGCGTATTGGCGGGCGCATGGCGATCCTCGTACGGCCGGAGGACCGTCCCGAGCGCGAGCAATGGACGCTGGCCCATGAGATCGGCGAAGCGGTCGCCCAGCGGGTTTTTGAGCGAGTTGGCATCGATCCCCGCGAACTCCCGCCGCAGCGTCGCGAACAGGTCGCCAATGCGCTGGCGTCCGGACTGCTGCTGCCGGACGAATGGTTCGTGCGGGATGCCGAACTGCTGGACGGCGACGTCTTGCGTCTGAAGGCGATCTACTCGACCGCCAGCCACGAACTGATCCTGATGAATCTCCTCAAGCTCCCGGTGTTATCGCTGGCCAGTGTCTTCGATCACGGGAAACTCACGCGCCGGCGCGGAAACGGGGAGTTGTCTGCGCCGCCTCTGTTGCCCCTGGAGCGGAGGATCTGGCGCCGGGTCCACGATACCGGTGGCCCCGCCGCCGCGGAGGGACAGGGGATTCGCGTCCAGGGGTGGCCGGTCCACGAACCGGGCTGGCCGCGCGAACTGTTGCGGACCACGGCCACGGACGGTCTTGAAGGGACGCAGTCGGCGTACGATGATGACTGCGCGTGCGAGTGTCGCTCGCGGAGTGAGTCATCGTCATGACGCCCGAATTGTCCGAGAAACGCGACCGGCTTCTGGACCTGCTCCGCTCCTGCGGGCGGGTCGCCGTCGCATTTTCGGCCGGAGTCGACAGCACCGTCGTCGCCAAGGCCGCGCAACTTGCCTTAGGGGACGCGGCCGTCGCCGTGACGGCCGTGAGTCCCAGTCTGGCCCACGGTGAAATTGAGGAAGCGAAGGAGCTGGCGACACTGATCGGCATCCGGCACGTTGTCATCGGCACCGACGAGTTTGAACGCCCTGGATACCGGCAAAACGCGGGCGACCGCTGCTATCACTGCAAGACGGAGCTGTACTCCCGGCTGGGCCAGATCGTCGATCAGCTCAACGTCGACGTCGTCGTCAACGGCGCGAACGTCGACGATCGCGGCGACTATCGCCCTGGCATGCAGGCGGCCGACGAGCACCGTGTCCGCAGTCCGCTGATCGAAGCCGGCTTCACGAAGTCGGACGTCCGCGCGCTGGCCCAGGAGTGGAACCTCCCGGTCTGGGACAAGCCGGCCAGCCCCTGCCTGTCGAGCCGGATCGCGTACGGCGTCGAAGCCACGCCGGAGCGCGTCGCCCGCATCGACGCCGCCGAACGCTACCTGCGCGAGACACTCGGTGAGCGTGAGCTGCGCGTCCGCGTCGAAGCGAACGAATTGGCGCGGATCGAAGTGCCACTGCGGGCACTGCCGGCGCTGGTCGACCCCAAACGGCGCGCAGCCATCGTCGCCAAACTGAGCGACCTTGGCTTTCGTTACGTCACGCTCGACCTGGAAGGATTCCGTTCAGGGAGCCTCAACGCGGCGCTGCCGCTGGTGGAGTTGCGGGTGGAAAGGTCGATCGAGAGTTAAGGACGATTCGTTTCGCGGAATGCGGTGACCATGTTCAAGATCGCAGCCGCCCAGGTGGCGTCCGTTCGTGGCAATCTCGCACGAAACGTTCAGACGCACGCCGCTGCAATCAAAGTGGCCGCCGAGCACGGAGTTACGGTTCTCGTCTTTCCGGAGTTGTCGCTCATTGGTTACGAACTCGACCTGGCCGCCGATCTGGCCCTCACCAAAACCGATGAACGTCTGTCTTCACTGGCACGTCTGGCGACAGTTCACGGGATGACTGTGATCGTTGGTGCATCGCTGCGAACGGAGGGGACGCTGCCTGCCCTTGGGGCCATCGTGTTTTCTGGCGACGGACCGATTCACACCTATGCCAAGATGCATTTGGGTGGCGTCGAGCCAGCCTATTTCGCACCCGGCCGACAGCCGCTCGTTGTCGCTACCGGCCGAGAGAAGGTCGGCGTAGCGATTTGTGCGGACGCGTCGAACACTTCCCATCCAGGCTCGTATGCTGCTAACGGCTGCACGATCTATGCAGTGGGAGTATTCATGAACTCGGAATGGTATTCGACCGACGCGCCCAGACTGGCAGCCTGTGCATCCCGCTTTCGAATGCTCGTCGTGATGGCGAATCATGCCGAATCTGAAGGCACCGATATTTCTGTCGGCAGGAGCGCAGTTTGGTCTCCTGACGGTGAATTGCTCGCGGAGGCTGCGGGCGTCGAGAATTCCCTGATCATTGCCACGCGCAATCGGGACGCGTGGCTTGGAACGCAGATCCCGTTATGAGTCCCCCGCCACTCGCAGAAACGCCCGGCCGCGCGGCGACAGCCGGTACCCGATCTCGAGGCTCTCCGTCAGCCCCAGGTTCTTCAGCTTGCGGACGTTGATCTTGAACGACGGCTTGTCGTAGCCCATAAGCTGCGCCAGCTCGACGGCCCGCCGCTGCGGGTGTTGCTCGATCAGACGCAAGACCTGCATTGTCCAAGGCCCGCGTGCGCTGTGGGCGTCGAGCCGCGCGAGCCGCGTCTGCAATCCGGCCAGATCATCCTTGTTCAGGCGTGCATTCTGACGCAGGGCAATCCGCGGGTCCTCCCCAAGCCGACGAAACCGGATTTCGTAGAGATCCCCTTCGCGGCCGGCCAATTCAGCCAGCACCTCGGCGCGCGTCGCGAATCCGGCCTGTTTCGCCGCCGCGTCGGTAATCGTCGACTCGCGGATCACTTTGACAGAGTCGATCCCGAGCAGTCCGGCCCGCGTTTTCAGCGTCCCACCGGCTTTGACGGTCGCCCGCTTCCAGCGGCGGAATGCGCGCGTCACACGACCGGCCGCAATCTCCTTCAGCGTGGCTTGCCGGAACAGCATGGCGGGTGAAACCGCAAGCGTGCGATTGGTTACTTTGCTGAAGTCTGGCGTCCGACCTGTGGCCTCTCTCTTCCCGCCGCCGCGATCACTTCCGGCTGGTCGAGATTCAGGTCATGCCCGTGGTCGGCCGTCACGATGAGCACGGACTCCTGCCAGTTGCTGTGTTTCTCGACCCAGTCAGTGATCGCCTGAATCGCCAAATCACCGCTGATCACCGCGCCGATCGAGTTGTCGAGGTTGTCGTCGTGATTGGCCCAGTCGACGTCTCCCGCTTCGACCATCAGCCAGGTCCCTTTGGAATTCGCCTGGAGGACAGTGAGCGCGGCGGTCGTCATCTGGGCCAACGTGGGATTCTCCTTCAAGTCGGCCGGCTCGTACGCCTCGGCGCCGCGCTTCCCCTTCGCAGGGACGTAATCGCCGTCGGCCGTGCGAAACGGCAGATGTCCGCCAAACTTGCCGTTCCCGAAGAATCCGAACAGCCGCTTGTGTTCGGAGGCGGCGTGTTCTGCCGCGCGCTGCAACAGGTCACCTCCGTCGGCGCCGGCGGTCCGCAGGGCGGGGACGTATCGACCGCCATGCGCTGCGTCGATCTTCGCGAAGTCATCGGTCGTGATCCACACGTTTCCGGGGACGAAGTTGGTCCCCTGCCCTTTCGCTTCTTTCCGCTCATCGCCAAAGCCGCCACCGATCAGGACATCCACGCCCGCCAGCGGCTGTTTCGGATGCGCGATTGAAGGCAGACCGACGAGATCGCGGGTCAGATCCTGGTAATCATCGCGTCCAACGTTGTGAGCATAGGCGGCCGCCGGCGTGGCATGGCTGATCGGCACGCTGGTGACGACGCCGATGGCCCAGCCTCGCGTCTGCAGTTCCTGCGCGACGGTGCTGATCTGACTTCCGTTCGGATCGACATTGATCGCGCCATTGTACGATTTCTGGCCGGTCGTCAGCGCCGTCGCCGTGTTGGCGGAATCGGGATACGGATGCTCGCCTGGCGAGCCGTCGGCCGCTCGCCCCTGTCGGTACGCAAGATCGCTGCCCGGGTCCCAGGGGGTCGATCCCCCTTTGGCGGCGTTGTACCCCCCCGGCCGCGTGCCGCCGGGGTTCGCAACCGTCTGTGTGTTGACGTCTTCATTCGTGCCGTCATTCGCGGGAGAGGTTACGACATAGCCGTACTGCGTCGTCCCGTTGGCCGAGTAATCCAGGAAGTGCAAGCCGCAGCCGCGGCCATCGGCGTAGACGCGCCCCGACTGGTAGATCGCCGCCGCCTGCGTCGTCTGCCAGTCCATGCCGTCGAAGATGACGAGGAAAATGTGTTTCTTTCCGGCTTTGGCTGCGGCCCGCTGCAAGTCGGCCACCGAGCACTGGTCGCCGTACTCGGCCTGGGGGTTCACGGTGTGAGTCGGGAGGTGACCATACAGCCGCCGCACGCCGGCTTCCGTCCGGTAGGGACTGTTCGCGCCGATGTAGGAATTCAGATCGACTCCCGCTCCGCCGCCGGCCGTGCCGAAGGTGTAGACGGGGATCAACCGCAGCGAGTGGGTGGTCCACTGGGTGTAGTTGCTGGGGTCGAGCCCCCAGTGGGCGACGTCGGATTTGTTCGCGTCAATGGCGTCGTTCTGGACGTCGCGGATGGGATCGGCAGCGCGGGACGCAGTCACCGCAACGAGTGCCATCAGAGGGAGTGTGCAGTATCGGAGCATAGTATGCGACCACTTGAAAAAGCGTGGACCCGGTGACGGATCCCATCGTATCCAGTCCGTCCGGTGCGTTCACCCGATTCCCGGCACCGGGAACGCGCGGGCGAACTCCGCGATCTCGCGGCGCACGGTGTCGCCCACGCCGGCATCGTCCGGCGATCGCAGTACGCGCAGGATCCACGCGCCGACCTTCTGCATCTCGCTCTGCTTCATCCCGCGCGTGGTGAGCGCAGCGGTGCCGATGCGAATTCCCGACGGGTCCAGCGGCTTCCGCTGATCGAACGGAATCATGTTCTTGTTGACCGTGATGCCGGCGCGGTCCAGCGCCTGCTCGGCAATCTTTCCCGACAGGCCGATCGAGGTCATATCGCACAGCATCAGGTGATTGTCCGTTCCTCCGCTGGCGAGCCGGACGCCGCCGGACATCAGCGTGTCGGCCAAGGTCTTGGCGTTGGCGACAATCTGTTGTGCGTACGTGCGAAACGACGGTTGCAGTGCTTCCTTAAAGCAGACCGCCTTGGCGGCGATGATGTGCATCAGCGGCCCCCCCTGGAGTCCGGGGAAGACTGTCTTGTCGAGATCTTTTGCATACTCTTCGCGGCACAAGACAATGCCGGACCGCGGACCGCGAAGCGTTTTGTGCGTCGTCGACGTCACGAAGTCGGCGACTTCAACGGGATTGTTGTGGATTCCGCCAGCGACAAGCCCCGAGTAGTGGGCCATGTCGACCATCAGCTTCGCGCCGATGTTGCGGGCAATCTCGGCGAACTTCGGGTGATCGATCTCGCGCGGATACGCGCTGGCGCCGGCCACGATCAGCTTCGGCCGGTGCTCCTTCGCCAAGGCGGCGACGCGGTCGAAGTCGATGCGATGATCCGACTCGCGCACGCCGTAGTGGGTGACTTTGTACAACTGGCCGCTGAAGTTGAGATGCATCCCATGCGTCAAGTGACCGCCGTGCGCCAGGTCCATCGCCAGGATCGCGTCCCCGGGCTTGAGGACCGCCATATAGGCGGCCATGTTCGCCTGCGAGCCGGCGTGCGGCTGGACATTGGCATGCTGCGCGCCGAAGAGCTGCTTCGCCCGGTCGCGGGCCAGCGTCTCCACGACGTCGACGTGCTCGCAGCCGCCGTAGTAACGCCGGCCAGGGTACCCTTCGGCGTACTTGTTGGTGAGCACCGTCCCGGCGGCCTGCAGGACGGCGGCGCTGGTGTAGTTTTCGGACGCGATCAGCTCGAGCCCATCCGTCTGGCGACACTGTTCCGCTTGAACAGCGGAGAAGACATCGGGATCGGTCTGGGCGAGGGGAGAATGATCAGGAGTGGCGCGCGCAGTCATTGGTCGAATCGTCTTTCTGCGGAAAGCTGGAAGCCTGTGTTATAGTGGTGACGAGAAGTGAACGCCAACCGGCCAAAGCACGTAATGTCCGAACTCTCTGACCTGAACCCCACGACGCGGTTCTCCGACCGCGTCGCCGATTATGTCCGCTACCGGCCGAGCTATCCGGCGGCGGCCATCGACACAATTCTTGACGGCTTGGTGGCTGCTGAGCGGCTGACGGCGGCGGACGTCGGGGCGGGGACCGGAATTTCCGCACGGCTGCTGGCCGAACGCGGTGTCCGAGTGATTGCCGTCGAGCCGAACGTCGAAATGCAGCTCGGAGCGGAACCACATCCGCGCGTCGCCTGGCAAACGGGCACGGCGGAAGCGACGGGACTCGATGCCGGCTCGGTCGACCTCGTCCTGTGCGCGCAGGCGTTTCACTGGTTCCGCCAGTCCGAAGCACTGGCGGAGTTTCACCGCATCCTCAGGCCCGGCGGCCGGCTGGCACTGATGTGGAACAAACGCGACAGCCGCGACCCGCTCACGGCCGGCTATCGGCAGGCGATCGCTGACGTCGACGGGGAGAGTGCGATCGAAATGCGCGAGTACGATCCTGGAATTATGGACCGTGACGGCCAGTTCACGCCGGCGACGTACTTCGAGACTCCGAATGAGCAGCGAGTCGACCTCGCCGGGCTCATCGGTCGGGCGACGAGCGCGTCGTACGTCCCCAAGACTGGCGAGCGGTTCGAAACATTGCGAAATACGCTGGTCCGCCTGCATCAACAGTATGCCGATGCCGCCGGCGAGGTCGCCCTGCGATATGTGACGCAGGTCTACCTGGCCCGGCGGCTTCCCTGACGCACCGCCGCTCAATTGACCGCGCGGATTCCGGCGAGTCAACTACTGCCATGGCCCCGCTTGCCACGACCTCCGAACCGATGCTCGCCAGCTCTCCGGCACTCGCCGGCGAACGTGTCGCGTTCACCGGCACGTTGGCGTCCATGACGCACGCGCAGGCGGCAGAACTTGTCGAGCGGCATGGCGGCATGGCGACCGAGCACGTCAGCCGCCAGACGACGATGCTCGTCATCGGTGAGGAAGGCTGGCCGCTGGACGACGACGGCCACATCTCGGTGAAGTTGCAACTGGCGCAGCGCTGGCGCGACGCCGGCGCCGAATTGCGCGTCGTCAATGAGTCCGACTGGCTGCTCCTGCTCGGTTTGACGGAGCGGCGCGACGAAATCCGCCGGCTGCATACGCCCGCGATGCTCAGCCAGTTGCTCGACGTGTCCGTGCACGTGATCCGCGGCTGGGAACGGGCCGGGCTGATCCGACCCGTCAAGCGGGTGTATCGGCTGCCATATTTCGACTTTCAGGAAGTGACCAGTGCGCGGCGGCTGAGCCAGCTCTGGCGGCCGGCGTCCCGCGGCGCGAGATCGAAGAGAGCCTGTCGCAATTGCCCGCCGTGCTGCGCGGCGACCAGCGGCCGCTGGAGCAGCTTGAGATCCTGGCCCGTAACGCGCATGTCGTCGTTCGCGATGCGTACGGCCTGCTGTCGCCGGGCACCGGTCAGCGAATGTTGGATTTCGAACCGCCGCCGCCGCCGACCGAGTCGGAGCCTGTGCCGGCCGCCGTCGATCCGCCGATGTCCATTCGGCTGTTGCGTCGTGACGATCAGGGTTCGAGGCCGGACGGCGACTGCGACTGGTTTGTCGAAGGCTGCCGCCGTTGCCGGACGGCGAGTTCGGTGAGGCGGCGGCGATGCTGCGGCTCGGACTGATGCAGGACCCGCACAACGCGGAAGCGCATTTTCACCTGGCGGACTGCCTGTATCGACAGGACAACGTGGCGGGGGCACTGGAGCGGTACTACGCCGCTGGAAAACGATCGACAGTACCTGGAGGCCTGGACCCAGATCGGCTGCCTGCACCGCGAGCTCGGGAGCCGGAATCTGCCCTCGACGCCTTCGACATCGCGAAGAAGCGCACCGAAATTTACCCCGATGCCCACTTTCAGAAGGCCGAGACTTTGGCCGAACTGGGCCGCGTCGCGGAAGCCGCGCCTTATTGGCGGCGTTATCTGAGTTATGAAGACCGCGGTCCCTGGGCGGAACTGGCCCGCGAGCGTCTGAACGAGCTGCGTTGATGATCGGTCACAGGCCGACTTGTGCGGTGCGCTCGATTCTGGCAAGCTATGTACGTGTTCAGCTCCGGCGGCCGGCAGTCTGCGACCGTTGCTGAACGTTCCCTGCCACGTCCACGTTCGCGTCACTCATTTCGGGTCAGGTTCGGCGTCGCGGCGGGCGCTGGCACGCCGACGAGCTGACCGATGATGGCCGGACGGCCTGCGCTGGGAGTTGCGGGCCATGCCAAACACAGCGGCGTTGAGCGTGTATCGGTGAACGATCGAGCCCCAGTCTCAGTGCGGCTCGAAGGCCCCGAAAGCGTCCTGATCCAGGATCCCGCGCGAAGCATCCCCTGGTCGCGATCGGTCGTGCCGCACGGTGCGACCTGCGACTGGAGGACATTGAAGTCAGCCGGCGACATGCGCTGCTGGTGCGGCGCAGGACGAGGCCCGTTTTTGCGTCGATCTCGGGAGTCGCGCTCCGGCACGCGGATGGGCA
Organism: Planctomycetaceae bacterium; assembly: GCA_046349775.1. Lineage (GTDB taxonomy): Bacteria > Planctomycetota > Planctomycetia > Planctomycetales > Planctomycetaceae > JAEUIG01. The sequence goes on along the minus strand of JAXMBS010000022.1, from coordinate 46,637 downwards.
TCGCGGCCGCATACGGGTGGCTGCTCCCGGTTCGACGTCTTTGTCGGGCCGTATCGACCATCGCCGAAATCGAGCGTCGCAGCGGTCGAGGGCCCCCAACCGGTTCTGCATCGCGAACTGCTGCCGGCCGACCGTGCGGCTGCGACTGGCAACTGGAGTTTCTGTCCGGCGTGAAACCGTCTACCGATTGCGACGTTCGCTGACCTGATCGGCCGCAAAGCCCCTGCAAGATTCAGCTGAAGCTGCCGAAGATTCAGTCCGTGCATGCCGCACTGCTCGTCACTACCGAAGGGCTCTATCTCCGCGACCTCTCCGGCCGGTGCAGCGTGCGCGTCGACGGACGCGATTGGTGGGAGGATGGCTGCATCACGGCCCGGGAAGTATCGCTTGGGGACGTGCAATTTCGAGTGCTGAAGACGGACCCCGTCAGCACGGCCGACCGCCCGATGCAGAGACCGACGACTTCCCGCCGGAAGCGCGACGACGGAATCTCTGGTCGAGATCAAGATTCCGGTGACGACAGGTTCCGCCCCGAGAAAGTGGCGAAGTCCATCACGGGCATGCTTCTGCATCACCGGTACCGGATCGTCAAACGGCTTGCCCGCGGCGGCATGGGCATCGTCTATCTGGGCCACGATGTGCGGCTGCATCGCTGGTGGCGATCAAGGTCGTGCTAGCGGCGGCGAGGCGGTCAACGAACTCGGCCGGCGGCGACTGCTGCGCGGCCATGGTCGGCGCACGTCTCGGCCACCCACATCATTCGCGTGCTCGACGCCGATCGGGAGGGACGCTACGCGGTCTTCGAGCACGTCGCCGGAGACACGCTCGGAGAGCGGCTCCGCCGCACGGGCCGGATTCCGCCGGTCGATGCGGCACGCTGGCTGGCGCATGTGGCACAGGCAGTTGAGCACCTGCGCGTGCATGGCGTCGTGCATCGCGACATCAAGCCGTCGAACATCTTGCTGGCCCCGGGCGGTGCGGCGAAGCTGCTCGACCTGGGGCTGGCGTATATCGCGGACGCCGACGGCTCAGAGCAGCTCGCGACGTTGACCGAAGAGACCGAACGGCCGCGCAAGGGGATCGCGATCGGCACGGCGCCCTGTGCATCGCCTGAGCAGTTTGTGAACTCCCAGCAGGTCGACACCCGCAGCGATATCTATAGTACCGGCTGCACGCTGTACTCGGTGCTCGCCGGGCGACCGCCATTCTATGGCACTTTGCAGGAAACGTACCGGATGCACTGCGAGGCGCCGATGAAGCCGATTCAGGATATGCCTCCCGCGCTGATGGCCATCGTCGAAAAGTGTCTCGCCAAGCGCCCTGAGGATCGCTATCAGACCGGCGCGGAACTGGCCGCCGACCTGCAGGCGTTCGTGACGAGTCAGGCGGCCGTCGTCGCAGGCCCCGCCGCCGATGGTCGCGGTGAGTGACCGCAGGCGTGCGGATCCGCTACGATCCCACGTGCCCGACCGCCGCTACTCCCTCGCACAAGCTTCAGGAGACTCCCCGCGTGTTTGCCTCGGACCTCGCCTCCAACGCGATGCTGCTCGGCTATGCCGAGATGTTGATCGCCGACATCGACGACGCCGACTTTACGGCGCAGCCGCTCCCCGGAATCAATCACCCGGCCTGGATCCTGGGGCACCTCGCGATGGCGGCCGACGGAGCCATCGGACTGTTGGGGGGAGAGAAGCTCACGACCCCGGACTGGACGGCGAAGTTCGGTCGCGATTCGAAGCTCAGCAGCAACCGCAGCGATTACCCTGCGCGCGACGAGATCGTCCGCATCTTCCGCGAGACGCACGCTCGAGTGCGGGAGCTGGCCACGAATGCCGACCTGGAACGGATGCAGCGGCCCAATCCGAATGCACGGCTGCGCGACCGGCTGCCAACGATCGGCGAGATGTGCACATTCCTGATGACCGGTCACCTGGGCACGCATCTGGGGCAGTTGTCCGCCTGGCGGCGGATGCGCGGCCTGCCGCCGCTGTTCTGAAACTCTTCCGTCCTTAACGTTTGCCGCGTCCGGGACGCTTCAGCACTCTGACAGCGGCTCGATTGCGAACCGCAGTGCTCCGGCATTTCCGTCGTGCTTTCGGAGATTCTTCCATGCGAACTGCTGCTCTGGTGTTGGCACTGCTGGTCCCGTTCACAAAGCCAGGCCTGCTCACCGCCGGTGACTCGGAGCAGACCGGCCAGCAGCAGCCCGCACATCTCGACCGCTCACTTCAAGTCGAGATGAACTATTTGCTCTACCTGCCACAGGATTACGACGCGCACGAAAAGTGGCCGCTGCTGCTGTTTCTGCACGGGGGCGGGGAGCGCGGCGACGACATCGAACTGCTGAAGATTCACGGACCACCAAAGCTGATCGCAGCCGGCAGGCAGTTCCCGATGATCGTCGTCTCGCCGCAGTGTCCCAAGGACCAGCGCTGGCAGTCGGTCACGCTGCTGGCGCTGCTCGACGACCTCTGCGAGAAACTCAAGGTCGACCAGGACCGGATCTACGTCACGGGCATCAGCATGGGAGGCTATGGTCTCTGGGCGCTGGCCTTCGACGCGCCGGACCGCTTTGCGGCGCTGGCGCCGATCTGCGGCGGCGGCGAACCAGGCTGGGTCAAGACGATCAAGCACATCCCCGTGTGGGTATTCCACGGTGAACTGGACGAAGGCGTCCCGCTGCGCCGGTCGCAGGAAATGGTCGACGCCCTCAAGAAGGAAGGCGCGAATCCGAAGCTGACGGTCTTCCCCGGCGTCGGTCACATCTCGTGGAACGCGGTGTACGACGACCCTGCGTTCTACGAGTGGCTGCTGGCGCAGAGGCGGGTGGAAAGGGTGAAAGAATCGCGGGACGAAGGTGCGAAGAAGTGACAGACAGTTAAGGCGCGGGATTCAATCCTTCGCCTTCAGCGCGACCTCGCCGAATGTCATGAATACCAGCGTGGAACCGGCCGGGCCGCGGTAGGCCCCCTGGGCTTCACACAGGTGGCAGGCAAGTGCCGTCAGTTCCCACGCGGTATTCTCGTCGCACGCCAGCTTCCTTGTGGTCAATGCGTTGATACCGTGCTGCTGACCATGCGTGCGGAGTTTCTGTGCGTGCTCCTGCAACCTGGCTGATCGACGGATTGTCCCAGCTCCAGGCACGTTCCGTCGTCGGTGTTATAGGTGCCGATGATCTGCGGGCGCCCGTCGCAATCCACTTCTCGCCCGTGAATGCAATTGTCCCGGTGTCCTGGTCGAGTTCCCAGGCGGCCTCCCCGATGTGCCACGTCCGTCGTAGCCTCGGTTTGAGCCGCAGTTCCTCCATGCTGCGATCGATCAGGGCCCTTGTGTCCGCGTCGAACTGCGGAGCTGGCATAGCAGTCTCGGATGCGTTCTCTGCGGGTTGGATTCGGCTTCCGACCGAAACACCCGCTGCAGAGCAGCAGCACGCAGAACGATGCGATCACGGACTTCGAGGCATCTTGATTCCGCAATGGATGGGAGATTCTCAGATTGAGCCGCCGGCGACAGTTCAATGATTCTCAAGGCTCCTGCCAAACAGTCATTCGCCCAATGAGGGTGTCTGTGCAGATGCCGCAGCGCGGTCGAAGTCCGTCACCCCGGCTTCTCCTGACCGAACGCCAGCCGCATTTGCCGGTCGTCGTCCTGCTGGAATTCCTTGAACAGCAGGCTCGGCTGAATGTCGCGATTGTGCTGGTACTTTTCGCTGGCGTACTCGCGGACGTCCCCTTCGATCGTGTGATAAAAGATCTGCGCGATCTCCACGCCCGGATAAATCCGGATCGGCTGGACGGCGAACATTTCCAGCGTCCAGTAGCCGCAGAAGCCAACGTCGCCGAAGCCCGCCGTCACGTGCACGAACAGGCCCAGCCGGCCGATCGACGAGCGGCCCTCCAGCATCGGCACCAGATTGTGCGTCTCCGTCCGTTCAATCGTCCGGCCGAGATAAAGCTGGTTCGGACTCAGCACGAGCCCTTCCGGGGGAATTTCGTACCGACGGAACCGGTTCGGCCGCCGCATGTCCAGAACGATCTCCTCATACACCAGCAGCTCGTGGTGCAGCCGCAGGTTGTAGCTGTTGGGATTGAGCTGCGACTCTGCGAACGGATCGATCTGAATGTCGCCGCCGAGCCGGGCGCGGATTTCTTCGCCAGTGAGGATCATGGCCGCAGCAGAGTCGCCTGGGGGATGTGGACCAGCGCCAAGTTAGAGGGCGGACCGGGGAAAGTCCAATGGACCGGCGGCTCAACGCGATTTTGGATTCTGGAATCTGGAGCCTGGCTTCGAGTTGCGTCCCTGCCGCCGCCTGAAACCCGTCCCGCCGCACCGGGACCGGATCCTGAATCCTCCGCCAGCGGCGGCAGCCCGACGCGCCAGGCACTCCGTCAACAGGGGACACTCCGGACATTTCGGCCGCCGTGCAATGCAGATCCGCCGGCCATGATGGATCAACCGGTGCGAAAAGTTGATCCATTCCGACGACGGCACAAGCCGCATCAGATCCTGCTCGATCTTTTCCGCTGTGGTCTCGCGGGTCAGCCCCAGCAGCCGCGAGATGCGCGTCACGTGCGTATCAACGACGACACCGCTGGGAATGCCGAAGGCCGTCCCCAGGACGACATTCGCCGTCTTGCGCCCGACGCCCGGCAGCGCGACCAGTTCGTCGAGAGTTTTCGGCACTTTGCCCCCATGCCGCTCGACGAGTCCCTGCGCCATTCCGATCAGGCTCTTCGCCTTGCTGCGGAAGAAGCCGGTCGACTGAATGATCCGCTCCACATCGGCCTGCTGCGCCGCCGCCAGCCGCTGGGGTGTGGCATACTTCTCAAACAGCGCCGGCGTGACAAGATTGACTCGCTCATCGGTGCACTGCGCCGACAGGATCGTGGCGGCGATCAGTTGAAACGGGTCGACATGCTGCAGCGCGCACTCGGCATCGGGATACGCAGCGCATAGGCGGCGCACGATTCTGCCGACGCGTTGCAATTTGGCAGCGTGCGACTCTCTCGGCACGGAATCACTCCTGAAACGCAGGCGCCTGCCTGATTCGCCGTGGACGGAGGAGAAACCGCCACCCTAAAATCATGCGAAGTCAGGAACCGGAAAACGCAGCCACGCTAGCGGATTTGCAGCACGGCCGTCGAGGGAGTTGGATGGAACAGGAGATCGACCCACGCTTTCAGGAGGCCATCGACCTCTTCAACGCGCGCGAGTTTTTCGCGTGCCACGACGTGCTCGAGGAAATCTGGGGGGAGACGCTGGCGGGACGCGAGTTCTATCAGGGCCTGATACACGCTGCGGTGGCGCTGTTTCACTTTGGAGAAGGGAACCTGGGAGGCGCGCGGAAGATGGCCGGCTCGGCGATCCGGTATCTGGAGCCGTTCCAACCCGCCTGCCGGGGAGTCGACGTCGAGCGACTGATCGGCGAGTTTCGCGCGTGTTTTGCAGAACTGCTCGCGCCGCACACAGCCTATCCGGCCGGACTGATCCTGAACGAACAGCGGATACCGAGAATTCATCAATTGTGAGGTCTGCGATGGCGGCGCCGCTGGCGACAGGTACGGGGCTCGATTGCTTTCATGGGACGGCGCCGCTGTTTCCGCTCCCCAACGTCGCGCTGTTGCCGCAAGTCGTACAGCCGCTGCACGTCTTCGAGGAGCGCTATCGCAGTCTGACCGCCGCAGCGCTGCAGGGGCCCCGGCTGATCGGGATGGCGGTGCTGCAGCCGGGCTGGGAGGCGCACTACGAACGGAACGACCTGCCATTGCATCCCGTCGTCTGCCTGGCGCAGATTGAAGCCGACCAGCGTCTGCCTGACGGGCGCTACATGCTCCTGGTGCGTGGTCTGCTGCGGGCACGAATTATCGCAGAGCTGCCGCCCAGCGCACCCTACCGGCAGGCGCGGCTACAGATGCTCCCGGACGTGTATGGCACGCCGCCGACGGTTGACCGGCTGCAACGCCGTCACGAACTGCTGGACGTCTTCACGAAGCTACACCCCGCCGCAGTCGAGACACTCGAACGCGCGGTGCTGATTGACGGTGAACTCAGCCTGGGAGCGTTGTGTGACGTGCTGGCTCACGCGTCGGGGCTCGGGCCGGAAGTACAGCTGCGGCTTCTGCAGGAAACGCGCATCGATCTGCGCAGCGACCTGCTCCTGGATGCGCTCCGGTCGGAACTGCGCTCAGCGCGTCGCCCGAGTGTCTCGCCGTTTCCGCCGCCGTTCAGTCCGAATTAGCGCCGCTGCTTCCACTTTGGCCCGACCGATGCTTCATTGCTGGGCGCGCTCACTGGGAGTTTCGATCGCCATCCGTTCGCCGCTGACCGGATCGAGTCGTTGCAGGTCGATGATCTTCCAGTCGCCTCCCTCCTTTTGCCAGGTCATCTCCCAGCGAGACGGCCGCGTACCGACGTCGCCGAATTCGAGCACCTTGATTGGACCGGTCACGCGAAACCGCGACAGCGCACGACTTTCGCGACTCAGCATCGTGACGGACATATCCGTAACGCTGAATGCCCCGGCTGGTTGGACGAGGTCCATTGTGTCGTTCGCCTCCCGGCGGAGTTCGTGATTTCTGGCAGAGAAAAACGCCAGCGTGCCTGCCCGGTCCTCGCGCTCGAATGCACGCACCGCCCCGATGACAGCCGCCTCCACGCGCTCGCGTTCCGTGATCGTCCGCCGCTCGTACGCGTAAATCATCGGACCGAAGATGATGAGCGGCAGGACCGCCGACAGGTACTTCACGCGCTGGGTCGTGAAGAACAATGCGATGCCGGCAACCGCACCGGTGGCCAGGATCATGATCGGCGGCCACGCCGACTCCGTGAACCAGGTACTCATGGGACTCCGCTCCGGGTTGCGTGAAGGCTGCCGACGGGAGCATGGTTGGCTGTCCCGAACGGTTCAGCCTGACGCCTTATCCTACGCACGCGGGCCGCTCCCGTGTTGGAATCGATTGTCGAAATCCCGCGCGGGGCCGCGGCAGTTCACTCCTGCAGTCGTGCCAGCAGTCGCTCCCGGACCGCCTTGGCGTCTGCGCCGCGCAGCTCCCGCATGATCTTGCCGATGACCGCTCCCAGCGCCTGCTGCTTCCCGGCCTTGAAGTCGATGATCGCCTGCGGGCTGGCCGCAATCGCCGCGTCGATCGCCGCGTCCATGGCGCCTCCGCCGGAGACGAGCCGCAGACCGCGCTCGTCGATCAAAGCGTCAATATCGATCGACTCGGTTTGTTCTTCCCCGTCATGCCGCCGCAGGAGTTCCGCGAACAGCTCGCGACCGCTCTTGACGGTGATCGCCGACGATGTGATCCGCGCCAGGATCGTCCCGAGAATCGCGGCCGTGATCGGGAAATCCGAGATCGCACACCGCCGCTCGTTCAACTCGCGCTGCACGTCCTGAGTCGCCCAGTTGGCCGCCTGTTTGGCGTCTCCACACGCATCGGCGACGCGCTCGAAGTAATCGGCAAACTCCCGTCCCTGGTCGATGATCACCGCCGCGTCATACTCGGAAAGCCCGCGCGCTGTCTGAAACCGACCACGCCGCGCCGCCGGCAATTCACACAGCCCCTGCCGGATCGCATCACATTCCGCTGCGCGGACCGTCACCGGCGCCAGGTCCGGATCAGGGAAATACCGATAGTCCGACGCCTCTTCCTTCCCGCGCTGGGCAAACGTCACACCCCGGTCGGCATCCCAGCCGCGCGTCTCCTTCTCCACACCCGGATCGCCGAGCTTGCGGCCCGTCTTTGCGAACTCATCGCGTTGTCGCCCCAACTCAAATTCAACGGCCGCCTCGACACCGCGGAACGTGTTCAGGTTCTTGATCTCCACAATCGGAGTCGCCACCGTCTTGCCGTCGGCGCCGGCGACGTGCAGATTGACGTTCGCATCGCACCGCAGGCTCCCCTCCTGCATGTTGCAATCCGAGACCTCCAGGTAAGTCATCAGCAGCCGCATCTCTTCGAGAAACACCTTCGCTTCCGCGGCAGACCGCAGGTCCGGCTCGGTGACGATTTCCATCAGCGGCGTGCCGGCACGGTTGAGATCGACGCGCGAATCGGCACGGCGACCGGTCTCGTCGTGCAGATTCTTGCCGGCGTCTTCTTCCAGATGCACCCGGCGGATCCGGATGCGATGCGTCGGCGCCTCAGGCAGAGTCACGTCCAGCCAGCCGTGCTGGCTGTACGGCAGATCGTACTGGCTGATCTGATAGCCCTTCGGCAGGTCGGGGTAGTAGTACTGCTTCCGGTCCCACTTCGTAGACGGCACGGCTCTCGCAGTTCAGCGCCGTGGCCGCGATCAGCGACAGCCGGAAGGCGTCAGCGTTCATGACCGGCAGTGAACCGGGCAGGCCCAGGCACACCGGGCAGGTCTGGGTATTCGGCTCATCCGGGTTGAACCGATTCGCGCAGCCGCAAAGATTTTCGAATGCGTAGGCAGTTGGACGTGGATCTCCAGTCCGATGACGGGCGTGACATTTTGCATCCAGCGGGCGTCGCCAAGTTGCTGGTGTTGATTCGCTTTCAATGCATGTTGCCTTGCGGACGGATCATACGCCGCCGCGGCTCCCCGCACAGCGGCGGCTCGCCGCTGGTGCCGATCCGGTCGCCCGTTCGTGCATCCGGGCCGCTTCGCAGCAGCAGATCTTCCTGAAGCAGCGCGGCCGTCAGATGCAGGCCGATTGGCATCCCGCCGGCAGCTTGAATCCGCACGGAATTGAAATCGCGGGCAGCCCCGCCAGGTGGCCGTCAACGTGTAAATGTCCTGCAGGTACATCGCCAGCGGATCGTCCGCCAGCTCCGCCAGCTTGAATGCCGGCATCGGTGCGGCCAGCGAGGCAATGACATCCACCTGCCCGAAATGCCTCGTCAAAATCCTGCCGGATCAGCCGCCGGACCTTCAGCGCCTTGACGTAGTACGCGTCGTAATAACCGGACGAAAGTGTGTACGTTCCCAGCATGATCCGTCGCTTGACCTCGTCGCCGAAGCCTTCGCCGCGCCGAGCGCAATACATGTCGATCAAATCGGAGAATTCCGCCGCGCGGCACCGTAGTGCACGCCGTCATAACGCGCTGGTGCTCGACGCTTCCGACGACGAGACCACGTAATACGTGGCAACCGCGTATTGCACGTGCGGCAGCGAAATCTCGTGAACACTCGCTCCCAACGACTTGTACACGTCGACGGCCGCGCGCACCGCCCGCTCGACGTCTGCATCGAGTCCCAGTGCAAAATGCTCACTTGCCCAGGCCGATCCGCAGCCCGGCCAGCGGCTCATCGAGCGACCGGGTCAACTCCGGGACCGGTTCCGCCAGGCTGGTTGTGTCGCGTGGATCATGTCCGGCGAGGACTTCCAGGAGCAACGCCGCCCCGTACACGTCGCACGCAAACGGACCGATCTGATCGAGCGAACTCGCGAATGCCACCAAGCCGTACCGTGACACTCTGCCGTACGTGGGTTTCATCCCCACGATCCCGCAATACGACGCGGGTTGCCGGATGCTTCCCCCGTGTCCGATCCCAGCACGGCAGCCGGAGCCATCCCCCGCCACCGCCGCTGCCGAACCTCCACTGCCGAGGCCTCCCGGTGTCGTTCGAGATCCCACGGATTGTGCGTTTTGCTGGAATGCCGAGTTCTCGCAGCTGGAACCCATCGCGAACTCGTCCGAGGTTCGCGCGCCCCAGCAGTTCCATCGGCTGCCCGAATCCGCTCGACGACATGCGCATCATACGGCGGCGAACGACTCCAGCATCCGGCTGGCACAAGTCGTACGGCCTCCGCGCACGCAGATGTTGTCCTTCAGCGTGACCGGCAAACCGGCCAGCTTCCCGAGCGCGACCCCGGACGCTCGCTTGATCGACGGCTTCGGCCTGTCGCAGAACGTCCGCATGATCCACGCCCAGATACGCGCCCGACTCGGCCATCGCGCGTAGCGTAATCCGGTCGAGACACGACTGCGCGGCTCCACACACGGGGTACGCCCTTCACGCAGTGCTCGCGCAGGTCCACCCGGTTGTCATGACGCGTAATCCAGAATCTGCGGCACGAGGAAATACTTGCCGTCCGCCCGGGGCGTTCCTGGGCCTCTGCACGCGGCAACGACGGCCGCAGTTCATCCGCGCGCACGTTCTCGATTTCCACGGCATGCACCATCGGCTCGATCCCGTCCGTCGGGACTTCGTTGAGCTGGTGGATGTAGCCGAGGACGTCCCCGAGTTGCTGCGAGAACTTCGCGACGTCGGCTGCCGACAGCTTCATTCGCGGCAGCCGCGCGACTTTCTGGACCTCTGCCACGTTCAACGGTTCGGACATGCTCTCCTCTTTCACCCTCAACGCTAAACGCTGGACCCGCAACGTTCTTCAACGAAAAAAGCCTGGGACATTCCCAGGCTCATCCTGACGGCTGAAGCGACGGCCGGCAGCGATCGCCGGTTGTGACCGTTCGCTGCGACTTCAATCAGTTGCTGCGCTCGCGGTCCATGCGACGCATCTCGTCGGAGACGATCGAGTGCCGGTCGGTATCGCGGTCATCGAGAGGGCAGTAGTTCCGGCAGGCCCCAGGCCGCAGGCGCATCTCCTCCACCGCGTCCCACAGTCGCACCCGCCTTAGCAACCCTTGTCGTTTCCATGAAAGGAGCACTCCTTCAGTCGGAAAAATCAACGCACGATCCGCGATCGTGATTGGACCGTCGATTGGCAAAGAGCCTCCCCCGCGAAATGCGGGGGCCGCGCGCAAGAGCAACTACAATCAGGTTAACTGGTTGGAGCACAGCCCGCAAGCATGCGGACTGCGGCTGCCTCAGGCGGCGGGCGGCCCGGTTGCCCGGAAACACGCTCCCCGGATCGACTCCGGTTCGGAGATTCTCAGGCAGTCTGGCCGCGCACCGTCGGCGCTCCGGACATCCTGTCCGGCAGAATGATTATCGACAGCAACCACATTCCCGTCACTTTAAAATCTGGCTGATGCGACGCAACGTATCTCCTCCCAACACGTTGTCCATCTTGAGCGGGACGTCCGATCTGGCGTCAAGGTTGCACCATCTCGTATCAGTTGCCGGTATCACTCATTGACAGCACGATTGCCGTGTCTAAGAGGCGATTGGATTCGCTCGCAGCGACACGGGTACTGCTCGTGCATCGTCACGTCTGAGCTTTGGGATTGGGTGCCACTGGCTCTGCCAGTGGCACCTGATTCTCCGCTGTGACAATGCACCAGGGCAAGCCGAACGGGCAGCAGCATCGCGACACAGCAGAGGGTGCATTACTTCCAGACTTGCTCCTGTTCTTCCAGCGTCTTGGGGAGTGAGGGATGCCGGTATCTCGCGCCACAGCGTTCGCAATAACGGCACGCGGAGATCGCATCCACGCTCGGCACGAGGAACCTGCCACACCCGGCAGCGACCGTAGTCGCCCCACGGCCCCTGACCTTCCAGCAAAAGGCTGGAGCACGTCCGCTTGTCCATCGCGGCTCCAAGCGGCTCCACCGATCCAGATGGCCGCCGCACAAAAATCACGAACGCAAGAACAACCTTGCCGGCTTGGCGCAAAGTGGAATAGCGTCGCGTCGTCCTGCGTTGGCGCGACGGTCTCCTGGCAGCGATGCCGTCGAAAAGTTCGTCGTTCGAGTGTGGACGCGACATCGCATTCCTCTTGCCGCAAGGAAAACCTGAAAGGCCCGCGGCCCATGCTGCGGCGCGCAACGTCCCTGTTGCGATCCGGTCGCATTGAGTTGCCTGGTGCGGAGGAGCGGCAGGAACACCACTCCCGCCACCCGCATCACAAATCAGAGTTGAGCGGACCTTGACTTCTACTTTGTGAACTCTTTGGAGTTCACCTTGTAGGGACCGACGCTTGCCGTCTTGCCCGCTTCGACCTTGATCGTCACCTCCTGTGAGAACTCGGCGCAATTCAGGTAGCCGGGACGCTCGTGCCAGACGCGGAACGTGTGCTCGCCGGCCGGCAGGTTCTTGATCGTGAACTTCCCGTCGGCGTCGGTGACGGCGACGTACGGATGGTCGGCGACGAGCCAGTGAGCCCGCATGTGCGGATGAAAGTCGCTGTTGACCTCGAACGGCCCCCCTGTCAATTCGGACCGCGTCATCTGGCTCGGCAACGGCACGCCCTTGCGCTCATTGGCTCGGAGGACCAGGTTCTGAGGTGAATTTCTGCGCGGGTTGGTCTTGATGTTGTGAAGGATCGAGTCTCCATTCTTGACCAGCACAGTCTGGTCGGTCCGCACAACGAGGAGGTGCGGAGTGAACCGGCAACCCGCCTGATCGAACACAACCTCTTTTGCGGTGCTCGCCAGTTGATCGGGATGGATCGACTTGGGCGCCGTCACAAGATACAGGCAGATATTGGCGATCCCCTTGTTGTTTGGATTGACCACCAGCGAATCATCGGGAACGTCATTCGCGGCGCAGACTTGGCAATCCCTGACGCCTGGATCTCCCTTGGCAACGACCGGCTTAAGAACCGGGATTTCCCCATCCAGGAGGAACTGCCCTTCGATGCTCCCCCATTCGTCATTGGCCCCCGCTGTTGTCGCGGCACTGCCCAGGATCGGCGAAGATAAATCGATCGCGATCGCCACCGGTCCCATGGCTTGGGTCTGTTTCGCTGAGGGTCGCAACCCCGCAACAACCGCTGCACACACAACGACCAGCGTCACTGCCAATCCCGTACGCCATCTCGACGCACGCAACGTTGAGCCATCACTGTTTCGCAACATGTCGATTCTCCTGAGTAACGTGCCGGGAGCCGGCAGAAACGCACGCACCGGCCACGGAACCGGCCGCGCCGCATGACGCACGGCCAACGCGGCCAGCGTCGTCAGGTAAGTCCGCGAGCCGCCCGCGAGCGGCGCCGCCGCCGCATCGGCCGACAACTCTTGTTCCAGTCGCAGCCGCTGCGCGAGCCAGTGCATCAGCGGGTGATAGAAATGCAGCATTAAGCCGCACTGCGCGGCCAGCCACGTCGCGGCATCTCCTGACGCGACATGCGCCAGCTCATGGGCCAGCACGGCGCGGCGCTCACTGTCCGACCATCCGCGCCATTCCGCGGGCAACAGAATCAACGGCTTCCGAAATCCAACGGTCGCCGCGCAGTCCACCTCGTCCGACTCGCGCACTTCGACCGGCACGCGATTTCCCAGCGCCGATGACAGCGCCGCCACCGTGTCACAAACCTCACGGTCCTCCACCCGCCGGCTGCGCCGCACACAATTCCGCACGCTGATTGAACCCGCCAGCAACCGCGCCGCACCGAACGTCATCGACAGCAGCGCCACGCCCGCCATCCAGACCGTCCAGCGGATACCCAGAAATCCCGCTTGGCCGACAAACGCCGACAATCCATTCGAAGCGCCCTCCCATAACGTTGCGAATCGCGACGTCGGCTCATTGGCTGCCGCGGGTTGTGACGCGGCCGCCGTATGTGCGATCGCTGGCTCAGCTTTGGGTGCGGCCGCGTCGAACGGTTGGGCGTCCGACGCTGGACGCAGGCCCGTCGTCAACACGTCGTCCGCAACGCCGCCGTCAAACGACCACCGCGGCCACGGACTGACAATTCCGACGGTCAACAGCGCGCTCAGCACCACGCCGACGATCGCCACCCGCGCGCCGGCCGACGGATTCCGTCGCCGCACCATGACGTACACGGCCGCCGTCACGGCACACAGCAACGTCGTCTGCAGCGCCGCCCAGCCAAACAGAATGCCGAAGGAATTCATCGCTGTTGCCCTTTCAAGAGTTCTTCCAGGACCGCCAGCTCTTTCTTCGTCAGCTTCTGCCGGCCGAACAGACTGACCAGCAGCTTCTCGCGCGATCCGCCGAACACACGCGACACCATTTGATTCAGCAGTGACCGCGACACGTCTTCGAAGCCCCGCACCGGTTCATAAATGAATGGCCGTTCGGCGTTCGTCTGCCTTACGAACCCTTTGTCCGTCAGGATCCGCACCAGCGTTGCCACGGTGGTGTACGTCAGATCGCGGCCGCGCCGGTCCAGTTCATCACGGACGGCCTGGGCCGTCTGTGGACCGAGATCCCAGAACACATGCATGATCTCCAGTTCCCGCTCCGTCACTTCGGGCGATTTCGGTCGCGCCATGTCGGTGTCCTCCAGTTCTACCAGTATCGCACAAACCAAATTTGGTTTATTAGATTACTTTAGCGAGCCGTCTGCGGGTTGCAATCCCGAAATCCCCAAAAACACGAAACAAGCGCCGAGCCGGCAGCGTCAGCACTCGGGGGCAAGCCCGGTCGCCCATGAACCGAACTCACGCTCCCTCATTCCGCGTTCTGTTCATAATCCCGTTCGTCCAACTGAAACTTGTGCAGCATCCGGTGCAGAATCGGCGCCAAGACCAACCCCATCGCCCCCACCAGCACCAGTCCGCAGAACAGGGCGTACGCTGACGCGAAGAGTTTCCCGGCGTTCGACGTCAGCCTGTCGACCGGTCCCATGCCTCCGAGGATCATCGAGGAGTTCAGCAGCGCGTCGATCCAGTCGAGCTCGCCGAGCCAATGGTAGCCGAACACCCCGATCAGCAGCGTGCCGGACACCAGCAGCGCGGACAGACCGATCGAAAATGCCAGCCGGCGGATGAACACCGACAGCGGCGCCAGCCGGGGCAGCGGACGTTCAATCATCGCTTACGTTTCTCAGGGACGGCCCTTACCTCATCAGCAATGCGACTGCTGCAGCATAGTCTCCGAGCTGTACAAACCCGGCAAGATGCCGGCCGTTGAGACAGCGGATCATCAGGTACCTGATCGAACCTACGTATGTTCGTTGTCCGCCCAGTGAAATTCGCTCACGGAGCTTGTTGAACCCGTTCACTCCAGCGACCGCGGCCCATCTCCCATCTGACCGTAGCAGTAGGCAATATTCAGCAGCGCCCATCTCGCGATAGCTGATCCGGCTCGACGACAGCAGCGCGACGTACCGCCAGTCATCGAGCCACCGGCGCGCGTGAAGAAATCCTTAGCTCCGCTGAAAACGCGGCAAAGCCTCCGCAAATCGGCCCTGTCGAAACAGCGCCCATCCCCGCCCGATGATC
Source organism: Planctomycetaceae bacterium (assembly GCA_046349775.1). Lineage (GTDB taxonomy): Bacteria > Planctomycetota > Planctomycetia > Planctomycetales > Planctomycetaceae > JAEUIG01. The sequence continues at coordinate 31,575 of JAXMBS010000022.1, read as the reverse complement.
GTGTGGCAGCAGCCTGCGCAGTCCGAACGAGAGCATGAGATACGCGGCCGCGCCCGGCTGGGACAAACGGCTCGATTCCCCCCAAGTACGCTCCCGAAATCAGCAATGCGCACAACAGTTGTGGAACGACTGAGATCCACGCAATCTGCCGGACGATAGGGGCACCGGAAGGCATACGGCCGAGGAACTCCAAAAGATCCCACTGATCTCATACGGGCGGAAAATGTCGCTCAGCGCTTGCCTGCATAGTGGCCCGAAATTCATCATCGTCCATCACCGACACGGCGCTGACATACACGGCTTCTGCGTCTGCTTCGCGGTTGTTCAACACGAGCAATGCCGCGAGTGTCGCCCTCGTTGATGTAACGCCGCCGGGCTGTCGGCGGTGGTGGATTGGCGCTTCCGCGCGCCCGCTTCGAATTCTCGCAACAGCTTGTAGGCGTGCGCGGCGAATTCCAGTCGTTTCTCGGGATCGAGGAATTGACCGCACAATCGGTATTCCCCGGCAGCAATCGGGTATCGCTCCGCCACGTGGTAGAGACGAGCAGCGGCTTCAGCGTTTCTGGCAACCGCTTCCGCGAACAGCCGCGCCGGTCCGTTCGCCGGCGATATTGGCGGTTCAGCGACGTCGTGAAACAGTTCGAAGTTCGTGGACTCCTTGCGAAACTCAGCCTCGGTTTCGTCGCACTCGCAGATACGCATCCATCGCCGGTTTGTACTCCGACGCGAAGTCCAGCCAATATGAGAGTGCAAACGACAGCCGTACCCCCAACAGACTCGGCTCGTAATGCAATGCGTTTCCGTGAAACCACAGAAACTTGGTCAGCGCCAGTTCCGATCGGCCATCGCGGGAATCATCGACCGCTTCCTGCAGAATGTCGGACGGATCGGGATCATAGGGTGGCTGCCACATTTGCGCATTTCCTGCATGCCAGTCGCACGACCACCATCAGGTGCTTTGGCCTGATCGCAAGTCTATTTCACGGCCACCGGCGGCGAGTACGGCTTGAGTAACTCCGGATCAATCGCTTCATGCCCCTGCGCCACCCACCACTGGTTCCACGCCTGCTTGTCGGCCTTGAAATCCTGCTTGGCCAGTCGCGACAAGGCGGCCCGCGCCCAGAACCGCGTGTTCTGGTTGCCGTGATCCACCAGGCTCACCAGCACCGGCACGGCGTCCGGTGATTCCTGACGCGCCAGCGCCGCGACCGCCATCCACTTCGGCCGGCAGTCATAGTCCTTGCCGTCCACATGATAGGCCGCAACCTTTTTCAGTCCCGGTACCAGCTTGGGATCCTGGAGCGCACTGGCAGTCGCCAGCGCATTGCACAGATGCCGGCCGTACTCCGGCGCTTCCAGCAGCTTGACCAGGTACGCCACTTTCTCGTCGCGCTGCTCGGGCTTCAGATCATCGAGCGCCGTCTCGTTCAGCCACAGTCCGCTTCTCCCGAACGAACGTGCTGTGTGCAGCACGAACTCCTGCACTTCTGGGTCGGCCTGGCCATAAGCGGTCGAAACTTCCTTCTCCGCCGCTTCCATATCCAGCGTGCGTTCCGCCGCCAGCACCGCGGTTGCTCCGAAAAGGCCAACGATCACTCCGACTGACAGGTATGCCGTCTTCATGCGAACCTCCTGAATTGTGTGGATTGCAGACGCGTCAAAACTCCCCGCCCGGTTCCCGTCCGCCGATCGTTCCCGCCGCCTGGTACACCTTTGCATCCACGGTGCGGCTCACGAGTTTCACGTGCCCGTCGCCGAACACGAACTGACACCCGTCGTGCCAACTGCTGAAAGCCGCCAGTGACGACGGCGGCTCCGCCGGCGGCGTCCCCGTTGTCCCGACGATCCGCTCCACCGGCTGCGCGCCACCGGGAACCATCCCGACCCAGGTCGAATGCCACCCGCTCTCAGGAACCGCCCGTCGTTCCCCGACCAGGAATGTCTGGCTGCTCCCGTCCTTGAAGTTCGCGATCGACACCTTGCTGTTGTGATACAGCGGGCCCTCACCATAACACTGGCCGTTCGATTGCGTTCCGCTGCCGCATGCCGGACTGGACCGCCCGAACACGCCGACATAATTCGACGAAGATATTTTCAGCGGCACGCCGCTGACGTCCATGCTCCAGTGCTCGATCTTCGTGTCCGATGGACATACAAATGCCGGCAGCACCGCCTCGCGCAACGGCGCGTTCACCGCATCGTTGATATCGAACCGGCTGTCGAACTGGCCGAACAGCGCCGCTTGTTCCAGGTGCGGCAGAATCATCGTCCCCCATCCGGCGCCGTTCCCGCCGTGTGTCGCATCATGCCGGCCGTTCCGCGCCGCCACCCAGCCGCTGGGAAAAACGCGGTGCGCGTCGTGGTAATTCTGCAGCGCGATCCCGATCTGCTGCAGCTTGCTCGCGCATTGCGACCGCCGCGCTGCTTCGCGCACCCGCTGCACCGCCGGCAACAGAAGCGCCAGCAGCAATCCGATGATCGCAATGACGACGAGCAGCTCCACAATCGTGAAACCGTGCACTGCCGGCGTTCGCTGACTCGTCCTCACGTCGCCCCCGGCTTGTCAGATCATGAATCGGAAATCGGGTCGTCTCTCAGGACATTGGCACAGCTTCACGTGATTTGCAGTCGCATGTCATCGCTGTTGCGCGGAATCAGCGGGCATGGCCTTTCCTCTGGGCCAGCAGCCCTGTCATCGCACGGACGCAGGTCTCACTGTACCACTCCTTAGCGGTGCGGTGTACGGGCGCCGTCGGCCACTCTGCGCGCAGCGATGGGCGTGGCGACGATCCCTCGTCAAGCAGCGACTCGAATCGTGCTTCCTGCCGCCACAGACGGTACACTGGTTCGACTGTATTCTCACCTGAGAGGTCCACGCGATGCGCTCACTACCGCTCCTGGTTGCCGTAGCGGTCTGCACGTCGTCCGCGTTTGCCGGCGATCCCGCCGATCCGGCAGCACTTAAGACGGCCATCACGCGCTGGCCTCGGACTTCGTCGCGAAGGACTCGATCGCTTGGCGCACCGAGCACAAGTGCGCTCGCCTGCCATCATTCGGCGCCGGCCGTCTGGGCATTCCGCGAGGCCAAGGCGAAGAGTCTCCCGGTTGACGAGACGCTGCTGGGCGAATTGAACAAACAGCTCACCGAAGCAGGGGACGGGCGGTTCGTTGCCGAGCGCCCGGCCGGCAAGCCGAAAGCACTCAACTCCAAGGCGCTGTACTTCTCGCTGTCATTGGCCCAGGATCCCGATCCTGCCGCGGGATCAAATGACGGGACCAAACTCCTGCTGAGCACGGTCATTGCCGACCAGACCGACGACGGCTCGTGGTCCGCGTGGCCCCAGACGCGCCCGCCGATCTTCCCGCAGACGGACGAATGCGCAACGGTGCTAGAAACTCTTTCCCTGCTGTCGGCGGCGGCCGCCGGTGATGCCAACGCCATCGCCGCCCGCGACAAGGGGCTTGCCTGGTTGACCGGGCACACTTCCGACGACGATCCGCAGACCACGGCCTTGCGCGTCATTCTGTGGCGGAAGCTCGACAGGCCCGTGGCCGAATCGCAGCCATGGGTGGCCCTGATCCGTTCTCGCCAGAACGCCGACGGGGGCTGGAGCCAGGCCAGCGCAATGGCGAGCGACGCATGGGCGACAGGACAGGCGCTGTATGCCTTGGCACTCGCCGGGGCCACCGGGGACGATCCGGTCATCGCGCGCGGACAGCAGTTCCTGATCGCGACGCAGCGTGAGGACGGCGGCTGGTCGATGACGTCGCGCCCCATCAAACCGGGGGGCGAAGGGAGCAAGAACCTGGTGCCGATCATCGGCGGCGGGTCGGCGTGGGCGGTGCTGGGATTGGTGCGTAGCGGTGTTTGAAGGCGGAACGGCGGCGATTCTCGCCGCACGTGCGGAGTGCACACGGATGCCCCGCTGAATGTGTGCAAAGCGTGCACACAGGTGTGACGCCTCTTCGTGCTCGTCAAAGTCGGCACGTTGTGTTCGACGATGCTGACTTCCATAGTCGGCGGCGGATGATGCGCCAGAACGCGCAACTCGCTTCAACAGCCGACAACGCCTGCGCCGATGGTCAATGGACGGCCGTCTCCGCAACACGCTGCGCAGGCCACCGATTCGTTGACGTGTTGAGAGACGATTCATGGACTCCATCGACCTCGAACGCGAGTTCCCGATCGAAGAGCTGTTCTTCTCGACGACCGACGAGCGTGGCGTGATCCTCGACGGCAATCGGTTGTTTGCCGAGATCTCCGGGTACTCCCGCGAGGAGTTGATCGGCGCGCCTCACAGCATCATCCGGCATCCGGACATGCCGCGCGTCGTATTCGACCTGCTATGGAAGACGATCAAGGCCGGCCAGACCATCGCGGCCTACGTCAAGAACCGCGCGAAGGACAAGCGCTACTACTGGGTGCTGGCCGTGGCCATGCCCTGCCGCGGCGGCTACCTGTCTGTCCGTCTCAAGCCGACGACCCCGCTGTGGCGCGCGGCACAGGGACTGTATGCCGATCTCCTGCGCATCGAGCAGAGCATCGAAGTCGAACCAAAGCGACGACGCGCCGCGATGGACGCGTCGGGCGCCGAACTGTTCAAACGGCTCGCCGAATTGGGGTTCCGGTCCTACGAAGACTTCATGATGCAGGCCCTCACGCAGGAATTGGAAGCCCGCGACCTGTCGATCGGTGCCAGCAATTCCCGGATTGTCATGGGGCCATCCGACGCTCTGCTGACGATTGTCCAGTCGGAGTGCCGCGCCCTGGATAAGGAATTCCGTAAAGCGTACGAACGCATTGGGCAATTTCGCAGCACGAGCATGGCATTGCTCGACACCTCGGCCATAGTCCTGCAACAGGCCCACTCGATTCGTATGCTCTCGATGAACGCCACGATCGCCGCCAGTCAGCTCGGCAGACAGGGGGCCACTCTGCAGGCGGTCTCGGAGTCGCTGGGCTCGGTTTCCGACAGCAGCAGCGAAGCGACCGGCGTGCTGTCCGAACGCATGCGATCCGTCGTCGGAATTCTGGATCGGCTGGTGTTCGACCTGGCCGCCACCAAGCTGCAGAGTGAGATTTCACTGCAATTCGTCGCAGAGACGCTTGAGGCCGGTTCGCACGAGGACAATGGGCAGTTGCATTCCCGCTTGAAGACGCTGTTCGACGCCATGACGTCCCGCACTCGGCAGGCATTTGAGCACGTCGAACAGGCGGAGCGGGAACTGCATTCGTTGCGATCTCAAATCGTGCAGCTCGAGCGTAACAACCGGATCCTGCGGTTCGTGCAATTCGCCGGCTCGAAGGAATCGGTCGTGTCGCACGCCGCGGAATCGGTGGCGCACCTGTTCCAGGAGGTCCGCCAGAAAATCGTTGAAACCAGCACCAAATGCGATGTCTTGGCCAGTGAGGTCGCGAGCGCCTGCGGCAGCGTCCGGCAGCTCCTTGATGTACGCCACAGGATTCAGCCGCATCTGGAGCAGCTCACGCGATTCTCCGCCGGGGAAAGCACGGCTGAACCGCTCGTCACTTTTGCCTGAGCGGATTGCGGCGCCTGTCCGAAACTCTACGCTGGCGAGCGTCGGCTGCAGAATCGCGGGCGACGGCACGTTTGACATCGGGCCGACCTCCGCGGCATCCTGCCATTTCACGACCTGTTCATCCGCTTGGTCCTGGAGTGGTCAATGGCTTGCCGCAAATTGCGATTGTCCGTGTTGCTGCTGGGGGTCTTGTTTGCCGCAAGCGCGTCGCTCGCTGCCGATCCGCGGCCCATCAAGGTCGTCGCCTTCGGCGACTCCACGACCGCCCCGCGCAACAACATTCAGCAGGTCTATCCTCGCCATGCGGCTGCCGGAGTTGCTCAAGGCCAAAGGCCAGGCCGAGGTAATTAACGCCGGTATCGGCGGTAGCCATACCGGCCGTGCCAGCGACACGCCGACGTGATCCCAAGCGACACGCCCTCGACCGCTTCCAGTCCGACGTTCGCAATCCGCATCCGGACGTCGTCGTCATCCAGTTCGGCTGGTCGACTCCCGGGTCCTCTCCGACAGCCTTGGGCTGATGCGCGCCAATGATTCCGCTCGCCGCGTTCAAGGCGAACTCCACTTACTTCCTCCGCACACTGCAGAGCGACGGCACACCGCCGATCCTGATGACGCTCAACCCGCCGCACTCGACGATGGCCGACTGGCCGCGTCGCCCCGACGACGAAATACGCCGAGGCAACCTGGAGAACTGGCCGTTGCAACCGGCGTCCCGCTGATCGACGTTTGGCAGAAGCTCACCGACGAAGGCAAGAACGGCAAGATCGAGGATTTCCTCGTCGATGACGTGCATCCCAATGACCGCGTTTCACGAGCTGATCGCTGGCTGGATCGCCGACACCATCGCAACAATCCTTGAAGCCGCGCATCGACCGCCAGCGCCGCGAGGCTACTCGATTCCGCTGGTCGACCTGTCGAAACAGATTAGCGCCAAGTCGTCGTTGACCGCGAGCCGGGGCAATACCTCGGCCACCCGACGACCGTCCTGCTCGAAGACGGCCGCACAATGTTGTGCGTCTATCCGAAGGACACGGCAAGGCGGCATCGTCTACGCAGCACCGACGGCGGACTCACATGGAGCGAGCCGCCTGCCGACGCCGCCGACCTGGGAGACATCGAAAGAAGTCCCCACGCTGCACCGCGTCATCGGCCCGGACGGCAACGAAACGCATCATCATGTTCAGCGGGCTTTACCCGATCCGCAAGGCCGTCAGTAACGACGACGGCGCGACATGGTCCGAACTGGAGCCAGTCGGCGACTGGGGCGGCATCGTCGCGATGGCGAGCGTCATTGATCTCCAGACCGCGCCCCGGGCACTACATGGCGCTGTTCCATGACGACGGTCGCTTCGCCAACGGCAAGGACGACAAAAAGTTCGTCGTTTACAAGTCCGTCTCAATCGACGGCGGACGTGGAGCCAGCCGGAAGCGATCGCCCATCGCGCCGACGTCCACCTCTGCGAGCCGGGGCCATCCGCTCCCCGATGGCAAGCAGATTGCAGTCCTCCCGCGAGAAAACCTGCCGCAAGCAGAACTCGTTCGTCATCTTCTCCGACGACGAGGGCAACACCTGACCGAGCCACGCCAACTGCCAGCGCGTCAATCATGACCGTCACACCGCGGCATACACCCGCGACGGTCGGCTGTTCATGTCGTTCCGCGACACCACGCATGTCAGCCCGACGCGCGGTGACTGGGTCGGCTGGCTCGGTACCTATGACGACATCGTCCGCGGCAGCGAAGGACAGTACCGCATCCGCCTCATGGACAATCACAAGGGCGCCGACTGTGCCTATCCTCCCGTCGAAGTCCTGCCTGACGGGACCGTGGTCACCACGACGTACGGCCACTGGACGGCCGGCGAATCCCCCTACGTCGTGAGCCTCCGCTTCCAACCGGCAGAACTGGACCTGCTCGCATGCGAGCAAATCGGCCCGGAAGCATTATTCGTCGCCACGCCCACGACGCAAATCAGCGAGTTCACGCCCGGCATCGAAGGACCTGCCTGCGACGCCCTCGGCAACGTCTACGCTGTCAACATCTACCGCCAGGGGACAATTGGCCGCACCACCCCCACTGGCGAGTCGTCCATCTTCGTGTCGCTCCCCGGCAACAGCGTCGGCAACGGCATTCGCTTCAGCCGCGACGGCCGCATGTTCATCGCCGATTACGTCAACCACAACATCTTCACGTGCGGACCCGATGGCTCAGACCTCAAAGTCTTCGCCCATCACGACGACATGAACCAGCCCAATGACATCGCCATCACCTCGACGGGCGTGCTCTACGCCAGCGATCCGGCCTGGGGCAAAGGGACCGGCCAGCTCTGGCGGATCGACACCGATGGGACTGTGACGCTTGCGGCGCCCAACCTCGGCACAACAAACGGCATCGAAGTCAGCCCGGACAATAAGACGCTGTGGGTCACCGAATCCAACGAGCGACGCGTCTACGGATACACGATCGACGAGCGCGGCAACCTCGGCGACAAGCGGCAGATCTACGAGTTCCCCGACTTCGGCATGGACGGCATGCGCTGCGACGTGGACGGCAACCTCTACCTCACGCGGCATCGCAAGGGGACAGTCGTCAAGCTTTCACCACAGGGAGAGATCCTCAACGAGGTCCACGTCCTCGGCACGCGGCCCAGCAATATCTGCTTCGGTGGCCCCGACGGCTGCACGGCCTACGTGACGGAAGTCGACTATGGTCGACTCGTCCAGTTCCGCGTCGACCGCGCCGGCCTGGAATGGCAACGCTGGCGTGAGAGGTAGTGGTTCGTCTATCTCGACTTGTCAGGCAGGTTCACTAGCCCGACGCGCTAGCGAGGGCGACTGTCCTCTCGCAGGACGCCCTTGCTAGCGCTACGGGCTAGTAAGTGCACCTGACAATAAGCGATGGGCAGACCAGTAGGTCATGCTTCGCATGACAGAATGCGTTTCCAGCGTACGCCGCCGACCTCGAAATCAACGCGCATTATGTCAGGCGGGAGCCTGACCTACGTCCCGCGCTTGGGAAGCGCCAGCGCATACAGCAGCGTGACCAGCCCCGTGCTGGCCAGCGAATAGGGGAGCCAGTCCGGCGGATCGACGGTCGCGGAGTCGTTACCCCGCCAGGCGGCGAGCCAATCTCCCAGGCCATCGCCGGACGAAGTGCGCATCAGCACCACCTGGTCGACCTGGAACAACAGCAGGCCGATCAGCACGGCACAAATGCCGATCGCAAAAAATGTTGCCCGCCACATCGGCCAACCTCCGGGCGCGCACCCCTCCCCTGCGGGGCGTATCGGTTTACTCCGCCCTCCGGCTTCATCCGCACTCGAACACCCCATTCCTTCGCCACGACCATTGCCGTCGCGCGACTCGACTCTTCCCACTTTTCGCACTGTTCGAACTTTTCACACCTCCTTTGTCGCACGGCCCCTTTGCCACACTGACCCTTGGTCCGCTAAATTGGCCCGTTTCCCCCGCTCAGCAAGGACTTCCCCCGTGGACGCGACGATCGTACTTCTTCCCGGCGACGGCATCGGCCCCGAAGTGGTGGCGGAGGCCAAACTTGTCCTGCAGCGGACGGCCGAACTCTTTCGGCATCGGTTTCAACTGCCCGAATACCCGATGGGGGGCTGCGCGATCGACCAGTTCGGCGATCCGCTGCCGCCGGCCACGCTCGACGCGTGCCGCAAATCCAGCGCGGTGCTGCTCGGCGCCGTCGGCGGACCAAAATGGGACGACCCCAAGGCCAAGACCCGCCCTGAGGCCGGCCTGCTCAAGATCCGCAAGGAACTCGGCCTGTTCGCCAATCTCAGGCCCGTCAAGCCGCACGCTGCGCTGCTCGATTCGTCGCCGCTGAAGCGACAGTACGTCGAGGGAACAGACATCCTGTTCGTGCGCGAGCTGACTGGCGGCATCTATTTCGGCGAATCAGGGCTGAAGTCCGACGAGCGCGGCGAGACGGCCTTTAACACGATGATCTACTCGACGCACGAGATCGAGCGGGTCGTGCGAGTCGCGGCTCGGGCCGCGATGCAGCGTCGCAAGAAGCTGACATCGGTCGATAAAGCGAATGTGCTGGAGGTCTCGCGGCTGTGGCGGCGGGTGGCGGAACGCGTTGTCCGGCAGGAGTTCCCGGAGCTGCAATACGACGTCGTACTGGTCGACGCGATGGCCATGCATCTGATCTCGCGGCCGGCGACGTTCGACGTCGTCGTGACCGGCAACCTGTTCGGCGACATCCTCACCGACGAAGGCGCCATGCTCCCCGGTTCGATGGGGCTGTTGCCGTCGGCCTCCATCGGCGATTCCGGGCCGGGTTTGTACGAACCGATCCACGGCTCCGCACCGGACATTGCCGGCCAGGGGGTCGCCAATCCGCTGGCGACGATCCTGGCGAGCGCGATGCTGCTGCGGCATTCGCTGCGTCTGGAAGCGGAGGCCGCCGCGATCGAACGGGCAGTGGAAAAAGTGCTCGACGCCGGTCATCGGACCCGCGACCTGGCGCAGAAAGGGGAGCCCCACGTCGGCACCAAAGAGATGGGCCGGCTGGTCCTCGCGGCGCTGGCGCAGGGCTGACTTCGTCCTCTGCCGGGAGTTGTTCCAACGGATCGACAAACGCTGCCGGTTCGACGCCGAATCTCCGTCGCAGGGAAACGTCCGCGACGACTTGGGCCGGGAGATCCTACGGCTTCACGCCGCGCGGCCCGTCCCGCAGGGGCATCTGATCCTGCTCGTGGTCCATCGGGCCAGGGACAAACCGGCTGCCTGACGGGATGCGTTCGGCGATGAGCGACCGGCGAATTCCGCCCATGAGCCGCAGGTCAACAACCCGAGAACCCGCAGTTTTTCGGTTTTTCCGATTTTTGGGATTCCGGCGCTGCATTTTTTGTGCGATTCCGTATCATAGTCGCCGTTCCTGCTGAGTGTCTGTCCGCAGACATCGGTTTGTGGGCCTCAGGCGACGTCGGTGCGTTCTGTTCTTCAGGGCGAGTCGTTGTTGTTCTGTGGCCTCGCCCGCTGCCGGTTGCCGCCGTGCAATCGTGCGGATTTCCCAGACGACTGGAGGGACCTTGTCGGTAGCGACCGGCACTGAGTCACTGCGAGGCAGCTTTCCGCGTGGGAGAGTGCCCGGATCGGGTGGCGTCGCAGCATTTTGAGGATTGAACGGTATGGCAGAGGGCAGAATTAAGAAGTTGACTGACAAAGGCTTCGGGTTCATCGACCAGGGACAGGGTGCCGACCTGTTCTTCCACATGTCGAATCTCGAAGGGGTTCGTTTCGAGGACTTGCGGGAGGGCCAGCGTGTCTCCTTCAACTCCGGTCACGGTCCCAAGGGGCCGCGTGCAGAAAATGTCCGGCCGCTGTAATCAGCGGTTGTGAATCACACAGGCAAGCCGGCGAAATCCGCCGGCTTGCTGCGTTTTCCGGGTGCGGTCATGAGCGACATTGGACCGCTTTGGTACGGCAACTGTGCGAGTTGTGACGGCAACGCACATTGTGGAGTTCCGGACTCCACTTCCGTACGGACTCTGAGATGCAGCGCGATTGAAATTCCGCGTCAAGTCCCAGTAGCATCGACCTGAGAAGACTGGAACTTCGCGCTCCGTACCGTTCGGACGACTTTCCGCCGGCCGCTGGCCGGCGCTCTACCCTCTGCTGAGCCATGCCCCTGCAGCCTGCCCTGGACGTCGATACCGACGAGCCGGTCGAACTCTGGCAATCTCCGCTACCACCGGCAGAGTTGCGGTATTTGTCCACGCTTCAGCCGTGGCGCGGCCTGGCCCACGTCGCTCTGGAATGGGTGCTGATCACCGCCGCCATCGCCGTTGAGCTGGCCCTCTGGCGGTGGAATCACATTGCGGGCGCCATCGCTTACATCCCAGCCGTGATCTGGATCGGCGCCCGACAGCACGCCCTGGCGATCCTGATGCACGAGGCGGCCCATTTTCGGTTTCTCCCGCGCCGCACGCTCAACGATTTCTTCGGCGAACTACTGACCGGCTGGCCGATCCTGATTTCCATGCGGTCGTACCGCCGGCTGCACTTCGCGCATCATCGCGCCCCGAACACGCACGCCGATCCTGACTGGATGCTGCGACTCAACCGCGACTGGGCGTTTCCCAAAACCCGTTGGGAGCTGTTCCAGATCCTGCTCCGCGACTTTCTGGCGCTGAACCTGCGCGAGCAACTGCAGTTCTTCGGGCGCTACGCCGGGCCGGGCGGCCGGAAGCGCTCCTGGATTGACGTGGCGGCAATTTTCTTCTTCGGCGGACTAATCGCCGCGCTCACGTATTTCCAGGTCTGGACCGTGTTTCTGCTGCTGTGGGTCGTCCCGATGATGTCGTGGCTCAAGGTTGCTTTACGGCTGCGGACGATCGGCGAACACTACGGACTCGAATACGATCACATGCTGCGGCAGACGCGGACGACATATCCGAACCTGCTCGAAAAACTGTTGATCGCCCCCAAGAACATTGGCTATCACCTCGACCACCATCTGTATCCCAGCGTGCCGTTCTACAATCTGCCGGCGCTGCACCGGGCCCTGCAGGCACATGATGAGTTCCGCACCCAGGCGCACCTGACCCACACGTATCGGACGGTCGTCAACGAGTGCACCCACTGCGTGCCGACGCCCCTTTCGGCGCCGTAATCTCTTTCTTTGCGAAGCACCCGCGGGCGCGATTCGTGCTGCTCGACACTTGCGAATTCCCGTTCCGCGCCGCGATCATCCGCGGACACGCCGCAGGAGTCGCACATGCCCCGCTGGATTGAGCGTCCCACGATCGTCGCCGCCGCAGGCGACAAGCCGAAGCAGATCGAAGAATTCGTCGGCCGGGTGAATTCGGGGGACGCTCTGCTCAGCGTTGCGAGGATGCGCTCGCCCGGCGGCTGGCACGAACCCGGACAGACACCCGAATTCATCGAAGTCACGCATGTATTGCGCGGCGAATTGCACGTCGAGCACAGTCGCGGCACGACAATTGTCCGCGCTGGACAGACGATCGTCACCGAACCGGGGAACTGGGTTCGTTACAGCACGCCGCTGCCGGACGGGGCCGAGTACGTCGCCGTGTGTGCGCCGGCATTCTCTCCGGCGACCGTACATCGGGATGTCTCTCCTACCGCGGCGCCGGGCGCCGGCAGCACTGCGTTGCGGCTGATCGAGCAGCCCACCACCATCATCGGAGAGGGCAACCAGCCGATCCGGATCGACGAGTTCGTCGGCCGCGTCAATTCGCAGGACGCGCGGCTCAGCGTCGCGCGGCTCTGGTGCCCGCCCGGCTGGTTCGAGCCTCCACAGCAACCGGACTTTCTCGAAGTCACGCTGGTCCTGTCGGGGGTGGTCCACATCAAGCATGCTGGACAGACATTCGCCGTGAAGGCCGGCCAGGCGATCATTACCGAGCCCGGTGAGCGCATCCAGTATTGCACGCCGCCGGACAGCGATGCCGACTACGTTGCCGTCTGCGTGCCGGCCTTCTCGATGGAGGGGGCACATCGCGACACCGCAGCATCACCGTCGTCGACGGCCTGAGAACGAGACTCGTCGACCGAACGTCGTCGGTCGACTGGCAAGGCCGTCCCACCGCGTGCTGGATCGAAGACCCGCAACTCTGATCCCGCCGGATCCAGGTCAGGGTCGATCAACCGTTCCCTGTCGTCCGGCGTCGCGACTTTCGCGGTTCCCTCGCTCTGTATCCCGCCAGCGCACAATCCACTCTTGCATTTGTGCGCACTGATGCGTGTATAATCGCGGTTGCTCTCTCCCTCTCCCCGCTTCAAGGAGACACATCATGCGTCGCACGCTCGCCAGTCGCCGTCAGTTTCTCTCCGATGTCGGTCGCAGCATGCTCGTCGCCGGCATTGGTTTCTCCACTGCCAGGGATCTGGGAGTTGGCATCGCCTGGGCTGAGGAATCCGGTGCCGCACGGCTGTCGTTCGGCACGCAGGAGCGGCTCGCCGCGATGCTGCAGGAGACCGCGCCAGAGAAGCTGCTGCCGCAACTGGCCGAACTGATCCGCTCGGGCACGCAACTACAGGAACTCGTCGGAGCAGCGGCGCTCGCCAACGCCCGTGCGTTCGGCGGCGAGGACTATATCGGGTTCCACACGTTCATGGCCCTGATGCCGTCGCTGCGGATGGCGGCCGCGATGCCGAGCGAACGGCGGGCGCTGCCGGTGATGAAGGTGCTGTATCGCAATTCGTCCCGGCTGCACGATTCCGGCAAATGCTCGGCCGATACGTTGCCGGTCGTCGCCGCGGCCGGCGACGAGCCCGCATCGCCGACGGAGGCGATCCGTAATGCGGTCCATAACCGGGACGCCGCCACGGCGGAGCGCATCCTGGCCGGCCTCGACCGCGACGCGGCTTTTAACGACCTGCTGCCGACCGTGTCGGAAGCTCCCGAAGTGCACCGGATCGTCCTGGCCCACCGCGCGTGGGACATGATCAACCTCGTCGGCATCGAGCACGCTGCCACGATGCTAAGGCAGTCCATTCACTACTGCGTCAAACAGGAGGAAGCCCGCCAGAAGCACAATCCCGACGTCGCCGCCGTGCTCACCGGGCTGCTGGACCAGCACAAGCTCGCAGGTCGCCAACTCGGCTCGCGGGCCCTCGACGACGCAGCTGTCCTGGCCCTGTCCAACACACTGCGGACCTCCAGCCCCAAGGACGGCGCCGGCGCGATCGCTGCCGCACTCGCCGACGGCGCGTCGCCCGATTCGATTTGCGAAGCGATCAGCCTGACCGCCAACGAACTGGCGCTGCGCGACGAAGGGCGTCCGGAGCAATGGGCGCAGGCGAACAAGCCGATCGGCAGCGTGCACGGCGATTCGATCGGCGTGCATGCCTCCGACGCCGCCAACGCCTGGCGGCACATCATCCAGGTGTCGAATCCGATGAACGCGATCGCCAGCTTGATCCTCTCCGGCTGGCACGTATCACGCGACGCCACGATGAACCCGCAGTACGTCGATGAGACGCCGCGGCCGCACGCCGATGAACTGGCAAAAGTCATCAGTACCGATCCGAAATCGCTGCTCACCGAACTCGACGGCGCCGTCCGCGAGAAGAACCAGGATCGGGTCTGTGCAGTAACGCACAAGTACCTGGAGCTCGGTCACTCCGAGCGGCCAGTGTTCGACATAATGCTGCGCTACGCCACGAGCGAAGACGGCGCGCTGCACGCCGAGAAGTATTTCTGGACGGTCAACGACGAGTACGCGCTCATGCGTCCGGCGTTCCGGAACCGTCAGATCATCGCCCTCGCCCGAGTCACTTCGAGCGAGTATGGCTACCCGGCGCCGGGCTATGCGGAAGCGTGCGGGCTGCTGGGAGTCGAGGCGTAATTCAACGCGAAAGCCCGCGGACGGCCATCCGTGGGCTTCCGGAACGGACACGAAGCCGCGAGCGCTCATCGCTCGCGGCTTTCGCCTTTTGACCGCCAGCAATTGCCGATTGACCACATTGTCGCCGGCAAATGCGGCAGCCCGAATGCCTCAGGCATCCGGGCCACCATGACTGCGCGGGGGAATGTGCTCGACCCGCTCAGACGAATTTCAACAGATCCGGGTCGAAGATCATCACGACCCCCAGCAGCAGGACAAATGCGCCGCTGACCAGCTTGAGCCAGCGCCCCTGCTTTTCCTGCAGCCGCGTCTTGTCCAGCGTGATCACAACGAGCATGACCATCAAGGCGTCATCGAACATGTAGGCCACGTTGTACAGGCCCAGGTAGCTGTACTTGCCCCAGCCTTCGATTCCCTGCTGCTGCAGGACGCCGGTATACAGCGCCGGCAGTCCGGCGGTGCACATCAGTTCGATGAGATTGATGAGCACGGCCAGCGTCGTCGCGCCCAGAATTGCGCCGAACAGGTTCTCCGCCATCACGATGCCCCGGACGCGGGCGGCGATCCCCGGCTTTGCGGACTCCGGGATCGAGAACGAAATCCCCTTCTTGAACGCGAAGAAATCCTTCACATGCACGGCGCCAATGATCAGGGCGAACAGGCCCAGGACGATCTGGACCGGACGTTCGTACCCGATCAGTCCAATGACGTTCAGCCACGCGGCCATGAATGCGAAGTACGCCGCTCCGCTTACGAACACGAATGAACCGGCGACCGCGAGGATCTTCCAGCGGTTCTGCAGGTTGACCAGAATCGACAGCAGAAACAGCAGGACCCACATCGCGCAGGGATTGAATCCGTCGATCAGTCCGATCACGATCGTGAAGGCCGGCAATCCCATCCGGCTGGCACGCACGCTGCCGAGCACTGGCACTCGAATTTCATCATCCGCCGGAGCGTCTCCCGCTGACGTGCCTGCGTCGGCGTCCGCGGGGAGCGGCAGTTCGCCGTCACCCGCATCGGCGGGCAGCGGCAGTTCAAAATCGTCTCCGCTGTCGTGTGCAGCCGCAACGAGGGTATCATCGAGCGTCGTCGCGGGCTCTGTGGCAGCTGCCTGCGTCTCATCCGTTGCCGGGACTACCTCGGGAGCCTGACCAATTTGCGAGAGGATCCACGCCGGCAACGTCACCGCAGCCGCGAGCGGTCGGCCGGAGCGCGAAACCCATAGCTCACGACGCGTGCGCGCTGCCGTGTCACACTGGTGCGCGATGTGGAGCGCGCCAGTGGAGTACACGCCGCTCGAAGACTGCGCCGCCGGCTTCTTTTTGACGACCGTCCATTTATCCAGCACAGCTTCGAGCCGCTTGCCGCTGCCTTCCGGGCTATCGAACCCGATCTGCACCTGATCGCAGACGTGGAACATCGGTACGCTGACGCCCCCCTTGTTGTACCGCCGGGCGACGGCGTTCATCTCCGTCTGCGCGGAGCCGTCGGTGGCGACATCCCGGTACACCAGCCGGAAGCCGGGGTACTTCGGCATCAGGGTCTTCAGCCAGTCTTTCGTCCGTGCACACCGCGGACAGCCGGAGCGCACGAAGACCGTCATCGTCCGCAGTTCATCCAGCGAATTTTCCAGCTTCTGCTTGTCGTCAGGGGCAATAACCAGCTGCGAACAGGCATATAATGCGGGTACGAACTCCTCAGGGAGCTTCTTGAAATGGGCGCAGATTTTCTCGTGACGTGTGCGCCCCTCCTCGTCAGCCAGCAAGTCAAACACGCGGAGACTAACGCCAGGGCGCTGCTCGACAGCGGCTGTGAGCGAGTCTTTGATCCCCGCGTTCAGATCGCCTTTGACGTAGAGCTCGACCGCGATTGATCGCGGAGGAGAGTCGGCCGCCAGCGCGGGCTGCCACGCCGACAACGCCAGCCAGAGGGCTCCCAGCGCTTTCCAGCAGCTCCAACTCTGCCGGATGCGCGCCCTGGACTGACTATGCGCCGTCCACCGACCCAGAGCGGACGGCGACTCTCTCACAGAGAGTGCCGCGTCCATGTCGACGCCCTTCAACCTGTCGCACTTGCCGACACCCACTTGCAGGCCGCACGGCAGGTTTGTTGCTTTCATTTTCACTATACCAACCGCCGAAGGACTTTGAAGGCCAGATTGCCACCGACGACCAGCGATTTGCACGATTGGCGCCGGCGGACCGATGAGCCTAACCCCTGGACGGAGTTTGTGATGCCGGAACCGTTTCGTTTGTGCGCGATTCGCGGATACGATGGCATCGGGAACGCGATTTGCCGTACACCTTGAGTCTGCATGACAAGCTGACTCGACCGGCTGCGGCGACTTCGCCGCGGCGGCAGACGGTGCATACGACGTGCCGGCTCGGATAACCCGCACCGGCAAAGCGACGTGAGATTGTTGCCGCCGCTGCGAGCTGCGAGGCCCTATACAACCCGGAAACCTCAGTCAGGAGCCACAGAACGATGCAACGCCCGCCAGCCGACACACCTCCACCCGCAGGCGACCCCCATGAACTCGTGAAGGTCTCCACCGTCACCGAGCCGACCCTCGCAGAGCTGCTGCGGGCCGAGCTGGCGACGGAGGGAATCCGCTGTGAAATCAGCGGCGAGAACCAGGCAGGCCTCGCCGGCGTCCTGAATATCCAGTTGCTCGTACAGGCCATCGACGCCGATCGCGCGCGCCGAATTCTTGAGAGTTGCGAACAGCGGCACCGCGACGCCAGGCGGAGCTGATGACGACCCCGGTTCCGATTGCTCCGGGACACGACGAGATTTTCTTGACTCCATTAATAAGGTGTTGACATGACCTACAAGCGTGAAGCCGCGAGACGCCCCGTGGCCTGGATTGTCGTGGCCGATAGAGGCCGGGCGCGCATCTTTGAAACCTCCTGGCCCCTCGGCGCTCAACTCGCAGAAATCGAGACGCTCGTGCATCCTGAAGGGCACGCTCGTGCTCAGGAGGTCGTGACCGATGCGCCGGGGCGATTCGCCGAGACCGCCGGTGGCCCCCACTACGGCGAGCCGAGAACCGATCATCGCCATCGCACCGCCACCGACTTCGCCGGGATCGTTGCCGAGCGGCTGGAGAAAGGTCGCAACGGCAACGCCTACGGCTACTTGGTAATTGTGGCCCCGGCGTTGTTCCTGGGGACCTTGCGGCAATCCCTCAGCAGCCCGCTGGCGAAGCTCGTCTGCTCGGAAATCATCAAGGACTATTCACAGCTTTCCGCGCACGAACTGTTGCCGCTGCTGCAATCGGAACTGACACCGACAGCGGTTCACTGACGGCTACGCGGGGCCGCAAATCCGCCGTCGTGCGCTTGTCACGACGGCGAGCGGTTGTCACGATCAGCGTCGACAGCCGGGCCGTCGTGTGCGACGGCGATTTCGGCGCAGCGTCAGGTGCGACATGTCCAGCGGTTTTGCCAGCGACGTCACAACCGGCCCCGCCACCATGCGCGGGCGTGACTGGCCCTGCCTGCATCAGTTCTGTGTGTTCATGGAGAATCGCGTCGGCCGTTTGCACGACATGTTCCGCCAGATCGAACGGCACGACTTGCGGGTCGTCGGACTGAGCGTCGTCGATTCGGTCGATTTTGCCGTGGCCCGCGTGATTCTCGACAACACCGATCGCGCGAGAGAACTGTTTCAGCTCGCCGGATTGACGGTCACCGAAACGGATGTCGTCGGCGTCGAACTCCCCGCCGAACCGCAGCCGTTCGTGAGCATCTTTACGGCGCTCGTCTCGGCGGAACTCAACATCCACTACACCTATCCGCTGCTGCGGCGGCGCCAGGGACGCGGCGGCATTGTGCTGCACGTCGACGATGTTGACCAGGCCACGCAGATTCTGGCGGCCGCCGGCTTTCGGCTGATCACGGAAGGCGATCTGCTCGAAGACGACGAGTTTTTAATAGAGCCTACGTCTCGCAACGGCCGGCGAACTACCGCGGCCCGCTGGTTTTCGAAGATCGGCCAGCGCTCGTTGAGCTTCATCGCCGTAAGCACCTGGTGCATATCGGGCGAAGCTTCGCACACGGCGAACGCTCCCCCCAGCAGCCGTACGCGCTCGGCAAACTGGCTGACGGCGCCGATCATCACGCTGCCGAAGTACGGCGCGCCGCTGAAATCGACGACCACGCGCGGATCACCCAGCTTATTGATCCGGTCAAGGGCCATGTTGACCGCCTCCGCCACGTCGCTGTCGCGATAGCTGATCGTGTCGCCGTGCGGCGCAATCACCAGCACGCCCTTTGTCTCGGTCAGGGAGAAGACCTGGTCAGCCTGCTTCATCTTCTCCTCCGGGAATCCTCAAGACGTCGATGACGGCCGGTCAACCCGCGCCTGCGGACTGAAACTGCTCGTCATACAGCCGGGCGACATCCGCCGCCGTGACCGTGATTTCCCGTGTGAAGCCGGTATGTGTCCGCTCGTAGGCCACCTTGCCGGCCAGGTGCGGCTTGCGATGGATGGCCTCGGCAAGCCATGACTTGTCCGCGGAACTCAAGTTCTGCACGTCGTCGGCCCACGCTGTCCGGGTCTCGACGACCAGCGAATCCACTCGGGGGTCGTATTTGTTGTAGTCGGCCATTCGTAAACTGCCAGCAATGACAACCATTCGCCGCGCAACAGCTCACGGCGCCTGCGTGGCAGCGGCAGTATAACGTGGCGGTGCGTCCATCGAAACACTGGCCAGCGCTGGATTCCCGGTCGCAGTAACACGGAAACCTGCACTGGTCGTCTGTGCCGGCAAGTCGGCGCTTTGAAGAGTCCGGGACCTTCCATCTCACCAAACACGGCTGACGCGTTCCCGACCTCAGTCGCTACTGCGCCGCGTCCATATCCGGCCGCAATCTCCGCGCATCTCGCAGATAGACATGCACCATGTCCTGGGCGCGCTTCTGCGTGTTGATATGCAGGAGGATCCGGATGCATCTCGGCATGCTGCCCGGGACGTCAATCTCGTTGGCGCACAGCAGCGGCACGCGGTGCATCCCCAGTTCGCGGGCGGCCTCCGCCGGGAAGGAGGCGTTCAGATCGGCCGTCACCGTAAAAATCGCCGACACGATGTCGTCGAACTCCGTCAGTTCATTGGCGCGCAGGATCTCCTGCAGCAGCTCGCCGGTCGCCTGCAATATGCTCGCGGACGTATTCTCGGCGCAGCTGATGGCGCCCCGCACTCCTCGAACGGGCATGGATGTCGTCTGTGATCGCCGGCGGCAGGACAAGCAGTGCAGTCCCGGCGGCCATAGACCGCCGCCGCATCCGCGGAACTGTACCGGACTGCGCCGCGAGTGTAACCGAACGCCGGCCGGCTGGCACGTTTGCGCCTGGCCGCCGCATCTCGTCGATGCATTCAGCATCTCGGACTTCGGCCCATTGTTCGCGCCGGGCCTGATACCGTTGTGTTTCGATAAATGTCCAAACGGACGTGCGGCCGTTTACGGACGGACCGTGGAATCCAGCCCGGGATCTGTCACTGCCGTAACCTTCGTCTGTCTTGCAGCTTAGGGCCACTGAACAAACTGCATTCCTCGCGGAACCGCCATTGCCGCATCACGTGCATTTGGTTACAAACCCCACCCCGCAGATCCACCTGCGGCTTCTTCACTCGGAAGGGATTCCGATGACCACGATCAATGCCGGCGCGATTGCCGCTTTCGTCAGAGGCGATCTGCTCGGGAACAGCGACCACGAGATTCACGACGTCGCTCCGCTGGATCAGGCAGGCCCTGAGCACCTGGCCTTTGTCGCCGCCGAAAAGTCGCTTCGTGCACTGCCGTAGTCCCAGGCGGGCGCCGTGCTCGTGCCGCGGGCGATGATTTCCCAAGTTCCCGCTTGTCCGCAGACCGCTCTGATCGCCGTCGACGATCCGCAGACGGCCTTTGTCGAAATCATGCTGCGGTTCCGCCCCCCGGCCCCCCGGCCGCAACTGGGAGTGTCGCCGCAGGCTACCGTCAGCCCGACGGCGAAACTCGGTCCGGACTGCAATGTCTACCCGGGCGCCTTCATCGGCGAGGACGCCGTGCTCGGTCGCGGATGTGATGTCCACCCCGGCGCCGTCATCGGGCCCGGCTGCCGGATCGGCGACCACGTCGTCATTCATCCGAATGCCGTGCTGCACCACCATGTGCATATCGGCCACCGCGTAATCATCCACGCGACGGCGGTCATCGGCGCCGATGGCTTCGGCTACCGGTTTGCGGAGGGACGCTTCGTCCACCTGCCGCATACCGGCACCGTGATTCTGGAAGACGACGTCGAAATCGGGGCCGGCACAACGGTGGATCGCGCAATGATCGGCGCGACGGTGATCGGCGCCGGCACGAAGCTCGACAACCAGATCATGATCGCCCACAACTGCCGGATCGGAAAGCACAACGCGTTTGCGTCCCAGGTCGGCCTTGCCGGCTCGGTGACGACGGGTGATTACGTCCGCTGCGGAGGCCAGGTCGGCATCGCCGACCACGCGAATATCGGGACCGGGGTGTCAATCGGCGCCATGGCTGGCGTTTCCGGTTCGATACCTGACGGCGAGCGCTACCACGGCATTCCGGCCCGACCCGAGAAGGAGGCCATCAAAGTGCATCTCGCGATGGGCAGCCTGCCGGAGATGCGTACGCGGATGCGTGAACTCGAGTCTGCCGTGAAACAACTGCGTGCCGAACTCGCTGCGCTGAATCCAGCCGCAGCAGCGTCCGAACGCGCCGCCTGATGACGCCGCGAACGCTCTCAGGGCGTCGCTGCCATGTCGATGTCTCACTCCTTGCCATCACCGAATCCCGAATCACACGCCGATGTGACGGCCGACGACGGCGGTGCGCCGCAGATCCTGCCGTTTCCGCGCAGCCTCCCGCCGCGCGTCGGCTTGCTTGCAGGCTGGGGGCGGTTTCCCGTGCTGTTCACCGAAGCCGCACGGCGCCACGGCTACCACGTCTACGGCATGGGCATCCTGGGAATGGCGCCTCCCGAACTGTCCGAACTTTGTCATCGCTACAAGACCGCGCCGCTCGCCCGCCTCGGCCGCGCGATTCGCTTCTTCAAGCGGAATCGCGTCGAACACGTCGTCATGGCCGGCAAAGTGGAAAAACGCGAGTTGTTCAAGCCACTGCGCATGTTGCGGCTCGTCCCCGATATGCGGACCCTGCACATGTGGTTTCGCTACGCCCGCGAGAACAAGCAGGACGACACGCTGTTGCTGGCCGTGATTCGCGAGTTTGAACGCGACGGCATCTCCTTTTCCTCCGCATTGGACTTCTGTCCGGAGCTGCTCGTGAAACACGGCTTCCTGACGCGACGTCGCCCGTCTGCCTCCCAATGGAAAGACATCCGCTTTGGCTGGGAGATGGCGAAAGAAATGGGGCGGCTGGACATCGGCCAGACCGTCGTGGTGAACGACACGGCCGTGATTGCGGTCGAAGCCATTGAAGGCACCGACGAGTGCATCCGCCGGGCCGGGCAGCTTTGCCGGCGCGGGGGCTTCAGCGTCATCAAAGTCGCCAAGCCGCAGCAGGACATGCGTTTCGACGTCCCGACCATCGGTGTCCAGACGCTGCAGACCATGCGGGAAGCCGGCGGCCGCGTCCTCGCCCTCGAAGCCGGCATGACGATTTTGCTCGATGAGCCGGAAGTCGTTCAGCTCGCGGATAAGCTCGGGATCACCATCGTCTCGCTTAAGGCCGACGAAGTGCAGCTCCGCGCCGTCGCCTGAACGAGAGCGGCACGTCGCACCGCGTCCCGGGCGCTGGCGCATCCCGCATAACCGGTGTGACCAGCGCTATGCGGCCATGCGGCGTTCGAGGATCTGCGCCCATCCCGGCCCTGCCATTCTTGCCGTGGTAGAGTCACCGGACCGACTCTCCCTGGAGCATTCGTCCGCCACGCGAATCCCATTCGGTTCCCAGGGGAAGCCTGCGTCGCAACACGGATTTCGGGTCCGATTTCCAGTGTTGCATACGGCCCCTCGCACGACTGGCTGGCCTGCATGAGTGCTGCACTGAAATCGAAAACCGCAGTTCCTGCTGCTGAGTCGGATCTCGAGCGCCGACGCCACGAGCGCATGGACTTTCGCACCGCCGTCGTTGCGATCGAAGTCCGGGACGAGGGTTTGCACTGTGTGCGGTGCCAGAGCGACGATCTGTCATTCGAAGGCGCCCGACTTGTCTGCTTCGAACCGCTTTCCACAACCGCAGTTTTTCTGCGAATCCTTATGCCAGGGCTCTCGGAGCGCTTCGTCGAAGCCGACATCATGAACGAACGCGTCCATACCGAATTGCGGTTCGGTTCCGGTCTCGAGACGCGCTACATCTACGGCGTCCGCTTTCGACGGGTCGTGACCGAGACCGGCCTGATTGAAAGACTCCACGCAGCCGCCGTCCCCCCCGTACAGGCCGGGAATGGCGCTGGAATCTGAACGCCGGCTCGCACGACCCGTTCAGCCGCGCAGCAATTCGGCAAGCGCCTGGTCCGGCTCAAGCCCCTGATCTCGCAGGACACGCCGCAGTTCGGCGACTGGCCAGAGCCGTCCCCACGCGGGCAGGTCCGCAGCCTGGCCTCGGCAGCCCAGGCCGAACCGCAGGGCCGCCAGGACTTCGCCAACATCCGCCACGATGCGTCCTGTCAAAAGCTGACACGCCGCCACCAGCATCGGGACAAAGAGCCTGCGCTCCAACTCGTCGTCCGGGCAGTCAATCGGTTCCGTCCGATGAGCCGCCGCCAGTGCGATCGCCGCCGGATCGAGCGCACCGCGCTCGCCTGGACCATAGCGCAGGAAACCGCAGCCGGCTTTCCGTCGGGCGTCGCGGTACATCGCCAGCAGTAATTCTGACTGGGCGGGCACAACCGGATTGCCGCGATGGAACGCCGCTGCCGCGCATAGAATGACGTCGATCCCGATCTCGTCCATCTGCGCCGGTGGCCCCTGACGCATTCCGAAATCGATTGCCACCTGTTCAATCCGTAACCAGTCGACTTCCGCCGCGCACCAGTGCCACGGCTGCCTCCAGGTAGGGAAACAGCAACCGATTCACGGCAAATCCGGGAACATCGCGAGTGCGGTGGAAGCGGCTGCAGCCTCGATGTTGTCGAACGACGTCGGCGGCGCTGTGGCGACGGTCTGTTCCACCGTCTCCAGTCCGGGCGACTTCCACAAGCGGACATTCGACCACTGGATGACGGAAATTGCCGGCCCGCAAAACCGCGACGGCAGCGGACGTTTTCGGCCAGCTCGGCAATCGACAATGACGACGTGTTTGTCGCGATCAGCGTCTTCGTGAGTTCCGACAGCGCCCTTCGGCACTTGCCACGTCGCTTGACAGAGCGGTTCTCGACGACCGCTTCACCAGGACATCGCAATCGCCAAGATGCGACAGATCGCTTCCCAGCAAGGAGCGGGGTGAACTCCCCATCGGCGGCCGTTCCGGCAATCAATCGACGCGGTCGCTCCGGCGGCATTGGCGAGATCGAACAACATCGCTGAATGCCGTTCTGCAAAGCCACTGAGGGCAATACTTCGCCCCATCACCCCCGCGCCCACGACGCCCAGACTCTGCACGTTTTCACTCATTCCGCGTGTAACGCCCCTGCCAGTTTCAACCAGAAAACGCCGTCGGCTTCAGGCGAAACGGGGTTCCCCTCGCTGAGCCCTAGGCCACATATCGCCGGTTTGATGCCGTCCGCACTCCTTCATCGGCTGCGGCGACCAGCGCGCGTTCTGGCCGCCGAAACCGATGCTGTCACTTGAGGACGTGCCGGCGATCGACTTCCCGCGCGGTGTGCGGAACGTAATCCAGGTCGCCGTCGTCCGGGTGGTCAGATTGATCGTCGGCGGGACGACGCGGTTCTGCCACAACGCGAGGATGCAGACGGCCAGTTCGATCGCTGCACAGGCGGTCGTCGCATGTCCCCATCATGCACGCGCTCGAAATCGGAACACGAAGGCGTGTGCGCTGACGCTGCTTGAAGGCGATCGTTCGGTCCAGGTCGTTCAGCTGCGTGCCAGTCCCGTGGGCGTTGATGTAACCGATCTGGTCCGGGATTCGGGTGCGCATCGGCTTGACCGTGGCGGTCGCGGCCACGGTCCGCGTCCCTCAGGGTGCGTATCGGTGATAACGGTAGGCATCCTGTGCCGAACCGTAGCCCGTCAGTTCGACCAGAATCTCTGCGGCGACGTGCGTGTTCAGGCTCTCCAGCACGGACGCGCGGCACCCCTTCGCCGATCACAAAGCCGTCGCGGTCGCGGTCGAACGGCCGCGCTGGCGGCGAGATCATCGTTCAGGTGCTCGGCGTTGACAGCCGCTGAAATCCGGTCAGCCCAGGCGGTGAATCGTACTGTGCAACTCCGCCGGCAAGCATGATGTCGACCTCGCGGCGAATCATGCGTGCGGCCGTGCCCGGCCTGAGCGCTCGACATAGCGGCCACCAATGCAGTTCCAGATTCGGTCCCTGCGCGCTGGCAACGACGCCAGATGGCCGGCCGGACTGTTCAGTTCCGTAATGCGATTCGGCATCGGGATCGAATACCCGCAAAGCCGCACGTAGAGCGCGACGTGTCGACGGACCGGCCACACCGACGTCCGCCACGGACCGGATGAAGCTCGAAAAATCTTCGAACGCTTCGCCGCAACCGAGGTAGACATGAGCGCACCGCGTCCACGCGCTCGTCCGGGCAACCCGCTCGTCGGGCGGCATCGAGCGCCGCGCCCAGGGCGAACTGCGTCTGCCGGAGCGTGTTCCCAGGGGTGGATCGGCCCCGGCATCGGCAGGCGGTCCAGTCGCGGACCTGCGCCGCAATTCGTACAGGGTAACGACTGGCGTCGAACAATGTGAGCGGACCGACGCCCGACCGGCCGCGTCAGCCGTCCCAAGTCTGCTCTGGCGTACGCCAGCGGAGTGACACAGCCCAATCCGGTAATAACGACCCTGGAGCGCAGGCGGTTCCCTGCAGCCCCCCGGACAATCAACGCACTCGCGCATTTCGAGGCGTCTGCACCAGCTTGATGAAGGAATCCCCGGCTGGCCGATCGGCATCACGAACGACGTCAGGCCGCACTGCGGATCGGGATGCTCGCAATTCCGGCACCAGAAACGCGGCCGTTTCGCAATGCAGGCGGAAATCCTGCAGCACGAGCTCCAGCGCGCCCGGAACCGGCGCCGGCGTCACCAGTGCCCTTTGGCAGCCGTGACTTCGTAGCGCGCAACCGGCGTTTGGCGAGCTCCGAGCAGCGCCAGTGCACGGGCTTCTTCGGGATCGAGCTGTGCACTGAGACCATGCGCTGCATGACCGATGCCGTCCGGCGACATGCGGGCGAACTGCAAGGTGCAGAGCGCATCGCGTGCACCATCGCCACGCTGCGGTCAACAGACCCGTAGGTTTTACGACGCAGGACGCGCCGCTGAGGACTTCGCCGTAGATCGTCGCACCGCGGCGCCGCTTGCAGGTCTTCCAGCACAAAGGCCGCTGCGGCGCTTCGGCCGGCAGTGTGCCGATCCGGTCGCGGTCAAACGGCCGCGGGATTCCGGCCGGGTCGTCCGCTCGTCGCGAAGGTCCACATCAGGACCGCATGCAGCAGGCTGCACGAATCAGTTGATTTCCACAGCCCCCGCCAGCATCATGTCCGCATCGCCGTCGCGAATCAGCTCGGCCGCCTCCTGCACCGCCAGTTCGGCCGCTTGACCTTGAGCAGGCCAGTTGTATTGTTCGGCCCTTGCAGGTTGTTGTACATCGCGATGCTCGCTGGGCACCGGCATATTGGGCAGGCACGTCGGCAGCCACAGCGGGTGGACCTCGGGAGACCTTTCTCGCCCAGTCGCCGAGCGCGGCCTCCTGTCGCGACGCCGCAACGCCGAGAGAAAATCATCGGGGCGAATACCCACGTAGCCGGCAGCGAAGGAGAAGCTCCGCTACGCTCGGGATCGATTTCGACCCCGTCGAACCACCAGTCCGCGACCTGCTGGGCGGCCGCAACGAGCAGGCGCTCGCGGTTCGTCACCTTGAGCGACTTGGCGCGGCACCGCGCGGAGGTCGTCCGGCAGCGCACCGAAGTCGTCAATCCAGGAGTCCCTGGAACGCCGTGATTGCGCGCGGGCCGGGCCGTCGGTTTCGGTTCCGTCGGTCGTCAGGCGGCTGATCCCGCTGCGACCGCGAACCAAAAAAGTCCCAGAACTCGGGGCGTGGGGTTGCCAGTAGGACTTGCGACGCCCAGACCGGTGATCGCACGCGGCGGACGTAGCGTTCAGGGGTATTCGCAGGGTGATCGGGCTGGTGGTCATGTCCGTTCCCTCGGACAACCCGCGATTACAGGGTTTACGTCTCCGACGAGGCGTCGAAAAGGGGGCGAACCATACCATTGTCAGGCGGATGGCAAAAGAGCAGTTGGGGGCCGCAGATCGACCTCACTCCCCCCACTTGCAGGGCACCACTCGCGTGCTGCTCACCGCTCGCGATCGTCGGTGACGGTGATGAAAAACGCCGTCGCCCCCTGTGGCGGGACAGGTGTCTCGGCATGGTCAGCCGCGACTTTGCCCGAGACCGTCTCCCAAGTCCGCTTGTTGATCGGCTCTTCGCCGGTGTGTAGTGGAGCAGCCGCTGCGAGGTTGCTGTTGCAACACGTGGAGCATTTCACCGTCGCGGGAGAGTTCGCCGAGTTGAAGCTGGGCCCGGTTTGCCGAGCAGAACATGGTCGATGAATAGGCCGATCTCCTGCGGCAGCCGTCCGGCGACGTAATATCAGGGCATGTTGACCGTGACGCAGAATTGCTTGGGCACGCTGCCGGGGACGGCGTCGAAACTCCGCATGTAGCTGTCCAGCGGATAGGCGAAGTCGTTCGTGCCGTTGACGAACAGGATCGGCATTGAAACGTGCGGGAGGTACTGCGACGGCTCCCACAGCTTGATCCATTGCACCCGATGCTCCGGCGGCATTTTCGCAAAGTGCTCCAGCCAGTAGCTGTTCTCATGCAGGAAGCCGCAGCCGTAGACCGGCACCGCCGCCTTGAACCGCGGATCGATCCCGGCCGTGATGCAGGTCAGGTAGCCTCCCCAACTGATGCCGGTGACGGCAGTACGCTGCGCGTCAACTTCGGGAAAGCTGCGGATCAGCGAGTGTGCGCGAAGAACCGCCGCAATCGCGTGATATTCCCATTGTTGAGTGACCGGCTCGCCGATCGCGCCGAACTTCTCGGCGTCCCCTTGATCCGGCCCGCCGTCCACCAGGCGGATGCGGTTGTCTCGCTGCTGGACGTCGGAACCTTCCAGCGGGCGGTTGCCGGCCAGATCGGGAGCGATGGCCGCGTAACCGCGCTTCGCCCAGAGTTCGCACCATTCGCGAAAGGCCGTCCCGCCGCCGCCATGCACCAGGACCACGGCCGGCAGGTGCTTGTCCGTCGAAGTGTCGCCGGTGAGCGTGCCGGGGGTGGCGTAGTAGGTGAATACGCGGGTCGGATGTCCGTTGTACGGCTCGTTCTCGAACAGGAGCGAGCGGACAGGGCTGGCCTGGTCTTCCCACTCGTACTTCGGCGTCTGGAACAGCTCATTGAGGTTCCAGGGACCGGCCGATTGCGGTTCGGCGGCCAGGGATACGGCTGTGAGCGTGACCAGAGCGAACAAAACAGCCGTGGAGCGCAGCGGGTTCACGTCTTAGTCCCAATTCTGATTGCGAGATTTCACGAAGGATGCTGGTGTACCGCGTGGCGTCTGGTTGACACAAGGAAGGCAGTGGATGTGCGGGGATGGGCTGGGCAGAGTTGAATCGCAGATTCGGGATGCCGAAAGAATGGGGCGCGGCTACCATTCCGGGCTGCGAAGCGGAGTCGGGTGGAGCGGATTTCGCGTCGATCAAGGACGGCACGATTCGGCGAGACTCGATGCGGACGATGTCAGCAGGGCGTTCCCGAAGGAAGTTCGGGAGCACGGAAGGAGGGGCTGGGGAACCTGTGACTGGGCCGTGCGGCGGTCGGGTGGGGGCGGAGCCAATGAGGCAAAGTTTGCCGGATATGTTCGACGGGCCGATCACGGAAGGCTGCGGTATTCACCCGATTCGACCGGAGAGGCGGTCAAAGGCAAATATGAAGGGGAGTCCGTGCCGAAGTAGAAGACAGGCTGGACAGGGCCGCAGCCCCTCGCCACCATTGACCTCATGTCCCCCCGTTTTGACCAGGAAGTTTCCATGACACAGATGTCACTCCCCTCCATTTCGCGTCGGCAGTTGCTGCGGCAGGGCGCCGTCGCGGCCGCCGCCGCCGTGACGGCCGGCCTGCTGCCGGTTTCGCTGCGGGCCGACACCAAGATCGCCGCCCGGATCGCTGAAGCGGAGCAGTCCCACGCGCTGATCCCGGTGCTCAAGCTGGCTGCCAAGAGTCTCGAAAAGCTCGAGCAGGTCAAGGATTACGAAGCCGTCGTGATCAAGAAGGAAATGGTCGGCAAAGACCTGCTCACCTCGCAGATGCAGATCAAGCTGCGGGAAGAGCCAAAGGACATTTACCTCAAGTTCATCGATCCGCACGCCGGCCGCCAGATCCTGTTCTCGCCCAACAAGCGGAACGGCATGATGCTGGTCCGTGAATCGGGAATCGCCTCGATCGTCGGCGCGCTGGAAATCGACCCGAACAGCGATCGCGTCAAGCAGGAAAACCGCTACACGATCCACAAGATCGGACTGCGGAATATGCTGACGATCCTGATGGACCGCTGGCTGACCGAGACGAAGGTCACGGGTGTCGACGTGAAGTTCTTCCCCGATGCGAAGATCGGCACACAAAGCGTCAAGGTGGCGCAGATCAGCTACGCCGAGCAGCGTCCGGAAGTCAAGATCCAGCAAACGCGGCTGTACATCGACAACTCTTCCGAGTTGCCGGTGCGGCTGCAGAACTGGGAATTCGGAAAGCCGGAACCGATCCTCGTCGAGGACTACTTTTACTCGAACCTCAAGCCGAACGCTGGCTTGAAGGACATCGATTTCGACCCGGCGAACCCGAAGTACGGGTTCTAGTCCGGTCGGCGTGAGAAATGGCAGCACCCCGGTTGCTTGAATGCAGCCGGGGTGCTTTGTTTTGGCGGGGGCTTCAGGCGACTGTGCTCCGCTGCTATTTCGACCACCACGACGGCTCGACGAAGAGGTCGGCGGTCCGGATCGACAGGCCGGGAAGCAACGAGCCGGCCGTCACGCGTTCGTCGCCGGCGAAGCGCTGACCGTCCGGCTGCTCGGCCGACGTGACCTGCACGTCACCAGCGGCAGTGTCGATCGTCCAGACGAGCTGGACGCCGCGACTGAGAAACTCCCGTTCGCGGCTGCGCATCAGGCGTCTCCGATCGATCGAGGAGGCCAGTTCAATCACGAAGGCGGGCCGCGCTTCGGTGAACAGCTTGTCGCTTTCCGCGAAGCGCGGGCCGTCAAGAAAGTAACTCACCGCCGGATATCGCAACGTGTCGGGATCGCGCCCAGCAGGAGTCCCAGGTCAAAGCAGGCATAGCCCAGGCCGGATTGCTGAATGAATTCCGCGAGAAACTTCGAGACGTTCAGGATCACATTGCCGTGGACCAGGTCCGGCGGCTCGAAGCAGATGGGGATCCCTTCGACCAGTTCCGACCAGCGGCCGCTGAACGGAAGTTCCTCGCGTTCCTCGAGAAACTGATCGACAGTCAACTGGCGGAGCATCGGGCCTCCGCGATGAGCGTGTGACGCGGACGGGGAATTGTTCGGAGATTATACGCCCGCGGCAATCAGAGTGGCAAAGGGGCTTAAGCACCGCAGATCGTGCACATGCGTCCCAATGCCCCCCGAAATCGGTGATGCCTTCGATTCGCGGAATCCAGACTTACTCCGCCCTTGATCCATCAGCCTGAGCAGTAGTCTTTGCCGGAATCAGCTTCTCGCGAATCCGTTCGAGCGGTTCCTTCCGCTCCTTCGTCGTCATGTAGAAGCGATAACCGAAGTCCGACAATTTCACGCCTGTCATCCTCTCCAGCCCGATGCGGATGAATTGGCGATTTGTGCGGAACGGGTCGTCGAGCATGTTCACCAGTTCGGGCATGGCCCAGCTCGAATTCGTGCGGGTCAGAGCATCAGCCGCGACCTGGCGGACAAACTCCTTGTCGCTCTTGAGCCAATTGATTGTCGCCGGACTGCTCTGCTGCGGATAGTTTTTCGCGACCGTGAACTGGTTGAACGAAGCGCCGTACCACTTCTTGAGATGGTCGATCGTCCAGTCGATCGGCTCATCGGTGTGGCACTGGTTGCAGGCGTTCGGCTGGTTGTTTTCGATCATATTCCGCTTCGTCGGCGAGAAGATCGCGTGCGTGCGAACGACGTCCTGCAGGCCCTCGTTGAGCCTCGGCATGTGACAATTCATGCAGCGGCTCCCTTCGCTGTCGGCCGCGTGATGCGTGTGCGCAACTCGCGCGTCGGCCGGCTGGAACTTGTCGTGGCACTTGAGGCAGGACGCATCGTCCTCGGCGGCTGTGCGGGTCCACTTGGGGCCGATCCCCCGGTGCGGATTGTGACAGTCCACACAAGTCAGCTTCGAGTAGCAGCTCCCCTTCATGGCGTCGGAGTATTCCGTGGAGTTCCACGTGGACATTCCGGCGGCAAACAGCGGACGCCCGCCGGCATGGCAGCGTCCGCAGGCCCAGTTCACGTTGTCATGGGTGCGACCGAAGTCCAGTT
>JAXMBS010000021.1:0-76065 GCA_046349775.1 Planctomycetaceae bacterium | reverse complement strand
GAGGCCGTGAAGAGGCCGCTGTAACAAATCGCCGTCAGCGGCGCTCCACTCAGGAGCGACCGGTGCTCTCGCCTGCCGAGCGCGATGCAAGAACGTCGTCAGACTGACGACGGGATTCGCTGATCCGCGACAGTTGCGCAGCGTCGTGGCACGACAGTGACACGACGCAAGTCACTACCTGCAATTGGATTGCGCACCGAACGGCGATTCATGCCGATTGGGCATCGCTTCTGCTTTTCCTTGTCCCTCGTCACACGCTGCTCACGGTCGAAGCGGAGTTCGCTTCGCAGCGGGCGTCACAAGAGGTTCGGTGATTCAAGGGACGAGGGAGGACGAGCCATGAGAAAGCTCCTGATGACTGCGGTTCTGTTGGCGGGTGGATTGGTGGGTGGTGCGAGCACGGCCAATGCCGGGGGCGTGTTCATCGGCGTCGGTGGTCCGGGATATGGCGGCGGCTATTACGGCGGCGGATACCCGGGCTACTACGGGGGCGGGTATGGCGGCTACCCGATGGGTGGTTACTACCCGGCGCCGTACCAATACAGCGTCTATCCGTCTGTGGCTTTTGGCGGCCGTCCGATGGGCTATTACTATCGCGGCGGACCTGGCCTGGGATTCGGCGGCGGTTACGGCGGCGGTTACGGCGGCGGCTTTGGACGCGGCCGTCGCTGCTGGTAACCATCGAACCAACCCGCGAGACCGTGAGGGCGTGATTTACATAGCTTGAGGTCGAAGGCTGGACCCGTTTCCTGAGCGTTGCGGATCGCATCGATCCGCAACGCTCATTCGGTTTGCGCGTCTCCCATGAAGGACGATGCCCTGTGCACAGTCCGGACGTGGCTACGGCTCGGTCTTGTCGACCACTTCCATGCCGAGCTGCCGCATCTTGCGGTACAGATTGGAGCGATGCAGGCCGAGAACGCGGGCGGCGTCGCTCATGTTGCCGCGCACGCGCTTGACGGCCCGGCGGATGTACTCCTGCTGGAAGCGGTTCGTCGCATCGGTCAGTCCCACGCCGTCCGCCAGATCGTCGAAGGCGTCCCGCTGCGGGCTGAGGATGAACGCAATGTCCTGGGCTTCGACGCGCGGTTCCCGTGTCAGGAACGCGACGCGTTCCATGAGATTGCGGAGTTCACGGACGTTTCCCGGCCAGTGATGGGCCTGTAGCCGGCGGCGGGCTTCCGGTGCGAGCTCGAGGGGTTTGCGATTCGCCTGCCGGCAGAACCGTTCCAGAAAAAACTCCGCCAGCGGCAGCACGTCTTCGGGCCGCTCGCGCAGCGGCGGAATCTCCAGCGACACGACGCTCAGCCGGTAGAACAGATCCTGCCGGAAGCGCTTCTGCGCAACGCGCTCGGCCAGATCGGCATTGGTGGCGGCGATGACGCGGACGTTTATCGGAATCGTCTGCGAGCCGCCGACGCGGGTCACGACCTTGTGCTCAAGCACGCGCAGGAGCTTCGCCTGTCCGCCGAGGCTCATGTCGCCGATTTCATCGAGGAATAACGTTCCGCCTTCGGCGAGTTCGAATTTGCCCTTCTGCATGGCGTGCGCGTCGGTGAAGGCGCCTTTTTCGTGCCCGAACAGTTCGCTCTCCAGCAGCGTCTCTGTGAGGGCCGCGCAATTGACCGGGATAAACGGACGATCGGCGCGCGGTCCCTGGTAGTGCAGCGCCTGGGCGGCCACTTCTTTCCCGGTGCCGCTCTCCCCCAGAATCAGCACCGGCAGGTCCGTGGCGGCCAATCTCGAGATTGTATCCCTCAGGGCGACGATGGCCGGGCTCTCGCCGATGATGGCCGCGCTGCCGGTGACCTGCGCCTTGAGCTGCACGTTGCTGCGAACGAGGACGTCGCGTTCGCGCGCGTACTGGATCGCGAGCGCCGCCTGCAGCCCGAACTCCCGCAAACCCTCCTCGTCGTCGGCCGTGAACGGGCCACCCCGCTTGTTGATCAGCTCGAATGCGCCGATCCGCTCCCCGGCCGCGTTGTACAGCGGGGCGCAGAGCAGGTTACGCGTCCGGTAGCCGCTGGATTTGTCGATGCTCCGCTCGAAGCGATTGTCACCGTAGGCATCGTCGACGCGGAGTGTCTCGCCGGTCTGGACGACCTGGCCCACGATCCCCTTGTTGTCGGGCAGCCACAGTTCACCCCCGCGTACGCCCAGCGCCGGGCAGGCGACGAGCTGCTTTGCGGCGCGGTCCCAGATGAAGATGCTGGCACGGTCGCAATCGAACAGCCGCGTGGCTTCCTCTGCCATGCGCTCCAGCAACGGCTGTGTCTCGCGCTCCTGGG
Organism: Planctomycetaceae bacterium; assembly: GCA_046349775.1. Classification (GTDB taxonomy): domain Bacteria; phylum Planctomycetota; class Planctomycetia; order Planctomycetales; family Planctomycetaceae; genus JAEUIG01. Next base: position 73,777 of record JAXMBS010000021.1, on the reverse strand, counting down.
CGAACCGCCGCGCGATTTCGAGAGTGATCCGCGAACGATCGAGGCGGCGGGCCGCCTGCATCCGCTGGCGAACGAGGGCCAGTCCGCGTTCCAGGACGTGGGCCATCGCCACGACCGTCGACAGTTGCGCGGCGGAGATTGACCGACCGGCAAATCCCACTACGCCGGTGTCATCCAGGGGCGCCAACAGGAGCGTGCGCGGGTCATCGCGACGCGGCGGCACCGAGCAGCCGGCGCCGCGATCAAGCACATCGGCGAGATGCTCGACCGGCAGCGGTTCAGGCGCACTGCGACCGTGGGCCTGCCGGATTCCCCAGCGGTCGCCGCGCTCAAACACGCCGGCCCATTCGGCCGCCAGTTCGGCGCCGGCGTCCGTGAGCGATTGCTTGAGAAGCTCCACGTCGTCGGTGGCGGATTGAGCCCGCGCAGCGACCGAGTCGCAGAAGTGAACCAACCCCGCCTGCGAATGCGATCGGGAGAGCCAGGGGAGCTCGCTCCAACTGACCCACGAGATCTGCGGAGCGTGGTCGAATCGTTGTGGAACAGCGGTCACAAACCCCTCCGTGGACTCCAGGCCGAAGGACTGCGTATCAGAACGATTCGTCCGTGCGGAGCATCGTAGCATTTGGAGTCGGCAAGCAACAACAATTGTCGTCAGTCTGATCGCCGCCAGGCAGGATCGATCACAGTCGGAACTCGTCTTTTCGCTGACGAATACCAGGGGGTATATTCCGCCCCCCCTTCCCCAGTTGTCACAGCGTCCGTCACGAGCAGCCCACATGCGCACCATTGCCGTCATCAATCAGAAGGGGGGGGTCGGGAAGACCACGACGAGCGTGAATCTGGCGGCGGGTCTAGCCCGTGCCGGCCGCCGCGTGTGCCTGCTGGATCTCGATCCGCAGGGACACGCGTCGCTCCACCTGGGGATCGAAGCGGTCGGCGGCAGCGACTCGGTGTATCAGGTATTCACGGGAAGCCGAACTCTGAACGATGTACGGCAGTTGACGACGCAAAATCTGTGGGTCGTGCCGTCGGACCTGGACCTGGCAGCAACGGAGCTCGAGCTTGTCGATGCTCCGGGTCGTGAATACGTCTTGCGGAACGCCGTCGAGGCGTCGCAATTGAACCGCGAGTTTGATTACCTGCTGATGGATTGTCCGCCGTCACTGGGCGTATTGACGATCAACGCCCTGTGCCTCGCACGGGAAGTGTTCATTCCGCTGCAGCCGCATTTCTTCGCGCTGCAGGGGTTGTCGAAACTGCTCGAAACGACAGCGACGGTCACGCGGCGGCTGAACCGCGACCTGCGAATTTCGGGCATCGTGCTGTGCCTGTACGAGACCGGCACGCGGCTGGCGGCCGACGTCACGGACGACCTGCAGCGGTTTCTCAGGGCGAGCGATCCCCAGGCGCCGTGGAGCGGCGCCCAGGTGTTCGGTACGAAGGTCCGGCGGAACATCAAGCTCGCGGAAGCGCCGAGCTTTGGGAAGTCGATCTTCGCCTATGCGCCAGGCTCGCCGGGGGCACAGGACTATGGAGCGCTGGTGCTGGAAGTGCTCGCGGCGGAGCACGCGGCCGGCCGCGCCGCCGCCTGAATCCAAACAAAAACCGCCGGCCCAAAAGGACCGGCGGGCTTCAATCTGACGCGGGTTTCCGACAGGCACAGGCGGAGCCCAAGGCAATTCGCTGTCGCTCAGCCCCGGCCCCTCGGCCCTGCTCTGCTACTTCTTGTTGAACAGTTCGCTGGTGTTGCCGCCGGATTCCTGCTGCTGCTTCGTCCGGTTCCGCCGGAAAACTTCCGAAACGTTGCCGCTGGAGGACTTGTCGGTATGGGCGCCACCGCGCGTCGCGGCTTCGACCCCCTGCTGCAAGTTGAACGGCCGGTTCGAACCGGGCTGCCATAGCCGCTGTTCCGGCTTCCAGCCGACGTAATCGAGGAAGTCGTTGAGCCGGACCCAGCGGATGCCGTACAGCCGGGCTTCTTCGATCAGCGCCTTTTGCTGCTCTTGCATTTTCTCGGCGAGTTCCTGCTTCTCCGGAATGCCGGAGAACTTCGCGGGATCATCGATGTCGCCGATGATCAGAAACTTGGTGCGGGCGGAGAGCTTGGCGTCGGCCGGCTGACGCTGACCCTCGTCGTTGACGAACAGTTCGACTTCGGCGCCGCTCGTGTGGATGATCTCGTTGAAAAGATCCCAATCGCTCTTGCCGTCTTCGTCGAGGTCGGGACGTCCGACGATGGCGAAGTATTCTTTGCGTCCGGCCGCCCACAGCGGCGAGTAGATCGGATCCCCATCGGAGATCGGGCGGAACAGATCCTCGTCCAGGATCCGCGCCTCGGCCAGGTGCGGTTCCAGGATACGGGTGACTTCGATCTTCCCCTTGATGTCCTCGACGCCGCGGCCGATGCCGAGATTGTCGGAGGTGTACACGCTGAACGAGACCTGCGGCCGGAGCCCCTCCGCCGAGCCGATGTTCAGCCAGACGGTGCGGGTGGTGTTGTCGACATTGACGATGCGGCCGTCCTCACGATCGAAGCTCGTCTTGGTCAGCTCGTCGAGCTGGTCCTTGTAGAAATTGATCTGCTTATCGAGCAGCGCAATCCGCTCTTCGGTGGCGCGACGGTACTTGTCCAACTCATCCTGCAGTTGTCCCTTGGCAACGTTCGCTTCGTTGGCCTGCTTCTTCGAGTTCTCGATTTCGGCGTTCTTTTCGTCGATCTTCTGCTTGTTGGCGGCGATGCTCTCCTGCAACTGCTGCTCCGACGACGCCTGCGAGGTCTGCAGTTCGTTGACCTTGGCGCCGGCGCCGGTCTCGACGGCGTTGAGCTTCAGGCCGTTCTCGTTGAGCGCCCGCTGCAGGCTCTGGATTTCGAGCTGCGCCGCATCGAGTGCCGCACGCATCTGCGAAAGCGTGCCGATTACGTTGGGGGCCGCCTGGGCGCCACCCTGCTTTGTCATCGCGGCGGCAACAGTGCCGATGACCGTCGTGGCGTCATCCGCATTACTGCCCCAGACAGCCGCCTGCGAGCCGAGCAGCGTCTTCGTCGCGTCGGTGTCGTTGCGGTACTGCGAGACGGTTTGCCGCTCCGTCGCGAGTTCTTTCTCCTTCCCCGCCAGTTGCGCCTCTTTCTCGGAGCTCTGCTTGAACCCCAGATAGGTCGTGACCCCCAGGATCAGCGACACCATCACGAAGAAGACGAGCGAAAAGTGGACGGCGGTGGGTTTGTTGGCGGCGGCCATAAGGCGCGAACTCCTGCAGGGGACCGGGGCTGCCGGATCAGTGGTCAGCGTGCCGGTTTATGTCAGCGCGCAATCGCGCTTCGAGTTCCTGTCCGTCTATGTTTCGAACGGAAAGCGGCGCAACTTCAGCCGCCTTTGCCGGGTCTTCGCAAACGGACGGGCGTGTATCTCCAGGGACGACAGTGGATTGCCGTCGTCGACAGGTTGAGACCAACTGTCACAACCGGAAAATATTCTAGAAAGCGCCCGGAGCGGACGCGCTCAAAAAATGGGAAATTGACGCCGGCGGGGGCGACCCGGCGGGACTGCGAAAAATTGCCGCAAATCCAGTCTACGGAGGGGGCGTGGGGTGTCAAGGAGATTCGGAGAGAGACGACTTCCGGATCGCGAGAAGGGGTCGATGCGGCTGATTCTCGATTTCCGAATTTCGATTTTCGATTCGCCAGGGCCAAAGATCAGGGATCCTGACGCGCTGTGACGCAGGCCTGAATGGTGACTATACTCGGTCCAAACATCGAAAAATGACCGGCAGGGAATGGTCGGACGGGATGGCTATGGGCAATCTGGTACGCCGGGAAGTCGTCGATTCGGCACAGACACTCGTCGTTAAAGTCGGGACCAATGTTCTGGCGCGGCCGGACGACACGCTCGACGCCGAGCGGATCGCCGCACTGGCGGCCCAGGTCCACCGGGTGATTCAGACCGGCCGCAAGGTCGTGATCGTCTCCAGCGGCGCGGTCGGCGCCGGGATGGGCATCCTGGGCCTCAAGAAACGCCCCAGTGACCTCCCCCACCTGCAGGCGGCTGCCGCCACCGGCCAGGCGCACCTGATGCGGCAGTGGAACACCGCTCTCCAGCAGCACGGCTATCACGCTGCCCAGATTCTCTGCACTGCCAACGACTTCCGGCACCGGGGCCGCTATCTCAACATCCGCAACACGATCAACACCCTGTTCGAGTTCGGCGTCGTCCCGGTCATCAACGAAAACGACACCGTCAGCATCGATGAGATCAAGTTCGGCGACAACGACCGCCTGGCCGCGATGGTCGCCAACCTGCTTCAGGAGCCGTTGCTGGTGATCCTGTCGATCATCGACGGCTTGTACGATCGCGACCCGGAGTCCCCCGGCGCACAACTGATTCACGTCGTGGACGAATGGCGCGATGAACTGCTGAGTCTCGCCTCGGTGAAGCGCTCAGCGCGCGGCAGCGGCGGGATGCAGTCCAAGCTGGAGTCGGTACGGACGGCGACGGCCGTAGGCGAGTGCGTGATCATCGCGAACGGCACCGACCCGACGATCCTCGACCGGATTCTTGCGGCCGAGGAGGTCGGCACGCTGTTTCTGGCCCGGGGCGTGAACATTCCGGCGTGGAAGCGATGGATCGGCTTCACCGTGCGGCCGAAAGGACGGCTGCACCTTGACGCCGGCGCCGTACGGGCGATCGAACAGCAGGGAAAATCGCTGCTGGCGGCGGGCATTGCCCGCATCGAGGGACGCTTCGATCAGGGAGAGGTCGTGTCGTTGATCGATCCCGAGGGGAACGAGTTCGCACGTGGATTGACGAACTACGATTCGCCGATGGCCGCCAGCATCGCCGGCAAGCGGACGGGGGACGTGAAGCAGATTCTCGGCGGCGTGCCGTACGTCGAGGTGATCCACCGGGACAACCTGGTGGTCACGCGCTAGACGGAAAAAACAGGAGGAGACGGAGGAAGCAGCGGAAATACGCTGCCCGGTTGTGGACGCAGGACGAACGTCCGTTCCTTTGTGCGCTTCGTGACCTTCCGTTCAAGTCTTTTGCCCGACAATTGAACGTCCGATGAAGGATTTACAGAAGCACAAAGGACACGACGACGAAGTCGTGTAATACTACCTCGGCGCCCGGTTGAGGTTCGTCGTGTCCTCTGTATCGTTGTGGTTCAAATTTTGGGGACGTGAACAGGACACGTTAGCCGACTGTGAATGCGCCAGCGGATGATCGTCGTCGGGCGTGGGGCGTCTGGTTGCGGCCGCTGGTGTTTGTCGTGCTGGCCGTGGCGACGATCGCATTATGGTGGGCGTTTCGCGATCGACTCACTCTGGACGAACTCGCCCGCCGCGAGACGGACTTTCACGAGTTCCAGCGAGAACACTGGCTGCTGTTGTCCGCCGCAATGTTTGTGGTCTATGTCGTCGTCGCCGCGCTCTCGATTCCCGCCGCTACCGCCTTGACCCTCGCGAGCGGGTGGCTGTTCGGTTTCTGGCGGGGACTGTTGCTCGTGAGCTGCGCTTCGACGACCGGGGCGACAATCGCATTCCTGCTCAGCCGGTACCTGCTGCGAGACTATGTGAGCATCCGGTTCGCGCGCTGGGTCCCGCGCGTGACCGAAGCCCTCGAGCGCGACGGCGCGTTGTACCTGTTTGCGATGCGGCTGACGCCGGCCGTGCCGTTTTTCGTGGTCAACCTGGTGATGGGGCTGACCCGCCTGCCCGCCCGCACGTTCTGGTGGGTCAGCCAGCTCGGGATGCTGCCGGCGACGAGCCTGTTTGTCTACGCCGGCTCGACGGTCCCGGACCTGCAGCAACTGTCCGATCGCGGTCCGCAGGCGCTGATCACGCTGCCACTGGCGACGGCGTTCGTGCTGCTGGGACTGTTTCCGTTCGCCGCCAGGTGGGGGATGTCTCGATGGCGACAACAGGTCAAATGAACGGAAGAAGAAGTATTGCAATCTTCTTCAACCATCACTCGGTCACCTTGCGCGTACGGTCATCAATCGACCGGCCGCGCCCGCCATTCAGGCCAGAACCCGCGTCAGCCCCGGAACCGGCACGGGGTAGTGGCCTTCGGCGTCGGGCACTGTCGGTGTGGCGCTGTCCCAAGCCAGCGTGGCCATGTTCTCCGGCGTCACCCGTGCGCCGTGATTGAGCGCCTCTTCCCAGGTAATTTCCTTGCCAGAGTAGGTGCACATCCGACCGAGGACCGACGCCATCGTGCTCTTCGCGCCGGACTCGGCCTCGTCGTGCGTCTTGCCTTCGCGGATGGCCGCGAACAGCACGTCGTGCTCGACCTGATACGGGTCGGGGTTCGGGCCGCGATAGGCATACGCCTCGCCCGAGAACGGTGTGATGCGATTGTTCTTCGCAGACGAATTGTTGTGCAGATCGACCGTCCCCTTGGTCCCCAGCGCATGCTCGCTGACGTCGCTGTAGCAGTTGGCCATGTGCGAGCAGGTGCTGTACATCACCGTGCCGTCTTCAAAGAAGAATTCGACGGCGTGATGGTCGAAGATTTCTCCGTACCGCTTGTCGGCGCGGACCTGCCGGCCTCCCATGCCACGGGCCTTCACGGGAAGTTGCTGCTTCAGCCACAGCCCGACATCCAGATTGTGAATGTGCTGCTCGCAGATGTGGTCGCCCGACAGCCAGTTGTAGTAGTACCAGCTCCACACCTGGTACTCGAGTTCTGAACGGCACTGCTCGTGCGTGCGGCGCGGCTCCCACACGCCGCCGCTGTTCCAGTACACGCGCATGGAAGTAATGTCGCCGATGGCGCCGTCATGAATGCGCGGGATGATGTCGAGATAGCAGTTCTGATGCCGCCGCTGCAGGCCGACTCCCACCTTGAGCTGCTGGGACTTGGCTTTCTGGGCCGCCGCCAGCACCTGCCGCACGCCGTAGGCATCCACCGCCACCGGCTTCTCCATGAACACGTGCTTGCCTTTCTCGACGGCGTACTCGAAATGCGTCGGACGGAAGCCGGGAGGCGTCGCCAGGATCACCAGATCGATGTCGCTGTCGATCACTTTGCGATAGGCGTCGAGGCCGACGAACTTGTGGTCCTCGTCGACCGCGACACGACCCGGCTGCGATTCGAACGCCTTCTTGAGCGACCCCAGACTGTTGTCGATCGATTCGATGAACGCGTCGCCGACGGCAACCAGCTGCACCTTGCCGGCCGTGCTGAGCGCCTGCTTCGCCGCGCCCGAGCCGCGTCCGCCGCAACCGACGAGGCCGACGCGAATCGTGTCGTCTCCGGCGGCGAAGGCCCCGGCCTGCAAGCCGCCGACGAGTCCGGCGGCGAGGGCGGTCGTGGAGGACTGCTTCAGAAACTGGCGGCGATTGGTCGAGGACATGGGCGGGCGGAGAGGTTAGAGGTTAGACGCCAGACGTTAGTGATGAGAAAGCCAAATCATTTCAACGGAAGCAGTCCCAATATGCAACCGGCATGCGTCGTCCGCTTGCAGGCACGCGCGCTCTACGGCCGGTTTTCCAATCCCTTCGGCACGTCCGGGTAGAGAACGAACTGTTTGATTTGCTCTTCGGTCGGCTGTACGAGCGGACGGACGACGCGGAAGCCCAGGAACTGCGCGTCGGTCAGGTACCATTTGCTCTGCGGGAGCTGCGGATCCTGGATCTTCCAGTCTTCGCTGGATGACAATCGCGCGGCGCTGCGGAGCAGTTCCGGATCGTCCTTCCACGAACCACCGCGGGCCACGCGCGGGTATTCGTCGCCGATCGGCAGACAGACCGGAAAGATCGCCGGCTCGGTGGCGCTGAACTTGGCATAGAAGTCGGGCTCGTACCGGTCCAGCGTCCATTCGGCCACGTTGCCGTGGATGTCGTGCAGGCCCCACGGATTGGCCTTCTTCAGGCCGACCTTGTGATAGCGTTCCTCGTTACTGGAGTTCTCGTAGTACCAGGCGTACTCCTCGATCGCCGCCGGGTCATCGCCCCAGGAGTAGGCGGTCGTCGTGCCGGCGCGGCAGGCGTACTCCCACTCCGCTTCGGTCGGCAGGCGGTAATACTGACCGGTCTTCACGGTCAGCCAGACGCAGTAGGACTTCGCCGCGAGCTGCGTCATGGAGATCGCCGGGAAACCGTCGTGCCCCATGCCGAAATCCATCGGCTGGTATTCCTTCGTGGTGCGAGTGACGGCATCAGCCGCCATGTCCACCGCGTCCGGCTTGCGGCCGATCAGCTTGCGGCGCTGTTCATCAATCCGCAGCCGCCACGTGTCGTATTCGTCCCAAGTGACTTCGCATTTCCCCATCCAGAACGGCTCAACTCGTACCGGATGCTGTGGGCCTTCATCCTCCGCCCGGCCTTTCTCCGAGTCGGGACTCCCCATGACGAAGACGCCCCCCTTGATCGGGACCATGTCGAACGAGACTTCCGTATGCCGCAGTCGCTGCGTGTACGGCTTCATCTCCGCTTCAGTCGTCGCCACGCTGTCCGGATCGCGGAGGTGCGGATCCTTCGGGTCCGGATTGCCGGCGAGGGCGACAGCTCCGATTCCAAACGCTACAGCGGCGGCCGCCACTTGCCGAACACGATCAGCCAGACGTACTGTGAACATGGTCATTCAACCGGAGAGAGTGAATCAGCGATGTCAGCGCGGGTGAACCGAGACCGGCAGGCGGCACGGCTTCGCGGCTGGTGGGGGGGACGATTAGAGACAGTTTCAAAACCTGAAAGTCAGCGTCATGGGAGGGCGACGCTCCTGCGGAGCCGCGATGAACAAAGGGCTGTCCTACCGTTCCGGCTCGGCAGGAGCCTCGCCCTCCCGGTTTTGAAAATCGTTCTCTTGTGGCTGGCGGGACGCAGCACGCTCGGAGCGGAACCGACGGGAAAGTTCGAGTTCCAGCAAATCCGGATGGGCGTCACGGTCGCGATCCAAGTATACGCCGACGATGAAGCGCTCGCAAATCAGGCTGCGGACGCAGCTTACGCACGATTCAAGGAGCTGGACCGGGTCATGAGCGACTACGATCCGGACAGCGAGGTGATGCGGCTGTGCGCTACGTCCGGGCCGGGGAAACCAGTCGCGATCAGCGACGATCTGGCGAAGGTGCTTAAGCGCTCGCAGGACTTGGCGGCGCGCAGTGAGGGGGCGTTCGATGTGACTGTCGGCCCCATCGTCAATCTGTGGCGGATTGCGCGACGCCGCAAGACGGCTCCCGACCCGGACCAGCTGCGCGAAGCGCTCTCGAAGGTCGGCTATGGAAACTTGAAAGTCGATGCAGCGAAACACACGGCGGAATTGCTCGTGCCGGGGATGCGGATCGATCTCGGCGGGATCGCCGTCGGGTACGCCGTCGACGAAGCGATGCAGATCTTCCGTGACTACGGACTCACGCGAGTCCTGATCGACGCCGCCGGCGACATTGGCGTCGGCGATCCGCCGCCGGGACGCAACGCGTGGCGCGTCGAAATCGAACCGCTGCGCGACGGCTCGGAGCCCAGGCACGTGATGGAACTCAAAAGCTGCGCGGTGACAACGTCCGGCGATGCGTCGAAGTACGTCGAGTTCAACGGCGTGCGGTACTCGCACATCGTCGACCCCAAGACCGGGTACGGGCTGACCCGCCGAACGTCCGCGACCGTCGTTGCACCGGACTGCATCACGGCTGACAGTCTGGCAACGACGCTGAATGTGCTGGGTCCGGAACGTGCGCTGCAATTCGTGGCGGAGACGACGGGGGTCGAGACGTTTATCGAAGTCACCGGCGATGATGGGACGTTGCAGACATCGCAGTCGCCGGGATTCGCGAAGTTCCTGGCCCACCGACCCGATTAGCGACGCATGGCAGATGCGTCACGCCGCCGCATCGGCCGGCTGCGCCCGCTTCGGCCAGCGCGGCGGCGACACGATGAACGACGCCAGCACCGCCAACCCGAACACCGTGTAGCACGTCGTGAGGACGGCCGGAGAGGCCTCCACGAACAGCACGTCGTGTATCCACTGGGCGATGAACGCGCCGTTGTAGGTCGTCTGACCAGCGAGCTTGCGCAGGCTGTTCTCCCAGGTCGTCAGCGGACAGACGACTCCAAACCAGGACTCGACGACCACAATCAGGATCATCGCCAGGTGGATGACCCGGAACCAGAAGCGCCGCGTCCACTCCCACTGGAAGATCCGCCCAATCAGCACCGCCAGCAGACCGAGGATGACGAACATCACGTACGCAAAGTGCGCCGCGACGACGACGTCGGCCAGGATCTGGTAGACGAGTTGCATGCGGATGTGATCCGCTGAAGGTCGGGATTATTCCCGCCCGTTGCACGCGAAGCAGCCCGGCGGCTGGGGAGTCGACGCCAATTCGCAGACATACGCTGGAGCAGCCGGGCTGCCTTCCCGCGTCGCGATCAGTCGAGCTTCAGCCAGTCCTGTAGGCGGGGTCAAGACCCAGCTTTGCACGGCAGTCGAATCAAGCTGGGTCCAGACCCAGCCTACAAACTCGCGATCAATCCAGCTTCAGCCAGAGCACCTGGAGGTATTCGGTCTCCAGGCAGTTGGCCGCGATCGGATGATCCGCTGCGGCTCCGGTCCGATTCAGAATCCGCGCCCGGCGGTCTCCCGGCACCGCCGCCGAGACCGTCTGCTGGAAGTCGCGAGCCGACATCAGTCCCGAACACGTGCACGTCACGAGCCAGCCTCCCGGCGCAACCAGCTGCATCGCCAGCCGATTCAAATCGAAGTACTTCTGCTTTCCCTCCTCGAATTCGTCCCGCGACCTGACAAACTTCGGCGGGTCAAGGATCACGACTTCGTAGCTGCGATCGTTCCGCTGCATGTCCCGCAGGTACGGAAACACGTCCGCGTGGACGTACCGAATCTGTTTGCGGTTCAGCTTGGCATTCGTCCGTGCGGTCTCGATGGCTGTCTCATCCAGGTCGACTCCAGTGACTTCGCGGGCCTGCCCCAGCACGCTGGCCTGCACCGAGAACCCGCCGGTATAGCAGCACGCGTCGAGGACCGTTTTGCCGCCGCACAATGCTGCCGCGTCCCGCCGGTTGTCGCGCTGGTCGCAGAAGAACCCGGTCTTGTGCCCCTGGCTGAAGTCCACGCGAAAGCGCGTGCCGAATTCTTCAATCGTCGCGTGTCCCGGTTGACCCGGCGACCCGTACGGCTCGGCGGCGAAGCCTTCGTGCTCCAGCGACTGCGGCGCCGTGCGGATCACCCAGTGCTTAGCGCCGCACATCTCCGCCAATAGCGGCGCGAGCGCGTCCACGCGTTGATACATCGCGAGGCTGAAGACCTCGATGCTGACGATGTCGCCGAACCGGTCGGCGACGAATCCCGGGATGCCGTCTCCTTCCGCATGCACCAGACGGTACGCGTTCGTGACTTTGTCGAGTTGCAGCGTGTCGCGACGCAGCGCAATCGCTTCGGCCAGCGCGGCCGACCACCACTCTTCCCGCGGCAGTTCTTCGCCCAGCGTCAGGAGTCGCACGGTGATCTCGGCTCGCGGATTGAACAGCCCGTAACCGAAGATCTCGCCGGTATCGAGTACCAGCTGAACGAGATCGCCGTGCCGGGCACGGCGGTCGAACGTCCCCAGCCGCTTGCGGTACAGGAACGGGTGCCGGGTCGGCGACCGCACCGGAATCTGCGGCAATTGAGCGTCATCCGCGACTGACAGCGCGCGCTGCCGCAGGTGTTCGGGGACAGCGGCAGCTTGGGCGGCGAGCGCGATCGCTCGGCGCGGCAAACGGGCGAGGTCAGGGAGTTCGCGATCCGTGACGGGGAGGCATCGCGCGATCGTAGACGCGGACCGCAGCGGCAGCAATGATTGCTCAACAGAACCGCAATCCGGGGGCTGACGCCGCCCGGCTCGCCGAAGTCGTGCATAACATGTTGACCGTCGATCAAGCTCTGGACCGGATCGTCGCCGAGACACAGCCGCTGGCCGCCGTCCGGCTGCCGCTCATGGAAACGCTCGGCCGCACGCTGGCGGAGGACATCATCAGCGACAGCGACTCGCCGCCGTTCGCCAAGTCGCTGATGGATGGCTTCGCGATCCGCAGTGGCGATGTGCATGACGCGGAAACTGCGCTCAGGATTGTCGGCGAGCTGACGGCCGGTCAGCAGGCGGCGCGGCCTCTCGGCAGCGGCGAACGGCGCCGGATTATGACTGGCGCGCCGATTCCGGACGGAGCGGACGCCGTCGTGCGAATCGAGGACGCGATCGTCGCGGACAACCGTGTGCGGTTCCGCTCCGGCGAGGTGAAACCGGGGCAGGACGTGCTGCCTCGCGGCACATCGATGCGGACAGGGAGATCGTCGTTTCGTCCGGACGGGTGCTGCGCCCGCAAGAGCTGGGACTGCTGGCCGAACTCGGTCGATCGACCGTCTGGTCATTCCGCCGCCGCGCGTCGCCGTGCTGGCAACCGGAGACGAGCTGGTCCCGGTCGATCAAAAACCCGGCCCCGCGCAGATTCGCAACTCCAACGAATCCATACTTCACGGCCAACTGTCCCGGATGGGCTGCGCGGTAGTGCCGCTGGGGATCGCACGCGATGACGAGCAGATCCTGGAACAGCGGGTTCGTTGCGGACTCGACTCCGACGTCCTGTGTCTCTCCGGCGGGGTTTCGATGGGCAAGCTGGACCTCGTTCCCGGCACCTTGGCGAAATGCGGCGTCCAGGAGGTGTTCCACAAGCTGCATCTCAAGCCCGGCAAGCCGGTCTGGTACGGGGTTTACGATGCACCGGACGGACGGCGGCGGCACATATTCGGCTTGCCCGGAAATCCCGTCAGCAGTATGGTTTGCTGCGAATTGTTCGTGCAGACGGCGATCCGAGCGTTGTCCGGGCGCGCCCCCGCGCGGCCTGCTTCGCTGGCTGCCCGGTTGGCCGTCCCACATGTTCACAACGACGAGCGGCCGACGTTTGTCCCCTCGCAGCTTGAGACCACTTCTGACGGCCCGCGTGTGACGCCGGTCCGCTGGAAGGGCTCCTCCGACTTGCGTTCGACGGTCGCCGCCAATGCCATGACGCTGTTCCCGGCCGGCGCCCGAGAGTACGCCGCCGGAGAACGTGTGCAGGTCTATCCCTGGTGATCATCGAGCTGAATTGAGACTTCGCGAATTGAGGGGTGCCACGGGCTATGCCCGTGCCATCATTACGATGCATTGACTGCTCTGAGAAAGCACTGGCGAAGCCAGTGGCACCCGGCCGAATTCCACGGAAGGAATCGACGATGCCTGCGACATTGATACCGCCCACGCGCCATTCCGACGCTGCCGCGCGCGACGCCTCGCAGCCCAGCGTGGAACAGATCATCGACCAGGCTCGCGCCGCCCCCGCTCCCACGCGCGGCGCGCTGACGCTCTCTCTGCTGACAGCCCTGCTCATGTGGGGCGCGTTCGCTCCCCTTTCGTGGGGTCCACTGGGATGGGTCTGCCTGGCGCCGCTGATCCAGCTCATTCGCCTCGATCGCCCGACGCGCCGCATGTACCGCCTGATCTATGTTGGCGGACTCGCGTTCACTCTGGTCGCACTGCAATGGATGCGGCTCGGCGACACGTGGATGTATCCCGCCTGGATCGCGCTGGCCGCGTACGTTGCGGTGTACTTCCCGCTGTTCGTCGCCTTGTCACGCGTCGCTGTTCATCGCTGGAAGCTGCCGCTGGTGCTGGCTGTGCCGACCATCTGGGTCGGTCTGGAATTTGCGCGGGCGCACATCCTGAGCGGCTTTGCGTGGTACTTCCTGGGTCATACACAGTTTGAGTGGAATCGGCTGATCCAGATCAGCGACCTCACCGGCGCCTACGGCGTGAGCTTCCTCGTCGCGATGGGGAACGCCGCACTCGCGGGGTGCGTGCCGTGGTCCTGGTTGCAACGCCTGGGGACGGCGTCGCTCGACGCTCCGAACGGTCTGTCGAATGTCACCGGGCGCCGACAATGGATCGGCATCGGCGCGACGCTGTCGCTCGTCGCTGCTGCGTTGGTCTATGGCACGATGCGGCGCGAGGCGGAGTTTCCCGCCGGCCCGCGCGTCGCTTTGATCCAGGGGAACTTCCCGTCTTCACTGAAACACGACGGCTCGAGATTTGATGAGATCTATCGGCTGCACGTCGGCCTCACGTCAGAGGCGGTCCGCTATCAACCGGACCTGATTGTCTGGCCGGAGACGATGTTTCGCTGGGGTGTGCGGACGACCGATCCGGACATGGGCGACGAGGAGCTGCAGGCGCTGCATCCCGGTCTGGACGTGAAGGAGTGGCGGTCCGCAGAAAACGCGGCGCGGCGGGAGCTGATTGAGTTGAGCGAGAAGACGCGCGCCGATCTGATCATCGGCTCAGACGCGCTCGACGCCACTCCCGGCAAGCTGGCGCACTACAACTCGGCGCTACTCATCGATCACGCGGCCAGCAGCATCGCCGGTCGCTACGACAAGATGCACCGCGTGCCGTTCGGCGAGTACATCCCGCTCGCCGACACGTTCACGGGATTGCAGCGGCTGTTTCCGTTCGCCGGCGAGATGGGGATTTCGGCCGGCCGGAACGCGCACGTGTTCCACTCCGGCGGCCGACGGCTGCTGCCGACGATCTGCTTTGAGGACACGGTGCCGCACCTTGTCCGCGAGATGGTCAAAGCCGCCGAAAAGGAGCAGCCGGTCGATTGTCTCGTGAATCTCACCAACGACGGCTGGTTCCACGGATCGAGCGAGCTGAACCAGCATTTGATCACGTCGGCCTTCCGCTGTATCGAGACGCGCACGCCGCTGGTGCGGGCGGTAAACACCGGCATCTCGGCGTTCATCGACGGCAATGGTGTGATCCGCGAGCCGGAAATGTTCATCGATTACGACGGCAAGCGCAGCGACGCGGTCGACGTGCACTAGCATGGTAACAAGTCCGGCCGGTTCTACAAGCAGCTCAATGCGGCCTTGATTTCAACAGTACCGCTGGACCTCGGGGCAGCCTGTACGTCGCGTGGGGGGACTGGTTCGCGACGTCTGCGGCTTGCCGTATACATGCCGGGTTGCTCATTTGGAACGTGACGATGCGGATTTCACGCGTCACGGCGCAGCAGCAGCATGGCAATTCGCGGTTTCATTGGACGCTGATTGTCGCAGCCCGGCTGCCTGACCTTATGGGCTACTTCGTTGCGCCCGGCCGTCGATATCGTGTTCCGGCAATTACCGTCGCGCGAGCGAATCGCGGATTTCACGCAGAAGCTGGATGTCCTCCGGCGGCGCCGGCGGCGGCTCTTCGGCTTTTTTGCGCTCGAAGAGGTCTTGGGCGCGGTTCATCAGCTTGATGACCAGGAACATGGCGAGCGCCACGATCAGGAAATCGATTGTGGACTGGATAAAGGCGCCATATCCAATGGCCGGACCTGCTTCCGGGCCCGCTTTCGTGGCGGCATACGTGCCGAGTTTATTGCCTGCCAAACCAGATGAAGAGATTGTTGAAATCCTGCCAGCAGCAGTTGCCGATCACCGGCGTGATCATGTCCGTCACCAGCGAAGTGACGATCTTGCAATGACGACGCGCTGGTGACGATGCCGACCCTTGCGCCATATCCCGATGACGTTCCCCTTCCAGCGCGACTTCTTGAATTCCTGCAGCAAACCCATGACGAATGCTTTCCAGCGATAGATCGAACGACATTGGTCGAGGGCCGGCGCTCGACATGTTGCGGCCGCTTTGAGAAGGTGATGAGGTCGGGCCGCTGCGCGCAGTATAGCGCGCGGCACGGACGGCGCAATCCGCAAGCGGCTGCTGCGGACGTTCTTTTGCTACCCACTACCGACGACCCGCTTCACTCCGCATCGATCGCCACGACCTTCAGGTCGTCGATCCGCACGTCCCCCAGGCTCCGCAGCTCGATCGTGATCGTCAAATCCTGGCTCTGATGAATTTCACGGATCAACTGGAACGGCTGCCACGTCTTCGGCGGCGTCGGCTCGCGCCAGCGGAGCGCACCGACCGTCCCCTTCGTGCTCTCGTAGATGACAAGTCCGTCGGCGTTACCCATGAGTGGAGTGACGACCTGGACCATCCCGCTGATATGGACGATCTGCCCGGCGTAGACGGGGATCGGCGGGCTGACGATCCGCTCGGGCGGGTCCAGGACTTGATCGGGAGGCTGGGACGGATCGACCGGATCGGCCTGCAGTCGCATAGCTGGCGACGCCCTCGAACTTGCTCAGGCCGAACAGCTCCGCCCGCGAACGGACGTTCGGATCGGCCCCCTGGTGGTGGTCCCAGCCATGCGCGCGGAATGTCTCGGCGTCTTCGAATCCGCCGGACCGCAGCAGGTTGTCGTCCTTCGCCGAGCGTTTGCCAATCTCGCCGTTAACGCCCAATGGTCGAGGGGAGCGTCTGGGAAGCGAGATCGTATGCGGGGCTGGACACTCCCGACGCGTCAGTTTTGACTGAGAGACTGCCTTGTCCCAGTGCATTCGCTGGACAGCGCGTCATGATCGCAGCGCGTTGGAACTCTGGAGTCGCGGCTGTCGAAGTCCCCCTGTGAAAACCTCGATTCTGCCTCGTCCACCGCGCGGTCGCGGCGGAGAGAATGGTTTCGGCGTTCGGAATCAGCGGCGCCACGGCCACCAGTTTGCCGTGGACGCTCAGCCTCGTTCCGTCTTGGCGCGGGCCAAAGATCGATCCAGTTGCGGGCGATTCGCCCTGCAGCGCCTGCGCTTCGTTGCTGGGTTATCCGGCGCTTCACCGCTGGTCAGGACAATCGCCGTGAACTGATCAAACCGCGATAGCCGGATGCAGCAGCCTTCGGACGAGGAGCGGCTCCAGCTTGTTGGTCAGCGGAGCCACGCTGGTCGTCGTCACCTCCATGCCTGGATATTCTCCGGCACGACGGCGAGATGCAGCTCGTCGGCCAGCATCGGACCGGGCTGAAACTGACTGTTGTCTTCGTACACAGCGGCAGCAGCAGCAGGCCCTGTTCGCAACTGAAGACTGCGACCTGCACTTCGGTGCGAGGTTCCTCGTCCGGCCTGGCTTTCAGCCCGCCCATGAAACCTTCGAGTCCCTTCGGGCGGCTGCGCAGCGTTCGCGCGGAAGAGGTCGTGCCAACGGTCGCCGGCACCAGCCGTTGGAATTTGGCGCTCGCCAGCCAGGGCTCGAGCAACTGCACATGCGCGTTGAACAGGGCGATGGCCTTGCGGCGCTCTTCGTTGCCGGGGATCGGCGCCGTCAGCGACGTCAGTTTCCAGAACCCGATCCCTTTGTAGCCGGCCGACAGCGCCGCATAGCCCTGCATCCAGATCTGCTCCGGCTCGACCAGCGGCAACGACTGCCCCTCGGTGCGCGTGACCAGGTTCGCGTCGGCGACTTCGGTCTGGAGCCACGTGAACATGGGCTTGTCCGGGAGACCCGCCTTGCGATGCCTGCGCAGGTATTCGAGATAGCTTTGCGGCGAAGTGGACGTATTCAGGATGTGCCGGCTGGAGCCGATCACGTCCGCATGGCGGTGGAATTCACGCTCGCCGCCGATCACATCGATCAGCACGGGCCGTTCAAACCGCGCGTCCGCTTCGTGGACTTTCTCGATCAGCTTCGACTGCGTCTGGAGGTGCGCAGACGCAATCCGCGTCCCCATGTTCCAGAACACGATGTTGGATGTGTCTTCGCTGAACGCGACCAGCCCGATGTCCGAGTCGGGTTGCAGCACTTCTTCCAGAGGAATCTCTCGCAGCAGCGGGTTCGCCATCGCGAGCAATCCGACTTCCCCCAGCGCGGTGAGCAGGGCGGTGTCGTCGTAGCGATCGATCCAGGCTACGTTGAACCCCAGTTTCGCCAGGGCGTCGACTTCTTCCCCCTGATAGGGGGTAAACAGGACGACGCTGGGACGACCGTCGATCAGCACCTGGTCGTCCCCCAATGTGGCCCGACGCTGTGTCTCGCGCGGCGCCCGTCTGGGGGAGTCGGGATTGGTTTTGACCTCGGCAGGCTGCACAATCGGCCCGAATTCGACGTCGTCGAGTTTCAGGCTCGTCCGTCCGTCTTGAACGTCGAGCTTCACGACGATCCGTTCGACGATGATCGTCCGCTGGTCGATGAGGACAGCGTCGGACTGCTGCCGCAATTGGTTGCGCAACAGCCGAACGACGTTCTGTACGGCATCGCGCGTAGTGCGGCAGGTGAGTCGTTGCCATTCATTCGGCTTTGTGTAACTCTCGCCAAACAGCACGGCCTGTGCCGGCTCGCCGGTGCTCGGGTCCAGTTGCAGCGGAAACCGGAGCACCAGGCCGACCTGCACGGCGGTGCAGTTGGAATGGACCCAGATCGACGCAGTCAGTTCCTCGTAGACTACGCTGGGGGGCAGTTCGTGCGCGACCACCAGGTTTGAGTCCGGCTGCCGGACGAAGAAGCCGAACTCCTCGACGACGGAATTCCGATCACTGCCAATCCGCCGTTGCATGTGTGTCGGTGCGCCGGGATGCGGAGTCATTACCCACGATGCGTTGGGCTCGTCGAACCCATTGTGGTAGACGCCGTTCTGGATCACGCCATCGGCCGCGGCGACCGGCGTGCACAACAGCACCACGATCAGCAACAGCTGCCGGGCTGCGCCGCAGGGGTGAAGAGTCAGGCTGGCGAAGTGCGCCCTCACGCGCGGTCCTTCCCTGGACCCCGATGGCCGGGTGGTTCCTCAATCCGTCGCTCTTGCGCGGCCGGTCAGCCGAACACCGCCTGCAAAGGAACGTCGATCGGATGGCGGCGCCTCCTCCAGAGGGGGCCCGCGGCCGTAAACCTTGGATTGTAAGGGAGATGCCTCAACGCACCAATACGAACGCGCCGCATTCCGTCGCCCGGCATCCTCGACACGGCGGCCTTCCGTAACCCTCGAATTGGCGGAAACTTGCGGCACACTGTTGCTTTTCGTCAACACGTCGGGGCAGAATCATGGCTGCTTCAGAGACTCCGCAAGGCGCTGGATTATGAACGCTTCTTCACGACTCACCGACGCGACGGCCAACGAATTGCCGCGTGAACTCGTCGAACTGGGTCGCGCCATCGCCGCTCTGCCGGACCACCAGTCACGCGAGCTCGAACCGGCATATATCCGCGTGGTCGAGTGCGTCCGCCGCCGCCGCCGGATTCTGGAGCTGGTGCAGGAAGCCCTCTCCCAGTTGCGGCTCGACATCAAGTACCTGCTGTTCGATCTCGATCTGACGCGCAAGGAACGGGACGAGTTCAAGGCCCAGCTCGACGAACTGACGCAGGACGACTTCGGACAGAATTGATCCGCGACCGATTCGCACACTCGCGGTCCCGGCGGACGGAATCGATGACGGCGCCCTCACAACGGATTGTGCTCGCGACCCGCAACGCCAAGAAGTGCGGCGAGCTGCGCGCTCTGCTGCAGCCGCATGGCATCGCCGTCGCCTCCCTGGATGAGCTGCCACCGACACCGGAGGTCGTCGAGGACGGCCAAACGTTTGCCGACAATGCCGGCAAGAAAGCCGCGACGATCGCCGGCTGCCTCGGGCTCTGGACCATCGGCGAGGACAGCGGGATCGAAGTCGAAGCGCTGGGGGGGCGGCCGGGCGTGTACTCGGCGCGGTACAGCGGATCTGGCGCCACCGATCAGTCGAACAACGAACTGTTGATCGCCGAGCTGGCAGGCGTGCCGGCCGAGCGGCGCGGCGCGCGGTATGTCTGCCACGTAGCGGTGGCCGATCCTATCGGCGCCGTTCGCCTGCACGTGGAGGACTACTGCCACGGCCGCATCACCACCGAACCGCATGGGACGAGTGGTTTCGGCTACGATCCGTATTTCCTGATTCGCGAGTATCATCGGACGTTCGGCGAGCTGGGACCGATCGTCAAACAGCAGCTCAGCCATCGCGGTCGCGCATTGCGACGGTTGTTGCCGCAGCTCGTGGAACTGCTGAGGACCGAGTCATGACGCTGCGTGTTCTGTCAACCTGGGGCTTCGTCCTGCTCATCAGCGGCCTGGCATTCGCCGACGAGGCCAACTACGACGAAGCTAAGGTCCTGCCATATACGCTCCCTGATCCACTGTTGCTGGCGAATGGGGAGCACGTCACCGATGCCGAAACCTGGCGCACGCGGCGGCGGCCGGAGCTGCTGAAGCTGTTCGAAGAGCAAGTCTACGGCCGCAGCCCGCCCCGGCCGGCCGAATTCGCGTGGGAGGTCGCATTAATCGATGACCAGGCCCTCGGCGGCAAGGCGATTCGTAAAGAGGTCAACGTCTGGTTCACGGCCGACAAGGCCGGACCGAAGATGTCACTGCTCATGTACATTCCGAAAACACGCCAGGCTGTGCCGGCGTTTCTCGGCCTCAACTTTGGCGGGAATCATGCGGTTCAACCCGATCGCGGCATCACTCTCAACGCCGGCTGGTTCCGGAACAAACCCGAGGAGGGCTACGTCGACCATTGCGCGACGGAGCAGTCGCGGGGATCGGAAGCCCGGCGATGGCCCGTCGAGATGATCGTCAATCGTGGATATGCCCTCGCGACGATTTATTACGGCGACATCGACCCCGATTTCGACAACGGATTCCACTTCGGCATTCATCGGCTGTTTTACCGGCCCGGTCAAATGGCGCCGGCGGCGGACGAATGGGGCTCAATCGCCGCGTGGGCCTGGGGACTGAGCCGCGCCCTCGACTACCTCGAGCGGGATCCGGCGGTCGACGCCCGGCACGTGGTCGTCATTGGCCATTCAAGACTCGGCAAGACGGCTCTGTGGGCGGCGGCGCAGGACGAGCGGTTCGCCATGGCGATCTCCAACAACTCGGGCTGCGGAGGCGCGGCGCTCAGTATGCGGGTCTACGGAGAGACGGTCGCCCGCATTAATACTTCATTTCCTCACTGGTTTTGCGATCACTTCAATGCCTACAATCTGCACGAGGATCGACTGCCGGTGGATCAGCACGAACTGATCGCGTTGATCGCACCGCGACCGGTCTACGTGGCGAGCGCCGTCGAAGACCGGTGGGCCGATCCGCTGGGAGAATTTCTGGGGGCATGGCACGCCGATCCGGTGTACCGGCTCCTCGGAACAGACGGCCTGAGTGCGGCCAGCGGCGCAATGCCGGACCTGGATTCGCCGTTGAATCAGGGCACCATCGGTTATCATGTCCGCAGCGGTGGGCATGACGTTACGGATTACGACTGGATGCAGTATCTGGGTTTCGCCGACCGGCACTTTGGACATCAGGCCGGAGAGTGAGGGGCAGCGAGGGCACGACGGGATGATCACCGTAATGCGAAATGGAATTCAGCCCGGCGACTGGGTCATTTATCGCAAGACGAAATTCAGCACGCACCCGGGGCCGCGTGCGCAAAACGTGCTCCCGGCAGAGAACGGCGACGAGTACGCCTACACGGTCGACAAATTCTGGATCGTCGCCGAAGTCCGCAACGACGGCTCGCTGCTGCTCAAGACCCGCCGCGGCAAAGAGCACGTCGTCCCTCCCGGCGATTTTAATCTGCGCAAGGCCAACTGGTGGGAACGCTGGCGCTACCGTGACCGGTTCGAAGCCATTGCCGATTCGCCGAATCCTCAATCGCCAATGACGCCGCATCACGCCTCGCCGGCGTAGGGCGCCGGCAATGTCAAGTGCGTTGGTGCAGCGTCACACGTAAATCTTGGGGTGCCACTGGCTCCGCCAGTGTGAATGAAACGCAGTGTCAGGTTTGGAAAGCACTGGCGAAGCCAGTGGCACCCAGCCCGCATCTTCAGTTGTGACAAAGCACTGGTTCCCGTCCGCTGCCGCGATTGAGACCCGCTGACTGACCTGCTACACGTGTCCGGCGTGGTCCAGCAAGTTCTTCACGTTCCCGATTCGCTCAACGGCCAGACGCTTGTCGCCGCACTCCGGCATTGGCAGTCGGACCTCTCGTGGGGGGATGCCAAACAATTGCTCTCGGCGCGTCGCGTGTCCGTCAACGGCGCCATCTGCGTCGATCACGGCCGCCGAGTCAAGCGCGGCGACGTCGTCCACGTCTTCGAGACGCCGCGCACGCCGCAACCCACAGCGGACGACGTTGTACTGCTGTACTGCGATCCGCACGTCGTCGTCGTCGTCAAGCCGGCCCTGATGACCACGCTGCGGCACCGCGAAGAACGCAATTGGCCAACCGCCCGCAAGAATCTCCAGCCCACGCTGGATGAAGTCCTGCCGCGGCTGGTGCAGGAGTGGGAACGACCGCGCGGACCGACGCGCGGTCAGTCGCGAAACCGCCAGCGTGGCAAGCGGCCGGTGCCGGACCGATCTCGCGGGAAACCGCCCAAGGTCATCGCCGTCCACCGGCTGGATCGCGATACCAGCGGGTGATGGTGTTTGCCCGCACGCCAGCCGCCGAACAGCACCTCGTTCGGCAGTTCAAGAAGCATTCGAACGAACGCGTGTACTGGGCCGTCGTCCACGGCCATCCGGCCGCACAGACGTTTGATACTCAGTTCATCCGGGACCGTGGCGACGGCCTGCGCGGCAGCACGGACAAGCCTGACGAGGGAGAGCGCGCCGTCACGCACGTGCGACCACTGGAGCAACTCGGCAATTATTCGCTGATCGAGTGTGTCCTGGAGACCGGCCGGACGCATCAGATCCGCATCCACCTCTCCGAAGCGGGACACCTCGTCTGCGGCGATCCCATTTACCGCAAGCGGATGAACGGGCCGCCGGTGAACGACGCCAGCGGCGCTCCCCGGCTGGCATTACACGCAGCGCGACTGGCGTTCGATCACCCGGCAACGGGTGAGCGTCTGGAGTTCGAAGCCCCGCTGTCGGACGATCTGGAACGATTCGTCAGCCGGCTGCGGCGGCGATCGTAGAACAAGCGTCCCCGCTTGCGAGTCCGCGCGCGAAGCCGCACAAATGGAAGACGTTTGTGCTACATGCTCCGCAGTGACGCCACGACTGCCCGCACGAGTTCCGGCAACCCCGTCCCCGTCGCCGATGAGACCTGCAACACTTCGCGGCCGAGTTCCGTCGCAAGCTGTGCGACGCACTCTCGCGCCTCCGGCAGTTCGCACTTCGAGACGGCCAGCACTTCCGGCCGATCGACGAGCGACGGATCGTATAACCGCAATTCTTCGCGCACCTGCCGGTAGTTCGCGATCGGATCACTGCCGTCCACCGGCGCCGGCTCGACGAGATGCACCAGTACGCGCGTTCGCTGGACGTGCTTGAGGAACTCGTGGCCGAGACCCACGCCGGCGTGGGCGCCTTCACTGAGGCCCGGGATATCGGCCATCACGAACTCGAAATCGTCGCTGACCCGGACAACGCCCAAGTTCGGAAACTTCGTCGTGAACGGGTAGTCGGCGATCTCGGGCCGCGCCGCGGAGAGCCGGCTCAGCAGCGTGCTCTTGCCGGCGTTAGGCATGCCAATCACGCCAACGTCGGCGATCAGCTTGAGTTCCAGCAGCACCTCGCGGATCTCGCCCGGTTCGCCCGATTCGGCGGTTCGCGGCGTCTGATTCGTCGCGGTCGCGAACCGCTTGTTGCCGCGCCCACCCTTGCCGCCACGGGCGACCACGAACTCTTCCCCATCCCGTTCGAGGTCGCGGAGCACTTCGCCTGAATCGATGTCTTTGATCAGCGTGCCGGGGGGCACCAGGATCACCGCATCGACGCCGCTGGCGCCGGTCTTCAGCGAACCCATGCCCTTCTCGCCATGCTGCGCCTTCCACTGCCGATGCCCGACGATGTTCGTCAGGCTGCCGAGGTTGCGCTCGGCGCGAACGATGATGCTGCCGCCGTGGCCGCCGTCGCCGCCGTTCGGCCCGCCGCGTGGGACGTACTTCTCACGACGGAAAGCAATGCAGCCATCGCCGCCGTTGCCGGCCTGACAGTGAATTTCCACGCGGTCAACGAACATAAAGAAGGTCGTCAGTTATCGGTGATCGGTTTTCAGAGACGAAGGTGCGAAGGTGTGAAAGTCGCAAGGCATGAGCATCACCCCTTGCCCTTTAACCCTCGCCCCACCCTCAACTCTCGTCTCTCAACTCTTCGCTCGTCTCACACTCCGTGCTGCGGATGCAACGACCGCCCACCGGAATGCGCCGCCGCTTTGTTGAGCGCCTGCAGATAAGCCCGCGCACTCGCTTCGATGATGTCTGTGCTCACGCCCTTCCCGTGATAGGTCAGCCCGCCGGCCTCGATCTCGACGCTCACCTCCCCCTGCGCGTCCTGGCCGCTCGATACGCTCCGTACGCTGTAGTTGTCCAGTTTCGCCTTTACGCCGGTGATCCGCTCCAGGCACTTGAAGACGGCATCCACAGGTCCGTCACCGGTCGACGCGTCCTGCACCTTGCTGCCGTCGTCATTGATCAGCACCAGCGTGGCGGTCGGAATCGTCCCCGTCCCGCCGAAAACGTGGAACGAATTGAGCTTCCAGCGCTCCGGCACCTGGAATGAACGGGTCTCGATCAGCGCCAAGATATCCGCGTCGTAGATGTCCTTCTTCTTGTCCGCCAGCACGATGAAGTCATCGAACACCTTCTGGAACGTCTCTTCGTCCAGCGTGTAGCCCAGCGATTGCACGCGGTCGCGAAACGCGTGCCGTCCGCTGTGCTTGCCCAGCACCAGATTCGTGCCGACGAACCCGACGTCCTCCGGCCGCATGATCTCGTACGTCGACCGGTCCTGCAGCATGCCGTGCTGATGGATGCCCGCCTCGTGGGCGAACGCGTTCTGACCGACGATCGCCTTATTCCGCTGCACCTTCATGCCGGTGATACCGGACACCAGCCGGCTCGTCGGAAACAGCTTCTGTGTGTTGATCCGCGAGCTGATGCTGTAGTAATCGTTCCGGGTCCGCAGCGCCATCACGATCTCTTCCAGCGCCGCATTGCCGGCCCGTTCGCCGAGGCCGTTGATCGTGCACTCCACCTGCCGCGCCCCGGCCTCGACACCCGCCAGGCTGTTGGCGACAGCCAGACCCAGGTCGTTGTGACAATGCACGCTGATCACCGCCTGGCCGATGTTGGGCACGTGATCCTTCAAATGCTTGATGACGTTGTAATAGTGGCTCGGCGTGGCGTAACCGACCGTGTCCGGGATGTTGACCGTTGTTGCGCCGGCGGAAATGGCCTTCTCGACCACTTCACACAGAAAGTCCGGTTCGGTCCGCGCCGCGTCTTCCGGGCTGAATTCGACATTCGGCGTCTTGATGTCACTGCGCTGCGACATCCGATCGCACGTATGCTGCACCATTTCGACCGCCCGGCGAACGATCTCCTGCTTCGCCATCTTCAGCTTGAACTCGCGATGGATCGCGCTCGTCGCCAGAAACACATGAATCCGCACGTTCTGCGCATCCTTGAGCGCATCCCAGGCCCGGTCGATATCTTCCGGCCGACAACGCGCCAGTCCGCAGATGCACGACTGGCTCCCGAACGTCCGCGCGATCTTCTGGACGGCTTCGAAGTCCCCCGGCGAGGCAATCGGAAACCCGGCTTCGATGACATCGACCCCCAGCTCGACGAGCGCCTTCGCGACCTCCAGCTTCTCGTCCACGGACATGCTGCACCCGGGCGACTGCTCGCCGTCCCGCAACGTGGTATCAAAGATCGTGATCGTGTCAGACATGGCGAGTTGAGAGTTGAAAGTGGGGCGAGGGCTAAGGGGCAAGGGGCAAACCGAAAACTGACGACCGATAACCGACAACCCCAACAAAAACAGCCCCGAGACTCCGGGAGAGTCTCAGGGCTGATGTCTGCAGCGGTCAGACGGACAACGGCCTAAGACCTCCCTTGGGGAGGCAGGGTAAGCAGCAGGCCGAGGTCGAGGAGGAACGGATGCATGGTCTTTCTTTCGGACAACCGTCTCCGACAACTCTAATCCGAATCGGTTCGCTCGTCAATTCGGCGTTTTTTGAGCGGTCAGCGTTCAGCCGTCAGAATAGGGCTTCAACTTCTTGGGAGGCAGCCCACCATTGCGAATCACAGACCGGCACATAACCGATCCGTGCATAGATCGAGTTGGAGATCGGATTCGCCAGGTCGGTATACAGGCAGCAGAAGTCGGCGCCGGCAGCCAGGTTTGCGCGGGTCAGATCCGCCACGCAGGACGTCGCGTATCCGCGGCCGCGCGATACCGGCGGAGTGTACACGAACGCCACCACGGCCCCGTGGGGAGTCCGCCGCATCGTCGCCGCGCACGACACGATCCGGCCGGCATCCTCCCAGACGAACAGATCCTGGCGGCTGATCAGCCGGCCCACCGCAGCCGCCGGATCGTCGTCCATCCGTGCAGCTCCGACGTCGATGTGGAACGCCACCCACCAGTCCGCCAGCACCGGTACGTCCGCCGCTGCGGCCTGGCGATACCGGCCCGCCGCGCGCGGTAACTCAACCACCCGGTGACACTCGTGTATTCGTTGATCCTGCCGCAATGTCGCGGTGGCGCCGGTCCGCTGCGTCCACAGCCGCACGAACGTCGCGGGAATTTGATCCGGCCCGACCGCTCCGGGGGGCGATACCCCCTGCCGCACGAGCTCGTCGGCGATCAGCGACAAGCCCACCTCCGATTGCCGGCTCAGGATCAGATTCAGTCGCGTGGCCATTGCGGCCCCGACAGTGGCTTCGCCATCAACGGTCCGCAGCAAGTGCATTTCCCAGTCGCTGCCGCTGGTATCCGCCGCAGCCTGTGCTGCCAGGCCGAGCAGCAGGTTGTTCTCCGCCTCGGCGCGCGTCAGTAGCGGAGCCGCGTGCGACAACCACTCAGCGGGTGAGGAATCAATGACGACGCGCATGGCGGGTGATAGCGATCAGCGAACAGTCCTCAGCAGTCAGCGACTGCGGACACACGGCGTTCGCCGGAGTTCGCGCCGGGATGGTTGTTGGTTGACCGTTTATGGATCATCGATCGACCATCAACGATAAACCCATTACCGCTGCCAGTCGATCCGCTCGTACATCGCCAGCAGCTTTGCACCGCGCACCGCGTTGAGCTGCGTCACGTAGGCAATCCGCCCCCGCAGATGTTCGGCAAACCGTGGATGCCTGTCGCGGTTCTGGCCCGCTGGTCCCAGTTTGAGGCAGTTGTGCAGCGTCGCCTTGAGGCAATCGTACTCGTCGCGGCGGACGTTGGGCTTCGAGTTCACGACGACGCCGGTCACGGTCTGACGCTGGTTGTTGCGCAGGACTCGGCCCTTGCTCCGGTTCAGCCGGAAGCGCTCGTCCCGCACGATCTGACGCGCGAGCGGTATGAAATCCCGCAGTGCGCCGGCGAACCGCCGCGCGCCGGAAAATGTGAGATCGTCGGCATACCGCGTATAGTTCGCACTGAATTTGCGCGCCAGGCCCGCCATCCGCACATCCAGCGCATAGGCCGATAAATTGGCGAGCGCCGGCGACGTCGGCGCCCCCTGCGGCAGATGCCGCTGAAAGCATCCCAATGCCGCCAGGTGCAGCGGATGCTGGAGCTTTGAATCCGCATTCCACGGCACGGCTGACGTCGTCAACCTCGACAGCCACAGGGCGACATCCCTGCTGAAGCCGAGGCCGCGAAAAATCGCGACAACCCGGCTGTATCGAACGTTGGGGTAGAAGTTCTCCAAGTCGAGCTTCAGCACGATGCGCCGACCCACGTGCGGCTCGGCATTCGTGAGCGTCGAACGGCCGTGGCAGAATCCATGCGCCTGCGGATGAACGGGCACGTGATCCAGAATCCCGCGCAGAATCTGTAACTGCACCGCCTTGAGTTGGACCTTGGGCGCTTCAATCAGCCGCAGACCGCCGGATCGTTTCTGGACCCAGCGAAAGTGATAGTGAGCCGCATCAACAGTTGCGGGACGGAATCCATGCTTCCAGCGGCACGACAGCCACGCGAGCTTGCCGAACGGAATTCCCAGCCAGGCGGCGAGATCGTCCGGCGTTTTCAGCAGCGGCAGGCCGTAGTAATCCAGCCAGCGCGGATCGGCGTCGGTGCTGAAGTCGAGCCAAGTGCCGACTCGCACGTCGCGCGGCGCACCGATATACGGACGCTTGCGCCCGGCCGCGGTTTGCTTGCCCGGCGTATGCACCAGTGCCGAGCGATAGCGCAGCTTCTTGAGCGTCGGCGCACGATCGCGGCGATCGATACCAAGCTTCTCCGCCGCCTGAGCCAGCGTCTGCTCAGGTGAGCTGTCACCCGAGTCTCGAGGCGGGCCACCTCCCACGAGCCCCTTGAGCCAGTCAAACAACCCCATGCGCCGCTCCTATTCGCAGGTTGTGACTGGCGAATGGGGAAATTCGAAATCCGAATGTCGAAATCCGAAAAATAGGTTCGCGATGCTTTTCGAATTTCGTGCTTCGAATTTCGGATTTCTCCTTTGTCGATCAACCATCAACGATCAACCATGAAGTGGCTCGCGGGCCGCACAACGCATCCTGTGGCGAGGAGTTGAGCGATGGAGAGTCCCATCGCTCGACTCCTCACAGTCGAGTGAATAACAACGTGTCTGCCGTGGGGTAACCCCACAGACCTGAGAGCTTATGCGACCGGCGAGCCACGCGGCGGATTATGGGCACGGGGGCGGGAGGCGTCAACGCGAGCTCAGCGGCTGGTTTATGGTTGATCGCTAAACCATAAGCCATCAACGATCAACCGCGTTCCTTTCGCTTCCGTTCGATGCGGCGTACAGTCGCTACCAGCCACAGGAGGTCCCGTTTCGATGCAAGGCCCGTTCGGTCCGGTTCAGGCAACGCAGTACGACCTGCAGTTCACGTTGTTTGGCTTTCCGGTTCGCGTCACGCCCTGGTTCTGGCTGACTGGGGTCATGCTCGGTTTCGATCTGCTGCAAAATCGCGAAAACGGTCTGCTGCTCCTGTTGATGTGGCTGGGTGTCCTGTTCGTTTCGATCCTGGTTCACGAGCTGGGACACGCGACCATCGCGAATCTGTTCGGCTATCCGCCGAGCATTGTGCTGTATCACTTTGGCGGTCTGGCGTTCTACGAACCTGCCTACGGTTACACGACACCGAAAGCGATCTTGATCTCCTTTGCCGGTCCCGCATTCGGCTTCGTTCTCGGCGGTGCTGTGTATGGCCTGAGTCAATTGGTTCCCCCGGAGAACGTGTCGTACGTTGGCCGGTTTGCACTTGCCCAGTTGTTCTGGGTGAACATCGCCTGGGGCCTCGTGAATTTATTGCCGGTCCTGCCGCTGGACGGCGGCCAGATAACCCGCGAGGTCTGCCTGTCCGCATCCCCATATCGCGGAATGACGGTTACGCAATGGATCAGCATCATTGTGGCC
Organism: Planctomycetaceae bacterium; assembly: GCA_046349775.1. GTDB lineage: Bacteria > Planctomycetota > Planctomycetia > Planctomycetales > Planctomycetaceae > JAEUIG01. The sequence continues at coordinate 44,576 of JAXMBS010000021.1, read as the reverse complement.
GGGTGCGTCGGCGCCTGGTTCCTGGTTGACGGTCAGCGATACAACGGCCTGTTCTTCATTCTGCTGGCCGTGCAGAACTACCGGGAACTCCAGCAACGCCGAGCGTGGTGAGCGAGGTGTTCCGGCGATACAGTCGTGCTGTCGCCAGAGGTTCCGCCTGATGTTCGGCCCGATCCAACCTACTCGCTACGACCTCGCGTTTTCGCTGTTCGGCATCCCCGTCCGCGTGATCCCGTGGTTCTGGCTGGCCGGCGTGCTGCTGGGATTTGACTGGGTCCGCGATCCCGACCAGGGTCCGCTGCTGCTGCTGATCTGGCTGGGCGTGATGTTCCTGTCGATTCTGGTGCACGAGCTGGGACACGCCTGCTTTGCGGCACTGTTCGGCTATCCACCCAGCATCCTGCTGTATCAGTTCGGCGGCGTCACGCTGTATCAGCCGACTCACGGCTATACGACGCCGAAAGCGATCCTGGTCACGGCCGCCGGTCCGGCGTTCGGCTTCGCACTCGGGATTGCAGCATTCGTAGCTTATGCCGTGTTCGGAACCGGCCCGCAAATGCAGAATGCCTCCGCGCTGTGGGTCTCCGCGCTGTATATGCTGATCGAGATCAACTTCGCCTGGACAATCCTGAATATCATGCCGGTGCTGCCGCTGGATGGCGGGCAGATCTGTCGCGAAGTGTGCGTCGCCGCCAGCCCGCAGCGCGGTATCTTCGCCGCGCTCTGGATCAGCGTTGTTGTGGCTGCGCTGCTCGGCGCGGGTTTGCTGTACCTGCGGAGCACATTCGGCGGCCTCATGTTCCTGATGCTCGCAATGCAGAATTACCAGGAGATTCAGCAACGCCGCGCGTGGTGAACAGCGTTGATCGTTTATGGTTGATGGTTGATCGACACGAACGAGAATCCGAATATCAATTCCGAAACGGGCCGGCATGCCGGAAGCCCATCAACGACGGTTTTTTGTCGATCAACCATAAACGATCAACGATAAACCCATCCGAAAACCGACGACCGAGAACCGACAACCCAAGCCGCTATGCCCGAACCGACCATTCAGCAGCTTTTCGACTTGACCGGCCGCGTGGCACTCCTGTCCGGCGGCTCCGGCTATCTCGGCTCGGCGTTCGCCAATGCCCTGGCCGAAGCCGGCGCCACGGTCGTCGTCTCGAGCCGCGATCAGGAAAAGGCGAATAAGGCCGCCGCCGCGCTCCCGTCCCCGGGCGGAGCAAAGCACGCGGGCGTCGTGATCAATCAGCTGGATGAAGCGACGATCACCTCCGGCTTCGACGCGGCCGTTGCGCACCGCGGCCGACTCGACATCCTCGTCAACAACGGCCACGCCGCCAGCAAAAATGACTGGACCGGCGTCACCGGTGAGGAGTTCAATCAGCAGCTCGCCAATGCCACCGGCTATTTCCTGCTGGCGCGGCGACTGCGCGAGCATATCGTTGGGCGCAAAGGCGGCGGCAGCATCGTCAATATTGGGTCGATGTACGGCGTCGTCGGCTCGTATCCCGATGCGTACGAAGGGATCTGTAACGCCAGTCCTGTGCACTATCACACGCTCAAAGGGGGCATCATTCATATGACGCGGCACCTCGCTGCGTACTGGGCTAAAGACAATATCCGCGTCAATTGCCTCAGCCCGGGCCCGTTCCCCAGCGCTGCCGCTCCGCAGGCGTGGTCGAACGACTCAACAAAAAGAACCCGATGAAACGTATGGGTGTGCCGCATGAGCTGAAGGGAGCGCTGATCCTCCTGGCCAGCGACGCCGGCAGCTACATTACGGGTCAGAACCTGCTCGTCGACGGTGGCTGGACGGCGTGGTGATTCCTGACGAAGAATTCGTAACCTGGCACTGAGTGTTTGACTTGCGGATCCTGATCGGGAGGCGCTCGTCATGTCGACTGCTGATGCCATTCCGGCAACCGCTGCTTGCGATTACCTGGCGCGTCGACGGCGGCGAACGTGGCTATTCGTCTTCGTGTGGACAGCGGCGACTTCGATGCCATTGGCTACGCCTGGTGGACGCGCAGGCAAGCGCTGAACTCATTCCCGAATTCCAGACCCTTCAGGTCGGTTGTACTCAGGGCGTCTCTATTCCGATTGGCTGACCCGACGCCTCCCCGACAACGTTCGGTTCAAGCTGCAGAATCGGCGGCGCGTGAGGTTGTTCCATCCGCACTGTGGTGGCCGATGAGCACCTTGAGAAGTGGCGAAATCTGCGCGGCATTGAGCGGCTTTACCTCGATGAGACGCAGATTACGAATGTTGGCCTGCTGCACCTGCGGGGTCTGTCGAGTTTGAAGTTGCTCAGTCTCGACAATACCGGCATTACCGATGATGGACTGGCAGTCCTGTCGAAATTCAAATCGCTGGAGTCGTTGTCGCTGAAGGGCACTGGCATTGATGGCAGCGGACTGGCCCCGCTTCAGGACATGGCCTTGCGGATCTGGTGCTCCGAACGAACACGCATGGACGTGCCGGCATGGTCCATCTGCGTGATCTTAAATCCCTGCACTGGCTCAATCTTGCCGCGACACCTATTACGGACGCCGGACTGGTGCATTTGATCGGGCTCGACAAATTGGCGATCCTGAATCTGACGACACGCAGGTTTCCGACGCGGACTGCAGGTGCTCGCAGGTTGCCGATGCTGGAACGCCTGCGGCTCGACGATACGCGTGACCGATGCGGGCGTTGTTGCATTCCTGCACGAACTCAAGCCGGATGCCCGTCACGCAATGACGCGGGTGAAACGGAATCCATCTCCGATAATCGCCATGTCGACTGCGACCCCGAATCCTGGGGCTGCTGACCGTGCGACAGCGGCGTTGGGGTGGAGCGATCTGCTGCTCGCCATTCTCGGCTTGCTTACTTTAGGTGACGCGAGCCGCGCGCCGAATCGAAGCCGAGTCAAGCCGCTCGGTATCGCCGTCGAGACGGCGCGCGATTTGCCCGTGGCTGTACGAAAGACTTCCCGGTCCGCTGCAACTGTGGGCCGATCGCCGCAAGCACGTCACCGCCCTGTTCGCAGTGGAGGGAGAAGTCACCGACACTCATCTCGCCCGCTGGTCCAAGCTTCGCAAGCTGCAACGACTTCACATGCCTCGGGCCGACATCACCGACGCCGGTCTGCAACATCTCAGCGGCCTGACGGATCTCGCGACGCTCGATCTGCAATCCGCGCCGATCACCGACGCCGGTCTGGTCCACCTGTCGAATCTGCAGCATCTGGATCGATTGTGCCTCACCGGCACGCAGGTGCACGGTCCCGGTTTGGCACATTTGCGGTCTGCCCGTGCTGGCCAAGGTCCAGTTCGCAGACACGCCGCTGGATGACGCCGGGCTGGCAGAAGTCGGCGAACTCAAGCACCTCGACTGGGTCTTCCTGAATAACACCGATTACCGATGTCGGATTGGTCCATCTCCGCAAGCTTCCGCGACTGGAGCTTGTGGACCTGACCGCGACAGGTATCACCGACGCCGGCTTGATGCATCTGTCGGGTTTGCCGCACCTGTTCCAGGTGCGACTTGCCGACACGCACGTGACTGACGCCGGCGTCGCCGAGTTTCAGCGGCTGAATCCCCGCTGCGACGTCGCGCGGTGAGCTAAGAGGAGAGCAGAATGTCACACGAAACCGAAAATCTGGGGCGGGCGTACATCGATGCGACGATTTCGTCTATCGCGCCAACAAGGGCTGGGCCGACAAGGCGATCTCCCAGGTCACCGACGACAACCTCCGCGTCGCGCTTGATCCGAACACCAACAGCATCGCCGTCATCATGAAGCACGTGGCAGGGAACCTGCTGTCACGCTGGACGGATTTCCTGACCACGGACGGCGAGAAGCCCGGACGCAACCGCGACGGCGAATTCGTCGACACATTTGTTAACCGAGCCGAGATCCTCACCCACTGGGAAGCCGGTTGGCAATGTCTGTTTGATTCCCTTGCCGCGGCGACGCCGGACGACCTGGCAAAAACGGTGACCATCCGCGGCGAGCCCCACTCGGTGCCGCTGGCCATCCAGCGTTCGCTGGCACACACCGCCTATCACGTCGGCCAGATCATCCTCATTGCGCGCGTGCTGGCCGGCAATCAGTGGACGACGATCACGATTCCACGCGGCGCGTCGGCGAGTTTCAACCAGCGCGTCTGGGGCAAGGGCCACTACCAATCGCCGCCACCGACCTGAGTTGCGGTCGAATCGCTCCCGAAGCTGCCGATCGTCCGGCAGAGGCTGCGAGAATTCGCGGTGCACTGAGTTGTGGAACCGGCAGGCGATCGCTCAGAGTAGTGGTGAATCTGCGGACGGCGCCCAACGATGGCCACCACGTCTCCTCCCCCTGCCACGACGACCACTCCACCGGCGACGGTTCCCGCCACGGCGGACCCGGGCGTGTTCAGTTCCGGATTGCGCATCCTGCTCGGGACAGCGGCACTGGTCGTGATCATCGCCGGGTTGCGCGCAGCCGCCGCCCTCGTGGTGCCGTTCCTCATGGCGGTCTTCGTGGCCATCCTGAGCGCGCTGCCTCTGGCGTGGCTGCGCCAGCGCGGCGTTCCCCGCTGGCTGACCTTGCCCCTGGCGCTGACCGCGCTCGTCGTCGTGACGGTCGTTCTCAGCGGGCTGATTGCCGGCGCCGTTAATCGTTTCGTTCGAGAATGGCCAACGACGTACGAGCCGCGGGCGCAGCGCCTGGCGGAACAGTGGAACGCGCGCCTAGAAGCACAGGTCGACAAGCACGCGTGGCTGGCGGAAATGCGCGTGGACGATCTCCGTTCGCTCTGGTCCGACTGGGCGAATCCCGACGCATTGATGCAGCACTTCATCGGTGCTCTGCGGACGACGGGGGGCATGCTCAGCCAGGCGTTGATGATTCTCATCACGGCCATTCTGCTGCTGGCAGAAGGAGCGGCGCTGCCGCAAAAGCTGCAGATGATTTCTCCCGGAGCCGCGCGCCGAACGCAGGACCTCGGACGCATCGTCACGGAGATTCACCGTTACCTGGCGATCAAAACTTGGACCAGCCTCATGACCGGCGTGCCGATCGCCGTCGGGCTTTGGTTGCTGGGCATCGACTTCCCACTCTTGTGGGGATTGCTGGCGTTCCTACTGAACTTTGTACCCAACATCGGCTCAGTGCTGGCGGCAATTCCGGCACTGGTGCTCGCCATCCTGCAGACGGAAGGGGATTTCAAATTGCCGGTTGCCGCCGCAGTTCTCTACATGGTCGTTAACGCCGTGATGGGCTATCTCGTGGAGCCGCGTTGGATGGGACGCGGCCTCGGATTGTCTACGCTGGTTGTCTTCGTGTCGCTCGTCTTCTGGGGCTGGGTCCTGGGACCGATCGGCATGCTGATCAGCGTGCCGCTGACGATGGCGGTGAAGATCATGCTCGAAAGCAACGCCGATACACGGTGGATTGCGATCCTCATGGGAACCGACGAACAGTCGGCGCGGGCGTGATCAGCGACCGCAGTTCATGCCTCGGCAGGCGTCGCGCTCAACTCGCCCGCAGACCGCAGAGCCGTTCGATCGCCGCGGCCGATCGGGCCAGTCCGTCGCGCTGCACCAGCTTTGCCGCCGCTGTACGGCAGGCCGACGCGACGGATGGCGACGTCAATAGCTTTCGCAGCGCCTCGGTCAGCCGCGCACCATTGAACTTCGGCGACGGGATCGACGCTCCGACCCCCAGCCGCTCCACCCGCGTGCCGTTGTCGTACTGGTCGTGCGCCAGCGGCATCAGCACCTGCGGATTTCCCGCCAGCAGCGCCTGCGATGTCGAGCCGATTCCGCCGTGGTGCACAAACGCCGCACAGCGCGGCAGGAGCAGATCGAGCGGAACATATGCGAAGTGTTTTACGGTGTCCGGCAGCGCGGCCGGAATCTGCTCGCGAAATTCCGTCAGCAGGATTCCACGTCGTCGCAGAGCATGACAGGCCTCGACGGCCGCACCAAAGAACTCCGCGCCGTGCACGTTCGCCGAGCCGGGTGTGAACACGATCGGCGGGTCGCCCTGTTCGAGAAAAATGGAGACGTCCGCGCTCAGGCCGGCATTGGAGTTCGCGTTCCACAGCGGAAAGTCGGTCTGCACCAGATTCGGCGGCCAGTCGCGCTGCGGCGGAGCGTACCAGTCGGGAAACATGCACAGGACACCGTCCGGTGAATTCCACCACCGCGTGATCTTCTTGACCGGCGGCAGGCCCAGTTCGCGGCGCCAGGGATTCAGGAACGGGCACACGACGCCATCGATCACGAATTTCTCGCCGAGCGTGTACATCAGGCTCTTCAGCCAGCGCGGCCCCATGATCCCGGGCAGCGTCGGCGGCTCGATGTCGCTCCAGACGACGGCCGGCTGGCAGTGCACCGTGAGCGTGCGGATGTGAAACTTGTCGCGGGCCACAAACGCTCCAAAGCCGAGGCAGTTCGTCAGCGCGACGACGTCCGGCTTGCCCGCATGCTGCGTGTGGATCTCATACTGCCGCTTGAGGAACGGCCCGAACGATCGGAACACGTGACCGAACGCCCGCCGCGGATTCCACAGATCGGGATTGCTGATGCTGGCTTGATAGTCTGCTTCGGTCCCCAGCGGTTCGAACGGCAGCCCATGTCCGCGCACGAGCGACTCGAAATGGCCGTTCGTCACAAACAGAATCTCGTGCCCGCGCTCGTACAGCGCCAGTGCGAGGCCCAGCATCGGAAACACGTCACCGGCGCTGCCGAACGTTGAACAGAGGAATTGCATGAGTGTCGTAGTTTTCGATCGTGAGACTATCGGGATGTCCCGGATATTTCACGGAACCGACCGCAACCGCTTCTCAAGGGACAATGGCAAGGATGCACGGATTTCGCGGGGTTTTTTGCTGGCTCCCGAAAAAAAACGGGGGCGCTCGGCGACAGAGGATTGACAACCGGCCCTGCGTCAGACAGCATAATGTCTACACACCTTGAGAGCCCTCTCTCGTCTCGCCCGTTGAAGGATCGTTGCGACCCAGTTTGCAAGGAAGGTCTGCCGTCGTGGCCCCGTCCGGGGCTTTGCATCGAGAAGTCCGCAGTGCCTGCCAGAGAGCAGGCGGGTCTCCCGATGCCCAACTCCACGTGTTGTTTCTCGAGAATCCATTTTTTCCTGCGCCTGTGCGGAGTCCTTCCGCGCTGCGCGTCCCGCATGAACGCGTGTTCGTGCCACCAGACAGCCGCATCCGATGAGCGGTCGCCGGTTTCACGTGATGGGTTTCATCGGCGGCATCGGGTCCGGCAAGAGCGCCTTGGCGGACTGGGTCGGGAACACGCTCGGAGCGAAAGTGATCAACGCGGACGAAGCGGGCCATCGAGCGTTGCAACAACCGGAAGTTCGGAAAAGCCTTCGCGAAGCCTTTGGATCAGGCGTATTCGATGAGTCGGGCGCCGTCATCCGCGGCCGTCTGGCCGCCCTGGTGTTCGGCCCGGGCGAACCCGAGCAGACCGCGCGTCGTCAACTCGAACAGATTGTGCACCCCGTCATTCGTCGAGACCTCGAGCAGCAAATTGCCGATGCGGGTCAGAAGCACGAATTAATCCTCCTGGATGCGGCCGTGATGCTGGAGTCAGGCTGGCAGAACGTTTGCGACGCAGTGGTGTTTGTTGATGTTCCGGCCGAAGTACGACTGGCACGTATCCTGAAAACCCGAAACTGGACTGCCGCAGAGCTGGCGAGACGCGAAAGCAGCCAACTGCCGCTCGACGTCAAACGAGCCGCAGCAGACGTGACGATTGACAATTCCGATTCCCTCGAACGGGCCGGACGGCAATTCCTTGACTGGTACAATGACTGGCGCCGCACCCATCACCTCGGCGGCGATGACACACACGGACATCGACACTAACGTCAACCTCCCCGTCGTCCGGCCACATGCGGCGGCACAGCATCCTGCGAGCGAAGCGATCGGCCGCCAACCTCGACCGCGAACACTTCGACCCTCCCTCCCCGGGCGTTGCCCACGAAAGTCCTGAAATGGCCAAGACCGTCAAGTCCGCTGCTTCGCGCACCCGTGCGGCCACTGCCTCCGCCGCCAGCGAATCATCATTGCCCGTCGACGTCGAAGAGAACGGCAACGTCGCCGCGACCTCCGCAACCGTCGAGAACGACGACGAAGACCTCGAAGAGGTCATCAATCCGGCCGACGCACGCTACGAAGAGGTCAAGCGCGGCGAGATTCACATCGCCGAGTTGCAGCGGCTGACGATGAAAGAACTGCTGGAGCTCGCGCGCAAGGAAAAGGTCAGCGAGTACACCGGCCTCAAGAAGCAGGACCTCATCTTCCGCATCCTCAAGGAGCGGACCAAGATGAACGGTCTGATGTTCGGTGAGGGGACGCTGGAAATCCTCCCGGACGGCTTCGGCTTCCTCCGCTCACCGGATTACCACTACCTCCCCTGCCCTGACGACATCTACGTTTCGCCGAGCCAGATCCGCCGCTTCGGCCTGCGCAACGGCGCCACCGTCGCCGGCCAGATCCGTCCGCCGAAGGAAAACGAGCGCTACTTCGCACTCCTGCGCGTCGAAGCCATCGAAGGACAGGACCCGAACCTGCTCACGGAAAAGGTGCCGTTCGACGACCTCACTCCGCTGCACCCCAAGGAACGCATCAAGCTGTCGACGAATGCCGAAGAAGTCAACATGCGCGTCGTCGACCTGGTCGCGCCGATCGGCTTCGGCCAGCGCGGCCTGATCGTCTCGCCGCCGCGCGCCGGCAAGACCGTCATTCTCCAGAAAATGGCCAAGGCCGTCCTGGAGAACTATCCCGAGTGCTACGTCATCGTCCTGTTGATCGACGAGCGGCCGGAAGAAGTCACCGAAATGGAGCGGCAGGTCAAAGGCCCGAACTGCGAAGTGATTTCCAGCACCTTCGACGAGCCGTCCAGCCGCCACATCCAGGTGGCCGACATGGTCCATAACAAGGCCAAGCGGATGGTCGAATACGGCTACGACGTGGTGATCTTCCTGGATTCGATCACCCGTCTCGCCCGCGCCTGGAATACGGAAGTCCCGCATTCCGGCAAGATTCTGACCGGCGGTGTCGACGCCAACGCCCTGCAACATCCCAAGCGGTTCTTCGGCGCGGCACGCTGCGTGGAAGAAGGGGGCAGCCTGACGATCGTCGCCACAGCGCTGGTCGACACCGGCTCGAAGATGGACGAAGTCATCTTTGAAGAGTTCAAAGGAACCGGCAACACCGAACTGCACCTCGACCGCCGCATGGTCGAAAAACGCGTCTGGCCGGCGATCGACGTCAACAAGTCCGGCACTCGCCGCGAAGAGTTGTTGATGAACGACGACGAATCGAAGCGCGTCTGGCTGCTCCGCCGCGTCCTCAACGACATGAACCCGGTCGAGGCGATGGAACTGCTCGTCAACCGCATGCGACGGACGAAGACGAACGAAGAGTTCCTGATGACGATGAATCTGAGCTGACGCCGCTGATCATGCCGCACGTCCTCGAAGGCGATCTCAAAACTCCTGCGGGCGTTAAATTCGCCATCGTCGTCGCGCGCTTCAACGATGTGGTGACCCGCAAGCTGCTCGACGGCGCCCTCGCCACGCTGGGCGAGCACGGCGTCGCGGATGACCATATCACCGTCGCCTGGGCGCCGGGCGCATTTGAGATTCCGCTGATCGCCGACACCCTCGCCCGCAGCCACCGGTTTGCCGCCATCATCTGTCTGGGGGCGGTCGTGCAGGGAGAGACGCTGCATCACAAGTACATCAACACCGAAGTTTCGCGGGCGATCATGGAGATCGGGATCGACACCGGAATCCCCATCTTGTTCGGCGTTTTGACGTGCCGTAACATGGAGCAGGCACTCGCCCGCGCCGGTGGCAGCGCCGGGAATAAGGGGTGCGAGGCGGCGCTGGCGGCACTCGAAATGGTCGGACTGCTGCGAAAACTGAGCCCGCCGATCATGTGACCGCGCCCGCCGGCCCTTGCCTTCCCGGCCGAAATGCGGCGCGCGATTTGCCCGGGTGTGAACTTCATCACTGCGCCCGGAGAACAACTTTCAGCACGGCGGCGTCCCGGAGGGACTCGGCCCGTGATTTTGCATACAGGCACGTCAGGACATGGCACGTCGGAGTAAAGCCCGCGAGATCGCCCTGCAGATGCTGTTTCAGGTCGATCTCAACCCGGATGTGGACGGCCGCACCGTGCGCACGATGATCGCCGAGCGCCTGCCGGATCACGATTTGCAGCTCTTCGCCTGGCAGCTCTTTGCCGGCGTGATGGAGTTCCGCCCGCAGCTCGACGAACAGATCCAGGCCGTCGCCCATAACTGGAAGTTGGCCCGGATGGCAGGCACCGATCGTAACTGCCTCAGGCAGGGCGCGTTCGAGCTCCTGCACACCGACACGCCGCACCGCGTCGTGATCGACGAGTCGCTCGAACTCGCTAAAAAGTTCGGCAGCGACCAGTCGGCGCAGTTCGTCAACGGGATTCTCGACAAGCTCGTCCCGCCGGCAAAGCGCAGCGAGTCGGCGACGGTGGAGTAGGTCAGGCGTCCGATAGCTAAAACACTCAGCTGCCCGGCGGCTCCGCAGGAGTCGGGCTGCTGTCATTGTGGACGGGTGCTCGTTCGTCGTCCCACATCCGCTCCAACACGTCGTATCCCGCCGGCCCCAGCCCCATCCGCGCGTACACCTGCCGCGCTGCCGAGTTGTCCTGATCGATATACAACCGCAGGCCGACCACCGTGGGATCCGCCTGGGCGAGCGCCAACACATGTTCGAATAGACGGCGGAACACGCCGCAACCCCGATGCTCCGGCGTCACGTACACGCTGCCGAGCCACCACAACATGCCGTTTCGCCAGTCGCTCCACTCCCCGGTGTGCATCATCTGGCCGACGACTGTGCCGTCGACCTCCGCAACGAAGTAGCGCCCTTTCGCACGATCGGCGAGCAGCGCCGCGACGCCGCATGACAATCGCTCGCGGTCGAGCGTCTTATCCTCAGTCTCCGCCGCGAGTTGCAGGTTGAATTCGACAATCGCCGCATGGTCGGACGGATTGGCGGCGCGGACGTTGATCTGCGCTGTTTGCATCACAGCTCTCGCGGAATTGTCGCGGTTTTCGGCCGCTTCAGCTTACCCGGAGTCGACGCCGGATTTCATTGATCCTGGTCCCGTCGCGCGCGTCGTTCCGGTTGCGCGGGAGCACAATCGCAACGCCTCCTGAATCCCTCCCGAACAGGCAATCTCCACCAGTGAAAATGGCGATACCTAGTAAGGTGCAGCGGTCAGCCAAACCTGTCCGGCCGCGCAAATCTGGGCGCGTCGGACTTCGCCACAATCGCCACCGCCCCGCTACTTTCGCTTTCACCGTTTCTACTGAACAGTCCGTAAGGAGCACACTGTGACCGATAGCATCCTTCCCAAGGGAGAGGTTGCCAGCGTTCGTGATCAAGTTTTCGGGTTCCTGAGTCATTGTCACTGGCCCAGCCTGATTTCCGGTGCCGCCCTCGGGTTCGCCGGCCTGTACTTCCAAACGACTCAACCACTGATCGCGCAAATCAAACAACTGGAGCGCCGGGTCTGCTTGTTCGACTCGAACCTGCACCAACTGGCCGGGACAACCGCCGACGCCGCGCACGCCAACAATCTGCTGGGAGCGCTCATCGCGCAAGGCGCCAGGGTCGACGCCGCTCAGGCGGCGCTCGATTCCCTGATCAACGTGGAACGTGCTCTTGAGATCAACGCCGAGCGGGCAACTGCCGCCGGCGAGATCGTCACGCGATGGGATGAACTGGCCGGCCAGGTGATCGCGACCCGCGATCGGCAGGGACAAGTCCAGCGGGCCATTGAGCAGATCGACTCCCTCCAACAGGACGTCGTGGCGCTGGGCGCTGCCGCCGACATCCAGCAGGCCGACATCGCGGCTTCCCGCGCGGTCGTAACGAATATCGCAAATCTGCAGCAAGAACTGATTGCGACTACCGAAGGGACCGGCGCGGCGCGCAATGCACTCGACGGAATCGACGCGCTGCAGCAGCGGCTGGTGGTCGCAGCCGCCGGCACAGACGCCGCACAGCAGTCCGCTGAGCGTCTGATCGCCCTGCAGCAGAACCTGGCGTCGGTTGAGAACACCGACAGTTCAGCGGCCAACGCCGAACGGCTGCTGGCCCTCCACAATTCGCTCAGCGGCAACATCGGCGCGCAGATCGAGACGGCCAGCCAGAACGCAGCGGAGCTTGTCCGCCTGCAGCAGTCGCTGTCCGGCCAGACCGGTCAGATCGCGGCCGGCGTCGAAAACCTCGACCTGCTGGCGGACTTCCAGGATGAACTGGCGCTGCAACTGCAGAAAGTTGAAGAGTTGCGCCGCCAGCTCACCGAACTGATGCTGCTCGAAGCGACGGTGGCCAAAACGGTCGCCGCAATGAAACCATTGGCGGAACTCGGCGACCTGCGGAGGCTGGACGACGCGGACATCCGCGCGGCCGTCCGCACGATGCTCGACCGTCACCGGGAGCGGGTCGCGACCGATGCGTCCAAGTACGACGACTCCGTTCCGGCAACTACGGATTCCGTCGCGACCGAGCGGCTCGTGCCTGAGCCGCCGGCAGAATGACGGCTGATTGCGGCCTGGCGTCCACCACTACACACCCCGGTTGCCGACAGCGACCGGGGTGTGTCTGTTGGCAATCACCCGAGAGCGCACCGCAAAGCCGCGTCCCGGGAACGGTTATCGTCCGCCGTCTGGCGGCCCGCCGTCCAGTTGCAGCTTACGGCGGAGGTCGATGTATCGCTCCTGCCACGTGCCGGTGAGGTCCCGGTCGAACTGTGACTTTGACGTGACCAGAATGCTCTCCGCACGCGCGTTGTCCTGCGGACTGTGACTCGCCGCCAGGAGCGCGTCGCCGAGCGTCGCCTCGACTGCGTACTTGCTGCCGTAAGTCCGCAGTAGATCCAGCATCCGCCGGGCGTCGTCGGCGCGCTCAGGTTGCTTCAGATACAGCAACGCGAGTTGCTCCGTCGCACGAATCCGCCAGATATGATTTTCATTATCGTTCGCGGGCCAATTATCCAGTACGGCTTTCCATTCTTCCTCGAGGCCCCCGGAGAATTGAGCCCGCACGTACTGCTCCTGGGCCGTCGCCTCTTTGGCAACGCCGGCCGTAACAGCGCTCTTCAGCTCCAGGATGCTCGGCGTGCGCTGCATCCAGCCGATGCCAGCGCTCGCACCTGCCATGAGCACCGCCGCTGCGACCGCCACAGCGACGGTGCGCGTCTTGCCGGAATGCGCCTTCAACTGTCCCGTCGATGCCAGCTCGGCCAGCGCAGCTTCCTGTGCAGGCCCACTTTCTTTGTAAGCCTTCAGCAGACGTCGCACGTCATTGCCAAGCGCCTGGGCGTCCGCCGGCCGGTCCCCCGGCTCCTTGGCCATCATCCGATGCACAAGGTCGCACATGGCCTGCGGCAGGTCCGGCCGCTGTTGACGTAACGGCTCAGGGTCGTCATTGACGTGCTGCACCGCCACGGCCACGGCGGTCTCGCCGCGGAATGGCGTCCGTCCGGTCAGCATGTGATAGCACGTCACGCCGAATGAATAGATGTCGCTCCGCTGGTCCAGTTTCTTGCCTTTCACCTGCTCCGGACTCATGTACAGGGGAGTCCCCATCGTCACCCCTTCCTGGGTGAGATGCAGTTGCTCCCCTTGAGTGATCTGGGCGAGCCCGAAGTCGGCGACTTTCACGTCCCCCTTGCGGGTGAGCATGATGTTTTCGGGTTTGATGTCGCGATGCACGATGCCGCGTTCCGCAGCCGCGACAAGCGCCGCGGCCACCTGCCGCATTATGTGCAGCGCCACCTGCGCGCCGAGCGGGCCCTTGCGCATCAGCAGGGTCTTGAGCGTCTGTCCCTGCACGTATTCCTGCGCGATGAAGTGCTGCCCGTCGTAGGCTCCGACGGTATACACCTGCACGATGTTCGGATGATTCAGCCCGGCCGCCGCTTTTGCCTCGGCTTCAAATCGCCGCAGGTACGTCGTGTCGGTCATCAGCTCCCGGCGCAGCAGCTTTAATGCGACGTGCCGGTGCAGGCTGGTCTGTTCCGCGAGCCAGACCTCGGCCATGCCTCCCGATCCGAGACGCCGGAGCAGGCGAAACTCACCCAACCGTTGCGGCTCCGCGTTGTCCGCGACGGGATCAGAGGTCCGCATGTCGTCTGCGGATGGGCCGTCGACGGCCTGGGCGTCCAGGGAAGACATGGCGGTCGTCGGGACGTCTTCCGGACGGGGACTCTTCGGCGCAGGAGCCATGAATCGGCACGTTCCGACGGGGTCTGATTCGCGGTCGACCGCAGTTTCGGTAGCAAATCATCGTATGCGACGGATGCCGGCGCGGGCAAATGGAGAGCGCGGGGCAACCTGAACGCCGATCCGGCCGGTTGTGTGCCCGGCAGTGTTCCCGACACTGACAGCTAGTGAGCCGTTAATCCACACCGCATCGCAGCGGACGCAGCCCGCGACAAGTCAATCGACCGGCAATGTCCGCTGGACTGCGGGAAGGTTGGCCAAGGGTGGCGATGGCACATCCGTGTGCAGAACGAAAGAACCAGCAACACCTTACGCAATTCTGGCTGGCCAGAATTGCCGGCATCAGCTCGCGGTTGACGGATTGACCGGGCGCAGACCGCCGGATATCGTCCCCGCCCCCTCTCTCAGTTTTCCTGAGTGCGAAAGTTTCCCGTTCCCTCGTCCGACGCCGGTCTCGCGGTGCGCGCGGCGCTGCGCCGATGTCGTGGTGGATTGCCCATTCCATGAGTTCTGCTGCTCTCGCGAAGATTCGCCAGCGCACGGTCCGCACTGCGCACGCACCCTTCGGCGGCTTCAAGCGCCGTGGCGCGGTGTGCCTCACGCTGGCTGTCATGTTGCTGGCGTCGGTTCCACCGGTCTTCAGCCAGAATTCGGACCCCGACGACGACATCTTCAAGCCCGTCTCCGACGGCTCCGGAATTCAGGCCCGCGTGCAGTATCTCGCGTTTCCGACCTTCGGCCGCAGTACGTCGATCACTAACGTCGAGTTATTCCCGTACCTGCTCGAAGACAATCAGATGTTCTTCGGCAACGGCCGGTTGTTCGTTTCGAACTACGGGAACGTCGGCGGAAACATCGGCCTTGGTTACCGCATGCGTCCCTGGGGCGCCGGCAACATTTTCGGCGCCAGTCTGTGGTACGACGGCGACGACACCGTGGGCCGGTTCTATCAACAACTCGGACTCAGCCTGGAACAGTACAGCGACCTGTTCGATGTGCGGCTCAATGGCTACCTGCCGGTCGGCCAGACCGACCGCCAAATTGCCGACCGGCTGATCAATCCGCGGTTCGTCGGCAACCAACTGCTGTTCGACCGCCTGCAGGTGTTCGGCGTCGCATTGGCCGGGGTGGACTACGAAATCGGCATGCCGCTGCCGGCAACCGTGCTGCGGCAGCACAATCTCCGCGTGTACGTTGGCGGCTACAACTTCGGCGGCAATGGCGCTCCCCCGATCAACGGCGCCAAAGCCCGCATCGAAGGATCGATCATCCCCTCGCTCGATGCTCAGGCACTATTCACGACCGACCGCTTTTTTGGCACCAACGTAATGCTCGGCGTCAGTTGGGCGTACTTCGGCGGCTTCAAGCGCACCGAAACCAGCCGCGCCTTGCGGTACGACCGGATGGGTGAGTGGGTCTATCGCAACTACAACGTGATCGTCGGACGCCGCAAGGAGACCACCGTCGGCGTCACGGCGATTAATCCCAATACGCAGCTCCCGTACGTCATTCAGCATGTCGGCGCAGGTATCAGCGCCAGCGGCACGGTGGACAGCCCCTGGGCAACGGTTGCCGCCGCCCAGACTGCCGGGGCGGACGTCATTCTCGTGCACGCCGGCGCCGTCCTGAACGAACCCATCGTTCTGCAGAGCGGCCAGGTGCTCATTGGCCAGGGGAACGGATCACAGGACTGGCTCAATATCCAGGGCTACGGGTCGGTGTTGTTGCCTCAGATCGGCGCCGCCGGGGTCGCCCCGATCATCCAGGGTGTGAGCGGCAATGCCGTCACGATGGCCAACAACAGTGTGATCTCCGGCTTCGTCATCAATTCGCCGACGGGGAACGGCATCTATGCCAGCGGCGTGCATGACTTCGCAATCAATAATGTGCAGGTCAACAACGCCGGCGGCAACGGCGTTTACATCCAGAATGCGTCCGGCAATTCCCTGATGTCCGGCATGCTCATCAAGGACGCCGCCGGCGCCGGCCTGCGCATCGATGGCGGCACCGCGAACATGTGGTATGACGGCCGGATCGAATCCTCCACCGGCCGTTCGCTGCTCATTACCAATACGACTGACGGCACGATCAATATGTCCGGCTCAACGATCGCCGAAGACGGCGGCGACGGCATCCGCCTCGCCAACAACGACGGCGACGTCATTCTGGACAACGTGACGGTCAGGAACTCCTCCGGCATCGGCGTTGAAATTGACGGCGGCAGCGGCCAGGTAACGATGCTCAATACGACCACGATCACGAATGCTGCGGGGACCGGGCTCTCGGTCCAGAATCGCGACGGCAATACGCTCATCAACATTGCGTCGATCAAGGGAGCCACCGGTCGGACCGCCGTCGACATCGAACACAACGACGGCGAGACCTGGTTCAACAGACTGCACGCGGAATCGACAAACGCGCCTGCCTTGTACGCGCGCGACAGCGAACGACTGACGATTGCGACCGGCGACCTCTCCACGACTGGCGGCGCCGCATTCGACGCCGAAGACACCAAGCTGAACGCGCTCCTGACCAGTGTTGCGGCCAGCGGTGGCGCCTACGGCATCCGCATCGTCGGCGGCGACGGCGTGTTCGCCCTGGCCAACTCGGCGGTGCTCGGCAGTGCCGGTCTCATTCAGCACGCCGGCGTCGGCGTCTACATCAAGGACTTCGCGACCGTCGGGCTGGCCGGACTCGACCTGAAGCAGAATGGCATCGGCCTGCAGGCCGACAATGTCAAGCAACTCGCACTGACCAATCTGCGCGTCACCGATTCAACGTCTTTTGGTCTCAAGCTGCTGAACGTCGACGAGTTCCATTCCATCAACAGCCAGTATCTGAACAACGGCAGCTTGGACGCCACAATCGTGTATGAGGTCGACAAGGCGGGATCGCGCGTGTTCAACATGAACACCAACACCATCGAATCGAACACGGGCGACGCGATCCGGGTTTCCGGCCTCGCAGGCTCGGAAGGCTCGACGCTGAACTTCTCCTTCCAGGGGAATTCGATCAAAACGCATGCCAACTTTGTGACGGCCGTCGGACTCGACTGGAGCGGGATCCTGCTGGCCAACGCCGTCAACAACGGCATCCAGACCACTGGCGATCACGACGTGGGCTACGGCTTCACGACCCACGGCATCGGGCTCGCTCAGATTTCGGTCGGCAACAACGTGATGCTCATGGACGGCAATGCGAACACTGCCCTGCTGGTCAACACGGGAGGCCCGTCGGAGCTGGTGGTCGGCGGGAACAAGATCGCATTTAACAGTACCGGGACCACCGGACTGGATCTGACGCTGGCCAAATCCGCGAACGTATCCATTTTGAGCAATCAGATCATTGATGTCGCCGGCGGAGGTACCGGCATCCTGTTCAACGCATTGAACGGCCCGTCCAGCATTGAGATGGAACTGAACACGCTCGACTTCCGCGGTCCGGGCGCTCTGATCGATCGCGGCATTATCTTCCAGTCAATTACCGATACCGTGACACTGCAAGGCGTTAAGGCGAATAACGTCCTCAACGCCACCACCCCCTTCTTCATCCCGGCCGGGACCACACAGGGGCACTTCAACGTCAACGGTCAGAACGTGCCGTAACCCAAGATCAGCCGCAGTGGCCCTTTTCTTCATTGGGCGACGCGGTGACAATGGATGCCGATCTTCCTCCCCCCGACCGGGGTGGAGACAGTTCGCGTTCCATGTCTGATCGGCGATGTCCACATTTCGGCCGACGTCAGGTGCAATTCACGGCGTGCCAGTTCCCTGCCCGCCGCGGGAACGGCGTTTCGTTCCTGCACTGCTTTGGCTGATCGCAGTTTCCTCGCCGGCGGCCGCCCAGCCGCTCCTGCCAGGCCCGGAAATTGCCTCGACGAATCCCGCTCCCCCGTGCGATTGCACGACGACGGCCCGCCACATTGCCACCACGCCTCCACTTCCGACCGACGCCAACGGTGCGCTGATCATCGACGTCCATGAATCGCTGCTGAACCGGATCATCGGCCGCACCGACCAGCGCCAATCCCCCGTGCGCGACTTCGTCCTCGGCGCGGACGTGCACGGCGTCGAATCGACGACCACGTCCATCAGCATCAATCTGCGAGAGTCCGCGCAGGGTGTCGGCCTCGATCTCGTCCTCAGCGGCAACAACCGTTCCGAGACCGTCGGCTACACGCCGCAGGCAGCGATCCAGACGCTGGGTCAGCATCGCTTCACTGCAACCAAGTTCGTGCTGCACGACGGCAACCTGTTCCGTACAGAGCGTCCGCACGTCGACGTGGTCCCGTTCAATCAGACAGTCGGCGCCAACACTCCAGTCAGTGGCGTGCCGCTGCTCGGCCCGCTGGCGTCGTCGATTGCGTTTCAGGCGGCCGAGTCGCAGCGCTCCGCCGGAGAAGCGATCGCCGCCCAGAAAATCAGGGAGGGTGTCGGCACGGAATTCAACCGCCGCATCGACGCTGAACTGGCACGACTCAACCGCGGCTGGTTGGATCACGTCATGCCTGCCTTGCAGCAATACGGATTCTCTGGGCTGCGCATCCAAGGCCGCAGTTCCCAGGAATGGGCCCAGTACAGCGTGCGCATTGCAGACGGCGCGACTGCGACCGAACGCGTCCCGACACCGGTCTCTCAGCCGGTTCCTACGCGACGCGTGACGGCGCAGCGCCTGACGCCAACGACGGATGGTGACCCAATTGAGGCGGATACCATCGGTCGGTTGACGTTCCGGGATGCCGCGTTGAATGACTCGTTGAGCCGCCTGGGACTTGCCGGAGCGACGATCCGCATGGCGGACGTCGTCGAGCCAGCGACCGCGCTGTTGTCCGTCCTCGACACCCTGCAGGGCCTCGGGATTGAGATCGAGCCGGTCCCCCCGGAGGCCATCGCCGCAATCAAAAGCCTGACGGTGCGGTTCGACGATCAGTCGCCGCTGCAGATCATGTATGCGAACAACGAAATCGTCATCGACGCCCGCGCAGCGCTGACGCTCCCTCCGCTCGTCGACCTGCCCATGACGCCGATTACGCTCCGATACACGGTCGACAATACCACTGAGGACGCTGTATCTCTCCGTCCGGCCGGCTTCAAATTGCAACCGTCTGATGGCGGAGGATTCGCCCTGGGTTCCATCATTGCCCCGCGCGCTTGAATCGCAGGGCACTGCCGCCCTGCGCCGGCCATCAAGGTCAACGGCGACTCGAGTTGCCGATCCCTGACGGCACGCCGCTGCGGATCGAAATCCAGCAACTGCGCGCCCGACGCCGGCCGGCTCTCGCTGTCGATCAAGTAACAATCACTCGCTGAGGCCGCTTGAGCTTCGACACGCAGCCGGTCGCCACCCCGTTAGCGACTGAAGATGCGCCGTTCTTGTCGAAGCACGCGTCGTGCGGGTGGACGAACTTCCGTCGATCCACAGGTCCGGCTTGCCGCGGATCTGGCCGCCGTCTTTGCCGCTGATCCGCTCGACGTCGTTTCCAAGCTGGGCGACGACCTCGTTCTTTGCGTTCAGCAACGTGAGCCCATGGCCCCAGGCTCCGGAATCACCATCAGGTCCTGCGGTATCGATATTCGCCGGCAGCCCGTAGCCGCTCGGCGTCTCCTGGTATTCCCCAGCCATCGACAGGTATTGCAGCGTGTTATGCGCCCGGTCGCAGACCACAATCGCCGTCCGGCCGGATGACGATCGATCCACACGCCGTGCGGCGTATCGAACTTGCCGTCACCGCTGCCGGACCGCCGAAGCTGCGTTTCCAGTTGCCATCCGCGTCATACTCGTGGATATAAAATGAGCCGTAGCCGTCCGCCAGCAGAACCCGCCGTTATCGAGAAAGCGAAGTTCGTCGGCATGAACCAGTCGCGGCCCCAGACCTTGCGGGTTCGTGTCCTCCTCGGCCGCGTACACGCCCGACTGCGGCATCGGCGCGTGCTTCCGCCAGACGACTTCCCCCTTCAGGCTCAGCTTGGCAAACGACTTCACCTGCTGATACGCGCACACATACAGGAACTGCTCCCCTTCGTCGCGGACTTCGATGCCGTGTCCGCCCCCCTGGAACTCCGCCCCGAACGACCGGACGTATTTCCCATCCTTGTCGAACACAAAAATCGCCGGATGCTCCGGAAGGTCCTGTTTGCCTTCGTGAATCACGTACAGATTGCCGTCCCGGTCGACCGCCACGTTGTGCGTCGTCTGCCACTGAAACTGCGACGGCAATTGCGGCCAGGCGTGATGGACTTCGTACTTGTAATCCCCGTCCCCCAGCACGACACGCGAATCGGTCTTCGACGCGGTGATCACGGCCGGAGCCGCGAAGGCCGCGGCAGCGCCGCCGGCAGTGGCCGCCAGAAACCGGCGTCAGGAAACCGTGTGACTTTGCGCGCGAGGTCATGGCAGAATTCCTGTGGGAGGAGGGGACCGACGGTCGAGAATAAGAAGCACGCCGCCGCCCCGCAGCATAAGCTCAATCACAAGCACCGGTCGAGCCTCGCTCCCGCTCACCACTCGACCCTCGCGATGCTCCTGCTGCTCGACAATTACGACAGCTTCGTCCACAACCTCGCCCGCTATGTCGAGGAGCTGGGGGTGTGAAACGCGCGTGATGCGCAGCGACGCTGTGAGTGTGGCCGACATCGAACGGCCAGCGCCCGGACGCGATCATCCTCTCGCCCGGTCCGTGCACTCCGAACGAAGCCGGCGTCTGCCAGGAGGCCGTCCGAGAGCTGAGTGCGCGGATCCCAATCCTGGGGGTCTGCCTCGGACACCAGGCCATCGCCGCCGCGCTCGGAGGCGACGTCGTCCGCGCTCCGGAACCGGTCCACGGCCGCACGTCGTCGATCCTCCATGACGGGACCGGACTCTTCACAGGACTTCCCAACCCGCTGCGTGCGACGCGCTATCACTCACTGATCGTTCCCGCAGCATCGCTGCCACCCGAACTGGTCGTAACCGCACGCACGGACGACGGTCTTGTCATGGCGCTGGCCCACCGCACAAGGCCCGTCTTCGGAGTCCAGTTTCATCCGGAGTCGATCCTCACGCAGTCCGGGCATCGACTGCTGGCGAACTTTCTGCACATCGCCGGAATTGAGACGCAACTTCCTCCGATACTGAGCGGCCGCAGTCTGCGCTGGCCACCGGATTTCTACGCCCAGCCGCTGGACTCGCCCGCGCCGCTTCCCCTGCCCGGCGCGCACTGAGAGTCCGCCAGAGTCGTGACCGTTCGCCGAATCGCTGATTCGCCGGAAGCGTGGTGACACGAGCGGCTCGGCGGGAGCCTCGCCCTCCCAAAGGGTGCCAGGCACGCTGTGACGGGTCGGCGATCGTCGCTTGCGGCTTCGCACCCGCCATCATTTGCCGCGCGCCTGCGACCTCCCGTTCGTGCGCGCCGCTCCCAGCGGTGCCAGCGGAACGTGTTTCGCCTCCAGTAACTCCCGCATCGCGCCCACCAGCACCGCTTCCGATCCCGGCGCCACCAGCGACGAACCGCGCGACGTTTCGTACCCTTCCTCGTCGTACGCAATGTCGGTCCCAATGTACCCGCGGCATAGTCCCCATACGCCGCCATGCACACAAACAGGTCCGGCCGCAGCTCCTGTGCCGCCAGTTGATACTCCACCGACGAACAGCTCTCCCGGCATGTGGAGGATGCGGGCATTCCCAGCGTCAGACAGCCGACATCGATGGCGTCCTGCCCGGCAGCGCTGGCAGACCAGCCCGCCTGCGGAGTCCCACCGATTCTGCTTGTGCTGCTTGGGATCATTGATAATCGACAGCAGCTCCGCTTCATCGAGATACGCGGCCGGCGGCAACGCAACGGCCACGGATCTCCATGAAACCTGGTCCGCCGTGATGGGCACGCGCGTCGCTCCCTGCCATGCCAGTTCCATGCCGGCCGCCATGCGGTCCGCCAGGACCTGCCGATTCGCGTGTGCGCCGTCGTTGTACTTTCCTGCCCCGATGTTGCCCCCCGCGCCGTCGAAGTGCACGTGCAGCACGCCCGTCGCTTCCTGCCGCGCATTCCGCGCCAATCCCGGAAAGTCCGGCGTCGCCTGACCCGTGCGGTAGTAGCTCTGCGGGTGCGTCGCATAGTACGTGAGCGCCACCAGCGGCTGTTCTCCCAGATAGAACGTGATCATCCGCACCAGCGGATCGATGACGCCTTCGGGATAGGCGCGCACGGCCGGATCCTCGGTGGCCGTCCACCGGACATGCGCGACTTTGCCGTCTGCACCCAGAATCCGTCGGTTCGACGCGACCTGTTCGACGCGTCCCGTCGAAAACGCGACGTCCGTCACCTTGAACGGCACGCGTAGCGCCTCCTGGATCGCGGCCGCGGTCCGGCGGATCACGTCCCGTGCGAATCCGACATCCTGGTATTGCGCACTGATGCCGTCGGCCGCTGCCAGTTCGGCCATCGAGAAATCACACCAGGGCGCATCGTGCTGGTGCAGCGCGTGGACTGCGACCCGCTCCGGCGTCGTGCCGGCAGCCGCAGCCAGCTGTTCCCGGAACTCGCGATGCCCGTCGTTGCCGATCCCGATCCAGTCCACGGCGCAGAGGACGATCGGCGACTCGTTCCCCAGCAGCACGATTCCGCGGCAACTCAGCGGCGTCGTGACTTCTTTCGTCGAGATCGTGACCAATGGCGACGATCAGCGGCGAGGCGTCGACCATCGATGTTGCGATCGCAACGGCTCCGCGGCTGTCCCGTCACTCACCGCCACCAGGCAAGCCAGAACAATCAGGCATTGTCTCATATTGGTAGTCTCAAGCGTCTCCGCAGTCGAAGGAAAGGCAAACCGCTAATGAACGCTAATCAGCGTTGATAAAGTTTAACGGTTCGGCCTCGATTTATGAACCGGTTTCAGCAGTTCAAAGGTCGGCATGCTGGGAGGGGCGATCCCGACCAGTCAGGAGAGCCGAGATGAAGAGCGGGCTTTCCTTTTACTCCGGCTCGGCGGGGAGCCTCGCCCTCCGGCCTTGAAACTGGTTCACGGCGAATTGGCGCGCGATTAGTGTTCATTAGCGGTTCCCGTCTTCGCCCGTTGTTGTCCAGACTCCGCCAGCAGTACCATGCGGCGATGCTGGCATACGGCCGCCACGGCTCCGCGATCGCGAACGACTGCTCGCGGTTGGGAAGTTCGTCCAGCGCATACAGATTGCGGATCGCAGCCCGCACGCCGAAATCGCCGTGTGGCAACACGTCCGGCCGTCCCAGCGAAAAGATGAGGAACATCTGCATCGTCCAGACGCCGATCCCGTTGACCTGCACCAGTTCTTCAATCACCTCATCGTCGGCCATGCGTGCGCGCGGCTGAGCCATGCCCGCCCGTCCGCCACGCCGCCGCGCGGGTCATGCAGATAGCGCGCCTTCTGCTGCGAGAGACCGATCTGGCGCTCCTCGATCGGAATCGCCGCGATCACTTCCGGCGTAGGCCTGCGGTTTGACCCGAGGCGGTGCAGACGCTCCCAGATCGCCCGCGCCTTCCACGAGATCTGCTGTGCGATGATCGACCGCACCAGCGCTGGAACCAGTTCTTCTCCAGTTTCATCGTGACCGGCCCGACACGCTCGATCACCAGCCCCGGAGCACCGGATCGCCGCCGCAGGTGCCACGTGGCCAGTTTCAGGGTTCGGGATCGAACGACATGTGCAAGTCGGAGATCAGAAGTCGGAGGTCGGACGGCAACAATCTGCAATTTGAACTGATCATTTTGCACTTCGCGATTCTTTATTCCGACTGTCAGTGGAAGCGCCGTGGAGCTGTCTGGCGCTCCGCTCCACCTGACCCGCACTCGTCAGAAACTCCCCCACCGCGTCCCGGATCTCATCCGCCGCCACGTACATCATGTCGTTGTGCCCGGCCTGCGGCAGATCAAGAAATCGCTTGGCCACTCCGCCCGACGACTGCGCCGGCGCCGCATTGAACAAACGCTGCCCCTGCTCGAATGGCACGATCGTGTCCTCGCGACCATGAATGACCAGCAACGGACATGTGACGTTGCCGATCCGGTCGATCGATGGGTAGCGATCAAGCAGCACCCACCGTACCGGCAGCCACGGATAGTGATACGCCCCCGCATCCGGCAGCGACGTGAACGTGCATCGCAGGATCAGGCCTCCCGCTTGGGTTCCCTCGCGGCACAAGTCCCACGCCACGCCTGTCGCCACGCCGCCGCCGAGCGATTCGCCCCAGAGGATCGTTCGCTCCGGCTGCGCCCCCAGTTGCTCGACAGCGAAGTTCCACACCCCGCGGGCATCGCGAGCCAGGTCAGCCTCTGTCGGCCAGCCCGGATTGCCGCCATAGCCGCGATAATCGAAATACAGCACGTCGCACCCCAGCGACGTCAATTGCCGGATCTCCTTCAGTCGATAGCCGCGATGTCCGCCGTTCCCCGGAAAGTACAGGACCAGCGGGCGCTGCTCGCCGAACCCGTTCGCTTCCGCGGTCAGTGCGGTCCCCTCGGCCGCAATCAGCCAGCCCTTGAGCGTGAGTCCGTCGTCGGTGACGCGGCTCACCTCGCGCACGCGGTCAGACTCAAAGCCGGATTCCCCCAGCCGGACCGGGCTCTGGTCCGGGACATAGATCAACGTACGCTGAAAATAAGCCAACATGCTGGTGACCAACACGAACGGGACGACGACGTAACAGCCCAGCCGCGCCCACAGCCAACTTTGACCCGCCAATCGGGCAGGATCACTCGACGGCGGTGACGATTCTGCGGGCACGACAGACCTCGCGCGCATGCCGCGGCAACGACAGAGTGCCGCACCGCAGGCTCCCGGTTATGATACGCGTCACCCCGCCGCGCGTCTCCCTCTCCCCGGAGAACGGCGCCGTGATCACGCGAGACATGAGTTCGGGGAGATGCACCCAGAGGGTACCCGGGTGAGGGGTGCAGCGAAGCAATCTTCATACGGCTCGATCACGATCTCTCTCTACTCTGCTCGACATGCACCGCCCGCTTCGCTTCCTGTCCGTCCCGCTGGCACTGACATTCGCCACCGCGATCAACTCGCGACCAGCCCTCGCCCAGGGCCTCACGCCTGAGCAGGCGGTTGCGAAAATGACCGTCCCGGACGGCTTCGAAGTCAGCATCGTGGCCGCCGAACCGCTGGTGCGCCAGCCGGTGGCCATCGAGTTCGACGACCGCGGTCGACTGTGGGTCATCCAGTACCTGCAGTACCCGAATCCCGAAGGGCTCAAGCGGGTCACGGTCGATCGCTTCTCGCGGACGAAATACGACCGCGTCCCGGAACCGCCGCCGCATGGCCCGCGTGGCGCTGACCGAATCACCATTCTCGAAGACACCGACGGCGACGGCCGCATGGACGCCGGCCGCGATTTCATCGACGGCCTGAATCTCACGACGGGCCTCGCGTTCGGCCACGGCGGCGTCTTCGTCCTGAACGTCCCATACCTGCTGTTCTATCCCGACAGGAACCGAGACGACGTGCCCGACAGCGACCCGGAAGTCTGCTTGACCGGCTTCGGGATGGAGGACGCGCACAGCGTCGCCAACTCGCTCACGTGGGGACCGGACGGCTGGCTGTACGGCTGCCAGGGGAGCACGGTGACGGCCAACATCCGCGGCATCGAGTTCCAGCAGGGGGTCTGGCGCTATCACCCGGTGACGAAGGAGTTCGAGCTGTTCTGCGAAGGGGGCGGCAACTCCTGGGGCCTCGATTTCGACGCCACCGGCCGCCTGCTCTACAGCACCAACTTCGGCGGCCACGTCCTGCTGCACGGTGTGCAGGGGGCGTACCTCGTCAAATCGTTCGGCAAGCACGGCGCGCTGCACAATCCGCACGCCTACGGCTACTTCGATCACGCGCCGCACAAGAATTTCGTGGGCGGCCACGTCACCGTCGGCGGCATCATCTACCAGGGAGACGCGTTCCCGGACTCGTTCCGCGGCACGTATATCGCCGGCGACCTCCTCGGTCACGGCGTCTACTGGAACACGATCGAGCCGCGCGGCTCGACGGTTCAGACCGCCCATGCCGGCGAGTTGATCGTCGCCAACGACCCGTGGTTCGCGACGACCGACGTGACGCTGGGCCCCGACGGCGCCGTCTACGTCAGCGACTGGCACGACCAGCGCACAGCACACCCCGATCCCGATGCCGATTGGGACCGCTCCAACGGGCGAATCTACCGGATTGCGCCAAAAGGGACGCCGCGGGCGGAGCCGATCGATTTTGCAAAACTGAGCGGCGAGGAACTGTTCGAGCGGCTCGGACACGATAGCCAATGGTACGTCCGCCGCGCGCGGCAGGAACTGGCGCGGCGATTCGATGCGGCGTCGGGCGATCCTCGCGGATCAACAACTGAGCGCGAGCGGCTGCAGAATATCTTTCGCAGCACACTCAGCAAGAGCAGAGGGCAGACAGCGGCAATCGAAGCTCTGTGGTCCCTCAATATGCTTGGAGGGTTTGATAATGAATTGGCGAATGAACTGCTTGAATCGCCCCATGCGGCCGTGCGTGAATGGACCGTCCGCCTCCTCGGTGATCCGAAATCCGCAGTGCCCAACGATTTGGCGCATCATCTCGACGACTTTGCGGAAACAGAGTTCCAGGTCAGTGTCCTCCAGCAGATCGCCTGCACCGCCCGCCGCCTGCCGGCGCACCAGGCGCTGCCGATGATCAATGCCAACATCAACCGCGACGATCACAACGACGACCCGTACCTGCCGCTGCTCTGGTGGTGGGCCGTCGAGCAACACAGCGTCTCCGGCCGCGAAGAAGTCCTCAAACGCTTCGTCCGTCCCACCCTCTGGAAATCCGAGCTTGGCCGCGACTTCCTCCTGCCGCGACTGATCCGTCGCTATGCGAGCGAAGGCACACCGGACGGTCTTGATTCGGTCGTTCGGCTGCTGAAGGCCGCGCCGACTGATGCCGATCGATCAGCCCTCTGGCAGCCGATCCTCCTCGGCTGGGGCGAACTCCCTGCCGACACCCGCAACGCTGTCTGGTCCGCGGCCGCACGCGACCACGAACTCTCCAAGCTGCTGCTGGCCGACTGGCACGTCGCACCACAGAACTCGACGCTGCTTCAGTTCGCGATCACGCTCGGACACCGAGAGGCATTTGACGCCGCGTTCCGCGATGCATTCGATGCCACAACAGACGAACAGCGCCGGATTGCACTCCTCGGCATCCTCGGACCGACCGCTGACAGTTCGCTGGTCGATCCCGCGCTGAAGCTCGCCGAATCCAAAGCGTCCGACGCGCTCCGCAGCGCCGCTCTGCAAGTCCTCGCACACTTCGACAACTCGCAAGTGACTGACAGCCTGATGGCCCTGCACCAGTCCTCAATTTCCGACGCGCTGAAATCCCAGATCCGCGACATCCTGCTCGGCCGCGCAGCTTCCGCCCGCGCCTGGTTGACCGCCGTCGATCACGCCGAGATCAAACCGGAAGTTACACCCGTCGACCAGATTCGCCGCATCGCACTCCTGAACGAGCCTGACCTCGACGCGCTCGTCAAGAAGCACTGGGGCAATCTCGCCGCCGCCACGCCGGAAGAAAAACTGGCTGAAGTCCGCCGGCTCAACAACGACCTCCGCGCCTCAGCCGGCGATCGCGCCGCCGGCAAACTGCTGTTCACCAAGAACTGCGCGACGTGCCACCAGCTTTACGGCGAAGGACAGAAGGTCGGCCCCGACCTCACCACCGCCAACCGCCAGGACAAGGACTTCCTACTGGTCAGCCTCGTCGATCCCAGCAGCGTCGTCCGCAAGGAGTATGTCAGCCTCGTCATCGCCACGAAGAGCGGACGCGTCGTCACCGGCCTGCCCATCGATCGCTCCAGCGGCGTCGTCACACTCGTCGACTCTAAGGGGGAGAAATCGACCGTCCCCGAAGCGGAAATCGACGCACTCGAAGAATCGACCATCTCCCTCATGCCCGACAACCTGTACCGGCAGTTCAAGCCGCAGGAACTCCGCGACCTGTTCGCGTACCTCCAGTCCCAGCCGGCCGCACAGTGATATCCGAATGGGAGAAACAGGAGGAAACAGAGGCAACGGAGAGAGGACACTGAGAACCACATTTGATTGCTTGACCCCGATCGTGATGTTCTCGAATGATTCGGATCAGCGGAGCCGATACTGCAGTCCTTCGTGGCCTTCGCGTCCTTCTGTAAATCCTGTTTTCCAACAGGGAAGAATTGAACAGAAGGACACGAAGTTCACGAAGCGATTTGGATGAGCACCACATTTGCATTCCGTCGTCATTCATTCCGTATCTTGTCGGTCGATTTCCCGACGGCGGCTGGAACCCTCTCCGTTTTCTCAGTTGTCTCTATTACCTCGTGTTCTAGCCTTTTTCGCGGTGCGATGATGGTCGGCGGAAAGCGAAGGAAGTCTGGACATCGGCGCCTCCTGGGCAGCCATCAGAAGTCGTGGCTGTACGGGCGACACGCCGTGCTGGAGACGCTGCGCGCCGGGCGGTGGCGGCCGCTGGAAGTGTGCGTCTCGCACGATCTGGAAGCGGACGTTCGTCGCCAGGTGACGGCGGCGGCAGATGCCATGCAGGTGGCGGTGGTCGAGTCGGATCCAGCCACGATGACACGCCGCTGCGGCGGATTGGCGCATCAGGGTCTGATGGCGCAGATGCCGCCGTTTCCATATGCGGATGCTGGATCGGTGCTGGATGCCGGTGGAAGCGACGCGTTCTTTCTGGTGCTGGACGGAGTGCAGGATCCTTTCAACTATGGAGCGATTCTGCGATCGGCGGATGTATTTGGCGTCCACGGAGTGATCGTACCGACGGCGAATCAGTCCGAAGTGACCGTGCAGGTGGCCCGGAGTTCGGCGGGAGCAGTGAATCATGTGCCGATCGCACAGACGGATCATCTGTTGGCTTTGATTGACGGGCTGCGTGCACGCGGCATCCACTGTGTTGCGGCGGTGGGTGATGCGAAGCGGACGGTGGCGGACGTCGACCTGACTCGACCGGTGGCGCTGGTGATTGGGAACGAGGGAGCGGGTGTTCGTGAGGAGGTACTGGCTGCGTGCGATCTTCAGGTGAAGATTCCGCAGTTCGGGCATGTTGAGTCGCTGAACGCGGCGGTGGCCGCAGGGATTCTGTGCTACGAGGTGCAGCGGCAAAGGAAAGGGGACCGCGAATGAACGCCAATCGACGCGAATAAGGGCTCAGCCGACCGCAGACCTTGTTGTTTTCTCTGTTCCCTCCTGTTTTTTTTCCAGTCTCGTCAATCGCACCATGCCGCATCTGGTTTTGAAGAATCCGCATAGCGTGCTGGCCGTGTTCGACACGCGTCCACAGGACGTGTTCGAAGTCCGTGTCGAGCGCGGGAGGCTCAGCGAGAGCTGGCAGCAGGTGGCGGATCGTGCGCGACAGACGGGCGTCACCGTTCACGAAGCAGCTGGGACGTTCGGCGGAGGGAAGAAGCACGCCAGCGGACCGCAGCGTGGGGGTGGATCGGAGGCGGTGGTGCGGGAGCGGCAGGGGATCGAACTGGATGAGTTGTTCGCGACCGGCGGGACGGAACGGGGGATCTGGCTGGGGCTGGATCAGTTGCAGGATCCGCAGAATGTCGGGGCGGTGTTCCGGACGGCGGCGTTTTTCGGCGTCCGGGGGATCGTGCTGACGCGGGACCGGTCAGCGCCATTGACGGCTGCGGTGTACGACGTCGCCAGCGGGGGAATTGAGCATGTGCCGTTCTCGGTGCAGACGAATTTGAGCCGGGCGGTGGAGATCGCGAAGCAGTCGGGGATGTGGGTGTTGGGGACGTCGGAACACGCGGAGCGGGATGTAAGCGAAGTGGACCGCGACCGGCGGTGGTTCGTGCTGGTCGGCAACGAAGAGCGCGGGCTGCGTCGCCTGAGCCTGGATGTGTGCGACGAGACGTGCCGGATCACACCGCGCGGGGCAGTCGGGTCGCTGAACGTGTCAGTGGCGACGGCGGTGGTGGTGGCGAGACTGAGTGGGTAGTTGGTAGTGGATAGTTGGTAGGGGAAAACCCATTTGCTATCCACTACTCACCACCCACTCTTCGTCACAGCAGATAGAGGTCGAGCAAGCCGACCGCGAGAAGGCCGATGCTGATGACGGCGTTTACCTGAAAGAAGGCGACGTTGATGCGGCTGAGATCGTCGGGGCGGACGAGACGGTGTTCGTAGAGCAGGAGCAGAGTCACTGCGACGATGCCGATGAGAAAGATTGTGCCGAGTCCGGCGAGCCACCAGAGACCGAACAGGCAGGCGATGCAGAGGAGGTGGCTGATGAAGGCCCAGCGAAGGGCCGTGGGGACGCCCCAGCGGGCGGGGACGCTGAACAGGCCGTGCTGGCGGTCGTAGTCGGCGTCCTGGCAGGCGTAGAGGATGTCGAAGCCGCCGACCCAGAAGAAGATCACGGCAGCCAGCATGACGGG
This sequence comes from Planctomycetaceae bacterium, assembly GCA_046349775.1. GTDB lineage: Bacteria > Planctomycetota > Planctomycetia > Planctomycetales > Planctomycetaceae > JAEUIG01. The sequence goes on along the minus strand of JAXMBS010000021.1, from coordinate 13,888 downwards.
CGTCCAGCTCACCGTGCCGGTCAAGGCGATCCAGACGCAGATCGGCGAGAGCATCAGCGCCGCCGAGAGCCAGTAGTGGCAGAGCGTGGTCCAGCGCTTGGCGTATGAGTAGCCCATCAGGAATGCGAGGACCGGCGTTGAGAGGATCAGCGGCCAGCGGTTGGGCAGGAACAGCGCCGTGCAGGCGATGAACGCCGCACAGCAGGCGATCGTGAACAACGTAACGGCTCCGAGGCCGAGCAGGCCGGCGGGCAGATGACGCTGCGCGGTGCGGGCATTTTCCGCGTCGATGCGGCGATCGACGATCCGGTTAAAGGCCATCGCGGCCGAGCGGGCGAAGACCATGCACAGCAGGATGCCGACCAGGTCCTGAACGCGGAACGGGACGGTCCGCCAGGCAAGGGCGGCGGCCAGCAGGGCGAACGGCAGCGCGAAGACCGTGTGGCTGAAGCGGACGAGTTCCAGCAATCGCCGCACGGTGACGAACATTCGCGTGTCTGCTGAGAGTGCTTCCATTGCCCCAAAAACCGAAATTTAATAGCCGATTTCACCAACTCGACTTAACGATCAGGCGTTGCTCAGGACAGCCAGGACATCCGCCTCCGGCACATCGTCAAATAGTTCCACGTGTCCCAGCCGCGTTGGCAGGATGAACCGCATCTTTCCGGCGACTGCCTTCTTGTCGAGTCGCATCCGTTCCAGGACTTCTTCGTGAGCGAAGGACATTCCCGCCGGCAGCTTCGTAGGGAGTTGGAGCCGGTCGAGCAGTTGGATCTGCCGGGCGGTGATGGTGGAGTCGATCTTCCCCAGCCGCTCGGCGAGCCGGCTGGCGTAGACCATGCCGATGGCGACTGCCTCGCCGTGCAGCAGCTCGCCGTACTGGGCCAGGGCCTCAAACGCATGGCCGAACGTGTGGCCGTAGTTGAGGACGGCCCGCAGTCCGGTGAGTTCGAATTCGTCCCGTTCGACGACGTGCGCCTTGAGCCGGCAGCTCGTGGCGATCACATGCTGGAGTGCGGCCGGATCGCGGCGATTCAGGGCCGCGACGGACTGTTCGAGATAGTTGAAGAACGTGGCATCAAGGATCACGCCGTACTTCACGACTTCCGCGAGGCCGGAGCGGTAATCGCGGTCGGACAGCGTGGTGAGCGCGGCGGTGTCGATGAGGACGGCGGCCGGCTGGTGAAACGCGCCGATCAGGTTCTTGGCCTGCGGATGATTGATCCCGACTTTGCCGCCGACGGAGCTGTCAACGTCGGCGAGCAGCGTGGTCGGAACCTGGACGAACGGCAGGCCGCGATTGTACGTGGCGGCGACGAAACCAGCCGTATCGCCGACGACGCCGCCGCCCACCGCGATGATGGCAGTCCGGCGATCGGCGTGAATGGCGACGAGCCGGTCGTAGATGGTGGCGACGACTTCCAGCGACTTGGACTTTTCGCCGGGAGGGATCAGGATCGATTCGACGCGCCAACCCGCACGTTGCAAGCTGCTCTGGACGAGTTGTGCGTGTGCGGATACGTGGCTGTCGGTGACGATCGCGGCAGTCCGGGACAGCCGCCCATGCGACCGCTGTGCGAGCCGCGATTCGAAATGTGCGGCAGCCGCATCGAGGACGCCGGTCCCGATGATGATTTCGTAACTGCGTTCACCGAGGGGGACGGGAACGATGAGCGGATCAGCAGACACGAGTAGGAGTCTGGGAAGTTCAGGCTATGGATCAGCGAGATCGTATTGTAAGCGGACGGGCGGTCCGCGAGCGACTGGTCGTCAAAGAGCGAACGAGACGCGAAACGGAGCTCTGCAGGCTGCGTTCCCCAGCAGAGCTCTGGGAACGAGGTCGCTCACTGCGTTGCCGCAGCGGAGCTCGCGCGCTTGTCGAGTGCGGAGGGCAGTTCCTTGATGTACTCGGCGTACTGCTTGTCGAGTTCGTCGAAGAAGACATAGTCAGCGTGTCGGTAGGGTCGCGTGTTCGCGGGTGCGGTACAGGGCTGTACACCTGCGCGAGGTGCTCAATGAATGCCTCGCGATACGCTCCGTTCTGCGCAATGCGAGAAGAAATGCACCATGCCGGAGACCTGGCTGTAAGCCTGCCAGCGTCGGCTGATCGAATCCACGCTGAAATTCATACGACCCAGCGAAGTCAACTTCGCCATGGGAATGAAGAATCTGTCATTGAGCAGCCGCGCAGACCCAGTGGATGCGCGGTGCAGCGGATCTCCGACGGTGAAGCGTCCCTCGTCGCGACGGAACGACTCCATGTAGCAGGCGATGCCTTCGATGACCCAGAAGTTGGCATTCTGGCCCACGTCGGTGATGGACTTCGCACTTTCTCGAGCAACTGGTGGGTCACTTCGTGGAACATCGTGCCGAGAATGCCGGCGGGTTCTGCGGATCATCGTAGAAGTAGGCGTCCGTCGCCAGGGGGCAGGTACAGTCATTCCGGCAATCTCGATGTTGGACTGCTTCGGTTTGAGGGCAATGACGTATTCGTTGCGGGTGCGTAGTAATAGATCGTGTGCCGCGGCATCGCCGCGTCGGGCAGTGCTGCCGTCCTTGAACATCGCCTGCATCTGCTGCTTCGTATTGAAGAACGCCGCGAACTCGCGAACAAAGAAGTCGTGAAAGTCTTCCAGGGCACGGCCGAGGTCGACACCTTGCTCCAGGCTGTAGTTGGTGTGGATCTCGAAGTGTTCGGTCACGACCTGCCAGCACTGGCGGAAGTCGCTGCGGATGGAGGCTTCCCGTTCCGGCGCTTGATCCATTTCCCCTGGTAGAACCGTTCCCCCTCCTCGTATTTCTTGACGTGCGAGTGGGGGAGCCAACCGAACTGGTCGTGCCAGACGAGGCCGTGACGGCGGCGATCGGCGGCGAAAGGGTCGTCAGCCGTCTTCGTAGCGAACGAAACCCAGCGAGAAGCGCGCCCTGCTGATGATCCGGATTCTGGAACGCGACCTCACGCAGCCAGTGAAATGCCTGGCTGGGCTGGCCCTCGGCGGTAGCCCGGCGGCTCAGGAGGAATAAATCCTGCGCGTACTCCTGCTGCAGGGTGCGCAGCCGCGTTCGCCACTCGTGCTCGATCGGTTTGAGGCCCTTGGGGATGTCGGGTTGGATTTTTTCCGGGAGCCGGTCGATGTCGGCGGTTTGTTCGTCGATCGGGACCGCGAGGGTACGGATGCGGGCCGCATCGTCGGGAAAGCCGTTCTGGTCGCAGAAGTCCGCCAGAGCCCGCATGTCGGCAGAGAAGCGCGTCTGCCGTTCAGCGTATTCGGCCAGGATGCGGTCGAGCTTGTTGCGCGACGGAGCGGCCGTGGAGGTCGTCGAGGAAAGAGCGACGGCCAACAGCACAACCAGTGCGGCACAGCATCGCCCACCGACGCCTGCAACCCGCGGCCAAGTTTCGCCAGGGAGGTCGGATAACCGGTACATTCGGTGAATTCCCTGAGGGAGACAAGCAACGCGCGTCGCCGGTCGATTTTAGAGCAGAGCGGCATCTGCGAACAGATGAGAGCGGACGCTGTTCCCGGCCCGAAAGTTGCCTAAAAGACGCCCCTGATGCCCGGTGGAAAGAAAAACCTGTTGGCCAACGTCCTGCAGCGCAGCGGGGCGAACCGTGTGCTGGCGCGCGCCCCACTATGGCGCGGGCTGACAGTGCTGAACTATCACCGGATCGGTGAGCCGGGAGACACGCTGTTCGATCCGGGACTGTTCAGCGCCGCGCCAGAGCCGTTCGCCGCGCAGGTCCGGTACCTGACGCGGAACTTCGATGTCATCGGCATGCGTGATTTGGTCGGCTGGGAACAGCGACGTGGCCGCTTCGTGATGATCACGTTCGACGACGGGTACCTGGACAATTACGAGGCGGCGTATCCGATCTTGCGGGCGTACGGCGCGCCGGCGGTGTTCTTTTTGACCAGCGGGTTTCTGGATACCGGTCGAGTCGCGTGGTGGGACGAGATCTCCTGGATGGTGCGGACGAGCCGCCGGGACCGGCTCGCGGCGAATCGCTGGACGATCACCGAGGTGTTGCTGCCGACGGTGGATCGGCAAACAGCGCTCGACCGCTTGCTGCGGATTTACAAGGCGCTGCCCGGACGGCTGACAGGGGAGTACCTCGAGTTCCTGGCCGAGGCGCTCGGGACGGGACGGTGTGCGGCGGAACCGGGTATGTGGATGAACTGGTCGCACGTCCGGGAGATGCATGCGCAAGGGATGGATTTCGGCGGGCATACCGTGACGCATCCGGTGCTGGCGAACCTTGCGCGGAGCGAACAGGCAGCGGAGGTCGGCGAATGCCGCCGGCGGATCGCGGCCGAGCTGGGACAACCGGCGCGGGCGTTCAGCTATCCGGTGGGACAGCGGGAGTCGTTTAACGCAACGACTCAAACATGCCTGCGGGAAGCGGGGTACGAGTGGGCGTTCAGCTATTACGGGGGTTTAATCGTCCGGGTGAAACCCGAACCCGTTTGATCTGCGTCGTGTCGCCGTGGAGACGCAGCAGGCTGGCGATTTTCAGAGCACGACATGCTGGCCGCAATTGTTTGCGTAATGTTCCAGCGGAATTCGCTTAGGGCAGAACGTCCCCCAGATTTGAGACGGCCGGTTCCGACGCCAGGCTGGCGTTATCTCCGGTCCGAGCATGGGACTATAATCCGATCGCTCCGGGGTTGTGCGACGCACATCAGTTGCACGAATGCGAAAGTTCCTTGCCGCTCGCACGGCATGGGCAGAGAGAGTAGGGTGGGCTGTGCCCACCATCCGCAGTAACACGTTTTCATCTGGTGGGCGCAGCCCGCCCTACCGTGAGTCACGGAGCCGTGAAATGGCGGAACCAGGCAAGGCAGCACGCCGAAGAAGTCAAAGCCAACAGCCACCGGGCTGTTCAGCACGATCTCACGGAACTGACGAACTCCGAGCCGGAGTTCTCGCACGACAACGTGCTGCTGTTGAAACATCACGGCACGTACCAGCGGGACGACCGCGACCACCGGTCGGGCAGCAAGCAGTTCATGTTCATGGTGCGGACCCGCATTCCCGGTGGGAAACTGACCGCCGCGCAGGTGCTGGCGGAACTGGACATCTGCGAGAAATTCGGCAACGGCACGCTGCGGATCACGGACCGGCGGGGATTTCCAACTCCACGGGATTCTGAAGGGGACGCTACGGGATACGATCACCGGCATCAACGAGTGCAAGCTGAGCACGATTGCGGCCTGCGGCGACGTGAACCGCAACGTGATGTGCTGCCCGGCGCCAATCGCGGGCGACGAAGTCCGCCGGCAGATGCAGTCACTGGCCGATTCGCTGGCCGAGCACTTCCGACCGCGAACGACGGCCTATTACGAGATCTGGCTGAAGGACGGCGACGAAACCGAGAAGGTGCACGAATACGTCCCGGTCGAGGAGCCGATTTACGGCCAGTCGTACCTGCCGCGCAAATTCAAGATGGCGGTGGCGCTACCGGAGGACAATTGCGTCGACGTCTACGCGCACGACCTCGGTTTTCTGGCGGTCCACGAAAACGGAAAACTACTCGGTTACAACGTCCTCGTCGGCGGCGGAATGGGGATGACCCCCGCCAAGAAGAACACGTTCCCGGCGGTCGCGAAGCGGATGGCGTTCACCACACCCGACCAGGCGGTGGCAGTCGCCGAGGCGATCGTGAAAGTGCAACGGGACTATGGCCGCCGCGACGATCGCGCCCAGGCGCGGCTCAAGTACGTCATCGCCGACTGGGGGATCGAGAAGTTCAAGGCCAAGGTCGAGGAATACTACGGCCGCGCGCTGGCGGAACCGCAGCCGGTCGACGTCCGCGAGGTCGACGACCACCTCGGCTGGCACGAGCAGGGAGATGGCAAGCTGTTCCTCGGACTCAACATCGACAGCGGCCGGATCAAGGACGAAGGGGATCTGCGGCTGAAGACGGCGCTCCGGGCGATCCTCGGCAAGTACAAGATGAAGTGCCGCAACACCGCGCTGCAGGGGATGCTGCTGTGCGACATTAACCCGGCCGACCGATCGGCGATTGAAAAGACTCTCCGCGACCACGGCGTCGCGCTGGCAGAGGAGCTTTCGCTGACACGGCGGTACGCGATCGCCTGCCCGGCTTATCCGACGTGCGGCCTGGCGGTGACGGAGTCGGAGCGGGCGATGCCCAGCGTGCTGGAGCAGATCGAAGCGACGATGGCACAGCACGGCTTGGCGAAAGAGCGGATCACGGTGCACATGACCGGGTGCCCGAATGGTTGCGCGCGGCCGTTCACTCCGGATGTGGGACTCGTCGGCAAAGCGCGGAACAAGTACACGGTCTACCTCGGCGGCAGCCCGCTGGGGCAGCGGCTGGGGTTTATCTTCAAAGATATGGTGCCCCAGGAAGGGATCGCGCCGCTGCTCTCGCCGCTGCTCGGGGCGTTCAAGGTGCAGCGACACGGGAGCGAGTCGTGTGGGGATTTCTGCGACCGGCTGGGGAAGGAGGAGTTGGAAGGAATCGCTGGATAGCCGGAGTACCTCCCCCCCTCAGGCGGAACAGAGTCGATCGACGATCGACCGCCGTGAGGCCGAACTCCAATCTCGAATTGTTGCCGCGACTCCGGCGGAGTAGGATAGATCAGCGATTCTTGATTCGTTCGACGGCTTGGGATCCTCGCCGATGCTCGAAATCCTCGGCAAACCAACCGCTGCTTGCGATGGCGTTCCGCGACGGAAGCTGCTGCAGGCGGCCGGGGCCGGGTTATTCGGGCTGAACCTGCCGCAGGTCATGGCCGCGGAGGCGGCTACCAGCGGCGGTGCGCACGGGCGGGCGAAGTCGGTCATCTTTCTGTTGCTGTTCGGCGGGCCGAGTCAACTCGAGACGTTCGACCTGAAGCCGGAGGCGCCGGAGAAAATCCGCGGGCCGTTTCGACCGATAGCGTGCCGGACGCCGGGTCTGTTGATCGGCGAGTATCTCCCGCAGCTGGCGGCGATTTCTGACAAGTACTGCGTCGTTCGCACGATGACGCACCCGTGGAACGATCACAGCGGGGGCGGCCATTACGTCCAGACCGGCCACAAGTGGCATGTGCCGATCGGCGGAGGGTTCTCGCCGACACCGAAGGACTGGCCGTCAATCGGATCAGTCGTCGAGCACGAGTCGCAGCAGTCCGCGATCACGCGCGATCTGCCGAGCTACGCCGTCGTGCCAAACTCGCTCGGACGTCTGCAGGAAATGGGTCAGTACCCCAGGCCGGGCGAACACGCGGGCTGGCTCGGCCGCGCATACAACCCGCTCACGACAAAAGTCGACAAACGAGATCTCAGCGACAACCCGTACTGGCGCGACTGCACCGATGAGGAGTTGACGTTTGAAATCGCCGGCCTCGCGGCGTCGGAACAACTGACGATCGACCGCCGGCAGCAGCGCACGGCGCTGCTCGCACAATTCGACGAAGGGCGGCGACTGATCGGCACGCGTCCGTTGCGCGACTACGGCCGCTTCCAAGAACGAGCAATCTCGCTGGTGACGAGCGAGCGGACGCGGGCGGCACTGGATATCCAGCAGGAGTCCGCAACGACGCGGGATCGCTATGGCCGGCATCTCTTTGGCCAGTCGGCGTTGATGGCGCGGCGGCTGGTGGAAGCAGGGGTCCGATTCGTCACGGTCCATTACGATTGCGTGGATGGGTACAGCTGGGACTCGCATCGCAACGGCGATGACGTCAAGGAATCACCTGCTCCCGACGGCCGATCAGGCGGTTTCGGCGTTGCTGTGCGATCTGGACGACCGTGGGTTGCTGGCGGAAACGCTGGTCGTCTGCACGGGAGAGATGGGGCGCACGCCGCGCGCCGGCGCCAACTGGGGCCGCGACCACTGGAGTACGCTATTCCCGGCGCTTACTGGCCGGGGCGGGGGTGCGGCGGCCCGGATTGTACGGGGCATCCTGACAAGCACGCGGCCTATCCCATCGAGCACCCGGTCAGGCCCGAGGATCTCGCGGCGACGATCTGTTCCGCGCTGGGAATCGATCCGGACCTGCGGCTGCCGGATGCCCGGGCCGGCCGACGCCGCTGATCGAGGAGGGAACTGCTGTCGAAGCGGTGTTTGGATGAGATGTGGGTCCGGGGCGGGGGCGAATGGTCAAGGGGTGTTGAGGGGGCTGGCGGGGTCGATCTGCCGCATTCACCCTTCAGCCCTGCCAACGAACTTCCCGGCAGATCGCCTTTTCCGATGCGGGGACTTGCGCGCCGCGCTTGCCGATCACAACGGCATAATCCGCAAGAAATTGTCCGGCTGGCATTTTCGGAAAGGGTAGCTTACTCTGCGCTTTCGCAGCTTGCGCTACAATGAGGTCGGTGAGCGACACGCCACCACGAGTGCGACCGACGGGCGCGGGCAACGCTCCAGCAGGCGCGGCGAAGAGAAGCATCGAGGCACATGGCGTCGCGCAAAAAACCGAGCCATCCGCAGCCGCTGACGTCCGATGACCGGACCGCGGCAGGAAGTGCTGGGGCATCTCAATTTGCCAGCGGCAAGCGCAGCCGGCTTTCCTGCAGCAGCTCAATCGACTGTGGAGCCTCGTGCCGGCGACCGGCAAAGCGGCAGGACTGGCGGCGCTGCTGCGGGAGGAGTTGCAGCAGTTGGCGGGGTCGTCGGGGGCGTTTGTGGAATGCTCCCAAGCGCAGGCGGTAATCAGACTGGCACTGGAGGACACGCTCGCAGCGTATGCTTGCGCATCATGCCGTCTACTGTCGCATCTCTCCGACGAAGACTACGAGCAGCCGCTGTTGCTGGGATGCTTTTTCGACGCCGTGTTGGCGCAGGGGGGACCGTGGGACGAGCGGGAGCGAATCATTGAGGGGGCGGTCCGGCAACTGAACGATTTCGTCGGCTACCGGCCGGTGGCAGTGCTGGAAAACGGTCGTCAGATGGAGCTGTACTCCCATGAGCGGTTCCGGCCGTTGCCGGTGTACATGGCCGGCGTCGGTGCGGCGGCGGGGAAATATCACGACCTGATCGCACGGACGATGCAGTTCCTGGACGAGACGCCCAGCGATCTGTTCGAGGAGTCGCATTTCCGCAAGGCGCTGCTCGACGAACTGGCAATCGACCTGCGGGCGCACGACCACCTGCATCCGGTCAACAAGCGGACGAACTACATGTTCGGCGAGTGGGATCCTCATGCAATCGACGTGCAGGGGAACTATCGCCGGTTCGTGATTCGCAAGATCATCGTGGATGCGCTGCAGGAATGGATCGACGGAGAGGGTCCCAAGCAGCGTGAAGAGCGGCTGTTCGATGCAGCGGCGGCGCTGTGCGGGACAATGCTGATGGCGTCAGCGATCAGCGGCGCAGGGCCGGAGACTCACGATTCAAGCGTGTCATTGTCGACGTTGCTGCCGGTGGTGGCGGCGGCGGGATGCGTTCTACGAGCGGCTGATGGCGGATGCGCGCAGGGCGGCCCGCGCGCTGACTGCAGAAAGAGGCACGGCGCACGCAGCAACCGTTCGGGCACGTGCGGCAATACCCTGAACATGTACCTGGCGGGCTACGGCGCTACGGCAGGTGCAGCACGGTGAACTGGCCTACCTGTATGCACGCATGGGGGTACACCGATGCGGCGCGTCGGCGGGCGACCGCAATCCCGGCGGCGTCGATCCGTTTCGAGTGCGAGCTGCAATGCCGGATGGCAAGCGCGTGCTGCTGCAACTGGGCCAACTGGCCGAGGCGGTCGAACACGTCCGGGAACTGGAACCGCTGCTGCATCGCGGCGTCGAATGCGGGGCGCTGGCGGACCCCTGGAATTTTCTGGGGTTCCAGGGGCAGTATCCGTTGTTCGCAGCGCGCGAGGATGCAATCCCGGACAATCGTATTGAAACATTGCTGGAACTGATGGAGGACGTGTTCAGCATCTACGCACGGGCCCTGGCGGAAGCGGCGGCGCAGGGACAATCCGCCGTCCAGTCAGAACTGTCGCTGCGGTTCGAGAGGCTGGCGCGGTGGTGGGACCAGTTCGGCAGCGACGTCGTGGAAGACCTGCCGGACGTGTGCGGACTGGAGTCGTGGGAGGCGGCGCTGAACGTGTCGGGAGCGCTGGCGGAGTGGCGGCACGCCGGGGCGGCGGCCGGAGACATCTCGTTCTGGCGGCAGCACGTCGAACGCTTCGAGAGCGCACACGCCTATGCCCAGGTGGTGACGGCGCTGCTCGAGCGGCAGGACCACGTTGCGGCCATGGGCCTCTTGATGCAGTGGCTCAGCCAGGTGGGAGACGTGGGTCTGGAATCGCCGGACGAGTCGCTGTTCTCGCTGCTGATCCGCTGGATGAAGATGGTGACGGCGGACCGGGCCGCGATTGCTCCGCAGGAATGTGCGGCGACGATCCAGCGGATGTTCGATTACCTGGAGGCCAACGCCGACGAGTACTGGGCCGTGCCGCTACTGGAGCAGGTCGCGTCGGCCGAAGCGCCGGAGTCCCGCCGCACGGAAGAGTCCCAGGAGCCGGACGCCGACGACCGGGAGGAGTTGTTCCGTGCGGCGTACGAGGACGTCGTCTATCGCGACAGTACGGCGGACGGCAACTGGGGGGACACGCTCGAGAACGAGCACGGGTTCCGCAACACGGAGTTCGAAGTCATCAACCGCGACATGGAGCCGCGGTTGAAGTTTCTCAACGCCGTCGGACAGATGTGGCAGATGGCGGCGTGCCGGCTGGCCACGGCCGTGACCTCCGCCGATTCGCCGGAGTCGGGCGAACGGATCAAGAACGCCGTGGGACAGTGGCGACGTCAGATCGAGAGGTGGGAAGAGGATCTGCGGCGGCTGATTCAGGCGGTGTGGAAGTACCAGATTGCTCCCTCTTCCGGAGAGCACGATGCCAACGTCGAGTACGACCTGCAGTTGCAGGTGAAGTTCTACCTGTTGTCGCAGATCATCACGACGACCGTCTGCCTGAAGCACGCGCGACTGCTGCTGCAGGGCATCGCCGGCACATCGGGGACGACGGCCGGCGCGGGGGCAGGCGACGACGAACGTCATGTGGCGGCGCTGTATGCGGCGATTATGCGGCGCGATGCGGCGACCGTCCGACACATGCTGCCGCAGTTCCTGAAATGGGTCGAGCGGCAGCCGCTGCTCTACGTCCCGTTCGATCATGGCGGCGAACCGGAGCCGCTGCTGAAAGCGCAGAACATCCAGGTCGTGATCCGGCTGCTGCTCAGACAGCTTCCGCCGCTGGGTCTGCTGCGCGAGGGCTGGCACGTGCTGCAGACGGCGTACCGGATGGAGCGCCGCTGGCGGCCGGAAGGGCAGGCCATTACGGAGTTCGACCGTCTGTTTCAGATTTCGCTGCGGAGTGCTCTCGAGACTCTACTGAAGTCCACCAAACGCTGGCGGTCGGGGCGATTCAGTACCGAGGAATTGATCGACGTTGTGAGCGAACTGGTCGATCCGTATCAGGCACTGTGGCTCAAGCACAGCAACACGATGCGCCTGTCTTCGGTCGACGGCCTGCGCAGCGACGAAGACTGGAACGAGTTGGCGACGTTCATCCGCGAGTACGGGGCGGAGTTGTTTCATGCGAGCAACCTCACGCTCGGCAACGTGCGGGCGATCCTGCACAACGGCGTGCCGTGGTTCCTCGACTATCTGGAGGAGCAGGAAGACCCACTGCAGCCGCTGAAGCTGCTGGAGCACCTGCGTACCGGGCGGCTGACGCGCGACGACGCCCAGTGGTGCCTGGAGACGATTTACTCGATCGTTGTCGACCGGTTCGACCGGTTCCTCGACTACAACACCACCACGACGCAGTCCGATTACGGCGAGATGCTGTACTGCCTGCTGGACTTCCTGCGGGTCGAGTCGCATTACGACCGGGACGCCTGGCACATGCTGCCGCTGACGATCGTCCATGAGATGCTGGCCCGCGGCGGGCATGATGAAGCGGCCGAAGCCTGGTCCGCAACGTTCGAAGTGCAGACGGAAGACCTGGCGGACCGGCATTTGAGCGATCTCGTCGCGCTTCGTGAACGGTACGGAATGCACATGCCGACGATCTTCGACCATGTCAATCAGCGGTTCATCAAGCCGCTGGCCGTGAACCGGATGCTGGCGCATGTGGACCGCGCCGTCCGGGACGCGGCGGCCGGGCGGAAGACGTCGACGGCGTTTCGCAAGCTGCGGCGGGAGATCGACGCATACCTGGAGGATTCGTGGGGATCGGGCGTCGACGTGCCGGGCTGGCTGCGGACGCTCGAACAGGAAGTGGACGACGTGCTGTATCCGGCCGAAGGGGGACGGCCGGGGGCCGAAGCGACGCTGGAGTTCCCGGCCGTGGCGCTGGGGATTCGGGATTTCCGGCAGCAATTGCGGCGCTGGAAGGAGCCGCTGGCGCCTTCGCCGGCCCGGAGCGATGAGGCGCCGCCTCGACGCACTAGTCGTCGGGCATCGAAGCCTAAGGAGGAGCCGCGGAAAGAGGGAGAGGCGTGACGAAAGGACGACCGTTTAGCCGGGAGCCACAGGCGACCGCGCATGGGCTCGAAGATGTCAACCGTCACCAGTAATGCGATCGGCCGCCGCAGTGCGCTGCTGCGGATCGGAGGCGGTCTGGCACTCGGGAGCGTGCCGGTGCTATCGCCGGCGGCGGGTGCAACGGCCGGCCGCAATCCAGGGACCGCGCGGTCCTGCATTCTCATTTACCTGCTGGGCGGGCCGCCGCAGCTCGACACGTTCGATCCGAAGCCGAATGCGCCGGCGGAAGTGCGCGGACCGTTCGGGGTCGTGACGACGTCGTTGCCGGGAGTGCAGTTCTGCGAACACTTGCCCCGAATGGCCGCCGGGCTGAAACGGTTTTCGATCGTGCGCTCCGTCAGTCATCGGAACAGCAACCACACGCCGATGATCTACTACACGCTGACCGGTCGGCACACGGCGATCCCGGAACAGGACAACGACATCCGGCCGCCGCTGCGCACGGATTTCCCGCATGTCGGCTCGGTGATTTCGCGGCTGATGGGGTCGCCGAACGCACTTCCGGGCTATGTGGCGATTCCCGAAGTCGCCATCCGCAGCAGCTTGTCGGGAGAGTTCAAGCGGGTTCGTTCCCCGCTGCGGGGCGGCTCGGCCGGGTTCCTGGGAGCCAAGTACGATCCGCTGACAGTGAATGGCGAACCAGGCCGGGCGGACGCCGTAGCAGACTTTTCGGTGCCGCAAGAAGTCTCAGAATCGCAGCAATCGCTGCGCGCGACGCTGCTCGACACACTCGACGGAAAGCCCCGCGCTTCGCGGCAGCGAGCCTATCAGGGGTTGCGCGAGCAGGCGCTGCTGCTGACCGGGAGCGCGGGATCGGCACGGCGGCTGTTCTCGCTGGACGATGAGCCGGCCGCCGTGCAGGAACGGTACGGGACGCACCGGTTCGGGAAGGCGCTGCTGCTCGCGCGGCGGCTCGCCGAAGCGGGGACGCCGCTCGTGGCAGTGCACTTCAACGAAATGACGGTCTGCGACGGCTGGGACACGCATTCGAAGAACTTCGAAGCGTTGCAGACCGAACTCTTGCCGATGGTCGACCAGAGCGTGTCGGCACTGCTGGAGGATCTGGAGGCGCGCGGCCGTTTGGACGAGACGCTCGTCGTCTGCCAGGGGGAATTCGGCCGGACGCCCAAAATCAACGGCAACGCGGGGCGCGACCATTGGGGTCCGTGCTCCTCGACGCTGCTCGCCGGCGGCGGCATCCGGGGAGGCATCGTCCATGGCGCGTCCGACGCGATCGCCGCGTACCCGGTGCGCGACCTGGTCGACCCGGTCGACATTCAGGCCACTATGTATTACTGCCTGGGGTTGGATCCGCACTCGCTCATTCGCGATCAGGAAGGGCGGCCGTGGGAGATCAGCACCGGGCGGGTGCTGACCGAACTGCTGTAG
>JAXMBS010000020.1:0-77259 GCA_046349775.1 Planctomycetaceae bacterium | reverse complement strand
GACTCTGCGCGCAGTGTGAGGCGGGGAGGAGGGCAGGGGTGAGAGATGCAGCAAGACCGGCACTTAGGACAACCGTCTGCGCTTTCGCCGACTTTCCCCAATCCCGTGCCATTCACCAATTCTGGCAAACGAGGACGCACGCCCGGATGACAGTCTCCAATACGGCTTACTCGATGATAATGTCCCGCACCGTCGCCCCGCCGGGGATCATCGGCAGCACGTGTTCCTGGAATGGACAGATGACGTCCAGCAGGAACGGGCCGTCGTGCTCGATCATCGCCTTGACGGCCGCGGAGTATTCCGACTTGCGCCGCACATGGGCCGCCTTGATGCCGTAGCCTTCCGCCAGCTTCACGAAATCCGGATACGTCTGCTCATAGAAGGCGCCGGTTCCCTCGCCCAGCCATTCGGGATGGTCGATCGGCCCGAGGTACGTGTGGGCCCGCTTCCCTTCCATGAACCGGTCCTCCCACTGCACCACCATCCCCAGGTGCTGGTTATTCAGGAGCAGGATCTTCACCGGCAGTTTCTCACAGTGCAGCGTGGCCAGTTCCTGGATGTTCATCTGGAACGAGCCGTCGCCATCGATGTCGATCACCAGACTGTTCGGATGCACGGCCTGCACCCCCATCGCCGCCGGCAGACCGAAGCCCATCGTCCCCAGGCCCGAACTGCTCAGCCAGTGCTTCGGCTTGTTGAACTTGAACCACTGTGCGGCCCACATCTGGTGTTGGCCGACGCCGACGGCGATGTACGGGTCGCGATCGCGCGTCTGCCGCCACAGTTCCTCGATCGCATACTGCGGCAGAATCGCATCGCCACCGTCGTTGTAGCGCAGCGGCTGTTGCCGCCGCCACTCCTCGATTTGCACCCACCAGGCGGCGGTGTCGGGCACGTCTTCCTCGGTGAAGGCCGCGTTCAGGCGGTGCAGGAAATCTTTCACATCCGCAACGACCGGGATGTGCGCTTCCTTGTTCTTGTGCATCTCCGACGGGTCAATATCCACGTGGATGATCTTCCCGTGCTTGGCGAACTCGGTCAGCTTGCCAGTGACCCGATCGTCGAAGCGGACGCCGAGTGCAATCAGCAGGTCGGCGTCGTTGATCGCGTAGTTGGAATACACGGTCCCATGCATACCGAGCATGTGCAGCGACTGCGGATCGTCGCCCGGAAACGCGCCGAGACCCATCACCGTCATCGTCACCGGGATCTTTGAACGCTTGGCGAACCGCGTCAGCTCATCCGCCGCGCCGGAGTGAATGATGCCTCCGCCGACGTACAGGATTGGCTTCTTCGACCGTCGGATCGCGGCGATCGCCTGCCGCACCTGTTCGTCCGCTACGTGCCGCCGGTCCGCCGAATAGCCCGGCAACGACATCGGCGGATCGAAGTTGATCTCCCCCTCCAGCTTTGTCACCTGGATATTTTTCGGGAAGTCGATCAACACCGGTCCAGGTCGCCCGCTGCGCGCGATATGGAATGCCTCCTTGACGATCCGCGGAATGCTCCTCAGCGTCTGCTGCAGCGATTCATGGCAGTTCGGATCGTCCGCTGTGATCAGATACTGATGCTTCGTGATCTGCTGGCAGATCGAGACGATCGGAGTCTCCTGGAACGCGTCGCTGCCGATCACTTGTTGCGGAACCTGGCCGGTCACAATCACCAGTGGCACGCTGTCCATCTTGGCGTCGGCAATCGACGTGACGAGGTTGGTGGCACCCGGTCCGCTGGTCGCCATGCAGACACCGGTCTCGTCAGAGCTCCGCGAAATCCCTGCGCTGCAACCGCCCCTGTTCATGTCTCGGAAGAATGGTGCGAATCTTTTCACGATGCCGGGCGTGCTGCCTGGTGCAGGGGCATTGCTGGGCGCTGCCGGGATATGCGAATACGAATTGCACGCTCCTGTCGGACGAGGGACTCGACCAGAATGTCGGCCCCGTTGAGAGTTTGCGTCTTCGTAGTCGGTTTAGTGGCGGCAGGCACGAGCGATTCCTCAAAAACGAGTGATTTGCGCAGACCCTCCCCGGATCGCACGTCGCGGTATTGCAGATTCTACTCGAGGGTTCTGCGAGAGGCGAGTGATTCCAGTGGGCAACCCGCAAGGTCCTCGTGAAAACCGTCGGCGGTTTCGTCAGCGATCAGACCGCCCCGAGTCGCCCCAGGTTCAGGGATACCCGCACCGGGGTCTTCCCGCAACCTGCCCCAATTCATTGGACAGCTATCTCCGCAGCAACATGTCGCGATACACGCTGTCCTCCTTGATCGGCATCTCCGGCTGGTGAAACTCGCTGCTCATGAGTTCAGCGAGACGGTCGGCTGCCGCGGCATCGGCCGCAGGAATCCTCCGGATCCGGCGACTGGGGGCCGTCAGCGGCGCGGATTCGATCCGCGTGCCCCTTCCAGTAGTCGTATTCCGCCCGATCGGCGTGCAGCCAGTCGCTCATCAGCTTCGTGTGCCGGCCGTCGCGATCGGTATCCGAATGCTCTTCCCGGCCGCGTCCCATCGAAGTGGCCTTCTCGAGCGGAATGTTGCCGTTGGTCTTGGACTCGAGCGCGCCTCCCGTGTCCGACGGATTGCGGTTGCCGATAGGAACATAGCCCAGCGGAGTGGCGAAGTAGTGGGAGATCGACTCCTTGACCTTCGTGTCCTGCGAGACGATCCACATCACGAGAAAGAAGGCCATCATCGCGGTCACGAAGTCCGCGTGGGCCACTTTCCATGCTCCGCCCCTTTGCCTGCCATCTCTCCCTCCGCTGATGGAGCGCACTTGAGCCACGGGGTTTATCCGTGTCACGACGCTGGGAACAACTTCCCGTTCAATTGGGTCGCCGACCTGCGCCCAGCGATTCTCAGGCAATTACGAACCGATCTCGGAGAACAGTTGCTCCAGTTCGCCGCGCTCGAGGCGCACGTCGCTCGCGACGCCGCGGCTGACCTGCAGAATCACGTACCGTCCTTCGGCCTGAGCCCCTCCCGAACGCCACGATCGCCGCCGAAATCGCGGAACAGCGGATTCGGCCGCCCCCAGCACTTCCAGCTACGGCTGCTCATCAGCGCCAAAGAAGCCGTATGAAAGTCGCCGTCCCCGCGACGTCCGAACTGGGCTACGACCTTATGGCCGATTTCCTCGGCCGGGCCGTTGATCGCGCCCATCGTGATCACGATGCCGAGGACGGCCGCGACGATCCCGAACCCCGGCATCGCGTCAGCCGTCTTCTGCAGCGCGCCGACCGCCTCATGGTGCTCGTGCTCGGCCACCTTGATTTGCGATTCGAACAAGTCGCCCAGTTGCTGTGGCGTCGATCGGCTCTCGACGGCCATTCCCATGGCGTCACAGATAAAGTGCGTCATTACGGTGATTCGACAGCAGCTTCTACACAGGCGCGAGTCATTCCGCTTTCTCGGGGCTGCTCAGGTTGTCCAATGCCAACAGGCCGTCGCGCTGGGCCAGCCGGAAGATGCATACAGCAGTTGCAGCGGATGTCGCGGTAGGCGGCCTTGGTGAACGGACTCCCTTGAGGAGTTGGATGCACCCCTTGGCCAGGTCCACCAGCACGCGCTTGGGGAGGATACCACAAGCGCCGAAGGTTGCGCCGCCGATCGTCACGAATTCCGACGGGTGGATCAGCGCGTGGACGTGCCCCCCCGCCATGCTGAAGCCGGCGAGCACGGAGCCAATCACGATAATCGAGCCGATGATGACGGCCATCGCCCAAGCCACTCTTGAAGAACAGTTCCAGCGCGACGCCGCCCTGGAGACAACGTCCTCTTCAACTATTCCAGTCAACTCCGGACGACTCCTGGTCGTCGACGCGATCGAATCGCGTCCCTGCAGCCGCGCTGTTCGATGCGCGTGCGTGATACGGCCGGACCTGACCGGCTCATCCGGCAAAGCCGGCACGAACCGCAGAACTTCAACTCCCAACTGCAATCCCGCGATCGACGACGCCCTTCGATTAGACTTGGATCGGGTGGGCGCGCGTCGTCAGGATGGCACGCCTACTTCGCCGCTGTCGCAACGGGCGCGGCGAGCAAAGACCCGCGAACTTCTGCTGCAGCCTGATCGACGTGCGACCTGCAATCCATTGTCTCAACCATGCCGACCCGCGAACTGTCTTCGACGGAATTCGGGACGGCGTCTGGCGTTTCCGGCCGGCGGCGGGAGCCGCTGCGGCTATCTGCCTGGTCCTGCTCTTTCGCTATGAAGCCGCCGGCCTGTTCCGCTGCGGCTGGGTGTGCTGTTGCTGATCTTGCCGCCTGCCGCGGCCGTCTGCCTGCTCAGGCGCTGCCGCTGCTCGAACCGCGCTGGCGCATTACGTACGAAAGCAGCAACGTCGCGGCCGGATTGTCGTCGCCGCCGACGTTTCCCTGAGCATGGCCACAGCGGACAAGTCACTTAGCCTGGCCGAAACGCCGCGGCTGGCCCGCGGAATGGGCATGATCGGCAATGCGGCTGCTGATGCGGAACTGGACAAGTGGATCGCCTCACTGGAGCACGCGGGCGAACCTGCTGCAGCACAGCCGAACGACAAACCGCAAGCCGGAGAAGCCGATCCGCAGGCCGAGGCTCGACGGCAACTCATCACCGCCCTCCGCCGCGAGCTCGTCACGTTGCCACGCACCGAGATCGTCCGCCGCTTGCTGACGCAGGCCGGGTTAACCTCTCGATCAACTGGCAGACATCGGTCTCGGTCGAACGGCGACCGTTCGCCGCCGGCAGCACGACAGCTACCGCTGACAGCTTTGATGCTCAGCGAGAATCCCGGGGACATCGCTGAACGTGAAGGGTCCGACCTGACGCAACCGCTCACAGCCGCAGGCGGCGAAACGCCGATTGCGGCCGTCGTACTGCTCACCGACGGCCGCGACAGCGTGCACCGCAATCCGGCCCCCGTTGTGGCGGCTGCGAAAGGCGCCGCGTTCAGCGTTTTCCGGGTACTGGCCTGACCGATCCGCTGAGCACCCGGCGATCTGGCGCATCGCATCGGTCGCCGCTCCCGACTCAGTGTTTCTCAATGATCGTCCCGTCGTGCGGGTCGGGCGCACCAGCAGCGGTTTCCAGCAAGGCGTCCGGGAATGTCTCTCGTCAGCGATGACGAAGGAGCTGCTGCTGCGTCTGACGTGCAGACAATCACTCCGCAGGGAGACACGGCCGAAGCCCAGTTCATTCTGAACGCCGCCTCCCTGGGACGCCGGCGCTTCTCCGTCAGGATCACCCCTCAGCCGGGTGAGACGCGAGACGACAACAATGAGCGTCGCTTTGCCATTCAGGTCGTCAGCGACAAGACGCACGTGCTGCTGCTGGATGAGGAGGCACGCTGGGAATTCCGATATCTCGTCGCTGCACTGCAGCGCGATCCGCGTGTGCAACTCGAGTCCGTGCTCTTCGATCAGCCCTACCTGGGGTTATTGCCGGACACGTTCTTTCCCCGCGAACTTAAGCCGCTGGACGCCGCAGCGGCTTCCGGTGAAGCCTCCCTGGCACAGTTCGACGCCGTCCTGATCGGCGATGTCGATCCCCACAGGTTGCCGCCGCAGTCACTGGCCGCGATTGAGCACTACGTGCGGAACGACGGCGGCACGCTCGTTGTCATGGCCGGCAAGCGGCACATGCCTGCCGGATACGCCGGCACTCCACTGGAGGGTCTGCTGCCGGTCGCAGGTCTTCGCGAGATCGGCGCGGACGAAGCCGATGCTCTGCGTCCGCCGGGATCACGCGGTTTCCGGCTGCAGATCACGCCCGATGGCGAAGCCGAGGGCGTGATGGCCCTCGACGCAGACGCCGCGAAAAACCATCGGATCTGGAAACTGCTGCCGGGGCATACATGGGGGCTGCTGGGCCAGGCCAAGCCGGGCAGCAGCGTCTGGGCGACCGGCGTGCGGCCGGACGAACAACCGGACCTCGCGGCGGAACGTGCGGCAGCAGCGATTGTCGCGCAGTCTCAGGGCGCCGGTCGCGTCATCTGGATCGGCATCGACAGCACCTGGCGGTGGCGGTCGCACGTCGGCGACCTCTACCATCATCGCTTCTGGGGCCAGCTGGTCCGCAGCGCCGCCGAGTTCAAAGCGGCCGTCCATAACGATGCCGTGCAATTTGGGCCGGATCGGCCACAGATTGAAGCCGGATCGACGGCGCGATTTCGCGCGCGCTGGACCGATCGGTTCCTTAAGCAGCATCCCGATTTGCGGGCGCAAGTCGAACTGCGGCGCATCGACGGTGGCGACGAAGACGCCTCCATCTCAGCTGTGCTGACGCTCAGTGCCGACCGCCCACTGGAGTACGAAGCCCGCGTGCCGGGACTGGCGACCGGAGAATATCGCGCACAGCTCATCATCGAGGGCGCTCCAGCCGACGTCGATCCGGCCACGGCCGAACTGGCCGTCGTCGACAAGGTAAGCCCCGAACTGAATGACCTCACTGCCAACCGCGCGCTGCTCCAGCAGATCGCCGCCGCCAGCGGCGGTGAACTTCTGCTCCCAGACCAGATGCACGAGCTTCCCGAACGCCTCCGCGGCGGCAGCACCAACGAGTCGATTCAGCAGACCGTCCCGCTCTGGAACCACTGGAGCATGCTGGTCTTGTTCTGCGCTTTCGTCGGGGCCGAATGGCTCGTCCGCAAGCTCAATGGGCTGCCGTAGCGGACTTCGACGTCGCCTGACGCTTGCGGTTTCGCGCTGCTGCGCGATTACAGCAGCCCGGTAAGCACATTCCCGCGGCTCAGCGGCACCGGACGGCCGGTCGGATCGTGAATCTCGGCCCGCGGCTCGAGGCCCAGCCGATCCAGGATCGTCGCCGTGATGTCTTCCGGCTGCACCAGCCCTTCTTCAGGATAGGCTGCCTGATCGTCCGAGCGACCGATGACGCGCCCGCCCCGAATGCCGCCGCCGGCGAGCGCCACGGAAAACACGTGCCCCCAGTGATCGCGGCCGGCCAGTGCGTTAATCCGCGGCGAACGTCCGAACTCCGACAGCACGGCGACCAGCGTCTCTTCCAGCAGCCCGCGCCCGTCAACCGCCAGGCAACGCGGACAACGCCTGGTCTAGTGGCGGAACGAGCACCGCCTTCAGCCGATTGGCTTCATCGACGTATGTCCCAGCACGGGTTGTTCATCGGCTCGTCAGCAAGCGCGGGAACCAGTTGACGTGCACAAAGCCCACACCGGCCTCCACGAGCCGTCGGGCCAGCAACACGCTCTGACCGAATTGTCCCGCGGCCGTAGCGGTCGCGCGTCTCCTCGCCGACTCCCGGTCCAAGTCGCAAGCCGGAGCGAGTTTCCGGCGTAGCCAGGATGTCGAAAGCTCGCTGCAACTGCTCGCCGTAAACGCCTGTGCGATGGCGGCCTGTCGTCGCGCAGTTGCGAATCAATCTGTGTCAGTAGCGTGGCGTTCCGACAGCCGGCCGAGCGATACGTCGGCCGCCCGGGTCGAACTGGTCGATCTCAAACCCGGCGACGCCGGCTGGCAGCGGAACAGCCACGGATCGGCCGCCCCTCCCAGCCACTCCGCCATCCTCGCCGGGCCAGACGGAACCATCCGTGTTGAAAATGCGATGCGGCAGCCGCACCGAGGGAGCGAGCGCCAGCGCGCAGGTGCTGAACGACGGCCGCCACAGACGGATGATTGTTCGGCTGCCGGGGATTCGCGTTCTCCACCTGCTTGGGAAGGTGCGGCGTTTCCGGTGAGCATGTAATAGCCGGACGACGAGCGCGTTGTCTCCCGTCACCACGCTGCGAATCAACGCCAGTTTGTCGCCGAGCCATGGTCTGCGGCAACAAGCCCGCTGATTTGCAGCCCTGGACATTCGTGGAGATTAAGGGCGGAATGCCCCGCACTTCGGGGCGGCGCATGCGGTCGGGGATCCCACGTAGGGCGCTGCGGCGGCCCCCCATTAAAAACAGCACAATGCAGTGCTTGGCGGCGCCGGTGCGACCTCTTGTGCCCGGCGCGGACCGCCGAAGAACGCAGCAACGGCACGCCGGCCGCTGCCAAAGCTGCCGGCCCGAGACCGCCTCCGCGAGCGGCTGGCACAGTTCGGCAGATCGTCGTAGATGGCGAACATCGCGCTCGGTCCGGCGAGAGACATCGGCCACTATCGCATCGGCTGGATACAAAGGCCGCAAGGTGGAGATTCTCCCGGCGGATCCTCGAGACACGAAGATCCGTCAGTGGCTCGATCGTTGAACCAGCGTTCCTGAACGGAACTGATCGCACGCCCGTCCACACGTGATGTTCAAGCCACGCTCGCGACGACCGCGAAAGATTCTAGATGCTGGCAGTAATTCCGTTTTTGATTTCGGCGAGTTACGTCGGCAGCTGGTTGGGTGTGTCCTGACGGCCGAGGTTTGCTCCTGGGCAAGCGGCATTACTGGACGCACCGCACACTGCTTCGCCCCGTCGAATTCTGGACGCAAAGCGGCTTCCCTGGAGGCGACACACTCAAGGCTTGGGGAGGCTGGGCTTACTCGGACGGACGCCTGGTGCGGATGACCGAAAGCGAAGCCCAGCGGCGCGCGTCACGTACGCCGACCAACACACCATCGGCGACGGATTGATCTCATCGCGGTCGTTGGACAAACCGCATCGCGTGGGAGTAACGTGTGCGCTTCCGGCCGACTCGCGCCGGCTCAACGGCTTGCGAACAGAGACGCTCACGAATCCCATGCGGAACTTCGACTACGCCGCTCCCACCAGTCTGTCCGAGGCCGTGCGACTGCTGACCGGCCCCGGCGGCCGCGCCCGCCCGCTGGCTACGACGGCACCGACCTGATCGACCGCGACAACGAACTGGTCGCCTGGCGCCGGACGTCGTCGTGGACGCCGGGCGCAGATTCCCCGGAACTGAACATCCTCGACACCGGCGGCCAAGGACTGCGGCTGGGGAGCCGCCGTGCCGTGCTACAAGGTGTACGGCTCGGCGCCGCGATTAAAGTCTCGAGTATTCCGGCAAGGGCCGATGCCGCGCGGATCATCGGCGGGATTCAGATCCACGACCGGGCCTGATCGGCGGCAACGTCTGCAACTCCGCCTGGCCGCGGATCTACACGCCTGCTCTGATCGCCTCGGCGCCGTGTGCGTCATCGCCGGCCTGGGAACACGCAACATTCCCATCCAAGGAACAGTTTTGCACCGGTCCGGGAAGAACGTCCTGCAACCGGGTGAGTTGCTCGTTCAATTCGCTTCCCAAACCGGCCCCCATTCCGGTTCGGCATTGTCGGCGGTTCATCCCGAGAAGGAATGGACATCGCCGTCGTCGGCGTCGGCGCCAGCGGTCTCGATGCCCAGCCACGGCGACGATCGTCTCCGGCCGGATTGGACTGGGATGCCGTTGCTCCGACACCGCTGTTCGCATCGGCCGCCAGTGCAGCACTGGCCGGTAAACCGGCCGACGAAGCGACGTTTCGCGCTGTCGGCGAACTGGCGCGGCAGGCGATATCGCCGATCGACGACATGCGCGGCACCGGCGAATTTCGCCGGCATTTGACCGGCGTGCTCGTCGAGCGCACGTTGGCGGCGGCGGTCGAGCGGGCGCGCGCCGGCTCGAGCTGACACGACTACGACACTCAGTGCCACTGGCTCGGCCAGTGCCAAACGGAATTCCGCGTCAGACTCAAAAGCACGGGCGAAGCCCGTGGCACCCGCCATCCCAAAGACTTTGTCTTTAGCATCATTCAGGCATATGTCCACGAAACGCATCGTCACGGCGACGATTAATGGGCGCGAGACTTCCTTCCTCTGCGAACCCCGGCAGACGCTGTTGGAAGTGCTGCGCGACGTCCTCGATATGACCGGCACCAAGGAAGGCTGCAGCAACGGCAACTGCGGCGCCTGCACGGTGCTCCTCAACGGCCGATCGGTCGTCAGTTGCCTCGTCCTCGCCGTCGAGTGCCAGGGGGCCGCCATCGAGACCGTCGAAGGGCTCGCGTCCGCAGATCATCTCGCTCCGCTGCAACAGGCGTTCCTCGAGGGCGCTGCCCTCCAGTGCGGCATCTGCACACCGGGCTTCATTGTCGCTGCAACGGCCCTGTTGCGAGAGAATCCGAAACCGACGGAAGCGGACGTCCGCTGGCATCTGGCCGGCAATCTCTGTCGCTGCACGGGCTACGACAAGATCATTCGCGCCGTGCTCGACGCGGCCGATCGGCAAGCGGCGGCCGCCTCAAAGAACTGACGATCTTAGCGCGAGTTTCGGCGCTGTCGCTCGCCTGCGGTTTCGCAACTTCAGCGATTCAGGGAAGCGTGCGACAAGACTTTGTATTGCGAGCCGCCCGGAGTGAGCGTCGACTGGAACAGTTCCACGCTCGCGACCTCGCAGTGTCCCCACTCCGTCGCCGCGTGCTCACTGAGAAGCTGTTGCAGCGCGGGGGGCGGACGATGCTTCACGCGGGCCAGAGTGACGTGAGGGTGGAAGGGTCGGATTTCCGGTGCGTAGCCGAACTCGGACGCCAGCGATTCAACGCGGACCTGCAGGTCGGAAAGTTCCCGCCGCGGACAATCCGGCCCAGACAACCGACGGACGATCTGCACAGGTAACGCGCCGCCGATTCCGCGTAGCTCCACGGAAAACGGAGGGCTGCCGGAAACGGCGGTCATAGCTGCTCCCCAGTGCTGCGGCAGTCGCCGGCGCCGTCGGCCCCAGGAATTTCAGCGTGCAATGCAGGCCGCGCGGCGAGCTGGCTTTGACGGCGGACCCCAGTCGGCCAAGTTCCTTGAGCACCCGCGCCAATTCCGGTGGACACGGAATGTGAATTGCAAAGAAACAACGGAGTGCGGTCGGAGCAGTCATTCTTTCACAGATAATCACAGAATACTGCCGTGCGTGCGCCAATGGATATTCTCATCGTCAACGCATCAGACTTTTTATTCCTGAATCCTGAATTCTGATTCCTGATTCCTGCTCGCGCAGACTTGCGTTTCGGTCGCGATCTCCGTGAAATGACGGGCGTGCGGCGCTGCCGCGGGCACATCTCAGAGGACTGCAACGCTTTCGCGGAGGTAACTGCAGTGGCTTCCGTCACGCAAGGGTATCGCCTGGAGATGGCGCGCTCCCATGCCGTACTCAGGCTCGATCCCGAGATGGGGAGCGCAGCTTGGGGCGACATCGACCGCGTCGGCAACGAACTAATCGCCAGCGTCAACGGCCAGAGCACCCGGCCTGGCTGATCGACTTGTCCCGGTTGGAGTACATGGGCAGCGCGCTCGTGGCGCTGGTCGTGCGCGTCTGGAAAGCCGTGCAGAACGGCGGCGGCAAGGTCGTCGTCGTCTGCGGCGGCGGCATGCCGCAGGAAGTGTTGCGACTGGCCGGACTCGACAAGGTGTGGACCATCGTCACCACCTATGAGGACGGTCTGCGGAAGCTCGGCATTTCCGGTCCCAGCGGCGGCAGCAGTTTTGATCGGGGCGGCATGGCCGGCGACGCGGCGACGGGATTCCCGCTGCTGGCGGTGTTGTCGGCAACTGCGCCGTGGCGGCCGGGGTTTCGCTCGCGATGGCGGTTTCAGGGCCGGCTGATCAATCGCGATTTGATTGTGGCCGGCTTGCTCGGTGGAGGAGTCGCCGCGGTTCTGGGATTCGTTTCGGTGATCAAGGAGCGAAGCTGGGGCCGCATCGTGGGCGGACTGGCGGCGGTGGCCGGCGTGGCGATTGCATTCGCCGGATACTCGAAGCTGCCCCCCGCGGGCGGTGCCGCGACGCCCCCCGCCAAACAGGACAGCGCCCAGCCCGCTGCTGAGAAAAGTGCCGCAAATGATTCACCTCTCTTTCGCTTGAAGGACGCCCAGGTATGAGCGCCGCCGCTGCCCCACGTTCCGAACATCGTCAGACGGCCCTCCAGCAGGAATTGCGAGAACTGGCCGACGTCGTCGGTCCGGGCCCGCTGGTGGACCTGCTCCTCGAACGCGCCTTTGAAATCGGCGCCACCGACCTTCACTTCGACCCGCGTCCCGACGGCTTGCACGTCCGGCTCCGCGTTGACGGCATCCTGCACGACGTGTTGACCCTCACGGCGCAGACCGCGCCGCAGGTCATCTCGCGGCTGAAGCTCATGGCCGGTATGGATATCACCGAACGCCGGCTGTGCCAGGACGGACATATCAGCAGCTCGGTTCTCAAGCATCAGCGCGACGTCCGCGTCGGCAGTGGCCCGACGATTTACGGCGAACGGCTCGTCCTGCGACTGATGCCCGACGACACGAAGCTCACTGCGCTGGAGGAATTGGGTTTCGAACCGCAACAACTGGAAGTGCTGAACAAGGCGGTCAAGGCGCCCAGCGGGATGCTGCTCAGCGTGGGACCCGTGGGCAGCGGCAAGAGCACCACCACCTACGCCTGTCTCAGCCTTCTGAATCATCCCGGGCGGTCGATGGTCACAATTGAGGATCCGGTCGAACGCCGCATCGAAGGCGTCAATCAGATCCAGACGGACGCCAAAATCGGCTTCGGGTTCGTGGAAGCGCTCCGCGGTGTGCTGCGGCAGGATCCGAACGTCATTATGGTCGGGGAAATCCGTGATGCCGAGACGGCCCATATCGCCGCGCGGGCGGCACTCACCGGGACGCAAGTGCTCAGCACACTGCACGCCGGGGACACCGCCGCCACGGTCGACTTGTTCCGGGAGTTCGAGTTGCCGCCGATGTTCATCGCCGACAGTCTCAACTGCGTGATCGCACAGCGACTGCTACGGAAGGTCTGCACCAAGGACCGGGAGAAATATCACCCCGATCATGCCACGGCGCAGATTCTGGGACTGAATCCCGATCAGTGTGGCAGCATCGAGCTGGTGCGCGGGATCCCGTCCGGCGCCAACTTCAATACCGGCTACATGGGCCGCACCGGCGTATTCGAAATCATGCCCGTCGACACCGAAGTGCGCGAAGCGATCCTCAACAAGCGCTCCAACCTCGAAATCCGCGATCTTTCGCGGGGCAAGGGGATGCAGACCCTGGAACAATCCGCCGTCAACAAGGTGCTCGCCGGCATCACCAGCATCGAGGAGATGCACCGCGTGCTGCTCGCCGGCTGATCCCGACGACGCCCGTAAACCTGACGCCCTGCGCCTGGCGCGGGGCGTTTTAGTTGGCACAACGCGAATGCCGGGGACCGCAATCCCCGCGGCATCCGGCGTCCCTCATACCGGTTGCAGCGAAGCCAGCAGGATCGGGATGATGACCGCACCGCGCACTGTATACACCACCGTGCGAAACCAGTTCGTCCGCACCAGCCGCGTATGCGCCGCCTCGTCCCACCCCTGCTCCAGCAGGTGATGCAACGGCACCTGGACGAAAAACGTCGACCACCAGATGCCGAGCAGCAGCACGATGTTCACCAGGAGTCCTGCCCAGATCCAGGGAGCATGCCGCAGGCACACGAGGACAATTCCGCTGATCAGTTCCAGGAACAACATCGTCCAGGCGACGACGGTCACGCGCCGCACGTGTTCCTGCTGGTAGAACACGAACGATTCCCGGCCGACGACCGCCAGGTTCGGGTAGTACACGATCTGCACAAACCACATGATGCCGGCCATCACGCAGGTGACCACAAAATGCAACACAAACATGCCGGCAGCGATCATCGAGCTGTCTCCTGAACTTTTCCAGTGACGAGGCGTCCCCGTACGGCACCGTTGTAACCATCCAGACAGAGACGGAGCAAGCGTTGCACACGGCTACCGAGGCAGCACGCAAACCCCTGCGGCTATGCGTTGCCACGCTCCACGCAATCCGCCACACTGGCCGATGAGTCGGCGACAGGCGTATTCCCGCCGGCGATCGTGAGAACTGACCGCGGAGCGCCGAGATGCTGTTTCGAGAGTGGCTGCAACGAATTCTTCTGGTGCTCTTCGTCCTCGGCGGAGACGCTGTTGTGCCGGACCGATTCCTGATTCTCCCCGTCGGCCGCACGCTCTGCGCCGCCGAGTACGACCGCCCCGCCAGGAATCCGCAGTAGTCCCGGTCCGCCGTCATCGCCCAGCACGGAATCGTCGCGACCAGTCAGCCGCTCGCGTCCCAGGCCGGACTGGACGTACTTAAAGCCGGTGGAAATGCCGTCGATGCGGCCATCGCTGCGAACGCCATGCTCGGCGTCGTCGAACCGATGAGTTGCGGGATCGGCGGCGACCTGTTCGTGATCTATTGGGATGTCCAAGCAGTTGTACGGACTCAATGCCTCGGGCCGCAGCCCCTACGCCCTGAACATCGGCGTGTTTCGCGACCTCGGCCTGTCGGAAATCCCCGACGAGGGCCCCTTGTGCTGGTCGGTCCCCGGCTGCGTCGACGGCTGGGCCGAATTGCGGAACCGCTTCGGCACGAAATCGCTCGCGGACTTGCTGGCGCCGGCCATCCGGTACGCAACCGAGGGCTTTCCCGTCAGCGAAATCATCGCCGGCAACTGGGAAGGGACCGAGCAGGCCTTCATGAAATGGCCGGACTCGACGGCCACGTGGCTGATCGACGGCCGCCCGCCGCAGATCGGCGAAATCTTCCGCAATCCGAATCTCGCTGCGACGTACCGGATGATCGCCGCCGGCGGCCGCGACGCATTTTATCGCGGTTCCATCGCGCAGCGGATCGTGGCGTTCAGCGACGCCAACGGCGGCAAGTTCTCGATGAAGGACTTCGCAGATCACAAGAGCGACTGGGTGTCGCCCGTATCGACTCACTACCGTGGATACGACGTGTGGGAATTGCCCCCCAACGGCCAGGGCATCGCCGCGCTGGAGATGCTCAATATTCTCGAGGCTTACGACGTCGCCAAGATGGGCCGGGGCAGCCCTGAGTACGTGCACCTGTTGGTGGAAGCCAAGAAGCTCGCTTTCGCCGATCGGGCAACGTACTACGCCGACCCTGCGCTGTCGCCCGATCAGCCGATCGACCGGCTGATCTCCAAGACCTACGCCGCCCAGCAGCGCAAGCGAATCGATCCCAACAAGGCCGCCACCGGCGTCGCACCGGGCAACCCGCGTCTGGAACAGGGGGACACGGTGTACCTGTCGGTCGTCGACAAGGACCGCAACTGCTGCTCGTTCATCCAGAGCAACTTCGCCAACTTCGGGTCGCAGGTCACGCCCGGCAATCTCGGTTTCGTGCTACAGAACCGGGGGGCGTCATTTGCACTCGACGAAGCGCACGTCAACAGCCTGCAACCGCACAAGCGGCCGTTCCACACGATCATTCCGGCGATGGCAACGCGTGAGGGCCGGCCGTGGCTCTGCTTCGGCGTGATGGGGGGCGACATGCAGCCGCAGGGGCACGTCCAGATCCTGGTGAACATGATCGATTTCGGGATGAACGTACAGGAGGCCGGCGACGCGGCGCGCGTGCGTCACCTCGGTTCACAGACCCCCACCGGACATCCGATGGACCCCGATGGCGGCAAGGTGGCCGTCGAGTCCGGCATTTCCGAAGCCACGATCAAGGCCCTGCAGGAGCGCGGCCATCAGATCGTCCGGTCCCCCGGCTCGTTCGGCGGGTATCAGGGGATCCTGATCGACCACGAGCACGGTGTCCTGCAGGGCGGCACCGATCCGCGGAAAGACGGCTGCGCCGCCGGGTATTGATCGCTACCAGCGTTCCACCGGACCGGCCGGGACCGGGACGCTGACATCGCGAAGCACGCCGTGCCGGTCCCCGGTCACAGGGCCTTCAACCCGCACCTGCACGATCAGTGCGTCGAACTCGTCGCGCGTCGTGATCAACTGAAACTGGTGCCGCAGCGCCGCACGCACCCGCAACCCTTTGAGGTACCAGTGGGCCATCTTACGGTAGGCCCGCAGGGCGCGTTCGGCACCGTGACGGGCCGCGAGATAGCCGTACTGCCGGACCATGAGTCCGATCCGCTCGTCGAATGTGCCGGCCGGCTCGTAATGACCGGTCGCTTCCCATGCGGCGAGCTGCCGGAAAATCCACGGGTTAGCGAGGGCGCCGCGCCCGATGGAAACTCCGCAGCAGCCGGTCTCGCGCAACATCGTTGCGGCGTCCGCCACGCTGCGGACGTCGCCATTGCCGATCACCGGGATGCGCTCGACCGCTTCGACAACACGGCGAATCCCCGCGCGATTGACCGATCCGCGGAACCCCTGGGCGCGCGTCCGGCCGTGGATGGCCACGGCGGCAATGCCGATCTGCTCAAACTCGCGGGCGAACTGCGGCGCCGTGAGCTGCGTCTCGTCCCAGCCGAGCCGCATCTTGACAGTCACCGGGATGCCGACCGACTCGACAACGGCCTGTACGAGGCCAATCGTCTCTGCAGTCCGGCACATCATGGCCGAGCCCGCCCCTCCCTGGG
This sequence comes from Planctomycetaceae bacterium, assembly GCA_046349775.1. Classification (GTDB taxonomy): domain Bacteria; phylum Planctomycetota; class Planctomycetia; order Planctomycetales; family Planctomycetaceae; genus JAEUIG01. Next base: position 60,977 of record JAXMBS010000020.1, on the reverse strand, counting down.
TGATGCGAGCGACCGGGCAGCCCATGTTGATGTCGATCGAGTCAACGCCCCGCGCTGCAAGCAACTGCGCCGCGTCCCGCATCACGGCCGGGTCGTCTCCAAAAATCTGCACCGCAAACGGCCGGTCCTCCGGACAAGTCTCGATCAATTGCAGTGACTTATCGTTGCCGGCAAGCAACCCGCGCGCACTCACCAGGTCGGTCGTGGCGAGGCCCACGCCCCCGAGTTCGCGGCAGATCCGCCGAAACGGCAGGTTCGTAAATCCCGCCAGCGGCGACAGCAGATATCGCGTTTCCAGTTTCAGCGTCCCGTATCGCAATGGCGGCGGGAACGCCGGCCGGGGGGGCGCCGTCATATCTGCAAGCTCTACCATGACGTGCGCGGGGCAAAACTGGGACGCGGAGGCACGCGAGTTTCAGAGATCAGCGCAGATGCGCAACCAACTCGAGCGACCGCGGCAGGCTGAGGCCTGAACATCAACAGCAAGTCCGTTTCACGTGAAACCAATCTGCGACAATCTCTGGAATCTGCGCAATCTGCGTCCCCGCCGCGTCGTCTGTGCAACCGTCCGCTACTCCAGCAGGTATGACGGATGCGGCACACGGTCAACCAGGGGAATGACCTGGGGCTGGTAGATCTCCAAGTAGGCCCGTTGTTTGCGGTGCTCCAGCCAGTCGGCCTCCGTGGCCCAGCGCTCGCACAGCATGAACACTTTGGGATCGCTGCGAGAATGGCACGCCTCGTAACGGAGGCAGCCGGCTTCCTGTCGCGAGAGCCGGCCGCACTCGGTCAGCAGGCCGCGGACCTTCGGCACGTCGGCCTCGTTCTTGACCGTCAGAATCACATTCAGGCAATGCATCGGCTGGCTCCGTCTTACAGTCCTGCGATTTCGATGTTGAGTCCCAGCGCCCGCCGCTTCTCCATGATCTTCCGTGCATGATGCGGAATGTGCCGCGTGATCCGCTCCAGCAGCGTCTGCAGCGTGAGCGGGCCATCCTCAGAGTGCACGCCGGTGCGCTGAAAAGCGGACTCGGGGAGCGCCTGTAGAATGCCCGACATGTGCCGCCGCACGACGTCGATCGTTTCCACTTCGACGACCAGGTCCCGCTCGCCGCACGCCAGCCGCGCTACGAACAGATCGGGGTTCATCGAGCGCAGCGGCGGATTGTCTTCAGCGATGATCCGCTTGAAGCGATCTGCATACAGCAACTCGGCGTCGGCCAAATGGCAAATTACCTGCCGGGTCGACCACGCACCGGCAATCGGCGCAGCGTCCAGATCCTTACTCGACATGCCGGACAGAGTGCCGCGGAGAAGCAGCGGACCGTTCTGATATTCGTTGAGCAGTCTCGGAATCGACACGTTGTGCTCCTGCGCTCCCTGATGCCCGCTGGATCTGCGTGCGGTTGTTGTTCACAGCAAATCTACCAGAACGGACTGGAAGGGTCGAATCCCGGCGAATGGTTGCCGGGGCGTGGCTATCACGCTGGAATACAGCCTCCCTATGTCTGCAAACCTCACCTGCCGCCGCATCGTCATCGCGACCACGAACCCGCACAAGCTGCGGGAATTGAAATCGCTCCTGGCCCCGCTGCACGTGGAAATCGTCGGTTTGTCGGAGGTGTGTTCGATAATGCCGGCGGCGCCCGAGGAGGCCGATTCGCTCGCCGATAACGCGCGGGGCAAGGCCATTTCCTATGCACGACGACTGGGAGAGTGCGTGCTGAGCGACGACACCGGATTGTTCGTCGACGCGCTGCGGGGCGCACCCGGGGTGCGGTCGGCGCGGTACGCAGGGGAACGGGCGTCGATGGCCGAAAACCGGGTGAAACTGCTGCAAGAGTTGCAGGACGTCGCACCCGCAGATCGGACGGCCTGTTTCCGATGTCATCTGGCGATCGCTCACCCCGATGGGCAGATTGTCGTGGAGGCCACCGGCGAATGCCGTGGGCAAATGCGCACAGAGCCAGCCGGCAGCGGCGGGTTCGGTTATGACGTGCTCTTTGAAGTTGAAGGGTTGGGTCGCACGCTGGCTGAACTCAATGATGAGGAGACGGCCCGGTTCGGCCATCGCGGACACGCGGCGCGGCAACTTGTGGCCCGGTGGACTACACGTCAGCCTGCCGGGGAGGCCACCGCCGATCACCGATGACCGGCGACCGATCACCCACGCAGTTGACGCCGTGTTCCGGCGTCGAAGATGATTGAGGGCATGACCGAACAAGTTGCGAAACCGTCCGCTCCCCTGGAACAGGCGCTTGCGGCCCTGCGCTCCGGCAAGTTGGTGATTGTCGTCGACGCCCAGGAACGGGAAAACGAGGGGGATCTGATCTGCGCGGCAGAAACCATCACTCCCGAGATGGTGAATTTCATGCTGCGGCAGGGGGCGGGAGTGCTCTGTGCTCCGCTGACGCGCGAAATCGCCGACCGGTTGCGGCTGCGTCCGATGGTCGATCCGGAAGCGAACACCTCCCCGCATCAGACGCCGTTCCTGGTGTCGATCGATCATCGCGACAGCGGCACAGGAGTGAGCGCAGCGGCCCGCGCACAGACGCTGCAGGCCCTGGCGGATCCGCACGGTACGGCGGCGGAGTTCGTCCAACCCGGCCACATTGCCCCGCTGCTGGCGCGCGAAGGGGGTGTCCTGCGCCGCGCCGGCCATACCGAGGCGGTGATCGATCTCCTGAAAATGGCCGGCCAGCGCCCGGTCGGTTGCCTGATCGAAATCCTCAGCCAGCGCGGGCACGGCATGGCCGACGCCGAGGAACTGCGCGAGATGTCGGAGAAGCACAACATTCCGATCGTCTCGATCGCCGAGATCATCCAGCACCGGCAACTGCGCGAGCAACTCGTGCACCGGATGGTCGCGGTCGACATTCCCACGCAGCACTATGGTGCTCCACGGGTGATTGCTTACCGTGTCGAACATGAGGCGCAAGAGCCGCCGCTGGCGATCGTATGGGGGGATCTGTCCTCCGTGCCGGCGCCGCTCGTGCGGATGCACTCCTCGTGCTTTACCGGCGACCTGATCGACTCCCTGCGGTGCGACTGCGGCGACCAACTGCACATGGCAATGGACATGATTCACCAGGAGGGGGTCGGCGCCGTCGTCTACCTGCCGCAGGAAGGGCGCGGGATCGGCCTGGTCGCCAAACTGAAGGCATACGAACTGCAGGATGAAGGACTGGACACCGTCGAAGCCAATCACCGGCTCGGCTTCAAAGCGGATGAACGCGACTACATGGTCGGGCTGCAGATTCTGAAGGACCTGGGGCTGCGCGACGTCCGGCTATTGACGAACAACGTCCGCAAGCGCGAGGCAATCGACATGTTCGAAAGCTGGGTGGGGCTGCGGGTCGTCGAGCAGGTGAAGCTCGTGGCCCCGTACCATCCGCGCCGCGAAAAGTACCTGCAGACCAAGCGCGACAAGCTAGGGCACCTGCTGCCGGAATTGCAGGCGCCGACGGGCGGACAGTAAGCCAGCGCCGGGTGACGCGACTTTCGCGCGGGATGGCACGTCCTTCGCGCAGCGAAGGCGGGGCGCATTCAAGCAAGTCCTGCGGTCAGCACAGCGGCACGGTCAGGAGACCGGCCGCAACCGGTTCCGGGAGACCGGCCGTCACCCGATCGGCACTGGCAGGCAACCGGCCGGAGCCAGCGGCTTACCCCTGCTCGTCGATCGTAAACGGCTCGCGAACGATCGGCTTCTCAATCTGGCCGCTGCGGAGCATTGTGACAGGCACCCGGCGACGGACGATAACGCCGTCTTCCAGGACGCGGACGCGCTGCAGGTTCTTGCGGAACTGGCGGCGGGTGATGCCGGTGGTCTTGCGGCCGTTGCCCCCGAGGTACTTCGCCTTGCCGCGACGGGCGATGGAATTTCCCACCGCCGGCTTCAGGTCGCCGTACAGTTCGAGCTTCTTGGCCAGCTTGATCCGCTTGTTCTTCTTCAGCGTGCTCATGGGACAATTATCTCCACACGGGTGCCACTGGCTCTGCCAGTGCAACTCCGAAAAGTGCTGTCGCTCAAAACCGCCGTCACGGGCGAAGTCCGTGGCACCCAACTCCAAAACTGATTGGACGTCAACGTTTGGAGAACTGGAAGCTGCGGCGGGCTTTCTTGAAACCGTACTTCTTACGTTCCACCATGCGGCCGTCGCGGGTGAGGAAGCCGCCGTCGCTGAGTTGATGGTGCGACTCGGGGTTCTTCGCCTGCAACGCGCGGCAATGCCGAGGACGACCGGCGCCGGTCTGGCCGGTCGGTCCCCCGCCAACGACCCGCACCCAGACGTCCACCGACTTCAGCGAGTCGGTCGCCTTCAGAGGGGCGAGGATCATCTGCTGATCGCGTTCGAGCGGGAAAAACTCGGTCAGGTCGCGGCCGTTGACGGTGATCTTCCCTTTGCCGTCACGAATGCGGACTCGCGCCACGGCCGTTTTGCGGCGACCGGTGCCAAGGGCGGCGCCGGTCCGGTCAACGCGACCACGGACGAGCGGCACCGCTCGTTCGTACTCTTCGGCCTGTGAGCCGATGTCGAGCGCGGCTGCGGCGTCGTCGGACTGAAGACCACCTTCCGGGATGTTGTCTGAATCTTGGTCCATAACCTGCCTGTTAGGTCGTTCCTGAAGTCCTGGCGAACCGGCGACGAGTGCGGCATCCGAGCCGCGCGGATCGCTGCTGCGTGTTTATCGAAGGTACTCGGGGAGTTCCACCGGCATCTGGGCCTGGTGGGGGTGGTTCGGGCCGGCGTACAACTTCAGCTTCTCGAGCATGTGCCGGCCGAGCTTGCTCTTGGGAAGCATGCGGCGGACAGCCAATCGCAAGATTTCTTCGGGCTTGCGCTCGAGCAACTGGGCAGCCGTCTGCACCTTGCGACCGTCGGTATAGCCGGTGAACCGGTCGTACTCCTTCACCAGCATCTTCTGCGTGAAGTATGGATGCGACGCGTGGGCGACGGGAGCGCCGCTGAATCGCACCTTCTCGACGTTGGTGACGATCACAAAATCGCCGCAATCGACGTGCGGAGTGTAAGTGGGCTTATGCTTCCCCATCAGGATCGTCGCCAATCGCGTCGCGAGTCGGCCAACGATCTCCCCATCCGCATCAACGACGAACCAGCGGGGCTGGACCGTCTCCTTCTTCGCCATGTATGTGCCGGACACCACTATTCTTCCTGTTGGACCACGGGCGCACAAACGGCGCGTCGCCCGGGTGAAGCGTGTAAAGAGGGATTAATCTAGCGATTGCGAAACGGGTGTTCAATGGCTGCCGGCCGAAATTCCGAGGAGGTTCGGCCGACGCAACCTCGTTTCACACATCAGCCTGCGACCGAACGTACCCCGGAGCGAGCGACGGGCCGAGGGGCAGGAGCTGATGCACCTGCCCGGCGAGCCGTAAGGGGTCGTTTCTACCGCCCGGTCGCCGGGGCACACCCTCCCGGGAGATTCCACCAACCGATTCGATGCACCTTCCCTTTTTGCACCATTCGCTGCGCAGTCGCTCACGTTTTGCTCGCGCTTGGCGTATAGTAGCGTTTTCATTCGCGATCCCTATCCGTGCATCGTCCAGGATGCGCTGTTATCCCGTTGTGCGTTCCAGCGTTGTTCCGCGTGAGTTCGACATCTGATCAACCCCGCAGGTCTCGGCGTGCTCTGGCGGTCGCAGACTGGGTTCGGACGTGCCTGTGGCTGGCTGCCTGGGGATGGTGCGGTGCGATCGCGGCGGCGGAGCCGGTCGCAATTTCCGATATCACGATCGGCTTCAACGGCGAGCTGAAAGTCGGACGCTGGACGCCGGTGTCGTTCCGGATTCAGGGGACGTCCGGCGACACGATCGATCCGGCGATCATTGCGCCGGATCCGGACGGCAGCGACACGACTTGGAAGCTGCCACAGGTCACCCTGGATGCCGAGGGTCGGGGGCAAACGGCCGGGCTGTTCAAAATCGGACGCCTCGAAGGGGTGCTCCGGGTGACCGCCGGCGACGCGAGCGCCAGTATCTCGGCCGCTTCGGATGCGCCGACCGGCGACCCGCATTGCGCGCCTCGCGCACAAAACATGCCGTTCGTCGCCGTGCTGGGGAGTGCTCCGGGACTGCTGCCGACGCCTGACGACGCCGCAGCAGATACCGCGCCCAACACAGAGGATTCGCTGCAGGGACAGGTCATCGCGATCGCGGAGGTCGGTCAATTGCCCACAACGGCGGCCGCGTACGACGCGATCGACGTGGTGGTGCTGTCACAACAGTTCGATCTCGACGCCGTGCGCAGCGCCGCGCTGTCCGAATGGGTCCGGCACGGAGGGCACGTCGTCGCCATTCTCGGTGGCGATCCCCGCGCGTTTTCCGCAAGTCCTCTGGCCGGTTGGATGCCGTTGCAAGTGCACGGAACAGAACGCTTCCGCGAACTGGCGGCGCTGCGCGACCGTGTTCCGAGGTCGCCGCCACTCAACGTCGCCGAAGGGATCGACGGCGTGCGCATCGAGTCCCCGGAGGGATTGGTGCTGGCCAGCAGCCTCAGCGCACCGCTTCTGATCCGCGCTCCGTACGGCCTCGGTCGATGCACGGTGCTGGCGGTGGACGTGACGAATCCGCGGCTGCGCGACTGGTCCGGTTTGCCAGGGCTGTACCGTTTTTTGACGGACATTCAGCCGCCAACGCTCACGGCATTGGCTGATGACCGCGTGCAACTGAGGCCGACCGGCGTTTCCGAACTGGCAACGCAGCTGGCGTCACAACTCGACCATTTCCGCACGGTGCAGCGGCCTTCGTACTGGACGGTGATCCTGTTTGCGGCGGGCTTTCTGCTGCTGGTGGGTCCGCTGGATTATCTGCTGGTGCACAAGGTGCTGAAGCAGCCGCGACTGACCTGGTTCACGTTTCCGGCGTGGATCATCTTTGCGGCGGCCGCTGCGAGCATGGGGGCCGACCGAATGAATTCGACGGAGCGGCAGGTCAACCAGTTCGATCTGGTGGATCTCGACGTGGCCACGGGTCTGCAGCAAGTTCAGTCCTGGATGACGCCTTACTCTCCGACACCGCAGCGTATGCAAGTCGCCGCGCAGACGGCTGCTTGGCTGTCCGGCGGATCGGCCGCACCGATGCGATTGAGCTGGTCCGGCACACCGGAGACAGGTTTCGGCGGCATGTATCGGTCCGGCGGCCTGAATCTGGCCAACCCGCGATATACGATGGACGTTAACGCTGCAGGGACGGAGAACATGCCGATCGATCAGTGGTCGTCGAAGGCCCTGACGGCCGATTGGGACTCCGGTGCGGAGAAAGTTGCCGGTGAGCCGCTGGTGATCAGCGAACTGGTGGATGATGGCGCCGGTCTGCTCAAAGGGACATTTACTCATCATTTGCCGGGCGGGATCACTGAGTGGTGCGTGGCGTACGGCACGGGGATGTACTTTCCGAGCGACCGGGAGCAAGTCGGTCCGACTCCCAAGATCGAGCCGGGAGTGCCCTGGAGTTCCGAAGACGGCGTGACACGCCGGCTGCCGGCTTCTTATCTGCAAGGGTTGCGGCAGACCTACAATTCGAGCTCGCTGCGCGACAACTCAGGCTCGTCCACGATGACGACTGTTGCCTACGATCCGCTGGGGCTCGATCCATTTCCACTGGCGCGCATCGTCACGTTTTACGACGTGGCGGATGGTCCGCATTACACGGGTCTGGAGAACCATAGCCTGGGCCGCAGCGACTTCTCGCGACTGTTGCCGTTCAAGCGGGCGGTCCTGTTCGGGCGGATTTCATCTGCGGCCGCCGAATACAAGATTGACGGCGCCGACGTGCAGCCGCAGGAGCGGTGGACTTTCATCCGCATCGTGCTGCCGGTCAAGCCGGGCACGCCGCCGAACCTGCGGGACACGGACGTGCAGAAGATTCGGTGACGATCAGAGGTGAGAAGTCGGAAGTTGAGTGGTCACTCTAATGCTATTCCCAAGTCCCTAGTCGCCAGTCCTTTTCCCCGTGATCGAAACCCGTAAACTCACGAAACGCTACGGCGACCTGATTGCCGTCAACGAGATCAATCTCAAGTTGGCGGAAGGGGACGTCTTCGGATTCATCGGGCCCAACGGATCGGGCAAGACGACCACGATGCGGATGATCGCGACGCTCCTCGCGCCCGATCACGGCGAGTGCTACGTCTGCGGCAAGTCGATCTATACGCACCCACAGGAAATCCGCCGGCTCGTCGGCTTCATGCCGGACTTCTTCGGCGTGTACGACGACATGACGGTCCTCGAATACCTGGAGTTTTTCGCCTCGACGTACCGGATCCACGGGCCACAGCGCCGGAAGATCGCCGAAGAGAAGCTGGAGCTGGTCGACATGACCTTCAAGCGGGACGCGATGGTGAGCCAGCTCTCGCGCGGTCAGACGCAGCGGATTGGCCTGGCGCGGACGCTGCTGCACGATCCGCAGGTGCTGCTGCTGGACGAACCGGCCAGCGGGCTCGATCCGCGGGCGCGGATTGAAATCCGCGGCCTGCTGAAGCGGCTGGGAGAACTGAACAAGACCGTCATCGTGTCGAGCCACATCCTGCCGGAGTTGGCGGACGTCTGCACGCGCGTCGGCATGATCGAGAAGGGGGAACTGATCGTCGACGGCTACGTCGATGAAGTCATGCGCGAGGCCCGGCGGGCGATCCTGCTGCATATCCAGGTGACAGCAAATCAGGAGAAAGCGGCGGCGCTGCTGGAGCAGCACAGCGACATTGCGGCCGTGACAACCAAGGGTGAGACGGTGATCGTCACGCTCAAGTCGGGCGTCGAGGACTACAGCTTTATCCCGCAGTCGCTGCTCGAGGCCGGCTTCCGGCTCAAGCTGTTCCGCGAAGAGGAAGTCAACCTCGAGACCGCCTTCATGGAACTGACCAAGGGCAAGCAGCAGTGACGGCGGATGGTTGATCGTCGATGGTTGATAGCCGCACAACAGCCTGTGAATCATTGCATGATTCTGCGGTTCCGTGGATGACGGGTGTCATTCGAAGGGAACCGCCATGCAACTGCCAGTGATCCGGGGCATCATCGATCGCCGCCTGCTGATCAACTATCGGGTCGATCCGGACATCCTCGCAACGATTCTCCCGGCTCCGTTTCGTCCGCAACTGGTCAACGGACTCGGGATCGCCGGTATCTGCCTGATCCGCTTTCGCAGTCTCCGACCAGTGTGGTGGCCTTCCCGTGGGGGATTCTCGTCGGAGAATGCGGCCCACCGCATCGCAGTCCAGTGGGACGCCAATGGCACCAGGAACACAGGCGTCTTCGTCGTCCGTCGCCAGACAAACTCGCGGTGGAACGCGCTCGCAGGCGGACGACTGTTTCCCGGTGCTCACACACTCGCGAAGTTCTGCGTGTCGGAAACCGCACGTACATTCCACATCGGCAGCCTGAGTGACGACGGCCAAACCAGCGTCGACGTGAGCGCACACATCACTGCTGGCTGGCCGCGCGACTCGGTATTCGCGAGCGTCGACGACGCGTCGCGGTTCTTCTCCAGAGGGAGTTGCGGATACTCACCCTCGCGGAACGGTCGGCAATTCGAAGGGCTGGAATTGCACTGCCCGGACTGGCGCGTCGAGCCGCTCGAAGTCGAATATGCCCGATCGCAGTTATTCCAGAACGTCGGACTGTTCCCGCCGGGATCCGTCCATCTCGATTGCGGACTGCTGATGCGAAACATTGCGCACGAGTGGCACGCTCTGCCGACACTCAATCGTGCCGCAGCGATCACGGATCTTTTGCAGGTTCCGTGGATGTCGAGGCCGCGCCCTCGCGCTCCTCGACCCGCAATTACCTGGCAAGCCGGCGATCGACAAACTGCCTGGTTCGGTCGGGGAAGTCTGTGAACAGGCCATCGACTCGCACGCTGACGAGAAACAGGTCCATCAGGCCGTCGAAGTCCGCCGCGAAGGGAGGCACCGCATCGGCTCGAAACGTGTAGGGATGCACTTTCAGGCCGTGTCGATGTGCGAGTGCGACCAGGTCGCTGAGGGTCGGCTGACCGTTGCCGTCAGTGCCGGTGACGATCCGGTTCAGCGCCGGTCCGATTCCTTGTGCGTACTCTGCAATCTTCGCCAGCCCGGCGTCGGTGACGAGCGCTGCGTGCGGATCTTCGCCGGACTTCGGTGGAGCGGCGATCAGTTGGATCAGCGGCAGCTTCGTACCAAGTTCTTCGCGCAAACGACGCGTTTCGATTTCATCGAAGCATTGCACAAAGATCCGATCGCCCGCAGCGGTGTATCCGTACTTCGTGAGGATGTCGAGGACGATCGGGCTGATGTCGTAGCCCTGGTCGCGATGCCAGCGGGGGGCCTTGATCTCTGGATAGATGCCGACGCTGCGACCGGTGGAGTGGATCAGCCCCTGGACGAATTCGATTTCCTCGGCCAGCGTCACGATTGCAAAGCGCGACTTGCCGGCCGGGAAACGCAGCGGCGCGCGGGGGGCACCGGTCTGCGGATCGAACCGTTCGTGGACATTGAGGGCGCGGATTTCGTCGAGCGTGAAATCGATCGCATAGAAGCGTCCATTGGGCCGCGCGCGTCCGGGGAACTTCGCGGCGACATCGGTGACTTCATCGAGCTGGATGTCGTGCAGGACGATCGGGACGCGGTCCTTCGTGAGGACGACGTCCTGTTCGAGGTAATCGGCTCCCTGGGCAAACGCGAGGGCTTTCGCTGGCAGCGTGTGTTCGGGCAGATATCCGCTGGCCCCGCGGTGAGCGATGATGATCGGCCGGTTCACGGGGGAGTCCTTTCCGGTGCTCGGAGGGGTTGCGGCGAGGAGGATGGCCAGCGCTGTCGGGAGCATCGTGGGGATGCGTGGTTTGGTGCTTGGTCGTTTGGTGTTTGGCGAACGCGGAAAGTACCAAACGCCAGGCGCGCAAACACCTCCTCCCAAAGCGAGCAAGGCCCGGCCTCCCGGTGAGGGGAGACCGAGCCTCGGTAGTTGCTCGCAGTGAATCAAAGGTGATCCCTACGAGGAGATGGCTGTCAGGCGACAGCCCGCCGGCTGTCAATCAGACGACGCCACCTCGCTGGCTACTGGGACTGTCGTATTCCACAGGACCACCTCCTTTCTAAAAAAACGGGGTTCCCCCGCGGCGTTCGGCTCGCCAAATCCGTCGCCCGACCGGGCTTCAGTCCTGTCGCGCTGCGTTTGGCGCGACCCGACCTTTCAATTGTGCCAGAATTGGCTTGGCTGGCAAGAGCATTTTCACAGGGGCGGAGGTCATTTTCGATTTGCGATTTCCGATTTTGTGTGCCGATGCAAATGCCGGTCTCAAATCAGAAATCGGAAATCTAAGGTCGAAAGTCCTCAACCTTCGCCCCGTGCCAGCGCCAGCAGCATGTCCGCATCCTCACTGGGCATGGGGACGAACAGAATGGTCCCCAGACCAGAGGCGACCAGATCTCCCGATTGTGTGCGGACTTCCCCCTTGCAGACGCAGGTGCGTCGCCCGGCGTGCTGCACAGTTGCAGAACCGATCAACTCGTCCCCGATGCGTGCGGCGCGGATGAAGTTGACATTCAATTGCGTCGTGACCACGTCGTGCTGCTCCGGCGCCTTGGTCGCGGCCGCGAGGCCGAGGGCCGTATCGAGCAGCGCCGTCGCCACGCCACCATGCATGATTCCGCCGACGCGCAGATGCTGATTCTCCAGAACCAGTCGCAGGCGGCCCGTGCCGTCGCCGATTTCCAGCGGCTCCATGCGAATGGAGTGCAGGAACGGGAACGCGCCGTGCCGATAGGCGTCGATGAATTGCTGAGCCAGGTTGTTGTGAGCGGCAGGAGTCACTGGGGAGAGGCAGGCAGGGGACAGTCGGAGCAGTCCAGGTGCGGGCGGATATTGGCCAGCGTCTTCGGGCCGATCCCCTGGACGCGGCTGACATCGTCAATGCTAGCGAACGGACCGTGCTGTTCGCGATCCGAAACGATCCGCCGCGCCAGCGCTTCGCCGATCCCATCGAGTTGCATCCACTCGACCCAGGTGGCGGAGTTGATGTCGAGCCGGAACTGATACGCCCGTTCCGGCAGCCGGTCGATCTCGACCAGCCGGGCGCCGAAGAACGCGGATTGCACCCAATAGGCCACGAGCAGGAGCAGGATCGCGCCGCCACAGACGAATGCGAAGCGCACGTCGCCGCGCGAGAGGCCGAGGGCCGTCGTCACCGAGTTCTCCGCTGCGCCACCCGCCTCTGCCGGATCGGCGCCCGTTGTCGCCGGCAGCTGCCCGCCATGCGCTACCGGCGACGCGGACGGCATTCGTTGTACCGACTCCGGCCCGGGTGGGGGTTCACCCTCGGGCTTCGGGACTGTCGCACTCTCTTGCGTCATGAGGCGGCCCGCTGCAGGTGATCTCTCCGTCCGACCCTATCCGAGTGACCGGAGTCAGTTCAAGCAGCAACGAGGTGCAACTTCACGTGTTCGCGTTCGACGATCTGTTCGCGTAGCATGGCCGGCATTCGCATTCCGTGAATTCCGTGGTGATCTGAAATTCCACTGGAGTGGCAACATGCAGAGCATTGGCGTCGGGATGGTCGGCAGCGGGTTCATGGGCCTGACCTATTCTGAGGTGCTGTCGAAGCACGCGCGCGGCGCGAGGCTGGCAGCGATCACGGGCGGCCGACGCGCCACCACGCTGGCAGACGACTACGGCGTCCCGGCGTGCGCGTCAGTCGCCGAATTGCTGAAGCGCCCGGATGTGGACGCCATCGTTGTCGCGACTCCGGACCAGTTTCGGCTGGAGATCACGCAGCAGGCGGCGGCGGCCGGCAAGCACATCCTGGTCGAAAAGCCGATGGCGCCGACCGTCGCGGAATGCGACGCGATGATTGACGCCTGTCAGGCGGCACAGGTCAATCTCGGAGTCGTGCAGACCGAGCGGTTCCGCAAGCTGACGATCAAGGCCAAGCAGTTCATCGACGAGGGCAAGATCGGTCCGGTCTGGATGATGCGGACGGTCTCGGCATTTCCGATCGGACTGACGAAAGACCTGTTCCAGGACCGGCAATGGATGTTCGATCCGCGCAGCGGCGGGTTATTCATGGGAATGGCATCGCACAATACGGACTTCCTGCGGTGGCTGACCGGGAAGAACGCGACGCGGGTGTTCGCGCAGGTCAACACGTTCAGCGACATCGCGGCCACGGCGCAAAGCGTGATGGCGCAAATCGAGTTCGAGGGGGGAATCATGGCACACATGTGGATCACGTCGGAGCTGCCGGCGCCGAGCCTTCCCAGCAGCGAGGTGCGTTTCACGGTTGTCGGCCGCGACGGGATGCTGGACCTGGAGAACTTTGAGTTCCTCGACGTCGGGCAGGGGGAGAAGTGGGAACGGGTCTACACGCCGGAGCGGTTCGACTATCTCAAGGAGCCGAAGTCGCCGATCCGGCTGTTCCCGCACATCGGAGTGATTCAGGAGTTCGTGGACAGCATTCATGAGCGGCGGCCGCCGAAGGTCGATGGCGCCGTCGGCCGCGCAGCCGTCGAGATTTGCGAAGCGTGCCTGGTTTCGGCGCGGACGGGGGAAGCGGTGAAGCTGCCGCTGTCGGGGCCGAAGGTCAAGGGCTGAGGAAACTCCGACGTCTGTGGGTTGAGAGACGAGAGTTGAGAGATTGTGCAGTCGCAAGCGAGTTCGATGTCACCAGTATCCCTTGACTCTTAGCCCTTGACCTCGGCCCTTCTCGCATGAGTTCCCCTGACGATTCGTCACCGTCCATGACCACCTGCGGATTGCCGCTGTCAGCACAACAGCGGAATCTGTTCGTGTTCGCGGCGTGCACAGGGTTGCAGTATCTCGCGGCGCCGGTGCTGTACGTCGGAATCACACAGGCGTCGCTTTGCCAGCGACTGGGGACCGATGCGCGCGTTGCCAATCTGCCGGCGACGTTTTATTTCGCGATGACCGCGATGCCGGCGCTGATCGCGTGGCTGCTGCCGCATGTGCGGCATCTCAAGCGGACACTGTCGCTCTGTTACGCGGCGGTGGCCGCCATTCTGCTGGTCGTGGCGGGCGTGCTGCAGACGGATGCGCCGGCGTCGGTGAAAGTCGCCGCCGTGATTTTGCAGGGGGCGATCTCGGGCGCCGCGGGGCCGACGGCGATCGCACTCCTGTGGGAAATGGTTGGTCGCGGCACCGACGAGTCACGGCGCGGACTGGCACTGGGACTGGCGTTTGGAGTCGGCCCGATCCTGGCGGTGATCGGTTCGCTGGCGCAGGTGGGTCTGCTGGGGGGGGAATTGTTCGGGCACAAGTTCCCCGGACTGGGATATCCGCAGGGATTTGTGTGGCTGTTCGGACTCGGGGCGCCGGCGATGCTGCTCGGGTCACTCCTCGGGGGCCTGTGCGTCGTGCCGCAGCCGGAGTACGAGCATCCGCGCAAACCGGTGTCGGACGTGATGGCGCTGTGCGTGGGCCTCGCGTTCGGTTTTGCTGCCTTGGCCCTGTTCTTTTTCAGCAGCAGCGAGTCGAAGACGGGTGCGAATGCGGTGTCGAGCACGCTCGGTTTTGCCCTGCTGGTGGCGGCGTCGGTGGCGGTCGTGTACCACTTTCGCGACATCCTGTCCCAACGCACGCTGCTGATCGCGACGATCGTCACGATCCTCGTGTATTCGGGAAACACGATCCCCTCGAACATGAATTTGTATTCGGAATCGGCGCTGGGGGACGCACCGGAGAAGTTCGCCGGGTTGCAGAATACGCTGCGATTCAGCTTCAAAGTCGCGGCCGGGCTGTTCCTGGGCTGGCTGCTGACGAAGACGAACCCGCGGGCCGGCATCCTGACGACGGCGGGAATCTTCGTGGCCGCTCAGGTGTGGGCCATGTGGGCGACCGGACCTGTGTACCTGGTCGCGTTTGGAATTTACGGTGCCGGCGAGCTGGCCGGCGTGTACTGCCCGAACTACATCCTCTCGGCGTCGCGCAAGGAGGACTACCGGCGTGCGATGGCGTTTGTGACGATGCTGATGGTCCCGGCTGCGCCAACGGGCTACATGTACGGGGCGATCGTCGACATGCTCAAACCGCAGTATGGAGCGGCGACGGCGTTCCGGACGAGCTTTGTTGTCTGCGCGTGCATGATTGCAGCCGGAATCATCCTCGCGCTTGCGTTGCTTCCGGCAAAGCCTCAATCGACCAAAGAGCTGCCGACGAAGTCCTGACCGACGCAGCTCAATGAAAGAAAAGCAGGAGGACACAGTGGCGTCGTGTCGGACTGCCATCAGCTTCTGGCGCTCAGGCGAGCGTAGCGCGCCAGCGCCATCAGCGGGAAGTAGATGCGGTACAGGTGATACTTGAGGTAGAAGACCCGCGGGAAGCCAGTGCCGGTGAACCAGTCCTCCTCCCACGCGCCATCGGCCTGCTGGTTGGACAGCAGGTACGCAATTCCGCGACGTACGGCGGGCGAGTGAACTTCGCCGGCGGCGATCAAGCCCATCACGGCCCATGCCGTCTGCGATGCAGTGGCCGGGCCCTGGCCGCGCAGTTCCGGGTGATCGTAGCTGTTGGCGCTCTCCCCCCAGCCGCCGCTGGCCTGTTGCGTGTCCTTCAACCATTGTGCCCCCGATCGCATCCGCCGATCGGTCGGCGAGATGCCGATTTCCTTCAGGCCGACGAGGACCTGCCAGGTGCCGTAGATGTAGTTGACGCCCCAGCGTCCGTACCAGCAGTGATCCTGTTCCTGCTCTTTCCAGACGAAATCGAGGGCGCGCTGAAGGGCGGGATGATCCGGGTCGAAGCCGAGGCGGCCGAACATTTCCAGCACACGGGCCGTGATGTCGGCGGTCGGCGGATCGATCATGGCGTTGTGATCGGCGAACGGGACGCGCGTCAGCAGTTCGCGGGTGTTGTCGCGGTCGAATGCGCCCCAGCCGCCGTTGGCGCATTGCATGCCGAGCATCCAGCGCGCTCCACGCTGCAGCGCGGCGAGGATCGGCTGCATCGATTCGATGTCCTCGACGGCCGTCAGCGGGTCGCTGGTCCGGCCGCTGACCACGCCGCGCAGGTCCGGTTGCGACGTGTGTCCTTTCGGGCCGGTGCCGATGATGGCCGTCGTCCGCCGGCCCTGATCGTCCTCGGGGAGGCAGGCGGCCAGTGCCATTGTGACCATCGTCGTGTCGTCAACGTCCGGATAGAAACGGTTGTTGAACTCGAAGAACCAGCCTCCCGGTTCGAGTTGCGGATTGTGGACCGACCAGTCGCCTGTTGTGCGGACCTCTTTCGAGAGCAGCCAGTCGATGGCTTTTCGCAGTCGCGGATGTTCGGGCGGCACTTCGGCCTCGCGGAGGGCGATGAGCGCAATGGCGGAATCCCAGACGGGAGACTTGCAGGGCTGCAGCCGCAGTGCGCCGTCGTCATCATCGAGGCCAAGTTTTTCCAGCTCGCGGAGTTGCGCCTGCACGGCCGGCGAGTCGTCGCCGTGTCCCAGGCACTTGAGCGCGACGACGCTCCAGATGATCGGCGGAAAAATGGCGCCCAGGCCGTCGCTGTCCACGAACCGGCTCGTCATCCAGTCGGCCGCACGGCGAATCGCCGCGGCGCGCAGCGGCTTGATGCGGAACGTCTCCGCCAGTTTCCAGACGCGGTCAATCGTCTGGAAAATGCGCTCCCACGGCAGCCGCGCGCGGCGCTTCATGGCGTCGAGCTGCGTGCTGGGAGGCATGTTGACCGGCAGCTCGGCCGGGGACTTCAGAAACAGCTCGTCGATTTTGTGGTCGGGTGGCAACTCTCGCGACGGCTGATAGGCCCAGAG
Organism: Planctomycetaceae bacterium; assembly: GCA_046349775.1. GTDB lineage: Bacteria > Planctomycetota > Planctomycetia > Planctomycetales > Planctomycetaceae > JAEUIG01. Next base: position 44,218 of record JAXMBS010000020.1, on the reverse strand, counting down.
CAGACTGAGCGGAACGAGAATCGTCCGCGACCAGGCGGACATTTCGTAGATGTTGAACGGCGCCCAGTGCGGAATAAACATCAACTCCGGCGGCACGGCCGGACACTGTCGGTATTCGATGATTCCCAGGAGCGCGAGGTAATAACGCGTGAAGCTGTTGACGCGTTCAGCGCCGCCGGCCGCACGGATCGCATTGCGGGCGCGCGTCATCGGCTCGGAGTGGATGTCGTAGCCGGCGATCTTGAGCGTCCAGTACGCCTTGACCGAACCGCTGACCTCCAGTGGGCCACCAGGAAAGAGTGACCAGCCGCCGGCGGGCAACTGCATTTTGGCAATGTGCGCAGCGAGCCGCTGGACCGTTGCACTTTTCTCCTGCCCGATCCAGGTGAGCAGCAGGACGTACTCGGACTCGAGGATCGTGTCCCCTTCGAGTTCTCCGACCCAGTAGCCGTCGGGGTGCTGGCGATCGAGTAGCCAATCGCGCGTCAGCGCGACCGCCTCGCGAACGGCGTCGGCGAACGTATCGGGAGAGGTCGCGACATCGCCGGCGTCGTCTCGACTTTCGGGATCTGCGGTGGTCCCCAGCCGCGATCCCAAACGATTGATCCCCAAGCTCATGCGGTCCTCATGCAGGGCCACGCGCCGCGATTCTTCTGGACGCGGCGCAAGTTCAGCCTTCGTAAGCCAACGAGTCGCGGGATGTTACGACGCCACCCGGAACGAGGCAAGGCGTTTACGATAACCGCGCGGCGGGCGGAGGAACACCCGAAGACTGCACGACCGGGAACGGCAGTGAGAGTGGCGACAGGTTGTAGCGGTGAGGAGGAGTGCGCCTATGCTATGCGACAGCGTGAGCTTCCTGCCCCGCGATTACGATCTCGAACCCCAGGTCGGCAATCATTTCGTAGTCGGCCGCAGCCGGCTGGCCCTTCGTCGTGAGGTAATCGCTGACAAACAGCGAATTCGCCGGATAGAGGCCCAGCGGCTGTAGCGAGCGCAGGTTCACTTCGCGTCCGCCGGCGATCCGGATCTCCGTCGCAGGATGCGCGAGCCGCAGCAGACAGAGCACTTTCAGGCAATAGCGCGGATTGAGTTCGTGCACGGCTGCCAGGGGCGTGCCGTCGATTGCATGCAGGAAATTGACGGGAATCGACGCAACGCGAAGCTCGCGCAAATCCATGACGACGTCGACGATGTCGTCGGCCGACTCCTTCATGCCGACGATCAGACCGCTGCACAATTCCATGCCGGCCTGCTGCACGACCTTCAGCGTGTCGACCCGGTCCTGGTACGTGTGGGTCGTGCAGATGTCCTCGTAGTGGCGGCGCGAGGTGTTGAGATTGTGATTGATGCGATCGACGCCGGCGTCGGCGAGCAACTGCGCCTGATGCGGTTCGAGCAGGCCCAGGCACGCACAGATGTGCATTCCCAGCTCATCCTTGATCCGACGGACCGCGCGGGCGACGTGTTCGACTTCGCGATCATTGGGGCCACGGCCGCTGGCGACGATGCAGTAGGTCCGGGCTTGCATCTCCCGTGCCTGGCGCGCGCCGGCCAGCAGCGATTCCTCGTCGAGCCAGCGATATTTGGGAATGGCCGCGTCGGAAACCGCCGACTGCGAGCAGTAGCCGCAATCTTCCGGACACAGGCCGCTCTTGGCGTTCCGCAGGTAGTAGAGCTGCACCTGCCGTCCGAAATGCCGCTCGCGAACGCGGAAGGCGGCGTGGAGAAGATCGAGCAGTTCAGCGTCGTCGCAATCGAGGATTGTGCGGGCCTGCGCACGAGTCAGCGCACCGCCCGCCAATACATCATCCGCCAGGGCCTGCCAGACGGATGTCGATCTCACTGCCTCGCCGTTCGTGATCATCAGTCGTTGTGCCTGTCAGACAGCCGATTTGAAGGTTCGCGCAGTCTAACCGAGGCATAGAGCAGACGCGACTCGGACGCGGCGACAGAACGTCATAACCATCGTCAGGCCGCGTTCCGTTGCGAAAATGCACCTTGAGCCGCAGAAGCGGGTCGGGCGCTGCGGCGTCCGAGCGGCCCGAACAGGAAGAATGGGAAACCTGGAACCCGCGTTTCGTACAGGCGGTACGCTTCGCCGACGTACTGTTCCAGCCGCCGGTCCTTCAGCCAACTGCCGATAAAGACGTATCCGGTCCAGATCACAGTGAGCACTGCACGGTCCAATGTCATTTGCGGCGTGAACCAGATCAGCCCAAGGAAACTCATGTAAATGGGATGCCTCAGCCACCGGTACCAGCTTCGCGGCGCGAACTCGGGAGTCGACGCCGGGACGCGTCGCAGCCAGGCGTACCAGGTTGTCCAGCCGGTTTGCCGCCCCAACCCGCTGAGCCACAGGCTGTAGAACAACGCCCCCCACGACAGCAGAAAGCCCGTTTGCACCGCTGCTCGACCAACCCCATGCAGATCCCAGATTGTGCGCGGATCGGACCGCCAGCCGGCAAACAGCGTCAGCAGACTGAGGCAGGTCACGGCGCAGAATGAGCAGCCGTAGAACTCCGCCGCGATCCACGCCCGCAAACGCTCGCGAACCGGCGGCCAGAGCAGCAGGCTGTGAGGGGCCGCGAACTGCGCCGCCAGCAATGTATCCCACCACAGCGAGCCGGGCGCCGCTTCAGTGTGTCCGCCGTTCAAAAACAGGAACAACCGGACGACGGTGTACGCGAACAACAGTTGATTCGCGACGCCGAAGGCGATGCCGAGAAGACGGTTCATGCTCAGGAGCCGTGCCGCTGCGCGGCTGTTCTGGAATCGCGAGTTACGGAGCCGCGAGATACAGGAAGGGCCTTCCAATCAAACCGGCTCGGCGGGAGCCTCGCCCTCCCGGCTTTGAAACTGCTTTGCGCTATTTCAAACCCGTGCTGGCAGGAGAATTGCCTGCGGTGGCCGCCGTGTCGGCAATCCAGAAGTCGCCCCAGATCGTGAGCTGGTCCGTAACTCCGATGGCGCCGAACGCCTTTGTGAACGGTTGAATGCCATACTGCGACTGGAGGATCGAAAACCCGCCTCGCAGATGCACCCAACCCTCCTTCTGTTCCGCATCGGTTACGACCTGGATGGGGCGGGTTTTGCCGTGCAGCGTGAAGTCCCCCACGAGTTGATACTGCGGCAACCCGCGGCGACTCTTCTCGGGCACCGATTTCGCCGATTTAATGGCAAACGTGGCCGTCGGGAAGCGGGCGACGTCGAGCACATCTGGCCCGCGCATGTTGGCGTCGACCTGTTGGCGCGTGGCGGCGTCGGTCGTGCCCGACAGACCGATATAGCGCCGTGCGGCATCGCTGTCCGCCGCAAACGTCTTGAGATCAAAGACGAGTTGCCCGGCCCCTTCCGTGGCTCCGAGATGCAGGACGCCGCTCTTGAGCAGGCCCGCCACGGCGTGCTCGTGACCCAGTCCGGTTTTGCCAACGCGGATGTAGACACGGCTGTTCTGCAGATGCAGGTCGCCGACGGCGACATTCTCGGCATTGCCGGAATTGGCCGCGGTCGCTGGCTCCTTTGCGGTCAGTTGAGCTGCGGCCGTAACAAACAGCACATTGAACACCGACGTCGCCAGACACAACAATGGCCATCGTCGCACGGAAGATTCTCCTGGCATTGATCGGAAGGACGGAACGACCGCCGTCGCAAAGGGGGCGGGATGCTACTAGCGTCTTCGTAATTCACCAAGGGCAATTTCGAGGAGTTGCCGATACACGAGGCGACCGCTACCGTCCCAGGCGAATTTCAGTCGCAGCGTCCAGTCGCGGAGTCGGACATGAAAACACTGCTGCTCATGCGGCATGCGAAGTCGAGTTGGGACGATCCTGAACTGGACGATCATGAACGGCCACTCAACAAGCGGGGGTTGCGAGATGCACCGCGGATGGCGGCCTGGCTGAAACATCACGCTTTGGTTCCCGATTCGGTCACAAGTTCCACCGCCGTCCGTGCCGAGGCGACCGCGCGGATCGTGGCGGAGACCTGTGGGCTTTCCACGCCAGTGCGGACCACGGCCGACCTGTACCATGCCGATCTGGCGGCCTGGCGCCTGGTGATTCGCCGGCTGCCGCGCGAATCGCAGCGTGCCTTGTGCGTGGGACACAATCCGGGCATTGAATCACTCGTCTCGACATTGACTGAAACTTCGGTGCACATGTCGACGGCCGCGGTCGCCGTTGTCGTGCTTTCCCTGGAGGACTGGTCTGAGTTCGACCTCGACGACCCGGGCCATAACTGGAAGTTATGGCGTCCCAAGGACTTGCCGGACGCCGACCCGAATGATCCCGGCGACTGACTGCCAGATTCGATCGACGCATCGACGCCGGCCATTGGACGGGGAATCCCGGTTGTTGCGCTCTGCCCCGGTGGGATATCATGACGCCGTTGCTTATTCCCGACGAACGGCCGAGTTCGGTGCGAATCGTGCTCGAGCGTGAGTCGCGAATGATCGACGGGAGAGCATGACATGGAAGTGAGTGGCGCCAGCGGCGTCGGCGGCAGCAGCCCGGTGCGTTCAATCCAGACGACGCCGGCACAGGCTGCGCCGTCTCCGGGAGTGCAGGGACTGCGGTCTCCCGAAGACGAGATCGCAATTTCGTCTGCTGCGCGGCTCCTCGGCGAAATTCAGAACGACCCGCTGGTTCGCGCCGAGCGGCTCGCGGAGATCCGCGAGGCGATTGCGAACGGCGTCTACGAAACGCCGGCCAAGCTCGAGGCCGCGCTGCTCAAATTGCTCGAAGAGATTCGCCGCGGCGGCGTATGACCCGTCGAATCCGGGTCGCCTGAAGCGTCCCGGACAGTTATCGACGCGTCAAAGTTGCGGACAATGGGACGTGCGCCCGTCCGGGACGCTTGTTCGCAATCGCCTCGGTAATCCCGCGGTTGAGGAGGGTCGCGCACCCCGCCTCGTAAACTGTTATGACGGGATGAGAACTGTCCCGTCCCTGGAGGCTGCGTACGGACGCCGACCCTGGACGCCTGCTGTATCCTATTGATGCCGTACCCGTTGATCGCTCCGTCTCCCATGAGTGCCGTTGGCTCGCTGCCTGCTCCCCCGGATTCTTTGTCGCCGATCGGCGTGGCCGAAATCCGCGCGCTGCGGAGAAGTACCGCGAGTTCCTCGAATCGAAGGGGCTGCGGATGACGCGCCGAACGCTCGATCATCGTGGAGGAGATTTTCAGTTCGCACGAGCATTTCGACGCGGACACACTGATCGAGCGGCTCGCCCGCAGCCGCGGTGTACGGCGCGTGTCGCGATCCACGATCTATCGCTCGCTGAACCTGCTGGTGGAGGCCGGGCTGATCCGCCGAGTCGTACGGCAGGATGATCGCGAAATCTTCGAGCACGATTACGGCTATCCGCAGCACGATCACCTGGTGTGTCGGAAGTGCGGCACACTGATCGAGTTCGAGAATGAGGCGATCAACGATATGCTGGCAGAGATCGCCCGGCAGCATGGATTCCGGATGGAGGGACACCGTCTGGAGGTGCAGGGGTTGTGCGATGCGTGCTGCCAGCCGCCGCAGACGCGGCCGAAGAAGCTGAATTTGCTCTAAACGCGGTTGTCGCGCGATTCTGGGAATCGGCCGTGCGGTGGAAGATCTGATCCATCGCCACAGATTTGGGTATGTCGCGCGCGATGCGCCACGCCCTTCGCTGTGGGAAGGGCGTGCCACCCCGACGTGCGAAGGGCGTGTCACACGGATTCGCGGAAGGCATGCCGCTCTTGCCACGGACACATCAGCAGGCCGACAGAGTCCAGGCGAGCATAGTGCGTTGTCCGGCGGCGATGGTTGCACGGAGTTCCGCATCGTCGGCGTACAACTGCTGCGGAATGACTGTCGCTGGAGCGGCAAGTTGCAGCTTTTGAGCCATGAACGCCGCCGACTCAATGCGAACCTCCGCCGAAGAAACCGGGGTCCAGCGAGTCCTGTCGTCCTCGGGATCGACGAACTCCTGCGGCTGAGTCCGTTCGGCGCAACACAGCCACAGACTCAGTCGGTCAAAGAACTGCACTCCATGCAGCCCCAGCAACTCGATCAATGAGTCCGGTTCCACGCCGAGTTGCGCGCGCCAGCGTCGCTGGGCGACGAATTGCATGGCCAGGAACCGACGCGCGGCCGCAAGATCGGCCTCAGACTCACGATGCTCAATGGCCAGTTCCGCCGGGTAGCAGAAGTGCCGGCTGACCCAGAGTCCGGCCCAATGGGAGTGCTGAACCGTGATATTGATCGATGCGGACCAGATATTGGTTGCCACCGGCATCGGCATGCCCATGAAATCACTTGCCGGACGGCCGTGTTCATTAACGGTTGGAGCCGAATCCCATTGAGCCCAGCCGTCGTCGTGATGTTGGACCGCAAACTGGAAGTCATCTGCCAAGTCCATCAACAGCGTCGGCAGGCGCCAGACGGCCGCGATTTCCGCAGCGATTCGGGCATGCTCAATCTGCGAGATCAGCAACCAGACGTGGGGCCGGTGCGAACAATCATCTTCAATCAATGCCAGGTGATTTCTGGTCCATTGTCCATGGTTACCTGCAAGGGACCATTGACGATGGACAAAGGACTGTTTGCAAAACCGGTATTCCCTCGTTTTGCAAGATCACTCTATACTTCCGCCCCCGCTGAGGGACCGGAATGCGCATTTTCCGCCGATCTGGGGGGCGGAACGCTATCGCGGGAGTCGTCACTCGGCGGCTGCCAGCCCGGTCCCATGACCCAAGGAGGAACACTGCGATGCGAAAGCCAGGATTGCTAATGCTCGTCACAGCGGTGGCCTGCACGCTGCAGGCAGCCGCCCGTCCCGCTGCAGCCCAGTCGCCACTCGATCCCAGTCTGCAGCCGTACCGGGCCGGAGAAAAGCTCAGCGGCAAGCTGACACTGACCGGATCGTACACGATGTCCCAAGTGGCCACCGTGTGGGTCGAAGGCTTCCGGAATTATCACCCGGAGGTCGAGATCGACGTGCAGGTCAAGGGGGCGGTCGAAGCCGTGCATGCCGTGACCGCCGGAGAGGCGCAGTTCGGCCTGCTGAGCCGGACGATGCTGCAGAGCGAAGCGATGGCGTTCAACGAAAAGCACGGGCATCCGCCGACGTTGCTGACTCCGATGTTTGAGAGCATCGCGATCTTCGTCAACAAAGATAACCCGGTGAAGGGGCTGACGATCAGGATCTGGACGCGATCTTCTCGTCCACGCTGAAGCGCGAGGGCTGCGAAGTCGGCGGCGACCTGGAGACGTGTCGGACTGACCGGCGATTGGGCCACGAAGCCGATCGCGGTCTTCCGGGCGTCGCCAGGCGACCGGCGTGCAGGTGTTCTTCCAGGAAGCCGTCCTGGGGGGCGGCAGTTCCGCCCGGACATGAAGGAAATCCTCGATAACACCGAGATGCTGCGGGAAATTCCCGAAAACGCCGAACGCCATCGGCTTCGCGGGCACGTCGTACAGCGACCCGGGCGTGCGAATGGTGCCGCTCGCGATGCAGGACGGCCAGCCGTTCGTCGCCGCCGATTCTGTCGAAGCCACGCGCGGCAAGTATCCGTTGATCCGGCCATTGCAGCTTGTGATGGACCAGACTCCGGGCGAGCCGCTGCCGGAGCTGCAGGCCGAATTCCTCAAGTACGTGTTCAGCCGCTTTGGTCAGGAAGACGTGATCCGCGCGGGGATGCACCCGATCGGCGCGCGTCCGGCCAACCTGGCGCTCGATGCCGTGGGGCTGGGGGCGATCAAGTAGGAAGAATCCGAAATTCGATTGGGATTGATTCGCGACTTCCGTTCACTCGAACAACATCGCCGCCTCGATCGATAGCGACACCGGCGGCTTGAAATCCAGGAAGGACCCTTCACATGTCCAGGATGCTGTCTCCCATTCTGGTGTTGGCCGCTTTCGGCTTCGCCAGCATCGGCCACAGGGCCTATGGCGTCGACCCCAGCCGAGCTGGGACGACGAACAGTCCGTCCACCACGGCGTTCATCGTGCCATCCGGCCCCGCCGACCCGTCGCTGATTCCCGGGGTGCCCGGGACGGATACGACCGGGCTGCCGCCGTTTGCACGCGACCGGCTGTCGGTGACGCCCGGCACGTACCCACCCGGAACCCTGCCCCCCGGCGGAATCACGCCGCAATTGCTGACGACGCCAGGGACGCCGAACATGCCCTCTCGCGGGCCACGCTGGCGGCTCGGTGTGTATTCGCAGGACACCAACATCGGCGTGAAAATCTTGCGGACCGCCCCGAATTCGCCGGCCGATCGCGCCGGCCTGGAACCAAACGACGTGATCGTTAACGTCGCGGGCTATCAGGTCGGTATCGTCAACGGCCAGCAGTACGATTGCGGCAACGAATTCGAATTGCGCGCAGACTCTCAGGGCAATTGCATGTTGCTGGTGCTGGACAGTCGCAGCCGCACGGTGGTGAACCTGCCGATCCAGCTCGAGTCACGTCTGGCACTGATCACCGGCACAATCGCTTATCGCAACAGGTACGTGCTCCCGCCGAACGCGGTGGCACTGGTGGAACTGCGCGAGGCGTCATTGCCGGGCAGCACGTCCGGCCTCGTCCTGGGGGCGCTGAAATTAACGACTTTCGACAGATTCCGATTCAGTTCGCGGTCGAGTATGACCCGCTCGACATCAATCCGCGCCGGAACTTCGTCGTCACGGCGACGATCACTGCCAATGGCGTCCCGCTGTATACGACAATTCAGCAGTACGCAGTGCTGACGAACGGTCGTCCGCAGACGGCGGCGCTGGAAGTCCAGCGGGCCACCGATCCGCAGACGGCTGCCACCGACGCGCGGAGCCAGATCGAGCAGCAGATCATCAGCTACTTCCGCACGTACTTCGGTCGCGACCCGACCCCGCAGGAGATGCCCCTGTGGACGGCACAGGTCACGGAGCGCGGGCGGACGCTGTTTGACGTACAGGCTGACATGGCCGCAAACGAAAAGGTCTGGAATCGCTGCCAGCAGGATGACCAGCGCTATGTCGAGCTGCTCAGCGAATCGATCCTCGGCAAGAAGCCGACGCAGGAAGAACTCGACTACTGGGTCTATCAGTACCAGAAGTCGGGCGGTCTGCGGCGGCAGCTGGCCGAAGACTTCATGACGGCCGCGGGTGTGCCCCGCTGACTCACCAAGTCGTCGTGATCGATTGAGAACAGTTTGAGTTCGAACACCCCGGTTGCTGACAGCATCCGGGGTGTCGTCGTTTTCGTGCCGTTTCGATTGATCGCCACAAGTGTCCCGGAAGTTTCTGAACGCGACGGCTGCCGCCTGCAACACGGTCCGTTGAACCGTCCGGGACACCGCTTCTCGACATCCTGGCAGGCCACAGAGGTCGCCGGGATGTTGAACCTGGCCCGATGCGACTGGCACGATTCGCATCGCAAATCAGCGAGCGATGCTGACAAGGCGGGCAGTCCACTCCCGCAGTTTGACAGCCGATCATCTTGGGCCAGTTACCGTAAAGGCTGTCAGCAGAGCGTGTTACGCAGCGGTTTATTGTCTTCGAGACAACGTTTCTCCGGGATCGGCACGCGCGTTGAATTAGGCGTTTGCACTCCATTCGGATTTGCAAACGCTTAAGCCATCAACGATGCGATCCACGGCCGTCCTGGCAATCGGTATTCTGCTCCTGGCGACGGTTCCCGGCGCCTATGCCGAGCAGCCGGTTGCCGCCGTGAGCGCGTGTGCGTGCCAGCATTGCCGCACCTCCGAGTGCTCGTCGCGTGGCGATTGGTCCGTCGCCGAGACCGCCCACTTCAGCGTCTGGAGCCGGGACTCACGGCATTTTGCCGCGAATGCCGCCGCTCACTGCGAAAAGGTGCTGGCCGGACTGGCGGTCGAATGGAAGATCGATGACGAACTTGTCGCCTGGCATCCCAAGTGCGCGGTCGTCGTCCATGTCGCGCAAGCCGACTACTTGCGCGAACTGGGTGGTTCCAGCGAAGATCAGTCCGTAGGTTGCACGACGGTGACGGTCGACGACGGGCGAGTCGTATTTCGGCGGATTGATCTCCGGGCCGACGCGGCCGATTGGCGTGAAAATGCGCTGCCGCACGAGTTGACGCACGTCCTGCTGGCGGAACGTTTCGCAACCGCGCCGATTCCCGAGTGGCTGAACGAGGGGTTGGCGATGTTGTCCGAGGCGGCGGAACTTCGAGAGCAGCGGCAGGCGGTGCTCGCGGAATCTCTGACGAGGGGAACGCTGCCCCCGTTGCAGGATTTTCTGGCAGACAGAGGCGTGCATCGGATTGATGCGAACGTGCGGTACGCCGTGCATCGCTCGCTGATCGCTTACCTGGAGTCGCTTGACGGACGCGAAAAACTGCTGGATTTCGCCGATCTCGTTGCGACCAGCGGTTATGCATCAGCGCTGCGTGAGACGTACGGCTTTGATGGCGGCGCAGCGGAATGGGAGCGGCGCTGGATCGCGAGTCTGCGGCGAGACGCAGCCACGCCGGTCGCAATTCGCTAAGCAGCCCGGCCGGTCAATCTCAGCCTGTGCATCGCACGGGAACTGACCAGCCGGACTGTTGCGCACCTCACAATTACCGCGTGCCCATTAATCGGTTCGACGGGCGGAGCCGCCGACTCGGGTTATACAGCGGAGCGTCGGCCGGCACGTTCCAGGTCGAAGCCCGCGGCGCCATTGAGTAGCTGCGATAGGTGATGGCCGCGCGCGGCGGAACCGGTGGGGGCATTGTCGTCGCCTGAGGCTGTACCGACCGGCTCTGCTGAGTGACGCCGTTCGCCGGCGCCGCCGGCGGCGCTGCCTGAGTCGCCGCCGCAGCTGGCTGCGTCGCTTGCGGGCAGGGACACACGTACTGCGACTGCCATCTGACCCGATGATCGGCCCGCGCCGCTGTCGTTCCGAACATCCCTACTGCTGTTGCCGCCAAAGTCCAACACAGAATTCTGTTCATGGGAGCGCTCCCTGAAACAAGTGTTGCGGCAGCGCCGTCAGCGGACGTCGACCACAGTGCCTCTTCGGAACTCCGTCGGACGTCGTGCCGCGTGTACGTCGAAACCTCAAAATCACTGCAAGTCGTGGTCGATCTATAGGCATTTTCGACCCCGGCGTTGGGAACAGCAATCCGAAATCGGGCTGATTTGCGGAAGCGGCATGATTGACCGGTCCAGTCGTGCGGAACGCGTCGAGTGTTCTGGATGCTGACTTTGGCCAAGGTTGCGGCCGTTTGACGCCTCACGTGCCGTGCGGTAACATCCCTGCCTGTCATGGTTTTCAGCGGGGCATCCCCCCCTTTCGATGAGCAATGTGAGTCTGTATGGGTCGGATCGAACGTCAGCGTGAAATCGCGCGTCGCCGGGCGCGGCGTGAGAAACTGAAGAAACTGCGCGGCAAGTTTTCGGCCGCGAAGACCGAGGCCGACCGGGCGGCGATCCGCACCAAGGTGCAGAAGCTGAGCCCGTTTGCAGTGCTCGAAAAGTAGCGCGTTCCCGCCGCTGGGGTCGTTTGTGGCGCGTGGCGGTTCTTTTGCCGTGGCAACCGGTCCGCTGTTGTTGGCCGTTCCTGCGCGCTGACGCACGCTTCCCGCCAACGGGAGAGGCTGTTCTCAGCCCCGAATGGCTCTCGCATTCCCCCATAACGAGGGATATCTTTGATCGGCGCGGCAGAGTGCCGTCCCACGTGTCACGCGCCGTACACGCACCATTGCGTCGGCGTCACGCCAGTTTATCCTCGGGAGTCTGATAATGAAGTTCGTGCAGTTCTGCGTCATTGCGGCGATTGCGGCGACATCCCTGACGTGGGCCGGATTCGCGATAGCTGCTGACGAGTGGGGGAATATCGAGGGGCAGTTCGTCCTGGAAGGGGAGATCCCGGTTCACAAGCCGATCGTCGCCAAGGGAGATCCGGCCGTTAAGGATTCCAAAGTCTGTGCCGCGAATGAAGTTCCGGACGATTCCCTGGTCATCAATCCTGAAAACAAGGGGATCGCGAATATCTGCCTGTATATCCGCAAGGCGCCCAAGTCGGTCCATCCGGATCTTAAAGCCAGCGCCGAAAAAGAAATCGTGTTCGATCAGGTTGGCTGCCGGTTCTTTCCGCACCTCTTGATTGTGCGGACCGACCAGACTGTGCTGGTCAAGAGCGGAGATTCCATCAGTCACAATACCCATACGAACCCGTTCAAGAACTCGGCTCAGAACCTGACAATTGCGGCCAATGAACGTAAGGGCGTGCCGTATCACATGAAGCAGTCGGAATTGGCCGGGGTTCCGGTGAAGGTCAACTGCGACATTCACCCGCACATGCTCGCGTACTGGCTCGTGACCGACCACCCGTACGTCGCCGTGACAGATGTCGACGGGAAGTTCGCAATCAAGAACCTGCCAGTCGGCGAGCACACGTTCCGCGTCTGGCACGAGCGCCCCGGCTACATCAATTGCGCCGAGTTCAAAAAGGACGTGACGATCAAGGTCGAAGCGGGCAAGACGACGACGCTCGGTCCCTACAAGGTCAAGGCGGAAGAGTTTACGAAGAAGAAGTGAGCAGCGTTTTACGCCCGTTCGGGAGAGTGATGCTCTGACAGAGCCGCTGCACGCCGATTTGTCGCTCAGCGCCATGCGCAATCAGCTGGGATTCGTAATGCAGTTTGCGGGGCTGGTGTTCCTGCCGCTGCTGATCATCTGGCAACTCAATTTCGGTTTTCCGCTGATCTGGATGCCGGCGTTGACGGTTGCCGGCGCTGCGCTGTTCTATGTGGGGCACCGGTTGCGCGAACGGGCGCCGTGAGGCCACGGAGAATGCCGCTGAAGCGAGGTCGGCAATGAGAAAGCGACCACATTTCAGCAGCGCGCGATCGCAGGTCCAGATCGTTTTGCCGACGCCGGCCGTTCGCAGCATGCGCGTCTGGGCGTGGAGTCTGCTGATCGCCGCAGCGGGATCGTCGGCCGCCGCGCAGCCCGCCAGCCCGGCCCGGACGCCAGTCGGTCTGGACGTTTCGCTTCCGGCCGCCAAGCGGCTGGCGGGAGTGCAGGAGTTCGTGGCCGCCGGCGACTGGGGTGCGGCCATCAAAGCACTGGAGCTGGTGACGAACGATTTTTCCGACGCGCTGGTCGAAGTCGCTCCGGGTCATGCGGTCAGCATGGAACTGGCGACGGCACTGGTCCTGGCGTCGTTGCCGGACGCCGGACTGGCTGCGTATCGCCGTCGGAACGATCCGGCGATGCAGGCGCTGTATCAGGAAGCAAAGGAACGGGGGGATCGCCGCCTGATGCAGCAGGTGGTCCGGGACGGATTTGCCAGCAGCTACGGCGATGACGCTATCGACTGGCTGGCAGAAGATGCCCTGGAGCGCGGCGATCTCGATGCGGCTCGAGCCTGGTGGACGGCGCTATTGCCAGCGCCGGTGGAAATCGACGCCCGGCAGGCTGCGGTATTGCGCCATCCCGATGCGGACATCCCTGCCGCCGACCTGTGCGCACGGCTGGTGTTGTGTTCGCTGTTGCAGGGGGATCGCGACAGGGCGGCCGGCGAACTGGAGGTCTTCCGGCTCCGGTTCGGGGAGACCGCTGGCGATATTGCTGGAATTCATGGTCCGCTGGCGGCAACTTTGTCTGGCTTGCTGAAGGGATCCTCTGGCTGGCGGCCACCGATCTGCCCATCGGCGGACGACGCTTTCCCGCCTGAAGGAGAGTTGCCCTCCGGACGGCCGCAACCGTCAGTCATCTGCTGGAATGACTGGCTCGCGCCACCGGAATCCGTCGAAGTGGGATCGCCGGGTGATCGCAGCCGCCGCAGTCCGTTGCCGGTCCAAGCAGCGGATGTGACCCCTTCCATCTGGCGGGACACGGTGCTGATCGCCGACCTGTCGGCCGTACGCGCAATCGGATTGGTCGATGGGGCGCCGCGTTGGCCGGCCGGTCCCGACGATGACGGCACACTGGACCAGGCTCCCATCAGCGACGCCTCGTCGGCCTACCCGATCCGCGGCACGGCCCGATGCATCGGCACGGTTGCGAACAGTCGCTACTTTGTGCGAACCGGTTCGCTCGTATCAACGCCAGCAACGCGGGCGCCCGCGTTGCCACCATCGCGGCTGGCATGCTTCGACCTGCAAGTCGAGGGGCGTCTGGCCTGGTCTGTGACGACGGAAGAACTGCTGCAATTCGCCGACGGTCGGTTCTCTGGAGCTCCGGTCGTGGCGGACGGGCGTGTGTACATCGCGGTCCGGCGGACGGCTCCGCAAGTCGAAATCGGCCTGGCATGTCTGGATGCCGCCAGCGGGACGCGAGTGTGGGAGCGACGGCTGTGCACGGCGCTCGAGTCCCCGCAGGCCCTGTACCACAGGATCGACGACGATGTGGTGGCGGCGGGCAGTGGGCTGCTATACGTGGTACCGGGTGCGGGTCTGGTGGCCGCCTGCGAGGCGGAGAGCGGCAACATTCGCTGGGCCGTGAGCTACGACGGCAACATCGCCTCGGCGCCGGGCTCTGGACGGGGCAAGGCCTCGAATGCCGCCATTTGCCACGGCGGACGGCTGTTCGTAAAACCGTCCGACGCCGATTCGCTGACGGCGTTCGACGCAATCAATGGGCGTCAACTCTGGACAGTCCGCTCGCGAAGTCCAATCGATCAACTCCTGGGAGTGGATGCCGGCCGGCTGATCGCCGCCGGCGATCAGCTGTGGGGGTTTGCCGTCGAGAATGGCCGCGCATGGAGGTTCGGGTTTGATGATCCGGAAGGTTATGGTTTTGGCCGGGGGGCAGTACGGGCCGGTCGCGTATACTGGCCGACGCGCGACGAATTGTTCATTGTCGAGACCGCAGCCGGGCAGATGCTCGACCGCATCCCACTTGCGGATGCCGCCGGTTTGCAGGGCGGAAACGTGGTAATCGCCGGGGACCGGCTGCTGATCGCTTCCAGCTCCCGGCTGATTGCCTTGGGGCCGCGCCGAATTCGCTGACACCCTTTGTCGTCAACAGTCCATCGCTACCCACTACCCACTACCCACTGTTACCATCCCGCCTTTCCGCACCCCGATCCTCCACCGAATCCCATGCGCCCGATCGTCCAGATTTCGCTCGACCTCACGAACAAGGAAGAAGCCCTCGAAACCGCCGCTATGGCCCTGCGCGCCGGCGTCGACTGGATCGAAGCCGGCACGCCACTGATCCTGGCGGAGGGACTGCACGGGGTTCGCGCGCTGCGCGCGGCGTTTCCAAAGACTCCGATCGTCGCCGATCTCAAGACGATGGACGGCGGCTACCTGGAAGCGGAAATGATGGCCAAGGCAGGCGCCACACACGTGGTCGTCATGGAGCGGGCACATGAAGAGACCATCAAATGCGTGGTCAAAGCCGGCAAGGACTTTGGCTGCCAGGTGATGGGGGACAACATGGTTGCGGCCGACATGGTGGCTGCCGCTCGACGTCTCGAAGACCTGGGTTGCGACTTCATCGTGCACCACGTCGGATACGACGAGCGCCGCGGCATCGCTGCCAGCGGCCGCCGGATGCCGAGCCCGCTCGACCACCTCCGAGAAGTCGTGAAAGCGGTGAAGATTCCGGTGCAGGCCGTGGGAGGGTTGTCGCTCGAGCAGGCCGTCCGGACGCCGGAATACGGAGCGCCGCTGGTTGTGCTCGGCGCCCCGCTGACAATCGACGCCGATTCGTTCAAAACAGCTGATGGCAATCTGGAGGCGTCGCTGCGGCTGATCTGCGACAAAGTGCACGCCTATGGCGACGTGCCGGTGGGGAAGTAAGGAATAGCGAACCGGCAGCGGAGAATAGTAGAATCATCGTCAGTACCCGACTCCCGTTGGCGGACCGCGACTGATCGCATAGATTTGTGTCGCCGCCTGAAAAGCCGCTGATCCCGACTCGTCACTCACTGTTTCCTTCCCCCCATGAAACAACCCGCCGTCGTCAATTACGCCAACGAACGTTACGCCGTTGAACTCCGCGAGCTCGAGCGGCCGAAGATCGGCCCCGAAGACGTCCTGCTGAAGGTCGCCGCCGTCGGCGTGTGCGGCAGCGATCTGCATCAATGGACGGCCGACCATAGCTGGCCGGTGAATTACCCAGTGATTCTGGGGCACGAATTCGGCGGAACGATCGCCGAAGTCGGTCCGCGCGCGACCGGCTGGAAGGAAGGGGATCGCGTGGTCAGCGAGACGGCAGCCGTCATCGACCCGATGAACCCGATGTCACGGCAGGGACTGTACAACCTCGATCCCACGCGGAAGGGTTTTGGCTACGGTGTGGACGGCGCGATGACAGAGTACGTCCGCGTCCCGGCCCGGTGCCTGCACCGCGTCCCGGACAAGTTGGCATTCGAGAAGGCCTGCCTGACCGAGCCCTGTTCGGTGGCGTTTAACGCGGTCGTAAACAACGCGACGATCAAACCGGGGGACCGCGTGGTCGTGCTGGGGCCGGGACCCATCGGATTGCTCTGCGCCGCCATGGCACGGCTGCAGGGAGCGATCGTGGGCGTCGTCGGACTCGAGCGGGACGCCGACCGTTTCGCCATCGCGAAGAAGTACGGTTGCGAGACGATCATTGGCGATTGCAAGCCGTGGGCAATGGCGGCCGACGGTCTCGGCGCGGACGGCGTGATTGATGCGGCCGGCGTCTCGGCCACGCTCAAGATCGCAATGGACGTCGTGCGGCCCGCCGGGTGGATCAGCAAGGTCGGCTGGGGAAAAGACCCGGCCGGATTCTCGCTCGATCCGCTGGTCCAGAAGAACGTGAGACTGCAAGGAAGCTTCAGCCACAACTGGCCGGTCTGGGAGCGCGTGCTGCGACTGCTCGACACCGGCCTGCTGAACGTCGAGCCGATCGTCGGCGGCACGTGGCCGCTGACGGAGTGGCACGAGGCTTTTGAGACGATGCACTCCGGCCGCATCGCCAAGGCGGTGCTGGTTAACAGGAATTAGCAGGTAGCTGGTAGTGCTTAGGGGATAGCAAAGAGATTTGCAGCAGGGGGGCGGTCTGGGAGACTGCTCGATGTCCGCCCAATGGTTGTGGCGCTCGGGAGATGAGGTTCGCGGTCCGCTCAGCGCGGCAGAACTGGCCGCCATCCTGCGGTCGCGGGCCAATGGGGACGCAGACGAAGTGCGGCCCGTCGGCGCGTCCGATTGGACGCCGGCAGCGGACGTTGCCCAGGCGTTTGGACACGGCGCCGATTCCTCTCATGCCGCCGCTGATGCTGCGGCTGCTCTCCTCCTGATGGCGGCCGAGCTGCGGCTCAGCGGTGCATTCGATCCGAATGTGGAGGAGATTGCGCGTAACTCGCCGGAGACCGGCCATACGCCGCATCCGGAATCAGCGAGCTGGGTATCAATGTTGGCTCGCGGTGCGTGGTCTCCACGACGATTGCTGGTCATCGCGGCCGCGGCTGCCACGATCCTGGCTGTCTGGTGGCAGGCAGCACCTCCTCCCGACAACGCAGCGGTGTACGCGGAACTAATCCGCCTGCACGCGTCGATCTCGGACCGTGGGGCCAGTTCCGGGCAGAGCCGTCCCGAAGACGCGCGATCGGTCGAGAAACTCATTGCGACGCTCAAGTCCGCCGCAAGCCGCACTCCGATCCTGTCGCTCGGAGCGCGGCCGGCCGAGACGAGCGCGGTGTTGGCGCGCCGGGACTTGCTGTCTGCTGCCCGCGACCTGCAGCAGATGTTGCGGCAATCTGCCGCTTCGCCCGTGCTGGACGCCGACTTCCAGCGGCATATGGAGTCGGCTGCCGACCGGCTGTCTGTCGGCCATCGTGTTGAGGGCTCCGGGCACTGACGCTTCCGGCTCGGTTGTTTGTCGAGTCGTTTCGCTCGCTTGCATCACTGTGGCGCGGCGACCATCCTGATGTGCGGCTTTCGAGTCAGTTTCCGCGCCAGGAGCGCCTGCATGTCGAGTCGTCTCTCTTGCCTGCTGGCTGGTTTTGCGGCGTTTGTCGCGTTGCTGCCGACTCTGCCGGCAATCGCCGCCGAGCGTCCCAACATCGTGTTCATCCTGGCCGACGATCTTGGCTGGATGGACCTCAGTTGTTACGGCAGTCCCTTCGATGAAACGCCGGCCATTGACCAGCTTGCCGCGCGGGGACTGCGGTTCACTCAGGCGTACACCGCGTGTCCGGTCTGTTCGCCGACGCGGTCCAGTATCATGACGGGGAAGTATCCAACGCGGACCGGCGTCACCGACTACATCCCCGGCCAGCATCCCCCGGGCGTCCGGCTCGACACCCCGTACACGAAGACCGAACTCGCGCTCGACGAAGTCACCATCGCGGAAGCGCTCCGCGACGCCGGATACCTCACGTTTTATGCGGGCAAATGGCACCTCGGCGAAGCCGGCCACGGGCCGCGCGAGCAGGGCTTCGACGTCGTCGTCGAGGACGAGGCGCTCGGCGATCATCGCACCGATCCGCTGGTCGGCGACCGGCTCACGCAGTCGGCGCTGCGGTTTCTCGACAAGCGCGACCGCGAGCAGCCGTTCTTCATGTTCGTCAGCTATCACGAACCGCACCGGCCGATCAACGATCATCCCGATACGATCGAACACTTCCGGCGGAAATCGGAGCAGGCGGGCGGCAATGATCCGGCGGCCATTTCCGAGCGCCGCGGCTTCTCCCGTACGGTCCAGAACGATCCCGGTTATGCGAGCGAGGTGGCGGTCCTCGACGCGGCCGTACGGCAGCTCGTCGCGCGGCTCGACGAGCAGGGGATTCTCGATTCGACCGTGATCGTCTTCACGTCGGATAACGGGGGCTTGTGCACGGTCGACAAGCCTGGCCCAACGTCGAATCTACCCCTCCGCAGTGGCAAGGGCTGGCTGTACGAAGGAGGCATCCGCGTGCCCTTGATTGTCTCTGCGCCGGGCCTGACCCGACCGGGGTCAACTTGCAACGCACCCGTCATCAGCACCGACTATTATCCGACGCTGCTGGAACTCGCCGGTGCGCCGCTGCGCCCGGAGCAGCACCGGGACGGCCAGAGCATCCGTCCGCTGCTGGCGGGCGAACCGCGTCCCACGCAGCCACTGTTCTGGCACTATCCGCACTACCACGGTTCGATGTGGGCGCCCGGCGGTGCGATCCGCGACGGGGACTGGAAGCTGATCGAGTTCTGGGAAGAGGACACCGTCGAGCTGTACAACCTGGCAAACGACTTGGGCGAACGCACGAACCTCGCCGCCGTGCATCCCGACCGGGTCGCCGCGCTGCGCAGGCAGCTTGCCGCCTGGCGCGAGGAAACCGGCGCGATCATGCCCGTGCCGAAGAAGTAGAGAGTGGGTCGTTGGTCGTGGGAGGCAGTAGCAGCGCGTCAGAAGCATCGTCGGCATCGCGTTTCGCTTGCGGCTTTGCGACATTTGGAGATTTCGGAACTTGCCCATTCGTCGCCACAACTGCTGTCCGAATTAGGCTTTCCGCTGTTGGCCACAGCGCAGGTCCGCCGGGTGCTGCAATCGGCCGCCAGACCGAATACACTGCTGCCTGGCGGTTTCCAGTCCTGACAAGGGCGCGTGGCGGATGACCGGGCACACGATCTCTGACGCCGAACTGCTCTCGTATCTCGATGAGATGCTTGCACCCGAACGGGCTGCGGTGGTCGAAAAGGAACTTCGCGCCTCGGCGTCGCTGCGCCAGCACGCGAACATCCTGGCCCGCCGGCGCGATCAAGGGGGCCACACGGTCGGCGAGATCTGGCGACGCGAGCGACTCAGTTGCTTTACCCGCAGCCAGCTCGGCAGTTATCTGCTCGGCACACTCGATTCGGGACTGCATGCTTACGTTGACTTCCATTTGCAGACGGTCGGCTGTCGCATCTGTGCCGCGAACCTGCGCGACCTGGAAGCGGCGCACGCTCGCACGGACGGCCAGTCGCAACACCGCCGCCGCAAATTCTTCGAATCGTCGGCGGGCCTGCTCCGGACGCGCTGACCGCGTGAAAGCTGGATTCAGCCCGCTTCCACGAACGCGACGACGGACCGATGTGAGACCGGTCGGTGCGGCGAACGGTTGACCGCCAGAGGGCGGAACACCTGCGTGCGCGGTGTGTTGTTTTGCAGCGCTGTGCGGTCCGCCTGTATCGATTACTCGGTTTCTTCCGAAAAAGCCTGACGCACCGGCAGTCGGTCGGCCGATCTTTGGGGGTGTGCGACGCCTGCAATGCCGGCCCTGACCGGCGGAAACGGCCGTTCGCCGCCGGCGGCACGGTCCGCCGCAATCGCCCCAGGAGCGACGATCCATGCTGAAGCGAACCGTATTCACCGGACTGCTGCTGATCGCGGCGGCGGTCGTGTCCTCGCTGAGCGCGAGCGACGCCCACGCTGCTCCGCCGGGACAGCCGTCCAACTGGCAGCGGTTCTATTACTATCCGTACGTCTACTATCCGCACAACTTCCAGACGTACCCGGAAAGCTACGACCACATGTACTACCGCTATCCCAAAGAGCGGCAGATCCCGGTGTACAACGCGGATTGGCACAACTTCTACCTGATGGACAAGCCGTACCACCGCGGCCACCACTATATACTCGACGTCTTCTAGATCCGGGGGCGATGGGAACGAGGGAAGAACGGTCCGCTTCCTGGAGGGGGAAGCGGGCCGTTTGCTTTTTTGGTCGTCGATTTTCGGCCGTCAGTTGTCGGCGGGGGAAGCGGTCGGCCGTCAGGCGTCAGCTATCAGCGGTCAGCAAGGGTGCTGCCCTTGGCTCTTGACTCTCAGCCCGAGGCCCACGCGGCCCGTAGCCCGGTGCGGCGCGACGCTCTAGAATGCCCCGTAGAGATCGGGGTCATATCGGAGCCGAATTGTGCCGGAACTCGGGCAGTTGACGATCGACGAGCTGGTCGAGGAATTCGACTTCCTCGGCGAATGGGAAGATCAGTGCGAGTACCTGATTGAGCTGGGCCGCGAGCTGCCGGACCTGCCGGCCGCCGACAAGGCGCCGGCGAACCTCGTGCCCGGCTGCCAGGCACGGGTGTGGCTCGTGGCACAGGTGCAGGAGCAAGCCGGCCGGAAAGTCCTCGACATCCGCGCCAAAAGCGACGCGATGATCGTCGACGGGCTGATCGTCGTCCTGCTGACGATTTTCAACGGCAAAACGCCGGCGGAGGTTCTGACGGCGGAACCGGAAGCCGTGTTTGCCCGGCTGGGCCTGGAAGCGCACTTGGTGCCGCAGCGGCGGAACGGCTTGCACGCGATGGTGCGGCGTGTCCGGGAGATTGCCCAGACGGCGCTGCCGAAGTCGGCGGAGCGTCTACCTTCCCAGGCGCCGGCGCTGTCGGTCTCCGAGCCGGTGCGGCCGGCAGGACGGATGGACCGGCTGAACGTGCAGGCCGTCCGCAAGGACTTTCCGGCGCTGCAACAATCGCTGCCGTCCGGGATCCCGGTCGTCTATCTCGACAGCGCCTCGTCGGCGCAGAAGCCGCGCGCGGTGATCGACAAAGAGCGCGAGGTGTACGAAGAGTATTACGCGAACGCGTACCGCGGCGTATACCGGTTCGGCGACCGCGTCAGTCGGGAACTGGAGAAGTCGCGCGAGACCGTCCAACGGTTCATCGGGGCGGAGCGCATCGAGGAGATCGTATTTACGTCGGGTACGACGATGTCGATCAACCTTGTGGCGCAGGCCTGGGGCCGCAAGTTCCTGAAGCCCGGCGACGAAATCCTGCTGAGCGTGATCGAGCATCACGCGAACATCGTGCCGTGGCAGTTCATTGCGTCAGCCACGGGAGCCGCGCTGAAATACATCCCGCTGGCTGCCGATGGACAACTGGATCTGAACCGGCTCGACAACCTGCTGACGCCAAAAACGAAGATCGTCGCCGTCACCGGGATGTCGAATGTCCTTGGAACTGTGCCTCCGCTGGCGGAGATCATTCGTCGGGCCAAGAAGATCGGCGCCCTCGTGCTCGTGGACGGCGCACAGAGCGTGCCACATATGCCGGTCAACGTCGCCAAAGAGGGGATCGACTTCTTGGCGTTTTCCGGCCACAAGCTGTACGGACCGACGGGCGTCGGCGTGCTGTACGGCCGGC
Source organism: Planctomycetaceae bacterium (assembly GCA_046349775.1). GTDB lineage: Bacteria > Planctomycetota > Planctomycetia > Planctomycetales > Planctomycetaceae > JAEUIG01. The sequence goes on along the minus strand of JAXMBS010000020.1, from coordinate 22,212 downwards.
GCGAGCTCCTCGACGCGATGGACCCATTCCTCTGCGGCGGGCACATGATTTCCGAGGTGACGCAACAGTCGTTCAAGACGGCGGAACTGCCGGCAAAGTTCGAGGCCGGGACGCCGGCGATTGCGCAGGCGATCGCATTGGGGACGGCGATCGACTATGTCAGCGGACTGGGACTGTGCGGCATTCACACGCACGAGCAGACACTGCTGAGGTACGCGACGAAACGACTGAGCGAAGTGCCCGGGCTGAAGCTGTACGGGCCGTCGACCGCCCATAAGGGAGCAATTTTCAGCTTTACGCTCGACGGCGTTGCGGCACAGGACGTGGCGCAGCTGCTCGACCTCAAGGGTGTGTGCGTGCGGCACGGTCACCACTGCACGATGCCGCTGCACGAATTGTTGTGCATCCCGGCGAGCGTGCGGGCGAGCCTGGCGTTCTACAACACGACGGATGACGTCGATACGCTGATCGACGCACTGCAGTTCGCGCGGGAGAAGGCGGGTGCCTGAGGGATTTGACACAGAGTCACAGAGACACGAAGACGCACAGAGATTTCAATACATAATTCTCTGTGCGTCTTTGTGACTTCGTGACTTTGTGTCGCTATTTAGTGCGCCGGGGGTGGGCTGTTCTGGAAGGCACGGGCGCGGAACAGGAAGTCGATGATGTTCCCCTCGTGCGGCTGCAGCCAGTTGAGGGCCAGCGTCTTCACCGCCCCGATGTTCAGCCGGTCGATGTTCGTCGCATCCAGGAGCTGCTGCGACCACTTTTCGTCCTTCGTGATTGCCGAGGCAACGAGCGTCGCGCCGATTTTCTTGATCATCTCGGCCTGCGGGCATTCGACGACCGAGACGAACGGGAACATGTACTCGGTGTTGGCCAGCGCCGGCTCGGGCGACTTCGCGTGAATGACCGTCGGCCGCAGGTAGTCGCAGCGCTCCTGCTTGACCAGCCGTGCGCCGTCACGATATTTCGCGGTGACTTCGGTCACGCCCGGCTGCTTGAGTTTCTCCTCGATGTCGTTGTGCATCGCCTCGGCGGCGCCGGGGAGCGTGAACGCCGCCAGCCCGGCCGTCGGGTCGGTCATGGGCTTGGGAGTGACCGGTCCCATCCGCTTCGCCAAAGCGTCCGCGATCTTTTCCGTGTGCCGGCTGGCCCAGATGCCGGAGCAACTGATGCACGACCGACCGCTGTTGACGTACACGCTGTCGAACATCAGATCGAGATGCTTCTCCCAGTCGTCGACCACGTCGTCGCCAAGGAGGATCTTGGAGAAGCCGGGGCCGTGCGCCTGGACGCGCGGGTCTCCCTTGTAGCGTTCGACGGTGGCGGTGCCGCCGAAGATCATGGCTCGGTTGCAGGTTTCGAGCACGGCGGCGCCGCAGTCCGGACCGCCGGGGTAAATCGACATGACTTCGCGCGGGACGCCGGCCTGGGCAAAGGCCTCGTACATCCGATACGGGGTCCAGGGCTCCTGCGGGCCGGGCTTGAGGACCAGGCCGATCTGCAGGGGAATGACGGGCATCCAGAGGGTGTGCACGCCGGGGGAGTTCGATGGCAGGACCATGCCGACGACCGTCGTCTGGGCCTGGTAGGAGACGGGGATGCCGCGGCTCTCCATGCCCCAGCCGCGCGTCAGAACTTCAAACGGCAGCCCGCGCGTGAGCGCTTCGAGGACTTCCTGCATGTGCCGCAGGACGAACGCGTTCTTCCGCATGTTCGACGCGCACATGTGCTCGGGCAGGCCGGTGGTGGCGGACTGCATCCGGCAGAACTCCTGCGGAGTCTGCGTGCCGCTGCCGAGCGGCAGCGTGCCTTCCATATACAGGTCGGCCGCCTTCGCGCACATGCCGCACAGTTGTTCGATCGAGAACTGGCGGAGGATGTCGCGGGCCTTGCCGGCCTTGCGGCCGTCGAGCTTGATCAGGCCGGCATTCGCCTGATGCATGACGGCAAGTTCTTCGCCGGTCTCAAAGTGAACGACCGGCTGCTTTTCGACGGACTCGTAGGGCTGGCCCCAGCGAACGACGGGAATTTCAAGCATGATTCAGAACTCCGATAAGTGTTGACACAGAGTCACGAAGTCACGAAGACGCACAGATAACTCTGATTTGTGCAAACACGCAGGTTGCAAGGCGTGAGGAAATCAGGGTTGAGTCGGGGCTGATTCCGCAAAGCCGTTGATTACGCGGTGGACACCGTCCTTCAACGTGGACTGACCGAAATTCACGACTAAGCCCAATCGAAGTCCGGTCAGACGCAATTGGGTCAGACACTGAGCTCGAAATACGGGGTGGTCTTCGATAGTGGACTTACATTCCACGATGCCACGATCTTCCACGAGAAGATCGAGACGCAAGCGTCCATCGAGGACGCGGCCTTTGTAGGCGATTGGCACTTCAATCTGTCGTCGAGCACCAATATTTCGCGACATTGAAGTTCGTAATACAGCGACTCTTCGTAGACGGATTCCAGCAAACCGGGGCCGAGCGTTCTGTGAACTTCGATGGCTGCGCCGATGATCTCGTGGCTTAAATCATCGTCCGACATGCGGTCACAAACTCGAAGGACGCCAAATGGGCGAACACGCGGCCCACCCAATTCACTTTGTCAATTCTGTCCCGGTGCTGTGATCGGATCGTGATGCGCGAACTGCCGTCCTCTTCTCCAGCGCGTCTTTGCGTCTCGGCCGCTTTGCGTCAAATCCTAATAAGCACCCACCGTGGTCGTTTTTGCCAGCTCATGGAAGGTCGCGTGCCGCTGATGCCGTCCCAGGGGTAGGTGTCGTAGGGTTTTTCGCGCTCGCCTTCGTCGCGCTCCATGAAGCCCGGCACAAACAGTTCCTCGGTCAATGTGTACAGTTTGACGCGGCCGGTGCTGCCGTACGGGACGACTTTGTTGTAGTCCTGGAAGTCGACCACTTCGATCGTGGCCCGCGGCTGCGGCGCGTAATAGCTGATCTTGTAATTCTCGGCTGCCGACACCGGCTTGCCGCAGGCCAGTCCCATCAGCGTATTGCCGTAGGTCGGGGCGATGTGCACGTTGGGGCCGAGGAGTTCCTCCTTGGCGAACCGCATCCACTGGGCCGTCATCTCGGTGCCGCCGCAGAAGATACCCTTGATTCCGGATTCCTCGATGCCCGATCCGTTGTCGATCAGCCGCAGGGCGAGTGCTTCGAGGAGTTTCGGCGTCGCGAAGGCGCACCTGATGTCGTGTCCGGCGCCGAGGATCGTCACCGCCTGGTCGATGCAGTGATCGGCGTAATCTTTCGCACCCTGGACGTCTCCTTTCTTCAGCAATTTGACGACCCAGCGCGGATCGAGATCGACGCAGAAGCAGATACCGCCGCGGAACTGGCACAGGTGCTCCACGGCCAGTCGCAGTCGGCGCGGCCCGGAGGGGCCGAGCATCAGCCAGTTGGTCCCCTTGGGGAAACTCGCGTCGGGCAAGGTTTCCGAGAACAGCTCGTAGTCGATCCAGTGGTCCCGCACGACGCACCGCGACTTCGGGATGCCGGTTGTGCCGCCGGTTTCGAAGACGTACTTGGGATCGTTGTGCCACTTCTTCGGCAGGAACCGCTGCACCGGACCGCCGCGGAGCCAGTCGTCCTCAAACAGCGGAAACTTCTTGAGGTCGTCAAAGCACTTGACGTCCTTCAGCGGATTGAAGTTGTAGGTCTTGGCTTTTTCGAGCCAGAACGGCGCGCCCTGTTCCGGGTGAAAGTGTAATTGGACGATGCGAACCGTCTGCTCGTCCAGCTTTTTCCGGGCTTCCTGAATCCGTTGTTCGAGACTGGCGCTCACAGGCGAAATACCTCAGAATGGAATGGTCAGGAATGGAACGCAAACCGCGCTGCGGCGTGTTCTTCGGGTGGGCGATGCCGCCGGCGCGGCGGCGTCCGCAGGCAGCGGGGGACAGGGCCGGCGGTTCCCCGCGCCGCCCAGTCATGGCATGCGTTTCTCCTGTTCATCATAGGCGCGACGGAAGGCATTGCAACGGACCCCGCCGACGAGATTCCCGGCCGGGCGTGTTAATTCCCGCTCCTGGCTGCGGTGCTGGGGAATAGGGGAAACGCATGTCCGCACAGATTGCCGCCAACGAACAGGCCACCGGTGGTGTCACGATCGGGCCGCACCCTCACGAGCGGGGGCAGTTTCGACTGGAATCCCGGTTGCTGGTCCCCGCAAAACTCGATGAAGTCTTCGCATTCTTCTCAGATGCCGGCAACCTGGAAATCCTGACGCCGGCGTGGATCCGGTTTCATATCGTTTCGCCGCGCCCGATCGCCATGCGAGTCGGCGCGCTCATCGACTATCGCTTGCGAATTCGCGGGCTGCCGATGCGGTGGCGATCCTTGATCTCCGTCTGGGACCCGCCCAATTTGTTCGTCGACGAGCAGGTGCGGGGTCCGTATCGCTTCTGGAGGCATATCCACGACTTTGAAGCCGTCGATGGCGGCACGCTCGTGAGCGATACGGTCGATTACCGCGTCCCCGGAGGCCGGCTGGTGAACCGCTTGTTCGTGCAGCCGGACGTAGAGCGGATCTTTCAGTTCCGGCAGGCAAAGCTGCGGGAGATCTTCGGCAGGTGAGCCGGCGCGGAACTCAAGCGTGATTGGATGAGGCCGCCCGTTGTTTTGGCGGCACTCGAATCTGCGTCAGAAACCAATCACTCCGTTATGGACGCTTGGGACTCTCTGGACCCTGACTCCCTCGCTAGCGCTTCGGGCTAGTAACCGCTCGACCTCTAGGGATTGCCGAACAAGCGGTTGATGCGCTCGCGGTGGTAGGCGAGGCGCTCGGCTGAGGACATCTTTGCGAGGTTGACGGGACCGGCGTTTGTGGCGGCAGGCGGTGTTGCCGATGCTCCGCTAGCCGTCGCTGGCTTGCGCGGCGTACCGCCGTAGCTCTGGGTGCCGGACGTCAGTTGGAGGTCCACATCCAACGGACGGTGCGGGGTCAGGCTGAGCCGTCCGAGGACGGCATGATAGGCGCGGACCGCTTCCTCCGGGCCGATGACGCCGTCGACGATGAGACGCAGGAACTCGATGAACGCGAGCTGGTTCTCAGCGTTGTTGATCTTGCGACCGAAGAGGGCCAGTTTCGCGCCGTGTTTCTGCGCGTCGTGGATCAACTGGAACGCGTCGCGAGTTGTGCCGGACGAACCGCCGAGGATGCCGACGACGAGATGCGGATCGTAGGCGACAAGTTCTTCGACGCTTCGGACCGGGATAGGGAATCTTTAAAAAGATCGGCCGGCCGCGACTGGTGACGCCGGCGAGCGTGCGGGCGATCACGTCGTTGATGAAGAACGGCAGAGTTCGTCAGGAACGGCGCCCGACAGGTTCGGGTTGAAGATCTCGAGGAAGTGGCGAAAGCCCTTGCGTTCAACTTCCTCGCGGAACTCCTTGTAGGCTTCGAGCGCGAGGAGATCGACTTCGCAGTCGTTGTTGAACGTGATCGAATAGAGGCCGAGGTCGGCGCCCGTGTGTCCGTTCGTCCGGTTCGCATTCGATCCGGCCACACTGGGCATGGTCGATGGTGGCGGAGCGGAACGGCTGCGAGGCGACCTGCGCTATACGGCTGCCTGGAAGACGTGAATGTCGGTCGTGTCGTTCGCACGGATGGCGGGGGTGACGTGCGAATCGTCGAAGATGCGTTCGTCGAGCGTCAGCACTTCATTGGTACTGGCCGACATGAGCATGATGTCGACCGATGCCACGGCGGACGATCTGGCGGATCTGGTCGCGGAACTCGGCGAGCGTGCGGAAGCGGGCTTCGCCGTCGTGGCGTTCGGGGGAGAGGCCCGGCGCGCCGATGCCGAACGCCATGTCGGCGTCCTTGGCATCGGCGATGATGAACTCGCGGCATCCATTCGGATCGGCATGGATGGCGGCGAGCTTGCGGTCGAGGGATTTCATCGACGTCAATTCCTTTCGGTCAGATTATCCCTTCAGCACTTTGTCGATCGTGTCCCGCAGCGCGTGGCCGGACTTCTGCAGGGCGGCCAGTTCTTTCGGCCAGAGTTCGACTTCCAAATGCTGCAACGCACCGCCCGGCCGACGATGGTCGGCACGCTGAGACGAACGTCGTGGATCCCGTAAACGCTTGTTCTGCAGCGACGGAACAGGCTGGATGCGGCGGCGATCGAGGGCGATGTCGTGGATGACGTCGGCGATGGAGACGCCAGGCTTTGCCGTCCACCTTCTTCTTGATGACTTCGGCGCTGAGCAGGTCTTCTTTTCGATTTCGGCGATCAAGGCCGGGGTGACGCCGAGGATACTTATCGAGCGGCAGGCCGGCGATCTGGGCCTACGTGCTGATCAGGACATGCTGTCGCCGTGCTCGCCGTAGATCGTGACCTGAGTCTGGCTGGGAGGCACATCCAGGCGCTTGCGCTGACGCAAGCTGCGCACAGACGCGTCGTGTCGAGGACGGTGCCGAGGCCGATGACTTGTTGCGGCGGGAGGTCGAGCTCCTTCATCGCGGTGCAATCAGGACGTCGACCGGGTTCGAGACGACGAACACGATCGCGTTCTTGCAGTAACCGTGCTTCTTGAGATCGGCGAGAATGCCGCGGAAAAAGCGTCGCGTTGCGGTTGATCAGATCGAGGCGACTCTCGTCGGGCTTGCGACGCAGACCGGCCGTGATGCGAACCACGTCGGCATCTTTGGACAGTTCCGGTCCGCCGGCGACGATTTTCTGATCGGCCGACAGCGCGCACCGTGCAAGAGGTCGAGGGCACGGCCTTCGACAAGGTCCTGGTTGACGTCGACGAGTGCGATCTCACGAACGATTTTGCCGAACTGCAGGGCAGCTGCGGCAGGAGCCGACAAGTCCGCCGCCGCCGATGATAGAGACTTTCATGGGGAAGTTAGTGGGTAGTTGGTAGTGGATAGTGGGTAGTATGTGCGATCGAGGTCGATTGCATTATTAGTAGGGCGGCGAGGACACGGTCCACGATGGCACGGACGAGGACGTCTTCCTCGGAATCGGCGCCCGCGAGCCGGCTTCAGGTAACCGGGGAAGGACGGCGGCGGATCAGAGGCATCGTGCGGGGACCGGGGCTTTGACTTCGGCGTAGCCTTCGCGAAACGCGGTGTTCCCGCACAGGTCGCAGTTCTCGAGGTGGAACCGCAGGTCGTCGAAACCGAGCTTCTTCTTGAGGTCCAGCAGCTCGTTCGCACAGCAATCAGGTATGTCACGCCAAGCTGGCGCGGAGGATCAGGATCTTGCAGTAAGCGTCGAGGATCTCGGTCTTCCGGTAGGCTTCTTCGAGCGCTGCCGAAGCTGACCGTGCCGTGGTTCGTGAGGATGATCGCGGCTGCGGCCTTGAGGAACGGCTTGACGGTGTCCGGCGAACTTCTATGCGGGTCTCGTAGGGGGCGAGGGGGGACTTCGCCATGAAGACTTCGATCTCGGGCAGGATGCACTGCGGGATCGCCTGCCGGGTGACGGCGAAGGCCGTGGCGTGCGGCGGATGGCGGTGGACGACGGCGCGAACGTCCGGCCGTTCCTTCATGATCGTCAGGTGCAGCAGGATTTCGCTGGTGCGGCTTCTTCGTACCGGCTTGAGCTGGTTGCCGTCGAGGTCGACCATGCAGACGTCTTCCAGGCTTCATGAAGCCCTTGCAGATCATCGTGGGCGAACAGAGGACTTCGTTCTCGCCGATGCGATACGAAATATTGCCGTCGTTGGCGGCAGCGAAGCCCTTGTTGTAGACGCGGCGATGATCTCGCAGATCCAGTCCTTGATGTCTTTGGCTTCGGCAGTGTTGAACAGCGGGTGGTAGTTCATGAGGTCTAGGGTCTATGGCTGAGGGACAAGGGGCAAAGACGTCGGCCTCAGGTCCGGGTCGCGTTGCTTGTGAGTTCTTCTTTCGATTACCGACGAGCGATAACCGAACGCTACATTTCGTACGTGTCGAGGATCGCCGCGTTATGGGCGTCCGATCAGTTCCTGATCGGGGTAAAATGGCGCGGACGCTTCGGCGCTTCGCTCACTGCGATGGCCGCTCCGTCGCCGGCGCTCGAGTTCGTCGTAGACGATCAGCGGTTCGCCACGGACGGGCGCGCCGCCCTTCGCCTTTGGCGAACTGGAGATGGAACAGCGAACCGCCAGCGGGCGGCCGTGAGTGACGGGTACCAGCGGGACAGCGTGACCGTGCCGATGACTTCGCAGATACGCATGTTCGTTGAGTTGTAGGGTGGGCTGTGCCCGCAAGTGAGTTGCCGGTTTTTAGTTGTGGTGGGCACTACGGCCACCCTGCGGTCAATCGCCCGTAGAATGTTCGGAGTTTAGAGCAGCTTTTTTCGGTGGGATCGACGCACAGACGTTGGCCCGCAATTGTTTGCGTACCACCGACTTGCCACATCCGCTGCTGCATTCCGAACTGCAACGGCCTTGGCGGCGTCGTGGCGATTGGCAGGACAGGCCGCGCGGTGTGTCTGTGCCGCCAGAATGATCACGCTATTCGCTTCCCCGCGAGCGACTGCACTGATCGCCAGTTTTGCGGCGTCGTCGGGGCAGCCGAGCAATTCGCGGCGGCAGGTCGCCTTCAAGTCTTCGTAGAGCCGATCGACGGCCGGCGTACTGCGAACGACGAGGAGCAGCAGCAGGAGTGCTGTCGCGGACTTCGTGGGAGGCGACTTGCGCATTTCCGTTCGCCGCTGGTTTTGCGTCGGCGCGTTGAATCGTGATGCCCTGCTCGCGGACGAGGTCCCAAGCCGCCAGAGGTGACGATCGCGCAGGGACTGATAATGACTCGTGTGGTTCCGTCAGGAAGCGCGCTGCGAGCAAGTCGGCCGTAATCACTCGATCCGTGATTTCGACCGCCGCCGCTGCATCGCGGGTAGTGCTCGTCGCTGAGGCGTCCGCATCGGCGCAGCTCCGCCGGCGAGCTGATTCAGCACGTCGCGCACGATCTGGTCGATGAGGGCGGAGTTCAGGGACACGCCGCGGAGAGCTGGGGTCAGGTCGAGGGCTAAGGGAATACTTCCGAATTACTGCTTAGCTATGACGGCCGTTCATCACCTGTCCGAGGACGATGCAACGGGCCGGGCTGTTCCATTGACCTTGAGCAGTTCTTTGATCACCTTGCCGTCGATGGCCACCATCACTGTGTCGCCGAGGCGGCTGCCGAGCTCGTCGAGGGCGATCAACGGCTCGCCTTCTGCTCCACCGCGCGCTCGGCAACTGCGTGGGCGGCTTCCGGCCCTCCAGGGTAGGATGCTTCATCGTGGCGGTCGCTTTGCCGATGATCTTCGCGAGTTGCATGGGGGAGCTTTCGATCCGTCGAACGACGCGCAGTTCGTCGACCATCACGCAACGCCCGCGAGCGGGTGAACGTGAGCAGGTTGGTAACCCCCTCGCCGGTCGGCGTCGCGATGCTGAACGACAGGTAGCCTTCCGCGCCGAGGCCGAGGCCGGCCACGGGCCGTTCTTGATGTACAGCGTGGTGTTCATCAGCTTGCCCATGTCGTCCTGTGTGGACGTTGCGCGGTGGATGATCCCGGTGTGGCCGAAGTCGTGTTCCGACTCGTGGGCCATGTGGATCGCCGCCTCGGCGTCCTTCGCACGGACGAATGGGACGAACGGCATCATCTGCTCTTCGCTGACGAAGACGTGCGAGGCGTCCGTTTCGCCGTACAGCAGTTGCGTGCCGGCGGGGACCTTGAGGCCGATTTTTTCCGCGAGCACAGGGGCGTCACGACCGACGAGGTCGCGGTTGACGACCGCGTGGCCACGCTGGCTCCTTGGCCGGAGTGGCGATCTTGGCGAGCGCGTCGATCTGCTGAGGGGTCACGCTTGTAGGCCTTCGTGACGCGGCATGGCGTCCATCAGCTTGTCGTAGATTGATTGCACCGCGAAGACCTGCTTTTCGCCGATGCAGAGCAGGTTGTTGTCGTAGGCGGCGACACCTGGACGATGCAGCGGGCGGCGTTTTCGATGTCGGCGGTTTCGTCCACGACGACCGGCGGATTGCACAGGCCGGCGACGACCGACTTCTTCCCGCGCGCGAGGACCGCCCGTGCGACAGCCGGTCCGCCGGTGACGCAGAGCATTTTCACGCCGCGGTGCTGGAAGATCTGGTCAGCGGACTCAATTGTCGGCTGTTCGATGATCGTGATCAGATTTTCGATTCCGACCGCTTCAGCGAACGCCTTGTTGAAGGCCGCACGCCTTCGCAGGCGATCCGTGCTCCGCTCGGATGCGGGTTGAACACGACGGTGTTCCCGGCCGCCAGCATGTTGACGACGTTGCCGGCCAGCGTGGGGAGTGAGTGGGTCACCGGCGTAATGGCACCGATGACACCGAACGGGGCGTACTCGACGACTGTCAGCCCGTGATCGCCGCTGAACGCGTCGCTGCGGAGCCATTCAGTGCCGGGGACCAGCTTGATGATCGTGAGTTTCTCGATTTTGTGATCGAGGCGGCCGATCTTGGTTTCTTCGAGTTCCGCATGGCCCCACTTTTCGCAGTTCTGCTCGCACATCGTCTTGACGATGTTCACGAGCTTAGCGCGTCCGCCAGCGGCTTCTTCTGGAACTGTTCGAAGGCCTGCGCGGCGGCGACCAGCCGTCGACATTCTGGAAGACGCCGAGCGTGCCGCGTCCCATTTCAGGGCCACGGGCGAAGGCGCCCGGCTTTGCCCGAATTACGGACGGGGATGCCGTTCGGCGACGACTGGCGGGGAGCGGCGGCAGGTTGATTGCCGTTCTGCGGCCGCTTGCCAAGTTCGGCGAGGACTTCCTGGACGATCCGGTACCCGGGTAAGCTTGTTCGGTGGCCATGGGAGGGGATTTATCGTTGATGGTTTATGGTTGATCGGTGTGTACTAGCGACGACCGTAAAGAAGTGTTTGCCTGTTCGCTCCCTTACGGTCGCGGCTAGTCAATTCTCTTTCCCTGGGTCGCAATCCAGCGCTCGACGCGGTCGCGCGTCGGAAACTGCGTCAGCATCCAGCCAACGAGCAGGCCGGCGATCCCGAGAGACCACCAGTTGTGTTCAATGATGGAACAGATCACGTTGAAGAAGGCGGCCCCTTCGAGGAGCGCCAACTTCACAATCATTTGAGCCTGATACACGCCGTACGGACGCAACGACTCCGGGATGGCGATCTGCAAGTGACTCGCACGACTGGCGATCAACTGCGGCATCACCAGGTGCATCGCAAACATCGCGAAGGCGAACGCCACGGCGAACAGACTGATGAACATGCCCGTCGGAGGCTGATTTAGTGCCCCAACGACGAAGAGCGCGATCATCGCAAACACAATCACACCGGCCGGCAGCGACAGCGCAATAATCTGCATTGCGCGGACGAACGATTCAGGTGTGGGCGACGGGTGTGACATATTCGAGTGTGCTGACGAACGACTCCCGTCGTTCGAGGCCGCAGGGGCTAATCCCGGCGGCTCGCTGACTCCTACTTCCCGTCCCTCACCGGTACTTGCTTCCCGGCGACCTGCACGTGATCGATGATCCCCACAATTGCGCAGTCCACCGGCAGCTTCTTCGTGTCCTCGGTGAACCGGGCGCTGGAGCCCTGAACGATGAGGACCGTCTCCCCTTCGCCGGCGCCGACCGTGTCCACCGCGATGAACGTTCGTCCGGTCGACACCAGGTGCGCGGATTTCTCGTCGAGCTTGAGCGGATCGACGATGAACAGCTTCTGACCGGTCATCTCGCTGACCTTTTGCGTTGAGACGACGCTACCGGTGACCTTGGCGATAAACATAGTTGCCTCACAGGCTCATTTCTGAGAGCTCAACGCTTCAACACTCTGCCGCGCGACGACGATTTCCTCGTTCGTCGGCAGCGTCCAGATCTCGACGCGGCTGTCCTTCGCCGAAATCCGGCACTCGCCCCTGGCGGTTTCGTTCAACTGCGGGTCGAGCTTGATGCCCGCGAAGTCGAGCTTCGCACAGACGTCGCGACGCACCCGCTTGCTGTTCTCGCCGATCCCGCCGGTGAAGACGATTGCGTCCGCTCCGTTCAGGATCACCAGGTAAGCGCCGAGGTATCGCCGAATCTCCGCCACGAACACGTTCAAGGCGAGATCCGCCTGTGCGTGTCCTTGTTCGGCGGCCTGCTCCAGGTCGCGGACGTCTCCCGACAGGCCGCTGATCCCCAGCAGCCCGCTCCGCTCCGACAAGTCGGCCAGCAGCTCCGTCAGGTTCTTGCCGGTCTTCCGCATCAGCAACGGCAATGTGAACGGGTCAAAGTCCCCGACCCGGTTGTTGTGCGGCAATCCCGTCTGCGGCGTCATGCCAAGCGTATTGGCCTGCGAGACGCCGCCGCGCATCGCACACAACGAGTTACTGCCGCCGAGGTGCACGAAATCACCCGCAGGTCGTCCCGACCCATGAGCTCCGCGATCCGCGTGCCGATGTACCGGTGGCTGGCGGCGTGGTACCCCCACTTCTGGATTTCGCAATCCCGCTTCCATTCGTAGGGAACCGCATAGGTGCGATTCTCTTCAGGGATCGTCTCGTGGAATGCCGTTTCCAGCGCCGCCACGAGCGGAATTTGCGGAAACGCCGCCTGGAGCTGCCGCATGGCCCGCGCGTAGGGCGGGTTATGCGCCGGCGCGACGTCGGCCAGGGCCTCCATCGTGTCCAACAGTTCCGGGGTGACGATCCGCACGCCGCTCAGCTTGCCGGCAAATACCGCTTTAAACCCGATCGCCGCGACTTCATCGACCGATTTCAGGCATCCGCTCTGTGGATCGGTCAACTGTTCGAGGCAGATCTGGACGGCGGCGGCATGATCTTTCACACGCTGCTGCCGTTCGCTGCGTTTGCCGGCGATTTCGACGAAACACGCGCCCTCGGCATCCTGGCCGATGCGTTCGATTCCGCCGCGCGCCAACTGCGCCTCCGTATCCATGTCGAACAGCCGGTACTTAAAGCTGGTCGACCCGAGGTTGGCTACGAGTACCTTCATGGCGCTTTCTCCAATCCAGTGGAACGCGGATTGACGCAGATCAGGCGGATTTTCGCGGATCAAAATCGAAAGGGCTGATCGGCTGCAGCCACGATCTGCGTTAATCGTTTCAAATCCGCGCGAATCCGCGTTCCATTAAACTCCATTACAGGATTAGAAATTCTCCATGAGACCGGCGGTCGGGCGCGGCATGACGTGGGCGCTGACGAGTTCGCCGACCCTGCTGGCAGCAGCGGCACCGGCGTCCACGGCGGCCCGCACGGAGCCGACGTCGCCTTTGATGATCGTCGTCACGAAGGCCCCGCCGATCTGCACCTGCTTGACGAGCGTGACGTTCGCCGCCTTCAGCATGGCGTCGGCGGCCTCGATCTGGGCGATCAGGCCTTTGGTTTCAATGAGTCCGATAGCGTCGTTCATGGCTTTGTCTATGTGTGTGAAGTGGTGTGTGTGCGTTCGTCGCAAGCCTGCGGAGGCGCGACTTCAATTAGCCGACGCTGCTCTTGCCGGTGCCTTTCGGCTTCGGCATGAGGGTGCCGAGCTCTTCGTGCGGGCGGGGAATCACCTGCACGCTGATCACTTCGCCGACCTTGCCGGCGGCGCTGGCACCAGCGTCCACGGCCGCCTTCACGGCGGCGACATCGCCGACCAGGAACACGGTGACCAGCCCGCTGCCGATCTTTTCCCAGCCGATCATCTGCACGTTCGCGGCTTTCAGGGCCGAATCGGCCGCTTCAATCAATGTGATGAGACCCTTGGTCTCAATCATGCCGAGTGCTTCCAACGGTTTAGCCATGTCTGAGTCTCCAAAAACAGGGTTAGAGAATGTCGATCGGCTTGGACCGATCGGTCGTTTCCATTGCAATTAGTGCTTACAGGCGCAGGGTGTCTTCTCTTTCGTCTTCCGCAATTCAACCTTGGTCGCGGCTGGCAAATTCAGCGCGTTGCCTTCGTCGGTATCGAGGTGCACTTCGAGCTTGATCTTGTCATCGCCGCCGCGGACGAGGACATGTTCCAGGACCGTCGTGCAGCCGGGGGATTCGATGCGGAGTTCCATCGCATCGCCGCTGTTCACGCCCCAGTAGGCCAAGTCCGCCGGCGACATGTGCACGTGCCGCATGGCGCGGATGACTCCCTGCTTGAGTTCGAGGCTGCCGGCCGGGCCGACCAGCAGGCAACCGGGCGTGCCTTTGATATCGCCGCTGATCCGGACGGGGATATCAAGTCCGAGCGAGATCGAGTCGGTAAATGCGAGTTCGACCTGGGAATCACCGCGGCAAGGGCCAAGGACGCGGACTTCGGGCAGCATCCGGCGCCGCGGGCCGACAATCGCGACTGTCTCCTCGGCAGCGAAGTAACCCTCCTGGTACAGCCACTTCGTCGGCGTCAGCGTCCGGCCTTGCCGAACAGGATTTCGACGTGCTCCTGCGTCAGGTGGCAGTGCCGTGCCGAGATGTTCACGACGAGCGGATTCGGCTGCTGTGCGGGAGCGACATGACCGACGTGACGCCGGCGCAGAACTTCCCGGACGACGCGTTCGACGTCAGCGCGATTGAGAGATGGAGCGAGCGAAGACATGGGAGGCAGGTTGTCGGTTGTTTGTCTTCGGTTATCGGTGAGGTGTCAGCAGTCAGCTTTCAGCGGTCAGCAAAGTGACGAATGGAAGATCCGGGTGCAGGGTATTCGTCGTTTCCATTCGACATTTGGTCATTCGACATTCCCTCAGCCGCTTTCCGCTTTCGGCTCTCCGCTTTCAACTCTGTCACGCCGTAATCACTTCCACGTTCTGTTGCTGCAAAACATCGCGCCATTCGTCCGTGATGCCGGCGTCCGTGACGAGTTTGTGCACTCGGGACAGGGGACAGACGTGGGCGAGTTCGGAGTGTCCAAGTTTGCTGCTGTCGGCGACTACGATCACTTCGTCGGCGGCGTCCATCATTTGCCGTTCGGACTCCACAAGCAGCGAGTTGCTGTTGAAGAATCCCGCCGCCGTGATCCCGCCGGTGCTCATGATGAAGCGCCGCGCGTGGACCTGGCGAAGGGCTGCGACAGTCAGGCTGCCAAGTGCGACTCCGGTCTTCGGATACAGGTACCCTCCCAGAAATAGCAGTTCGATTTCGGAGGCTCCGACGAGCAGGTTGACGATCGGAAGTGAGTTCGTGACGACCTGCAGCGACTTTCCGGACAGGTTTCGAGCTACCTCCAAGGCCGTGGTCCCTCCGTCCAACAGGACCGTTTCCCCGGACTGGATCAGCTCCGCTGCCTTCCGACCAATTCCCTGCTTCTCTCCCACTGCCCGGCTCCGCCGGTCGTCAAACGCCGTCAGCGACTCACCGACGTAGGCCGCTCCGCCGCGGGTGCGACGGATCTGCCCGATTCGGTCAAGATGTTCCAGATCCCGCCGGACGGTGGATTCGCTGGTTCCGAGCCGATCGACGAGTTCCTGGAGCGAGACAAACCCCAGTTCTTCGATCGTTTTGAGGATATTTCCGCGTCTTTGATCGACGAGCATGACCGATCCTGATCGATTCGCTCAGCTATTCTGCGGGACAAACCGCCGGACATCAAGCATTAACGATCACAATCCGTCATTACCATTCAATCAAACACCGGCCGGAAATTCAACGCACTTTGCGCAGAATACCGCCTCTGGCTCCAAATCCTAGACCCGGATCGGGCGTACGGGCGGGTCAGAAGTCCCGACGCGTTGCGATTTCGCCACATCGAACGTTGCGATTTGGCAACGTCGGCAAAGTCGTCGCAGGAGGATTCTGATGCCGGTCCGGCAAGCAGCGCGGGGGGACTGAGCAATGCGCCTGCAATTGCGATTGTGCTGAAGAAATCGCCGAAGCAGCGGGATTTCTTTTTGTGCGAGACCGATTGCTACAATCCGGCCATGACCACGACTCGCAAGCGTCGGATCGCTAGGTGGACTGGGTTAGTGATTGCTGCCGTAGTGCTGTTGCTGTCGTTCTACGTCCAGTTGTACTTCATTGACTGTTGGAATTCTCGGCCCATCGGTCTTCCCTCGCTTCGCGCTGGCCGCATCCGAGTTCCAGACATTCCCGATTGGGTTTTCGAACCAATTCAAGACTATGTAGGAAGCGACCTGCCAGGAAGCGCGGAACTTGAGACCGCAGGCGCATGGTGCAAATTGCAGGGCATGGTGCGGTGGAGTGAACTCCATACGACGTTGGTGCACAGGCGAGAGCAAACTCGCAATCGGGCCGCTCAATAGCTCCAGCGTCTGCCCAAGAAGTCAGTTGCTATTTGCCGGGCAAAGCCGAACAACACCGTGGCCGAAGGCCACGTCTCAGCAGCGACCGGTTCTCCGACCTGCGATGAAATCGCCGGTTCCGTCACAGCCGTCGGTCGCGCTACCGGCTGCATAGACGCGCCTGAGTCGCTGCTGAGCAGCCGATCCCATGTGCGTTCCTTCACATCCATCGTGAGACTGAAGAGCGTCGGCACGAGGATCAGCGTGAAGATCGTCGAGATCAAGAGGCCCCCGAGGAACACCGCGCCGAGGCCGCGGTAGAGTTCGCTCCCAGCTCCGGGGAACAGCACCAACGGCACGAGCCCCAGCACCGCCGTGATCGTCGACATGAAGATCGGCTTGATGCGGGTCCGTACCGACTCCAGGATCGCCTCTCGCTGCGACATGCCGTCATCGCGCATGTGGTTGAGCGATTGGTGGACGATCAAAATTGGGTTGTTCACCACGGTGCCGACGAGAATCACGAATCCGAGCATTGTCAGCACGTCGAGCTGCTGGGGCGGCTGCCCGAGCTTGATGAGATACCAGTTGAGGAGATTCAGGCCGAGCACTCCGCCAACCGCGCCGAGGGGCACGCTGAGAATAATGACGAACGGGTACAGCCACGACTCGAACAGGGCCGCCATCAGCAGGTAGGTAATCAGCACAACGAGGAACGCCTGGCTGGTCGCAATGCTGATGATCGACGGGGCGTTCCAGCCGGTCCATTTGCCGACGAACACTTCGCGAACTTTCGTGAGCTTGTCGGCCGTGCCGGCGAGATTGACGCGGTAGCCGCCGTCGAGCTGGCCGTTGTCGCGCATCGGCTTGACGATCTTCGCATTGATCGACGCCAGCGCTGTCTCCAGTGCCATGTCGGACGGCGGCGAGACTTCGATGGTGATGGCGCGCACACGCTCGCGATGGTTGATCTGCTCAGGACCGCTGCTGATTTTCACGTCGGCCAGCGCTCCGAGCGGGGCGAGCTGGCCCCAGGGCGTCGCGACGGGCAGAGCACTGATGTCCTGCGTGCGCTGGGCGTAGGAATCGATGCCCTGGATCGTCAGGTCAATTTTGTGGCCGTCGAGGAAGTAGTCGCCCGCGTAGGCGCCATCGATCAGGGCGTTGGCGGTGTATCCCAGATCAGCGCTACTGATCCCCATTTCGGCCGCCTGGACGAGTTTCGGCTCGATGTGCAGTTCGGGACTCGACAAATCGAGGCTCGGGACCGGCCGTGCCTGGACGGTCATCGGAGCTTCCGGTCGCAAGGCCATACCGACCTGGCCGATCGTCTGGCCGCCCAGCTGGACAATTTTCACGAGGTCCGGCCCGGTGATTTCGATATCGACGGTGCGGCCGGACGTGATGCCCTGCTCGAAGATGCTGGACTGCTTGGCGATCGCGAACACGCCCGGAAGCTGGCGCGCGACATTGCCGACCAGCGGCTCCAGTTCGCGGGCGCGCAGCGGATCATGTGCCCGGACCCCCATGAAGACCTGCCGGCCGCGGGCGACGAAGAAGAAGTCGCCGATGACCGGGTAATCGAGCTTCTTCGCCGCTGCGCTGTCGGGGTCGACGTCCCAATACGGGCGCAGGCCGGCTTCGACGGTCTCTCCCATGCGTGTCAGTTCGTCGAGGTTGTATCCAGCCGGCGGGACGACGATGCCGAACACGAGGTTCCGATTGCCGGTCGGCAGGTATTCGACCGGGGGCCAGAAGAGCCAACTGACGAAAGCTGCGCCGGCGACGAGCACGGCCACCACGCCGATCCGCAAGAGAGTGCTCTTCTGGATCAGGGCATTTGTGGCCACAGTTGCGGCGACGAAGCCGGATGCCAACTGCTGCAGAGGCCAGGAGACGACACGGCCGACCCAATGGGCGACCCGTGCCGGCCAGCCATGCGGGACGTCGCGCACCAATTGTCCATTTCCACCATGCACCGGCGCGGTCTCCGGCGTCCCGTGCTGCGCCGCAAACAGACGCGCGGCGGCCGTCGGCACGAGCGTGACGGCCACCAGCATCGACAGTCCGACGGCGGCGCTCGCGGAGAGCGCAATGTCCTGGAAGAGTTGCCCGGCCTCTTCCTGCACGAACACAACCGGCAGAAACACGGCCACGTTCGTGAGCGAGGCGGCCACGATCGCGCCCCAGACTTCCTTGGTGCCGTCGACGGCGGCCTGAAACGGCGGCTTGCCGAGTTCGCGGTAGTGCCGCTCGATGTTCTCGAGGACCACGATGAAGTTGTCGACCAGCATGCCGACGGCAAATGCCAATCCCGCGAGACTGATGACGTTCAGAGAACGCCCCAGCATGCTCATGATCATGAACGTCCCGATGATGCTGACCGGGATCGACACAACGACGACGTAGGCGGCGCGGGCGAACCAGAACCCCGTTACCGTCAGCAGGAGCAACAGCGGAATCGCAAACCACGGCGACATGTAAACCGTCGCGAACGCGGCGAACATGATGAACGGCGCCGCAACCATCGTCCGCACGCCGAGGTGCAGAAAGCACATCAATACGACGATCGTCAGCGCGCCGCCGACGAAGATGTTGTCCCAGACCATGCCGATCGACGAGTAGATGTACTCGGTCTCGTCATACACCTGCGTCAGCTGCAGCCCGCGGGGCGCCAGCACCTGCTCGTCGATATCTTTTGTCGCCTGGCGGAGACCGTCCATGACGTCGAGGACGTTGGCGCCGGTTTCCCGCAGGCAGTTGATCGCGATGCTCGATTCTCCGAATCGCCGCACCAGGCCGTCCGGCTTCTTGTAGCCGTGTTCGACGGTGGCGACATCCCGCACGTAGACGGGTGCACCTTTCACGACTGTCAGAAGCTGCGCGGCGACCTGCTCCTCGCTGCGGAACTGGCCAAGCGTGCGGACGACCCAGCGGCGCTTGCCTTCCCAGAAGTCGCCGGCGGAGGTGTCTTCGTTCTGGCCGCGGAGGACGTTGCGGACGTCGGCGATGGTGACGCCGCGGGCCGCCAGCTTCTGCGGATCGACGATGACCTTGAGCTGATCGTCGAGTCCGCCGAGCACGTTTGATTGAGACACTCCGCTGACGCGTTCGAAACGTGCTTCGATTTCATCCTCGGCGAACCGCCGCATTTTGGCGACGTCAAGATCCGGCGGCGGGAGCAGTGCCTGCACCTCCGGGTGTTCTTTCGCGGCATTTCGCAGCCGCAGCATTGCCAGGCCCTCGTTGTGGGCGTCGCGGGCCGGCGTGACGACGTCCACCAGATCCGGATGCTGCTTGAGAAACTCGTCGAACTGCTGCGGGCTGGGGCGCCGCGTGCTGAGGATGAACCACGCGATCGGACGGTCGGCGGCGTTGGCCGTGCTGATCACAGGCTCATCGGCATCCTCGGGATACTCCGGCACCTGCTGCAGGCGACTGTTGACCTTCAGCAGCGCCTCTTCCATGTTGGTGCCGACGGCGAACTCCAGCGTGATCCGCGCCATCGAGTCGCTGCTCTCCGAAGTCATCTTGGTGATGCCTTCGACGCTCTTGAGCTGCTCCTCCTGCTCGATCACGATCTCCTGCTCGACGTCGTGCGGGCTGGCGCCGGGCCAGATCGTCTCGACCGTCAGCGTCGGCGTCTGGACTTCCGGCGTGAGCTGCATCGGCATCCGCAGCGCCGCCACGACCCCGAACAGGCACGTCAGCAGGACGCCGACGCTGATCTTGACGGGATTGTGGATAAACCAGTCGATCAGTCGCATGGTCAAAATGGCCTTGGGTGGCTGGGATCGATCTGCCGCGTCAAGTTTCGATCAGGCAGGCGGCTCAAAGGGCAGACCGCCCCCAGTCGCGGATGGACAAAATTCGCCGGGTGCTGCGCTCCGACCCCCGCCACCCGAAACTACTTCGACTGCTGGCCCGGGCTCGCGGCCTCGGTCTGCACCTTGCGAACTTCGGTCACCGCGATATTCTGCCCCGGCCGCAATCGCTCGTTGCCGAGGACCACAACCTGGTCGCCCGGCTTCACGAACGCCCCTTTGGCAGCCGCGGAGGGGAGCACCTGCAGCATTCCGCCGGCGGCGACGCCGAGCTCCACAGGCATCGGCGCAGCAGACTTCTTCGCGGGATCTTTCTGATCCGGCACGACGACGTACACCATCGGCACCGGTCCCCCAAGCACCAATGCGTCCTTGGGAACCAGCGTCGCCTGTTGTGCCGGCCCCGTCTGCAACGTGACGCGCGCCAGCATGCCGGCTTTGATGACCGGTCCCCCCTGGCCGATCACGTTGGCGACGGCCACGCGCACTGGAAACGTGCGGGTGCGATCGTCCGCCTGTGGGACCACGGCGGCCACGCGACCCGTAAACACCTGCCCCGGCAGGGCGGGGATGTTGACCAGCACCTCTTCGCCGATCTCCACGTAGCCCACATGGCTGTCGAGGACGAAGGCCTCGATCTCGACCGTATCCAAGGCCACAACTTCTGCGACGGGGTCGCCCCTGGCCACCCACGCGCCGACTTCGGTGTGTTCGGCCGTCACATACCCCGTGAACCGCGTAATGACGGTATGCTTCTGAAGTTGGTCCTTGAGCTTGTCCGCCACGGCCTGCTGCAGCGCCACTCGCGCGCGCGCCTGCGCGATCTTTTCGTCGCGCGGGCCGCGCACCGCCAGGTCCCACGCCGCCTTCGCTTCCGCCAGCGCTTCGTCGGCAGCAATCGACTGCGAAATTGCCTCCTGGTACACATCCTCGCTGGCAGCATTATTCTGACGCAACTTCTCCATCCGCTCGCGGCGCGACGTCCAGTATTGCTTCGTCGCGGCGGCCGACTCCTTTCGCGCACGGGCCTGTTCGATTTCCTCCGGACGCGTGCCGTGCTCCAGTTCGGCGAGCTCTTCCTTCCTCAGCGCGAGTTCGGACTCGGCGGCCGCCACTTCCAGATTGATGGTGTCCGTCAGAAGCTGCGCCAGTTTCTGTCCGGCCTCAACGCGATCACCAACATTTACCGGAAACTCGATGACGCGGCCATCCACAGCGCTGCCGACGACCACCCGCTTCAGTGGACGAACCGTACCGACGAATGTCTCGCCGGATTGCACCTGTTCTTCCCCGACTTCGGCGACGACGACTCGAGCTTCGCCGGGTTGCGCCGCCGCGCGACGCTCTCCCGCGAGTATCAGCATCAACCCAGCCAGGCACAGTCGCCACACTCTGGACGGCATTGGTGATCCGCAGCGGGTGGTGGAGTTCACGGTTTTGGGACAATCTGTGCGTGAGCGGCGCCAGTGGGGCTGCTGGCCTGTCAGCCGGCACCGGATTCCAATGTCAGTCAACAGATGCGCGATACTGCGGCCGGTCCGGTACCGTTCGGCAACACGACGGGGGGCCGCGGACCATCCACAACTCCCGGCGATCGTCGCCTCAAGCGAACCCTCAGAGTGAGCGATTCCGCTCGACCCTGACGGCGACGGTCGTACACAGTAAGCCCGTTTCCCTGCAATTCTCAGCTGGGCGTCGCAGCGAAAAACCGAACAGCGACAAGGGTTAACATTCGCAGCGAGGCAAAAAGATCGTAGGCGAACTATTGTGCGGCTTGCAAGAGGAATCGACGGGAGGGTCGATTGTCGAAGGTCGATGGTCCAAGGATTTGGTGCGGCCGATCGTCGACTGCGAGTTGTGGAACGACGGAGCTTGTTTGCCGTGCGGATTCTCCTCATGGCCGGGTTAGGCCGTTATGATCCGGCAAACCCCTGTTGAATTGGGCCACAACTTCGGCCCTAGCCCCTCAGCCCTAGACCCACTCAATGACTGCATTCCGGACCGAGCATGACTCCATGGGGGACGTCCAAGTCCCTGCCAAGGCTTACTACAGCGCCCAGACACAGCGAGCCGTCGAGAATTTCCCCGTTTCCGGCTGGCCGCTGCACCCGGACCTGATCCACGCGCTCGGACTGGTCAAGTTCGCCTGTGGTCAGGCGAACCATGAACTCGGCAAACTGACCAACACCGGCAAGAACCGGCTCAACGAGCAGCAGGTCCAGGCG
>JAXMBS010000019.1:0-77458 GCA_046349775.1 Planctomycetaceae bacterium | reverse complement strand
CAAGTCCCCGCCAAGGCTTACTACAGCGCCCAGACACAGCGGGCCGTCGAGAATTTCCCCGTTTCCGGCTGGCCGCTGCACCCGGACCTGATCCACGCGCTCGGACTGGTCAAATTCGCCTGTGGTCAGGCGAACCATGAACTCGGCAAACTGACCAACACCGGCAAGAACCGGCTCAACGAACAGCAGGTCCAGGCGCTGCTGCAGGCGGCGCGGGAAGTGGCGGATGGGAAGCATGACGGCGAGTTTCCGATCGACGTGTTCCAGACCGGTTCCGGAACGTCGAGCAATATGAACGCCAACGAGGTCATTGCCAATCGCGCGATCGAGCTGCTCGGCGGCGACCGCTTCGCCGTACAAAAACCAGTGCACCCCAACGATCACGTCAATATGGGGCAGAGCACCAACGACATGTTTCCGACAGCGATCCACGTCGCGACGGCGATGTCGATTCAGAAGAACCTGGTCCCGGCCCTGAAAAAGTTTGCCGGAGTTCTCGCCGACAAAGCACGGGAGTGGGACCGCATCATCAAGATCGGGCGCACGCACCTGGCGGACGCGACGCCGCTGCGGCTCGGCCAGGAGTTCGGCGGGTTCGCCCGGCAGATCGAGCTATCGGTGCAACGTGCCGAGCGGGCCCTCGCTGCGGTGCTGGAATTGCCGGCCGGCGGCACGGCCGTCGGCTCAGGGATCAACACGCATCCGGAATTCGGCAGCCGCGTCGCCGCGGCATTGGCAGCGGAAACTGGAATCGGATTCGTCGAAGCAGCAAACCACTTCGAGGCCAACGCCCAGCGTGACGGCCTCGTCGAATGCCACGGACAGTTGCGGGCGATCGCGGTGACGCTGTTCAACGTGGTGAACAACATCCGCTGGCTGGGATCAGGCCCGCGGTGCGGATTTTACGAGGTCATGATCCCCGATTTACAGCCGGGGAGCTCGATCATGCCGGGCAAAGTCAATCCGGTGATGTGCGAAAGCCTGATGCAGGTGGCGACGCGCGTCGTCGGCAACGACGCCTGCATCGCGATGGCCGGCGCCACGGGCGGCAACTTCCAGCTCAACATCATGATGCCGGTCATGGGGCAGACGACGCTGGAAAGTGTCTCGTTGCTGTCGGCCGGCGTGCAGGCGTTCAACGACTTCTGTGCCAAGGGCCTCGAAGCGAATGCCGAAGCCTGCGAGGCGTCCGTCGAGAAGAGTCTGTCGATGGTAACGAGCCTCAACCCACACATCGGCTACGAAAAGGCGGCGCAGCTCGCCAAAGAAGCCTTCAAATCCGGCAAGACGATTCGCGAGCTGTGCACGGACCAGAAGATCCTGCCCAAAGATGAGCTCGACAAGGCGCTCGATCCGTTTTCGATGACCGAGCCGCACGCCTGACGGAGGACTCGGAAGTCAGGATTCGGGATTCAGCGAAGATCGTCCTGGACACTTTCGAGAGAGTCGCGCCTAATTTGAATTCTCGCCGTCACCGGGAGGAGATTCAGATTCGCAGGCAGAAAGTTCGCGACTGCCGAACCAGATCGCGACCGTCCCGCCGAAACATGACACGACGGCAATGACGGACCGTTCGAGAGATGCTGGGTGACGAAACACATTGATGCTCTGTGACTCGAACGCTATCACGATCTCCCGAGCACATTCGGTCCACTGTGGTCCATAGAACAGAATGCCAATCGCCAGCAGACAACTGCCGATCCAGATTGTGATGCAGGCAAGCAGCCTGCGTATCCAGTTTGCCTGACGTATGAGGCGCATTGCGCCGCGCATTCTACCACAGCGCATGAAAAACCCCGCCACTTCAGCGGGGTTCGGCTGATCTCACCGCAGCACGCGTTCGTTCAATGGCTCAATGTCAGTGTGCGGCGGTGACGTTCGGCAGGCCTTCGATGGCGCCTTCGTTGCGGGCGTCGTGCTTGCCCAGCGACGACTTGCTGACTCCCCCCGTCAGCGCACCGCAGATGTGGTCCACCTCGCGGCAGGTCTGTCCGAGCGCGTCAAGGAACCGGTCGACCTCGGCTTCGGAGATCACGAGCGGCGGCTGGATGCGGATCACCTGCGGGTTGGACCGTGTGCTCTGGGCATAGATGCCGAACCGGTGCATGAGGATGTACATCGCCTGCAGCGTGTGCAGCGCGGCAACCATGCCGTCATAGCCGCGGATCATGTACTGCGACAGTCCGGTCTCGTCGAGTGACTTCCAGTGGTTGACCGCCGTCTGCGGCCAGCGCTGGAACTCGATGCCGATCATCAGCCCTTTGCCGCGGACTTCGCTGACGCATTTATAACGCGTCGGAAAGTCCTTTAAGCCGGACATCAGACGTTTGCCAACTTCGGCGGCTCGGCCGGACAGGTCGTCGCGCACAATCGCCCGCACCGCCGCCAATGCGGCTGCGCATGGCAGACTGCCACCGGCGAAAGTGCTGGTGTGCATCAGGCAGGTCTGCACGGTGCCGTACGCGCGATCCCATACGTCGCGGCGGGAAATCATCGCGCCAATCGGCATCATGCCGCCGCCCAGCGACTTTGCGAGCGTGAGCACATCAGGGGTCACCCCTTCATGCTCACAGGCGAATAGCGCGCCGGTGCGGCCGAACCCGGTCTGCACTTCATCCACGATCAACAGCGTGCCCGACTGCCGGCAGAGTTCTTCCGCGCGCTTGAGATAGCCCGGCGGCGGAATGTACACGCCGGCTTCCCCCTGGACCGGCTCGACGATGAACGCAGCATATTTGCAGGTGAGCAGCTCGCGTTCGAGCGCCTCGAGGTCCCCATACGGCACCGCTTCGCAGCCGGGTATCAGCGGCTGGAACAGCATCTGGAGTTCGGTCTTCGCCGTGACCGACAGCGAGCCCAGCGTCTTACCGTGGAATGATCCGAAACAGCTCAGGAATCCGAATCTGCCGGTTGCCGCGCGGGCCAGCTTCAGCGCCGCCTCGGTCGATTCCGTGCCGCTGTTCGTGAAGAACACGATTCCCAACCCGCCCGGAGCGATTGAAATCAACTCTTCTGCCAGCGCCGTGGCGTACGGATTCACTGCGGAAGGCGTGAATCCCGGGGGATACGACGCCAGTGCCGACCGAATTGCTTCGACGACCGCGGGATGATTGTGTCCCAGATTGACGGCGCCGTAGCCCGCCACCAGATCGAGATACCGATGTCCTTCCGCGTCATACAACCAGGTCCCTTCGCCGCGGACGAACGTTCGTGCGATGCCGGCCTGGTTTGTGAACGCCGACAGCGGCGGGTTCATATGCCGTCGATGGCAGGCCGTGGCCCGTTTCGCCAATTCGGAGGCGCCGGCCTTTTCCGGCGAACGCACCGGAATCCGCTTCGGATCGCGGCGGACGTACTTGCGGAATTCCGACAGCACGGCTTCGTCGAGCACCTGCCCGAACGAGCACAGCCGCGAGAACCGGAAGCCGTTCGCGGTGGCGATTTTGCCAATCTCGGCGATGCGGTCGACATCCAGCACGCGGCCGAGCGAGTAGCATTCCTGGCGATCCTCGAGCGCGAGGATCATGGTTTCGCCCATGCAGCTGGGGATCATGCCGCGCTGGAAGCGGATCACGCGCGGCGAGTGCCAGCGGCCGTCTTCCGGAACCGCCGCCAGTCCGCCCGTCAGCACGAGGATGTCGGGACGCTGCGGGCCGTCGCCAATCACGTCGGCCGGCACTCCCACGTCGACGACGATCGACCCCGGCTGGAGTTTCGTCTGGTCGATGCAGTTCCCCGAGGACGTCGCCGACAGAATAATTCGCGCGCGCTGGCAGGCTTCATCCACGTCGAGCAGCAGCTCAACTCCCAGTTTTTTGGCAAGCTTGACCGCGGGCTGCGAGGCCTGACGCCCAACGAGCACCAGTTGTCCACAGTGCGGCGCAAGCAAAATGGCGGCGGCGCTGGCGATGCTGCCGGGAACGCCAACGACGGCGATCGTTTCCTGCCGCAAGTCAAAGTTCAACTCGTCGGCCGCGTGAAACAGCCCTTGAATCGCCGCGTACACCGTGAGACTGTTGCCGGTCGTAATTGCGATCGGGCTGTGTTCGGCGATATAGGTGCCTCGTCCGCCGACGACGGCCGTCATCGCGCCCAGGCCAACAATTCGCGCGCCCCAGTCGGCCGCCATCTTGACGGCGTGCTCGATGTGCTCGACGGCCAAATCCGGGTATTCGAGGATTTCCGACGCCTTCATCGGAATCTCGATCAGCCGGCCGCGGACTTCCTCGCCGTGGCGCGAGACCGGACCGCAGATTTCATCGACGACGAACGGCTCGGTATCCCGTTCAGTCGAGTTATACCGTCGCGCGGCCTCGGGACCGTGAATGCGCGCCAGCAGGCCGAGCGGATCGGTCCCCCACGTCTTGAGCACGCCGGTTTCCGCATCCAGGCGGGTCAGATCACTCACCTCCGTGCTGATCGGGTGAATGAGAAAGGCGAACTTCATGGATGATCGATTCCCATCAGGTTGTCGTCTCCGGGGCGGTGTTTGCCCCGTTAACGCAGGTTAACATGCTGTCACAAAGCCGATCCGCTTGCAAATCCCGACCGGACGTTCCCCATCGTTTGACGCATCACATGAGGGTTACAGCGGTTGCGCAAACGGCTCAAACTGCGATGAGTTTGCCGGCCGGCTCAGTCGTCCGGCTACCGCCACAACACATGAAATCGGCGGGCGCCGGCGACTTCGAACTCCGGCCGCATTTTCGTCAGCAGAATCGCCTGGTCGGCAAACCGGGGAATGAACCCGGTTCGTAACAGGACGCCTGCCGGAAAACAGGGCGTCTTCAGAATCAGGCAGAGCGCGACGTTGTCGTCGTGCATTTGCCGCAGGGCCGTTTTGACGAGAGCCGCGGCCGCAGGTTTGGGGAGGTCGTGAACGGCGAGGAGATCGATCATTGCCACGCGGATCGTCGTGCGACCGAGATAATCCAGGACGTGGTAGTTGACGAATCCAGCGACGTGGCCGTCGGTCTCATAGACCAACGTACGCGGAAAGCCCTTGTAGTCCAACTGGTGGGCGAGGCGCTCGCGATCCCAGATGATCCCCGCCTGGACGTGATCGAGCAGGCCATGTGCCAACTCCAGACACGCGGGCAAATCGTTCGCGCGATACTGTCGCACATTGGGATCGGGCGTCCAGCGCGCCGCGCCGCGCTGCCACCAGCCGAGCGTGCGTGCGCCGATCCCTTCCAGTCGGTTGAGTTCCCAGTCGGCAACGGCGGTGTAGTTGAGCACGCGGGCCCAGAAACCGAGCTTCTTGGGCACGACGGTATCTTTGGGATATTTCCCCCAGAATTTCGGTCCCAGCGAGAGCCGCGACCCCTCGTAGCCGTAGCCGATCTGGAAGTCGGCGCCGCGCTCGACGTGCCGTCGCTTGAGTTCCTTGAGCATCAGGCCGGCGGTTCCGGCACGACGGTATTCAGGATCGACCGAGAGCCAACTCCCCTGGGTGGCGAGGTGCTCGCGGTCAAGCCAGCGAAACCGGAATTCTTCCCCCAGCAGCGTGCCGACGAGGCGATCGCCGTCATAAGCCGCGACACAGGCAGGTCGCTGAGCAGGCGGCCGCCACAGCAATTGCCAGTCGAAGTAGGCGGAGTCCCAGATCGGCAACGGCATCTTGCCGGCGTACGTGGCTTTCCAGACCGATCCCACGAAACGGCTGAGTTCGTCCGCATCACCCTCGTACGTCCGAACTTCCAGCATGCCGTCCGCTTTCCGGGCTGATTTCCCGACCGAATCCGAAAACTTTACCGGCCTTGTCTCAGTGACGCAACTCGCCATGTCGACACACCTCAATGCGCGCGGACCATGACCGCAGGTTGACCGAGATACATCGGACGCGCACCGCAGCGGGCCGCATGAAACCGCGCGCTCGTCTTGGAGCCGGGAATCGTCGGATCAGGCCTGCCGCATTGGGGAGACTCTGACGGCGCGGTGATTTTGGAAGGACTTGTCGTCGTTGCCTCCGGCGTATCGCCAAATTACGCTTTCGACAGTTGGGACATCGTTTCACGAGCAGGAGGTGAACCGGGTGTCATGGTTCTCGCGCAATCTCGGGCGGTCACGTCGGCCGGAGCCGCGCGTCGTCGAATCTGGGCAGATTCTGCGCGAAGATCAAGAGATCGTCATTCAGCACGGATACCACAAGTATCGACTACGGGCGACGCGCAATGGCCGGCTGAGAATGTCGGGAAACCGGTTCGCTGTCGAGGTCCGATGGATTGCACTCGCCTTCGGCTTGATCCTCGGTTATCTCGCGGGACTGCCGGTAGTCGCTGCCATCAGCACATTCGCCCCCTCGTCGGAACCGATCCTGCAAGTGCTCTATGCGCCGGCAATTCTTGTGTATGAAACCTGCAGCCCCTACGAATGGTATTGCGATTGGCTCCTAGACTTCATCGTCAAACGTCTCTGACTTGCAATTGCATGCGTACATGGTCGCCTGCGGCAGTCCGCTATACCGCAACTCGAAATTGAGCGCGAAATCCCATCATGAAAATTGCTGAAATCGTCTGCCAGATCCTGCGAATCAAGAACGTCGAAGCGAAGACCGCCAGTTCGCAGGACTCGGTCCTGGTGCGCGTCCGCACCGAGGACGGCCTCGAAGGAGTCGGCGAAGCGGACTCGTCGCCGGAAGTGGTGAAAGCAATCATCGACGCTCCGTTCAGCCATAACATCGCCTGCGGGCTGCGCGAGATTCTGGTGGGTGAGAACCCGCTGGAGCACGAGCGGCTGTGGCAGAAGATGTACCGGCGGACGATGTATTTCGGCCGCACCAGCGTCGGGATCACAGCGATGGCGGCCGTCGACATGGCGCTGTGGGACCTCAAGGGGAAGCATTTCGGGGAGCCGATCCATCGGCTGCTGGGCGGAAAGCAGCATTCGCGGATCAAGGCGTACGCGTCGATCCTGTTCGGAAAAGACGGTAAGGCGACGCGCGTTATCGGCCGCCGCTGGATCGATGCGGGCTATCGCGCGGTCAAGTTCGGCTGGGAGCCGATGGGGCCGAACGAGGCGGTCGATCTCGAGCTTGTGCGCGGCGCGCGGGAGGGAGTCGGCGACGATTCTGATCTGCTCATCGACGCCGGCTGCGTCTGGGACGCGCGGACCGCCCTCCGTCGCGCTTCGAGAAGGTTTGCCGAGTACAACATCGGCTGGCTGGAAGAGCCGCTGCGCGCGGATGACATCGACGGCTATGTGTGGCTGCGCATCGTTCTCCCGTGCCGATCGCCTCCGGCGAGGAGATGCGGCGCGAGGCGTTCCGGCAACTGATCGGCAAGCGCCGCTCGACGTGTACCAGGTCGACCTGTCACGTTGCGGGTTTACCGATGCGGCCTTTTATTCGCGCCGTGTCGAAGAGATCGGCGCTGAGCTGTGCAACCACTGCTACGCAGTCCACTGACCGTGGCGGCCAGCCTGCACTGGCTGAGCACCTGCCGCGATGCGTTCCTGTTCGAGGATTGTGTCGAGGACACGCCTCTCAGGAACAGGCGGCAATGGAGAAAGTCCAGGCGAAGGACGGCTGGATCACTGTTCCGGACGGCCCGGGCCTGGGTGTGACGCTGGACGAAGACTTCGTGACGTCCGTGCTGATCGCGGATCGCGCTTTGACTGCCGTGATGGTCTGACTATTTGTCAGTCGCACAAACTCGTCCGAAGCGACGGCGTCCACGAAGCTCCAGATTTACCGCTGAGTGCACGGAGATCACTGAGAAAATGGTCGTTAACGGGTACTCTCCGTGTTCTCATTGTCCTCCGTGGTGAATTCTCACGCTGCCCGAGAAGAACTGATTGTCGGACCACTGCTATTCCGTCTGAAAGCGGAGCTCCAATAGCCTCATGCAGGCCATAGCGACTCCCAGCGGACGATGATGACGGCGGCGAGCGCCGCCGGCGCCAGATAGAGCCAGCGGCGGATCGGGGCTTGCGGATCGGCGGGCGCGATGCGTCCGCGCAATACGATGACTTCACGGGCCGTCTGTGCAGCGCGCTTCAGGAGCGGTAGAGCGCCGACCTTCCAGATCAGCATGGCCAGGCCGGCGACAAAGCCGATGACAAACGTCCACAGCATTACCAGGATGCCGTCGTCGAGGCCGAGTCCGGCGCCGAGCATGGCGATCAGTTTCACGTCGCCGCCGCCGAGGTCGGGGAAGAACACAAAACAGGTGAGCATCACGCCGCCGCACGTGAGGAACCCCCACAGCGCGTCTTCCGTCGCGGGCCAGCCGCCGGCGGCCGCGTTCAGCGCGAACCCGGCCAGCATGCCGGGATACGTGGTCCAGTTATAGATCTTCTGCCGTCGCAAGTCGGTCGCCGAGGCAACCGCCGTCAGCAGCAACATGGCCCAGCTCGTCAGGATCACATTGCTGCCTGATCTTCCACACCGGGGTCGCCTCCGGGCGCTGACGCTTCCGGCTCAGGGGGGCGCTGCCATTGCCAGCTCCGGACGTCAGTGATTCGACATCACGTTGCTGCGCTGGGCCTCGAGGTCGTTCATCCCGTTGTTGAAGTAATCCTTGATCCGCGGCCAGCCGAACCGCAGTAGAAAGATCAGGATCGGAACGGCGATCGCGCCGATGATCATGATCGTTTCAATGCTGACGGCCCCGCGTTCATCAGAGTGTACGCGCTGCAGCAATCGGCGGAGGGAGGCTTGAGGCTTCATCGCAAACTCCTCTCGGAGGTCGCTGCTCCCAGCAGCGACGCGCTTACATGAAAGGCCAGGCGATCAGGGCACAGGCCAGTTCGAACACAAGTTGCATCGCCCGTCGGCCGGCAGGCAAGACAATAAACAAGAGCGGCACGACCACG
The DNA here is from genome assembly GCA_046349775.1 of Planctomycetaceae bacterium. Classification (GTDB taxonomy): domain Bacteria; phylum Planctomycetota; class Planctomycetia; order Planctomycetales; family Planctomycetaceae; genus JAEUIG01. Next base: position 68,644 of record JAXMBS010000019.1, on the reverse strand, counting down.
CCCAGCACCAGCATGTAATCGGCCGCGGCGGCGCCGCGTCTTGACGCGCGGTGACGGGGATCGCGGTTGCGACGTTGTTGCATGCTGGGTGCCCAGGGACGGGCCGCCAGCCGCGACGCCATTCGGCGCGGCCGACGTCGGATTCAGCTTACAAAACAGAAAAACCCGCCGCCAGCCGAAAGCGGACTTGATCCGATCTGCCCCCGGACGGCCATAACCTCCTCCCCAGGGCAAAACTCGACCGGGCCTCTGTCCGGTCCACGCCAAGGGCCCTTGAGCCGGATTTGCCGGAATCGTGCCGCCAGCATCAAAATCCGGACCTAGAGTCTCCTAATCCGACCCTTGCGCCATTCGTTGCGGGAGGGTCGGGAGCACTTCCGATGCTCGTCTCAAAGATCACGACGAACTGCGATCGGTTCGCAGGCAGGTCGGCGTCCGCGCTGATCCTCCTGCGCCGCCCCTCCGGCAATGTCGTTGACGACGGGCCGAATTGTCCTGACAGTCACTACCGCGTTGCGGCCGCCCAGGGGAGGGCCTGTTCATGCTTCGTCGAATTGACTGCTCCGTCCTGGCGGTTGCGGGCCTGCTGGTCTGGACCACTTTCGCGTGTGCACCGGCGTGGGCTGACGATGCGGCCCCGCAGGACGAAGCCGACGTCCTGATCCGCTACAAGACGCACCCGCAGAACGCGGATCATGTTCACATTCAGAATCACGGCGGCAAGGTCAAGCACAGCTACTGGATCGTGCCATCCATCGCCGCGCGCGTGCCGAAGGCCAAGTTGGCGAAGCTCAAGGAGAACCTGAACGTCCAGTCCGTCGAGCCCGACGTCGTCGTGCACATCAACGACGTAGAACTCGACAATACCTGGGGCGTGAAGCGGATCGGCGGCGGCGCGGCGCAAATTGCCGGCGCGACGGGCACAGGGGTCAAGGTCGCGGTCATTGACACCGGCATCGACTATCGGCATCCCGATCTCGACGCGAACTACAAGGGGGGATGGGATTTCGTCAATAACGACAACGATCCGCTGGACGATCACGGCCACGGCACGCACTGCGCCGGGACGATCGCGGCCGAAGCCAACGCCACGGGCGTAGTGGGTGTCGCTCCGCATGCGCAGCTCTACGCTCTGAAGGTGCTCGACGCCAACGGCAGCGGCTATTCGAGCAACATCATCGCGGCCGTGCAGTGGTGTATTCAGAACGGGATCCAGGTCACGAGCAACAGTTACGGCTCCTCGACCGACATGGGCACGTCCATGAAGCAGGCGTTCGACAACGCCGCGGCGATCGGGATCGTGAACGTGGCGGCGGCGGGGAATTCGGGCACCAGCGCGGGGACGGAGAACACGGTTGGATATCCGGCTCAGTATGCTTCGGTCATCGCCGTCGCCGCGACCGACGGCAGCGACGTCCGCGCCTACTGGTCGAGCACCGGACCGGCCGTCGAAATCGCAGCGCCCGGCGTCTCAATCCTGTCCACACTCAAGGGTGGCGGTTACGGCTACATGTCAGGGACGTCGATGGCCTGCCCGCACGCAGCGGGAGCGGCCGCAGTCCTGATCAGCGCGGGCCTCACGCATGCCGATGACGTCCGCTACGCGCTCGACATGTCGGCGCTCGACCTCGGCGTACAAGGCCAGGACACCTGGTACGGCTACGGGCGAATCGACCTCTCTACGGCCCTGTCGGCCCTGACGCCTCCCTCTCCGCCGCCTCCTCCTCCGCCGCCGCCGCCCTCTTCCAATCCCCCAAGCACGCCGACGGTTGCCACGGTCGACGGTGTCTATTATTCGCTCAGCGGCGGGAAAAAGAACGACAAAAATCTCATCGTGGATGTGGACATCGTGGACGACTTCGGCGATCCGGTCGCCGGCGCCGTCGTGACCGTACAGATCCGCCGCGGAACAAAATCGGTGCTCTCCGCGCAAGCCACGACCGACGTGAACGGCACGGCCGTATTCACGATCAACGGAGCCAAGGGGGGCACGTACACGACGACGATTACGAATATCACCGCCAGCGGATTAACCTGGGATCATGCCAGCCCGTCGAATTCGTTCGTGAAGAAGTAGCGAGTCGCAAAGTAGTCAGCAGCGAGTCGTTCAATCGCCCTTGTGCACACGTTGGTGCACGAGGGCGTTTTTGTTGATTGATGCTCGCTGGCAGCTTATCGCTCGTCGATGTCATGGAGCGACGGGCCGCAGGACGATGTGCAGTGGTGAACTCGTGAGTGCGGCTCAAGCAGCCAATGAGCTGAGCTCGAAATGCGGGCTCACGTGCCGCGATTTGGGGGTGGGATTCAGCCTATGGAGCGACCGAGAAGCGTTGCCAAAACGCAACATGGAATGCCGGTCGTTGCAGCGATTACCCGTTGGATCGGTGATGCAGGCCAAGCGATGGGGGCGCTGTGGGAACAGTCGTGCGAGTTCTGTCACGCGAAGCGCGACCGTTGGCTGTCGTGGCGGGTTCCACGCTGAATGTTCGAGGATTCTCTCCTACAGCGTCGCACGGCGGACCTAGGTGTCTTAATCAGACTCAGTCGCGACTCGTCTGCGACTGGACAGCACTTCCGTTGCACCTCTGATCGACTCACTACGAACTGCGAAGTGTCTTCGCACGGCACTCGGACGGTACGACTGCGTCGGTTGAACGCCGCATACGAATCCGTCCGCGATCTGTCGAGTTTCGTCCACCACTGTTACGACAGCCGTTGCCGTCCCCTGGCCACTGCTGGGAGGGTCAGCTCATGCTTTCGCGAATCGGTCGCGCTGTGACGGCGGCAGTTCTATGGGCCATCGGCGGCGTCGCCGCGACGACCGAGGCAGCACCACCGAAGGAAGTCGACGTCATCATCGCCTTCAAGGCGCCGCCCGGAAAAGCGGACCAGGATTTCGTCACGAAACAGGGAGGCAAGATCAAGCACAGCTATTGGATCGTGCCGGCGATCGCCGCACGGATCCCGGAACAGGCCTTCGCCGCCTTCGCCAAGAACCCCAATGTCAGCGGCTGTAGAGCAGGACGTTGAAGTCACGGCCCACGATCTCGAGCTGGACAATTCGTGGGGCGTCAAGAAGATCGGCGAAGACATCGCACGGGCCGCCGGTCGGGCAACGCCCGGCGTCAAGGTGGCGGTGATCGACACCGGCATCGATTACACACACCCGGACCTCGCCGCCAATTACAAGGGAGGCTGGGACTTCGTCAATAACGATGCCCTGCCGATGGACGATAATACGGGACGCACTGCGCCGGGACAATCGCCGCACTGGCGAACGGCACAGGCGTCGTCGGCGTGGCGCCCGATTGCCAGTTGTATGCCGTCAAAGTGCTCAACTCGAGCGGCAGCGGGTCATTCAGCACGATCATTGCCGGTGTGCAATGGTGCATCCAAGAACGGCATCCAGGTCACGAGCAATAGTTACGGTACGACGACCGATCCGGGTTCAACGGTGCAACAGGCGTATGACAATGCCGCAGCCCTGGGACTGGTGATGGTGGCCTCTGCGGGGAATGGCGACGCCCGGCACGGACACCGTGGGCTACCCGCAAGGTACTCCTCGGTGATCGCCGTCGCGGCGACCGACGCGAACGACGCATGGGCGTCGTGGTCGAGCACGGGTCCGGCAGTGGAGCTTGCCGCTCCGGGTGTGTCGATCTACTCCACGATGCCGGGCGGCGGCTATGGCTCAAAGTCAGGAACTTCGATGGCCTGCCCGCACGTCGCCGGGGCAGCCGCGGTGCTCATCGGCGCGCTGAGGGCCTGACACACAACACCGATGTCCGCTATGTCCTCGACATGTCGTCGCTGGACCTGGGAACGGCAGGCGTGGACAACTACTTCGGTTACGGGCGCGTCGACGTCGCCGCCGCGTTGTCGGCTCTCGCGACGCAACCGCCTCCCCCTCCCCCCGCCGCCTCCGCCATCGAGCGATCCGCCGCCGCCACTGACGATCGGCGTCGATTACATCGGCTACACGAAGTATGGCGGCAAGACGAGCGACAAGAACCTGCGGATTGAAGTGGACATTGCCGACGACGCCGGGGCACCAGTGCCGAATGCGACCGTGGCTGTCAGGATCACTCGCAACGGCTCGAACGTCTACACCGGCTCGGTGCTGACAGACGCAAACGGCGCCTGGTTCACGATCAGCAATGCCCGGTCGGGAACGTACTCGACGATCGTGACAAACGTCACGGCGACCGGCGATGTCTGGGACCAGATCGGCCGGCGAACACGTTCCTGAAGTAGTCTGAAAGAATCGAGTCCCGGAAATGGCGCGCCCTCGTGCATCGTGTGATGCACGAGGGCGTGCTGGACCCCGATGCAATCAACAATCGCGTCGAGCAGCCTGCTGCCGACGGCGACGGCCACCAGCGACCGCTCGGGCCGCCGATCGCCGCAAGAACGAACGACGACGGTTCGGGGATTTCATTCGTGGTCACTGTGGTGTCCGTCCCTTTGAACGATCCCTCGTCGAGCGCCGTTCCGTACTGAAAGCGGACGTTGCCGATCTTCGTGACATCGAACGCACCCGGTTACATGAAAATGTGAACGTGATCGAATCCTTCGCCAAAATGCTGCCATTGACTGAAGGGTTCCCCTCACCGTCGACGTACTTGCTGTTAATAATCCCGTACTGCCATGCGGGAGTCGGCAGGTTCGTCGCATTGCCGTTGAAAACCCCGAAGCCTGCCGTTCCCAGCCCATAATGCTGCGTGATGCCGCTGAGTGACGACGCGCTCTCCTGGTACTCCCAGCCTCCACTTGTCGGGGGGACCACGAGGGTCGAGGGATTCGAACCGACCGTCACCGCAGGAGCAGTGGCCAGCGTCAGCGTCATCGACGGTCCGAAGCCGCCGTTGTAGTCAAAAAACAACGCAGTCAGGATGTCAGTCGGAACTGCTTTCGCAGTGCTCGGGCTCGACGCATAGTCGAACGTCGACGTGTTCTTCAGGGTGATTGTCAGCGTGCCGGCGCTGTAAGAAAAGTCCGCAGACGCGGCCAGCGGATTGCCAGATGCCGAACCAGTCCCAGAGCCGATGAAGCCGGCGTCTGACGACGTCGCGAAAGTCATTAAGACCGACGCGACAATTCCCAAGTGAAGCAACTCCCTCCCGAATGGCGCCCGCATGGCCCTGGCCCTTTCTGTCTATTCCTCAGATGGATAAGCCAAATCAGAGATCAGGATATTCCTGATGGAGGCAAATGGAAGTCAATCTGAAGTGTCTTTCCCGATTTTTGTTGAATTTTGCAACACACTTTTGTTCAGTAGTTCGGCTAAGGTAATTTCGATCTGCCATTTAGCCCCACCAGGACATCAGAGAAGTCGCTCGCTCAAAGGAGCATGCTGAAGTCGATCGACGGAACCCGCTTTCAGACTGTCACTTGCGACTCGGCGTCCTCCACCGGGGAGACGTCGACCGAGACCCGCAATTGATGGTCGCCGCCCCCCAGGAAGACCCCGCGCAGCGGAGCCACGTCGTTGTAGTCGCGGCCCCAGGCGATCGGAATGTGATCGGTGCCGCAGAGGCAGTCGTTCGTCGGATCGACTTCCACCCATCCCAGCTGCGGACCGCAGTACACTGCGGCCCACGCGTGGGACTGGTCGGCCCCTACCAGCCGCGGGCGGCCGGCCGGCGGCGCCGTCCGCAGGTATCCACTGACGTACCGGGCCGGAATTCCCAGCGAACGCAGGCAGGCGATTTCGACGTGCGCGAAGTCCTGGCAGACGCCGCTGCGCAAGCGGAAGGCGTCCTCCGTCGCTGTGCCGACGTCGGTCGCTGATTTGTCGTACCGGAAGTCCGCGTGAATGCGCTGCGTCAGGTCGCGAAGTCCCTCCAGAATCGGCCGCTGCGCCGGGAATGAGCCGGAGGCATAGCGGGCGAAGTCCTGCGAACGACGAATACGGGGGGAGTCGAACAGGAACCGGCTGGCATCCATCCAGGCGGGATCCTTGCTTCCGCGGAGGTCGCTCGCCAATTGCTCCCAGGCCGGTCCAACATCCGCCGGCGCCAGATCGCGCGGCAGGACCGTGACGCGATTCGACGCAGTCACGGTGAGTTGCTTGTGGCTCTCTTCGATGGAAAACACGTGCACATGATTGCCGAAGGCATCCTGCCGGCGCGAGACGAATTGCGGCGCGGGGTGCGAATCCAGCCGGTGTTGATGGACGTGCAGCCGCGCATCCTCGCGAGGGGTAAGCATCACCAGGTTGTGACACACACTGACCGGCGTCGAGTAGGTGTACGTCGTGACGTGGCGGATCTTGTAGTGCATGCAAACCCGGTCAGGTTGAAGGCCAAGGTCTGTGTTGACTGTCGCTGCAATGGGCGATGGACAGCGGACCCGATCAATGGCGACGACTCGTTTGTATCGATCAAATCCAGAACGATTCGACGATGGCATACGCGACCATCGCTGCGCCGACGATGAGTTTGCCGATGGTGCCGGCGATGCGGCCGAGCATCGCCCCGGTGCTGATCGACAGCCGTTCCTCGGTAAGCGCATTCCTTCCAGTATTCGCCGAGGTAGGCGAGGAAGCGCCGCCGTACCCGCCGTTTCGGCGATCAGCGAACCGATGACGGGAATCGGCACGCCGATGACGGCGCCGACAGGCTGCCGTCGCCGCCCGACCAGCGCGAGACGCCATGCCGCGGCGGCTGGCCCTGCCCAGCGGCACCCCGGCAGCGCTGAGCAGGCGAGCTCGATGACTTCGCCGTGCAACCGGGATGGCCAGCAACTGACCGCCGTCCAGGGTGAAGCCGAGGGTGCTGCCGTCGTGCTCTGGGAACAGCCAGGAGCACACAATGCGGCCAGAGCGACGATGAACCAGTTGCCGGGCAGTGTAAAGACGGTCGCCAGCCAGCACCCCACGGATCGCGAGGAACAACAGGACCACGCCGAACGTCCAGTACATCAAGTCTGCGTAATAGTGCGGCGGCACCGGAAAGCCCTGGGGTGAGTTGTCTCGAACGGACCGGCTTCTCGGGAGCTGCCGGTCTACCGGCATCAGTCTATTCGCCAGTCGGCAAAAAAACTTGCCGACCGCCGATGAACGGACGTGTCTGGGGTCATTCGTCGATGGTTCGGCAGGCAGGCAAAGGCGTTTGGTCCCATCCGCTGTCGACCATCTGCGATTATTCCGGCAGCGTCCAGACGCGGCGGCCCTCGATCCGCAGCCGTCAAAGCGGCGAACCGGCGAATCGCTTCCGGGTACGCGGCGCACTCCGCCTCAAAGACGCGCGCCGCAAAGCCTCTCTCAGCGTGTCGTCATCGGCCACCGGGACGCTGCTGCAGAATGATCGGTCCGTGGTCATGCCTCAGTTGTCGAGAAGTGCACCGTGTGCAACCGCTGACCGCGCAGCAGCAGCCGAGGACAGCCGCGTGGACGTGGCGGCCATGCATGCCGTGACCGCCGGAATGAGCGCGGATGAATGTTCATCACGCGTTGCCGAGGTCGCTGGATCATCCAGACGCGCCAGAAACCCGGCGAGCACCACAGTTCGACATCCGCTCGGCGAAGGGCTTCGAAAACGCCGCCGCTGAAAGAGGTCGCCGAATCGAAGCTGCGGCGGGCGATCAATTCGCAATCGAGGCCAGTGCGCGCCTGTCGATCCCGGCACAGGTGCGGTCTGCGATCACGAAGGCGATTCGGGCCGAGAGCCGACCGGCCGCAATCTCCTGCAGCAGGTTCACCGCGGCGTGGTACCGCCGCCTGAGATCAGTAGTCCCAGCCGAATCGGACGCAATCCGTCAGCAGCAGACTTTCGATTTCCGCTCGCCGCCCCGGCATCAAGCTCGAGCCGCAACGCGCAAACGCTGAACAGCCCGCTCAACCCCGCACTGCGGCGACGACCGTGACGTCGTCCTCGAAGCCGTCGCTTTGCCCGTGTGCCGACGGACTCCGTCGAGCAACGCTTTCACGATCGCGGTCGCCTCGTGCGGCATCGGCCAGCAGCGCGCGACCCTTCTCGCCCCAGCATGACACCGTCGGGCGAGGAGCTGGTCAGGCCATCAGTACAGACCAGCAGGACATCGCCTGCGGACAAGTCCGCGGCCACTCGTGAAGCGTTGCGATAATCGGCACTGACTCCCAGCGGCATTCCGGTCCTCGCGTCGACGCGTGCAACGGCCGTCGCTGGACACTCCGGAGCGCCCCATGCCCGCAGCCGATGTATCGCACTTCACATTTGTTCGGAGAAAGTTCGCACGCGAACAACGTCACGAACCGCCGCCCTTGCGCCGTCGTCGCACAGGAACCGGTTGACCTCGTGAATCAACTGCGTCAGGTCGCGCTCCGGTGTGCTGACGGCGCGCAGGTAAGCGCGGGCGTTCGCCATCAGGAGTGAAGCGCCCGGGTCGTGTCCGCTGACGTCGGCGACAATGATCCGCAATCGTCCGTCGGGCAGCGGCAGATAATCGAAGTAGTCCCCGCCGATCGCCTCGGCAAAGGCGCAGCGCCCGGCGATATCCCAGCCGGCGAGTTGCGGTCGCGTCGCGGGCAGGAGCCGCAATTGAATCTCGCGGGCGATGTGCAGTTGCTCCTCGGCGGCCAGCAGGGCCGCATGCGCCTGGTAGGCGCGGGTGTAATCGACCAGCAGGCCGATCAGCGGCACCAGATAGCCAATGATCTTCAGCGCACTGGCGACATTGAACGCGTTGTCGTACAGCTCGGCGGACGTGACGGCGTACAACTGCGAAACGACGTGCGGCAGGATGCTGACCTGGAGTCCGCGGACGAACACGCTGCGATGCCGGCGATACAGCCGTGGCAGCACGATCCCGGCGACCAGCAGGTACGCGACCAGTGGAATCAGGTCCAGCGGACGCCGGATGAAGTCCGGCCCGGCGGACTGGATTCTCGGAAACTGCTCGATGCGTGCGCAGACGAATACGAACGCGTACGCCAGCAGTGCCGCCAGGATGCCGGTCAGCACCGTGTATCGCACACCGCGGTTGGCCTGCACCGGACGATCGTTCCACAGGAACGGGAGCGTGCCGGCGACGAGGATCAGCGAATTGAGCAACCGCGAGATCGTCCAGACCCAGGGCGTGAACTGCTCATGGTTGGCGACGTTTTCAGAGATCAGGTCCGCCGCGAGAACATGAAACCCGTCGATACAGCCGGAGAAGAACAGCGCGGTGCCGATGATCGGCGTGATCAGGTCGCGCGTCAGGAAGTATTGCACGAAGGAGACCGCCACCGTCACCAGTGCGATGCAGAACGCGGTCCATTCCAGCAGCGTGAACACGAACGCGCCGCGGAGGGCGTCATACAGGATCGTCGACTGCAGCGGCCCCTCGAGCAGCACGTAATCCTTGGGATCAAATGGCTGCAGCCGTGTGCCGAAATCGAACCCGCAAAGATTCAGTAGCGGTGGCGCAGCGCAGAGCACCAGCACCGCCCAGGTGACTCGCTGGGGAAATCTGGTGGAGGGGACTGCGGTGGAAGACATAACAGGCACGCGGGCCGGCGAGGGGCCGCGCACCGGCGGCTGCGTGCGAGTTTAGCGTTGACGCGGCGATTGTCGTGTCCAGGTCGGCCACGTCAGTTGCCCAGACGGCTGCCGCGCCCGAGCGCGCACAGTACCATGCAAACCAGTACAGCTTGCACGCCCCGCGACACGAGCCCAGGAGCAGTCGCAACGCCATCACGCCGACGACGAAGGAGGTCAGCGTGCCCACGAGCGTCGGCCCCGGCGCGAGTCCGCGGCTGCCGCCGCTCAGCAGTTCCTTCGCGTGCAGGACGGCTGCACCGGCGATCGCCGGCACGGCAATATAAAACGAGAAATTCGCCGCGGCTTCACGGGTCAGTCCGGCCGTCAGCCCGCCGGGATCGTCGTGCCAGAGCAGGACACGCCCGGCAACACAGCGCACGACTGAAACAATCCCACAACTAATCCCTGCTTCCATGAGACATCCTGCATGGTGATCGCCCAGCACGCTCCACGCGCGGCATCAGGCCGATCAGCAGCGCGGTGACAAGCAAGCCGCAGCCCGCAAACAATGGCGATTGATACAGCGTCACGATGTCCTTGACGAACAAACCGACAATCACCAGCGGCAGAGTGGCCGCGACTGCTGCGACCAGGCGCTGATTCTTGAGCGCCAGGGCACATCGCGCCGGTACGACCAGGATGAAGCAGGCGTGCCGTTGTATTGCAGCGCGATCGTCAGCGGCGGTTGTTGTCGAACCCCCAGCAGACGTTCGGCGATGACCAGGTGCCCCTTCGAGCTGATGGGAGAATTCGGCGATGCCCTGGATGACGCCCAGGATGATAGCGGTCGGATATCCACGCGTGAGGAATGTTGGTTGTCGGAGGTAGGCCATCGCGACAGCATGACGGCAGCCGATGCGCAAATCTTCCGCTGATATATCCCAGCAGGGCGGCCGGCCGCAACCACGCGGCGCCAGGAGTTCTGCAACCGTCTGATCCGTCGCGCAGGAACTCCACTCCCGGCTGAGTTCAGACCGGCCCGATGCGGAGGGCGGCAGAAACAGACCCGGATGCGACGCGGTTGTCGCATCCGGGGGTGGGGTCAAAGCCATTCGCAGTCGTTAGTACGTGATGATCGCGTCCATCGCGAAGATGCCCTTCTCGAAGTTGAAGGTGTCATTGGCGACGGCGTTGTTCTGCAGCGCCGGGCTCCAGCGATACCGCCATTCCGGCCGCAGCAGGAAGTTCGGCGTCACCTTGATGTTCGTGCCGGCGGTGATGTCATAGATCGAATCGCCGTTGAACTTCCACCATTCGGCCCGCGCACCGGCCCGCACTCGGCTCGTCAGGTTATAGAACAGGTACTGATTCACGCCGATCGTGTTCCAGGCGTCGCCGGGGGTCCGTCCGAATGTCGCGTTGTAGGGATCGACGTTCGTGTGGTCCAAGTCGGTCTGGAAGACGTATTCCCACTTATCGTTGATCACATAGTCGACCACGATGGCATGGGTATAACCGCTGCCGATCCAGCCGAGGTTGCCGGCCGTGCAGATATACGTCGCCGTCACGTTGTCCAGCAACTTCACGCTCGCTCCGCCAAGGAAGCTGCTGCCACCGTGATACTGATCGAATCCAGTGTCCCAGCCGAGCGTCCAGCCGCCATACAAGGTCACGTCGTCACTGGCCTTGTAGGTACCCAATGCGCCGGTATGAGTGAATGCCTCAGCGAAGTTGAAGGTCCACGGGATGCTGTAAAAGAAGTTCCCGGTCGCAGGCACGACCTGGTAGCCCAGCAGCGTATAGAAGTGTCCGACTTTGACCGAGAAGTCGTGGTAAGCGCCTTCGATATACGCCTGCGGAAACGCCCAGCCGTACTGGCCCATGTTGAACGCGCTGTTGAAATCGTACCGGCCGAAATGGTTACCGAAGGCCTGAGTGTTCGGAGCGTCGGTGCCGTACACCATGTCCATGCGGCCGCCCCAGTCAAACCCTTCGCTACCATCCGCGACCTTCTGGACGTACAGATAGCCCTGCTGGAGCTGAACGTGGTTCGGGTACGTGTTGAAAATGCCGTCCGAGCGGGTGTGATACCCACCCTGCCACCAGCCGCCGAAGTCCCAGCAGGGATCTTCGCCCAGCAGCGAGGCGCCCTTCCAGGGGTCGCCGAGTTCGCTGTTGAGCCAGCTGTTCTCCATGTCACACCAACGAACCTGCTGAACCTTCGCCGCGGTGTCCTGGTCGCCGGTGGCGCGCGAGCCGAATGGGATTCACCCAGTTCGATTCCGAAGTGAAGATCAAAGTCGACGCCGAACGGTATCTATGTCCGCTGCCGCTGCGAAATTGGCCGCAGGCCATCAGCAGCCAGCGGCAATTCCGGAAATGAAACGTGGTAATGGCATGTGTCGTCCCTGAAGGGAACGCGGGCGAGCGACCGGCGTTCCAAACTGTGGTGGTCATCGCTGTCCGCCGACGGCCCCTGTGTTTCCGTGTCGGACCTGAATGATCCGGCAAGTGACGCATCGCCGCTGGCAGAAATGGCCGAAGCGTCGCTCCGAGCCGCGACTGGTCTGCGTCGTGGAATCGTCGCAATTCATTGCCGAAAGCGGCGGATTTCCTGACCACCTTACACGCGGCACAACCGTTACAACCGGACCGGGCCACGCGCGACGCCGCAAGTGCCGCTGCACTGAGCATTAACGCGCGACTGCTGAGCAGCGCGCCATCGCAGGCCGCCGGCCTGTGAAGAAGCCACTGCCCAAACATGCGCGTATTGCTGCGATGGCGACACGCGCCAGTCGGGACGCGTCAGTCGTCTGAGAACAGCCGCGTCCACGAACTCATCTGGCGAAAAGAGCCGCCAGCTGGTCCACCTTTTCACCGAGGCCGACGTACTTGACGGGAATCCCCATCTGCTGGCGGATCGCGACGACGACGCCCCCTTTGGCAGTGCCGTCCAGCTTCGCCAGCACGATTCCGGTACATTGTGCGGCTTCGGAGAACTTTGCCGCCTGGCTCAGTCCGTTCTGGCCTGTCGTGGCATCGAGAACCAGCAGACTCTCGTGCGGCGCGCCCGGCAGCCGTTTGCCGATGACGCGGTGAATCTTGCCCAGTTCCTGCATCAGGTTCTGGTGCGTTCGGAGCCGGCCGGCCGTGTCGATAATTGCCACGTCCGCATCGACAGGATGGCTCGATCGACCCCCTCAAAGGCGACGGCGGCCGGATCGGTCCCCGACGGCTTGGTGACGATCTCGCGTACTTCAGCCGCTGCGCTCCACATCGTGAGCTGCTCAACGGCTGTCGCGCGAAACGTGTCTCCGGCCGCCAGGACGACCTTCTTGCCGGCGTTGCAGGTAGTAGGCGAGTTTGGCGATGGAGGTGGCTTGCCGACGCCGTTGACTCCGCAAACCAGGATAACCGTCGGTCCCTCGGTCGCCAGCTTGAGCGGCGATGTGCGGATCGTCTGCGTCCCAGCGGACATCGTCGCCGCGCAGGATCTCCTTGAGCTTGGTGCGGACGACGTTCCAGATGTCCTCCGGATTGACCGTGCGGCCGCCGAACTTCGTCCGCAATTCGTCGACGATCGGCTCCGGCGGCGACGACTCCCATGTCCGTGCGGATCAGGCCGCGGTGAACTCTTGTTTCCGCCTGTCGAGGATCACGCCCGCCTTGAACAGGTCGCGGACGTCCGCATGGAGGACGTCCTTGGTCTTCTGGAGGGCGGACTTTGAAGTGGTCGGGATTGCGCCATGCGGAATGGATTCAGGATTCGGGATTCACGAGTCGGGGTAGATCTAATGAAGAATAACGGATGGCGTGCAGTTGAATTGCCGCGTCGCATACTGGAGGTGCGAATCGCCAAAACGCTGAACTCGACTGCACGTTTGCGATCCGACCTCGGCCACCCACACCCAGTTTTGGGACCGGCACTCACTTCTGAATCTGGATCCCGGTTCCTGAATCCTCGACCGCCGTTCGTGGGCGCTCGGCTCGGCACGCGTCAGGAATCCCCACTGCAGCGGCTGGTCCTGCGTGTATTGCTTGGAGAGCGTGAGCGCCGTCACCGCCTTCGCCAGTTCGTAACCCAAGTAGAACGCGTGGCTGGCGTCGAGTTTGCGGCGGCCGAAAACTGGTCAAACAATTCGAACGGATCAGTCCCCCGCCAGTAGCCGTCGCGGTTCATCACGTGCATCTCGCCCCGCTCCACGAAGATGCGGAAGTTCGGATCGGTTAGTCCGGCCGCCAGTTCCAGCAGCTCCGCATCGCCAAACTCCTGGACCTGCGGATCGCGCAGCAGCACCAGCTTCGAATCGACATGCTTGGCCGGCGTGCCGTGATCGATCGCATGCTTGACGAGCCGCCGCGCGATATCGAACTCGCGCACCGCCGACGATGCCCAGTTGATCACTTCCGTCGTCAGCACGCTGCGGATGTCGAGCTCCTGGCAGAGTGCCGCGAGGACCAGCGACACGCCGGCGCTGTCGACCTCGGCCATTTCGGTGATGTTGCCGACCCCCATCAGCATCGGGATGTCGGGCCAGCGCCGCCGCGCTTCGTAGTACCGCGCCAGCGACGTCGCAAATCCGCAACCGATCGGCTCAATGATCGGATCGATGCGAAACCGCCGGCCGCGCGAGCGGAGCTCGTCAACCGTCGCTGCCAGCGAGTCGAGCTGTTGCGGCGTATCCGGGATCGCGACCAGCTCCGCTGCGAGCCCTATGGCCCAGTCGAGATTGGAACGGTTCACGCTGAGGACGAGCTCCGCGCCGGCGCTCACCGCTGCTTCCACCTCCGCGCGATCAAAACTGTCGATCGAGACGCGAAATCCTTCGCCGCAGCAACTGTGCGACTTCGCCGGCGCGCGACCAGGACTCCCTGGAATACAGCCGAGGTCGATGACATCCGCCGCTGTCGCGATACCGGCGCGCTGCGGCAACGACCTGTTCATCGGTGAGTCGCGCGCATGGTTGATCTCGGCCAGAATCTCGATGTCGTCCGCCGAGGTGTCCGGCGGTGCTGCGCGGCTCCCAGGTATACCGACAGCTCGCGAACGTCCTTCGGTCCGCGCTCAAACGGCACGCCGAATGTTCAGACAACATTTCCAGATCACCCTGGCACCAGCCCGGCAGGATCGCTCGATCGTATTGCTTGTTCACTGTCAGCTTGCGGCGACCCACCGGTGCATCGCCGACAGTGGCCCAGCGACAGCGATCGCACCATCGCCCCAGCCGCGCGCGGCGTCCCCCAGCACCCGGCGCACGGACCGTTCTGCAAGTTTGCCGGTGATGAATAAGCAGCCGCGTCGGCAGCTGGCAGTGCCTGATCGTTTGGTGCCTGGTGGTCCGGTATCTGGTGGTCCGGTGTGAAACCAGTCACGGACCTTTCGCACTGTTCGTACGTCTTTACTTGTTGCACCTCCCCTTCTGCTGCACCCAATTCTTCGGAAAGCTCAGCTGTTGCCGAATCCGTTCCCGGCTTCCACAGCGCAATCTCCTGAACGCGGCGCGCCAGATCGACGTCGCTCTGCGTGATCCCTTTGACGCGATGCGTCTGCAATTTCACGACGACTTGAGCGTAGCCGAGTTCCAGGTCGGGATGATGCCAGGCCGCTTCAGCCGCGTGGCCGATCGCGTTCGCCAGCAGCAGCGTATGCGGCCAGCCGGGCGTGACGTACTTGCGGCGCAGCCAGCCGTCGCGGATTTCCCAGCCCGGCAGGGAAGCCAGTGCCTGATTGATCTGGTCACCGGTCAGGACGATGTCTTCAGGCATTGGGGCCTGCAATAAAAGACCAAATGTCCCAATGTCGAATGGCGGTAGCCGCATTCGGCATCGGGGCAGTTCCACATTCCCCAGTATAGCGAGCGGTCCGATCGCACTGGTCGCGAAGATGGTGTCGTTTGTGTCGTTCCGTTTCAGCAGCCCGGCCCTGTTTCCGCCGCTCCTCTGGCCGGTTTCGGCACGCCGATGTATTCTCTTGGCGTCGCGGGAGACTTGCGACGGCCGCCGAAAGTAACGGCGGCTTCGAGTTCTGCGGGCCCGCTGCCGGATCGCATCGGCAGGCGGCTCGAGTTTTCACCTCGAGCAGCTCGCGATTCCTCACCGCCGATGTCCAGCGAACGACGCCACCCGATCCTCGTTCGCATGGCGGACTGGCTGCTCGTGTGGCGGAACTGGCTGTTCTTCGCGGCGATCGTGATTACGGTTCTGGCGGTTGGCCCGTCCAATTCGCTGAAGCTGGACGAAGCCATCGAGTCCTTCTACGCCCCGGTGACCCGGACCTCGTCAACTGGACCGAAAGCAAGCGGACGTTCGGCGGCGACGAGTTCGTGATGATCGCCTGGGAGGAACCAGACCTACTCACGGCCGAACGGCTGGCGGCGCTGCGCGAATTCGCCCGGAACTTCCGCGAGCCGGAGCTGTTCTGCGTCGAGCAGCACCTTGGCGACGCCGTGCCGCGTCACACCCAGACTTGACTTCGCTGCGACGAAGACCCCGCGACCGTCTTGAACATCGACGAGCGCCGGCCTTCCGCGACCTGTCGCGGTTTCTCCGACCCTCGTCGGCCGCGTGCTGCGCGGCAGCCTGATCGAGTTCTCCCGCAACGTGCTGATTGGCGAAAAGTTGCCGGACGGCAAAGAGTCGCAGACGACGTCGATCATGCTGCGGCTGTTGCCCAATCAGTCGGCGGCAGAGCGGACGGTCACTCTGCGACGCATCCGCGAACTGGCCGAAGCGCACGATCCACCGGCGCACGTCGTCGGCGAGGCCGTGCAGCTCAACGACATGTTCCGCTATGTCGAGAGCGACTCCTCCACTCGGCTGGTGGACGTCGGCATTGCTGATCATCGATTCCGTAATCTTCCAGCCTGCAGGGTGATCCTGCCGCTCCTGGTTGTACACGTCACGATCATCTGGACGCGGGCATCGCTGGCGGTTAGCGGGCTCAAGCTGAGCATGGTCAGCTCGATGCTGCTCAACTCCGCTGGGTGACGATCATCGTGATCGCGCTGGTGATGCACGTGACCATAAATTTCCGCGATCATCGCCGGCTGCACGACCGCGTCGCGTCTTTCCGCGAGACTGTGATCAAGCTGCCGCCGGCGATTTTCTGGGCATGCGCCACGACCGCCATCGGCTTCATGGTCTTACTCACCAGCGAAATCGTGCCGGTGCGCAGCTTTGCAATCATGATGGGCATCGGCACGCCGATGCCGTTGGCGGTGGGATTAAGCTAAGCGCGCTGCCCGGCGGCGTACTGTTCGGTCAGATCGATGCCGATCCGCGGTACGCACCGGCGGAGTCGCACATGGTCGCGGGCGTTTGGGAGCCGTCACGCGTGGATTGGAACTGTATCCCTGAAGACCGTCGTCGCGGTCTCAGCGTTGTTGCTCGGCTTTGCGGCTCTCGAACCACACGGCTGACCGTGGAAACCGACTTCAGCAAGAACTTCCGGGCTTCCAGCCCGGTGCGGAAGTCGCTCGACTTTTTTGAATCCAAGCTAGAGTGGACTGGCAACTGGAAGTCAGTTTGCCGCGCCGGAAGTACTGAACGATGAGTTCCTGGACAAAGTTCGGGGGCTGGCAGTTGAACTGCGGCGGATAGAGATGCCGGACGGAACAAAGCTCTCGAAGGTGTACGCGCTCACGGACGGCCTTGATTTCATCCCGAAAAGCATGGCAAAACGATCGACGAGAAGCCGTGCAGCGTTACGGCAGATTCAACCGGATTACGAATTGCAGTTGTACAATCCGGTCGAGAAGCGGATGCGGCTGTTCCTCCGGGCACGCGAACAAAAACCGGCCGAGATCAAGCTGGGGCTGATTGAGGAAGTGCAGCGTCGCGCCCAAAAAGTGTTTCCAGAGTCCAGTGTGACCGGTCTGTATGTGCTGATTGCAAGGATGATCTCCAGCCTGCTGGGTGATCAATTGCAGAGCTTTCTCGTCGGGGCGATGGGTATCACTTTGGCAATGGGGATTGCGTTCCGCGGCTTCTGGATTGGCGTCGCGTCGCTGATCCCGAACGTCATTCCGATTCTGCTGGTCGTCGGCTGCCTGGGCTGGTTCGGCCTGCCGATCAACCTGGGAACGGCGATGATCGCCAGCGTATCGATGGGGCTGACGATCGATTCGAGCATCCATTATCTCGTCGATTATCGCCGCGCGCGCGAACTGGGAATGGACCACGAACACGCTGTGCGCGATACGCACCAGGGGGTCGGCCTAGCACTGCTGTTTTCCAACCTGGCGCTGATGGTCGGCTTCGTCGTACTGTGCCTGTCGAACTTCATCCCGCTGATCTATTTCGGAGTGCTGGTGAGCCTGGCGATGCTCGGCGGCCTGATCGGCAACCTGGTGCTGCTGCCGCTCTTGCTGAAGTGGGTGCCTCTGCGAATCGGATGACGGGGCGTATCCCAGTGCGCTGGGATGGTTGATGGTAAATCGACCGGGAAGCGTTGGACACAAACAAGATTCGCATGCATCGATCGCTACCAGAAGACGGCCGCATGGCCTCATTTTCCGGTCGTCGAAGCCATGTGCGGCTGCGTCGAAAGACTACCGCACATGACGTTTGGCGGTGCGACATGGCGGAGGTGGTGATTCGGCTGGTGGAATCAGCCGTACCTGTCAATCTCGGAGTTCGCCGGTCAGTCGGCCGACTGGGCCGATTTGAAGACAGACGTGCCCCCCTTGGCGAGAGTATGCTGCCGGGGGCTGCTGCTAACACTAAGAAGGAGCAGAAATGGCGAGCGGGACGGTCATTAATGTTCGCGTCGCGGAATCGACTCACGATGAGCTTGCCGCGCTGTCAAAATTGGAGCAGCGATCGATCATGGCAATGGCTCGCGTGCTGATCGAAGAGGCACTCGAAACCCGGCGCCAGCAAGGAGGTGGATCGCGGCGCCAACAGCGCGGACCGGAAGTGTCTGAGCGACCGCAGTCGGAATTCGAGCGACTCATGGGGCAACCGGAACCGCCAAAGGCACGGCAGTCGGAGTAGACGCGGCCGTGCGCCGCCGCGGCACCCGATTCTCCCCGCCGACGATCTCTTTGGCCATCACTCCTGAACGTCCCACTCCAGGAACAGTTCGGCGGTCCCTTTCCCGATTTGGAGTGATTCTGCAATCTCCGCAGCATTCAGCACCGCCGATTGCTTGTCATCGGCGATCGCAAAGCCGCGGGCACCGGTGATGCGGCCACCCGCGACGGCGATGCGAGTGCTGGAGATTCCATTGGCCTGCGATCGCTGAACTTCGCGGACGTCAACGGTGGCAGCGGGAGGTTCCGCACCGGCATCCTGCGGCGCTGTCACGAGAAACGTCAGACGTCGGTGAGCACCGTTCGAGTGGAATCGGGCAGTAACTTGCGACTGACCGTCGTCGCTGCGGATCGACCAGTACCGCTCCAGCGCGGCAGCAGACGGAAACCTGGCGTGAAAGAGATTCGCCAGCGGCGTCTCCCGGCGAATCCAGGCGGCAGTGACGACGCTGCCACCAGCGTCTCGGACGCGCCGGCTTTCGTCGTTCGACCGGCCATCAAATTCGGACTGGAAGTCAGCGATCTCCTTTACGGCCTTCTCCCCCTGTTCGGTGGAGTGCAGATTGGAACGCACGATGACCAATTCGGCCGAACCATCCGGCTGGATCGTCAGGGTCGTCAGCGCATCGCCGACCACGCACCCGGCGAGGAGCAGCAGCAGCAGCACGAGCATTGCCAGCTTTTTCGACGCGGATTTCATAGCAGTACCCTGTTTGCGTCTCGCGGACGCCTCTGCCACCGGACTCTGGGCTTGCCGCGACTGACGGTCTCGAGTAACGCGACTGCTACCGCGATACCGCGCTTCGGGCCGCGTTTCTGACGCCGGATCGGCCAGGCGGTGCCAATACGCAGCAAAACAAAAAACTGCCGTGCGCAAACCATTATGCACACGGCAGCCAAAGAAAAAACCCGGAAACAGCGAGTCCCAGGGGGGCGGAGGACTCAAGCTATTTCCGGGGGCGATTGGCAGTGAATTCAGTGCAGCTGTTTGCGGCTCCTGAGGAAGGGAAGGGAACGCCAGCATCCGTGCCGGCGGCCCGCCCGGATTGCAGCGGAGTCGAGTCCGCTCGCAATCGACACGTGTCTCGCTCAATCAGGTCTCGTGGACGTCGATTGAGCGGCGGGAAAATATGGATTCACCCCGATACGGTCAAGACGGGTTCTCCCACAATTTGGAAATTCCGCTCGTGTATGTCTTCACAAATGCCGACAGCAAGGCGCGACGACGCCACACTTGGCCGCAACACGTGCCTTCGGCGGTAGTTAGCCGAGTGGATCTGCCGTTCTATTCCACGCGCAGATTCTGCCGATCGGCCCGATTGGGCTACGGGCGTCACTTCTTGCCGTAGACCGCGGCGGGATCGAACACGCGATCCCCCTCTACGCTGACGGTGCCGGAAGCCGGCTCAACGCGGCGGAAAAAGCAGCTTTTGTATCCCTCGTGGCAGGCCGCCCCACCGAGCTGGTCGACCTTCAGCAGAATTGTGTCGCCGTCGCAGTCGAAGTAAACCGACCGCAACACCTGGACATTCCCGCTCTCCTCCCCTTTGCGCCACAGCTTCTTCCGGCTGCGGGAGTAATAGCAGACCTTCCCCGTGCGGAGGGTTTCGTCGTAGGACTCGCGGTTCATCCAGGCCATCATCAGGACGTCGCCGGTCGTCGCGCATTGGGCGATGGCGGGAATCAATTCGGATTTCGAAAAATCCGGGCCGTTCAGTTCAACAGACATGAGTGATCAATCTTCAGTTTTCGGTTGTCGGTGGTCGGTTATCGGTGGTTTCGGAGCGGTCGTCAATGGAGTAGGTCTGGTCCTGCTGCATCCAGTATCCCGGTCGGCCGTCGTTGCGGCTATTCGTGGGCGAAGACGTTGCATTCCACGGTTCGGGACACTGTTTGCCGAAGTCCGTTCCTGCCCCCTGTCGGTCAACATTCGGCCGGTCGGAATTCGCTTCCCACGTATTCCCGGATGCTCTAACATCACCCCCCCACACCAAAGACCCTAGTCCCTAGACCCTAGACCGTAGTCCCTCACATGGCCCAGCAGATTGCAACGAACGTCACCTGGCACGATCACAAGGTTTCCAGCGCAGACCGCCAGAAACTGAAGGGACACAAGGGAGTGGTCATCTGGTTCACCGGATTGAGCGCGTGCGGCAAGAGCACGATCGCCAACACGGTCGACCACATCCTGCACCAGATGGGCAAGCACACCTATCTGCTGGATGGCGACAACATCCGCATGGGCCTCAACAAGAACCTCGGCTTCTCGGCCGACGACCGGGCGGAAAACATCCGCCGGATCGGCGAAGTGGCCAAGCTGTTCGCCGACGCGGGGGTGATCACTTCCACGGCGTTCATTTCTCCGTACCGCAAGGACCGCGACGCGGTGCGGGCGCTGCTGCAGCCCGGTCAGTTCATCGAGATCTACGTGAACGCCTCGATCGAGACCTGCGAGAAGCGCGATCCGAAGGGGCTCTACAAGAAAGCCCGCGCCGGCGAGATCAAGGGTTTCACCGGGATCGACGATCCGTACGAAGCGCCGGAGAAGCCGGAACTGGTCCTCGACTCGAACACCAAGGGAATCGACCAGCTCGCGCAGGAAGTCGTGGCGTTTCTGGAGAGCAAGGGCATCCTGGGTCTGTAGTCGGTAAGGTGGGCTTTGCCCACCATTCAAACCCGCGTGGACGAAAGAAATGGTGGGCACAGCCCACCCTACGCGGCGCCATCGAACAATCGACGCCGGAGCCACGGGGTTGAACCCCGTGGCTCGTTCGTTGCGCGAGTATTCATGGCGGATCCGCGTCGATCAGCCATCCGGCCCGTAATAGCGTTCGACGGGAATCTGTGCACCCGCGGCGACACGGGCAGCCAGCGCATCGACCTCGTCGTGGCTCAAGGGCGCAACGAAGGACTCGGCCGGCTGCCGGGCGACAGTGTAGACCTGCACGAGCTTGAGGCGCCCACCCGCCGATTGGATTTCGTTCAGCCGGTCGATGAATGCGCCGATCTCGGCATGTGACGGCGGTTCGCCATTGATGCGCATGAACAGGCTCTGGATCACCAGCGGACGAATGCAGGCCGCCGCGGTGATGTTGTCCAGCACTTGCCGGAACGGAATCTTTGTCCGCTCGACGAGCTGATAATACTCGTCGGTGCCGGTTTCGAGCTTGGCCCAGATTTCGCCGTTGTTCGCGTCGAGGATGGCGAGTCCCCGCTGGACCGCCGGGCGGTGGAACATGCTGGCGTTCGTAATCAGCACCAGCTTCACATCGGCCAGCCCTTTTTCGCGCTTGAGTTGCGCGGCTTGCTCCACGATCTGATCGAAATTGCGGAACGTCGTCGGCTCGCCGTCCCCGGAGAACGCAATGTCATTCAGTCGCCTCAGTTCGGCCGGGACATCCTGAAATTGCGGGTCGTTCCAGATTTCGCCGCTGGTGACGAAATCGAGCATGTCGGCCAGTTCGTGCAGCAGCCGATCGGTCTCGACAAACCGCGTCTCCGCTTCGCTGCGGCGATTCACCTGGCAGTAGATGCAATCGAAGTTGCAGACCTTGTCGGGATTCAGATTCACGCCAATCGAAATCCCGCGGCTGCGGCGCGACAGCACGGGATAGACGAACTTGTTGTGTTCGTACCGCCGCGAATGCTGTGTGTGCTGCGGGAGTGTGGTCGGCATATGGGAGTTATACGCGGCATTCTGATCGATGAGGATCGGTTTTTCGATATTCGCTTTTGGATTCAGCGAAGCGAGCATCGCGGCCGTCGGCCAGCGATCGATCTCTGCGAAGTCGACGTCGGAGATCGAGTCGGCGCCGTCCGGGACACTTCAGGAATGCGGATCGTCTCCCACGCCGGTAGGATCGGGGGCTTCTCCGACGCTTCTCGCTGTTGTTGCCACCGTTTGCGAGGACGCCATGACGACGGGAATCTCTGCCACCTGCCCGCACTGTCATACGACACTCCGCCTCAAAAGCGACAAGTTTGCCGGCAAGACCGTCGGTTGTCCGAAATGCACGCAAGCGTTCGTAATTCCGGAGAAAGGGAAGCCGAAGTCCACGCGTTCGATCCCGAACGAGACATCCACTTCAGACGACGAGTTCGATCTCGCCGATCTGGATCTCGGAGAAGCAGTCGAACCTGCCATTCCGGCTCCTGTCCGCGGGAGACCAAAGCCGTCGAAGCGTAAAGCGGAACCGCCAGAGGAACAGGAGGAACGGCGATCAGTCGCGGGTCCGATTTTCAGGGCAGTGATCTGCATCAACGCGCATCTGGCGATTGCGGCCGTGGTCCTGGAGAGCCTCTGGGACCTGTTTCTGATGATCGCCCACTGGTCGGAGTTTCAGGATCAGATGGTCACCTGGCGTTTCGCGCGCGGGCAACTGCTGCGGCCCATGTTCCTGATCGGCTCGGCACTGTACGTCTGGTGGGAGGCCGTGCTGCCGAGGGACCGCGGCATGCGGCACGTCGTCTGGCTGGCCGGCAGTGCGTACCTGTTCCTCTTCGGCATCGTAGCCTTCGCGATCGCGCTCATGGCGAACTCGATGTATGACCGGCCGATCTATGCCGTGGACTCTGGCGTTGTCTACCTCGGGTTCTCGTTGCTGGCGTTCTTTCGCTGGGGCTATCCGCCGGAGACGATCCTGCAACTGGCCGAACGACTCACGTCCGAAGGCAACTATGCGGATGCGCTCTCCGTCGTCAACATCGCGCTGCAAGAGAACCCGGATGACCAGGAAGCCTACGAACTCTATCGCGCGCTCCGCGACCTGATGCGCTACAGTTGAGACTTCGTCACGGCTCGGGGTCGTCCGGCACTTTCAATTCGGCGCGCAGCCTTGCCAGCTCCGTCTTCAACTCTTTGACGACCGGCGCATATTGCGGATCACTGTAGACGCTCTTGAGTTCGTGCGGATCCTGCTGCAGGTCGAACAGCTCCCATTCGTCGATCTGGTAGTAGTAGATCAGCTTGTGGGTGGGTGTGCGCACACCGTAATGACGGTGCACGTTGTGCACCCATTTGCGCTGCGTCGAATACTCGTAGTATTGGTAGTAGTGGCTCTGGCGCCAGTCCTTTGGCGTTTGCCCCTTGAGGATCGGGACGAGGCTGCGGCCCTGCATGTCGGCCGGGATGGGGACACCGGCCAGGTCGAGGAATGTTTCCGCGAAATCGATATTGGAGACGAGGTCCGCATTCTCACGGATGGAACGGCCGGTGCCGCCCGCGTCTGTCACACCCGGCCAGCGGACGAGGAACGGAGTTCGATAGCTCTCCTCGTACATGAACCGCTTATCGAACCAGCCGTGGTCACCGAGGTAGAATCCCTGGTCGGAGGCGTACATGACGACGGTGTTACTGGCGAGTCCCGTCTCATCGAGCCAGTCGAGGACGCGGCCGACGTTGTCGTCGACCGAGGCGACACACCGCAGGTAGTCCTTGATGTATCGCTGATACTTCCAGCGGACGAGGGCGCTGCCCTGCAGGTTCGCGGCGCGGAAGGCGGCGTTCTGCGGGTCGTAGAAGGCATTCCAGTCGGCCAACTGTGCGGGGTTCAGTTCCTTCGGCGGGATCAGCTTGAGGTCCTTCTCGGTGAGCGTGTGCTCGATCGTCATATCCTGCTCGTGGGCGGCGCGGCCGCGGCCGGACCAGTCATCGAACAAGGTGGCAGGCTCCGGGACGTCGGCGTCTGCGTACAACGAAAAATGCGTCGGATCCGGCTCCCATTCCCGGTGCGGCGCTTTGTGCTGGTACATCAGCATAAAGGGCTTCGACGGATCGCGACCGCGCTGCAGCCAGTCGAGCGCGCGATCAGTGATGATGTCGGTCACATAGCCGGTGTATGGCGTCTTCTCCTGTTTTCCGTCGCCATGCTCGTCGCGGAGCAGCACCGGGTTGTAGTAGGTGCCCTGGCCGATCAGAACTTCGGAGTAGTTGAATCCCAGTGGCGGCTGATGTTCGCCGAGGTGCCACTTGCCGACGACAGCCGTCTGGTAGCCGGCGGCCTGCAGCATCTTCGGAAACGTGGGCTGTTCACCGCGGAACTGCTGACCGTTGCGGAGGAAGCCGTTCACGTGGCTGTACTTGCCGGTCAGGATCACGGCCCGGCTGGGACCGCAGACCGAGTTCGTCACGAAACAATTGCGGAACAGGATCCCCCCTTGCGCGATCCGATCGAGATTCGGAGTCTGGTTGATCTTCGAGCCGTAACACGACAGGGCATGAGCGGCATGGTCATCGGTAAAGATAAACAGGATGTTCGGCCGCGATGCTGGTGCTGCCAGCGCCGACATCCTCGCGCCGGCGAGAACAACAAACACAAGGACCACGTGCAACAGGCGTGAGCAACGGGAGCGGAGCATGGGCGTGCAGTTCCGGTTGTCGGGCGAGAAGAACTTCGAGGCTCGAACTAACGCTACGCGCTGAGGGGCGAAGTCGCAATCGAGCACATGGCAGCGGTAGCGGCCGTCAGGTGCCGGCATCGCAGAAGAATCTCAAAGCATCCCTCAGCTCAACGACAATCTTGCCCAGTGCGCGCTCATCGCCTCCTTCGTACCCGCGTAGTACAGCACAAGCACGTCGCCGTTCGGCAGGACTTCCGCGTATGGCAGTCCGAAGTTCCACACACCCATCTCCGCCAGCAGTTCGCCCGTCGTCTGCTCGGCAGCCCGTTTGGCCGGAGCCTGCAATTCGTAGAGGATGACTTCCTTCTCGACCGGAAACGGCGCGTCGATCGATTTCGCGACGCGCGCGCGGATCGATCGCGACCCGAACCGGTCGACCCACGCCAGCACAACCCGACCGTCCGGCAGGATCGCCGGCCGTGACGGCTGATCGGCAAATCCCAGGTCTTCCGGCTCGGTCCACGTCCGTCCCCTTCGTCCCGGCTGATCCGGCGGTGCACGTTCAGGTACTTCTGAGCCTCGCGGTCATACGTCGAGGTAAACGTCACGATCTCACCATTCGGTCCCACGCCGGCCCGCTGATCCCAGTTAAAGATCCGCGCCGTCGGGTCCTGGCAGACCGTCGTCGCCCGGCTCCACGTCGCTCCCAGATCGTCCGAGTACGCGTACGCCACGCGCTGGTACCACTTCGACGTGTCGAGATAGCTCTTGTTCGATTCAATGCTGACCACCAGCCGTCCGCTGCGCAGGCGCAGCAGCGGACTCGTCAGGCTCGGCGGTCCAAGGTCGTCGGGCAATGGCAGCACGCGCCATGCCGACCAGGTTTCGCCGAGATCCTGTGAATCGGCGAGGATGACCGTCATCGGCAGGCAGCCCTCGGTTTGCTCATTGAACAGCGGCTTGCCGGGGAACGCCTCGCGATCGACCCACATGCCGCACGCAATCAGTCGCCGCCCGCCCAGCGGCGTGAGATAGCAGACCTTGAGCGAGCCGCGCCGGCCGTTGAGCAGGTTGCTGTACGGCGTCTGCGGTTGGCTCCAAGTGCGGCCGCCATCGCGCGAGCGCCGCAGTTCGACGGTCTCGTCGTCACAATCCTTCGTTGAACCGCGGCGGCAGGTCGCCAGCAGCGAACCATCGGGCAGCAGGGTGGCCGAGGGAAATGTCACGCAGGCATGCTGCGTGCCAGCCTGGCCTGCACTCAGTATCCCACGTTCAGTGATTTTCATGGTCGATGGTCAATGCCTGGGAGCGAATTACATCATCAACCGACAGCTCGCTTTCCGACTTCGCCTGCAATTTCACGGACGTACCGTGGCACGGCATATCCCGGAAGGCGACGCCGCAGTTCTTCGACGATCCGCAGCCCGCGCGATTCGCTCACTTCAAAGTGCGCCGCCCCGCGCACGCGGTCCAACTGGTGCAGATAGTACGGCAGCACGCCGACATCGACGAGCCGCTCGCACAATTCCGCCAGCACGTCGGCGTCGTCGTTGATCCCCTTCAGCAGCACGGTCTGATTGAGCGTCGTGATCCCCGACTGGACCAGCATGGCCAGCGCGTCTCGACAGTCATCGACGACTTCGGCCGGATGATTGGCGTGTACCACCATGATTGGCGTCAATCGCGTGCTTCTCAGCACGTCGATCAGCTCCGGGGTCACACGATCCGGCAGCACGATCGGCAGCCGGCTATGAACGCGAATCCGCCGCAGATGCGAAATCCCGGCTAACCGCTCGATGAGCGTCCCCAGCCGCGGATCGGTGAGCATCAACGGGTCCCCGCCGCTGAGGATGATCTCGTGCAGCGAATCATCCGCCGCGATGGCCTCCAGCGCCGGCGTCCAGTCCTCCAGCCGCCGCGGCTCCTGCTGATAGGGGTACTCGCGCCGAAAGCAGTAGCGGCAATGAACGGCGCACGATCCAGTCGCCACGAGCAGCGCCCGCCCGGCGTACTTGTGCAGCAGCCCGGGCGCCCTGCGGGCGGCTTCGTCCCCCACCGGATCGGCCACGAATCCCGGCACGTCCGAGCACTCGTCTTCCAGCGGCAGCACTTGTCGCAACAGCGGATCGTGCACGTCCCCCGGCCGAATTCGCCGCAGAAAACTCTGCGGGACCATCAGCGGAAAATGCTCTGCTGCGCGCCGCGCCGGTTCCCGCAGGGATTCCGGCAGTCGCAATCGTGCGATCAACAGCTCAGGATCGCGAATGGCGGCCGCCAACGACTGATGCCAGTCACCCGCTCGCAGTCCCGCGCTCGCAGCCTCCAATTTGCAATTTGCACGGGCCGAGTCAGCGGCTGAGACGGCCGCAAGCAATTTGCAATCCTTTTTCCGGTCCTTCGCGAGCAATTCTGCCTCTCGCGTCAACATTTCCCCCCTCGCGGTCATTTGCTATTCTCCTGCCGGCGCTACACTCGAGTCGCGCCGACCGCTCGGGACGAAAAAGGGATCAGCTGGCGGATTCTCCCGGACGGCAATCCGGAATTCGTCACCAGCGCGCGCTGTCGCTGCGCTTTTTGTATCGATTCAGGCGAGAAAAGACCAATGTCTGTGTACAACGCGGGGGACTTCCGCAAGGGAATCAAAGTCATCGTCGAGGGCCAGCCGTTCGAAATGGTTCACTGCGACTTCGTCAAACCCGGCAAAGGCCAGGCGCTCTACAAGACGAAACTCCGCAACATGCTCACCGGCACCCTGCTGGACATCACCTACCGCAGCGGCGCGAGCCTCGAACAGGCCGACGTCCGCACCGCCGACGGCATGTACTCGTACTTCGACGGCTCGAACTACGTGTTCATGGACAACGACAGCTTTGAGCAGGTGTCGCTGGCGGCCAGCGTGTGCGGCGACCAGATGCGATACATCAAGGACGGCACACCCTGCCAGCTCATGTACTGGAACGATCAGCTGATCGCGGTCGATCCGCCGCAGCACGTGGTCCTGGAGATCACGTTCACCGAGCCGGCCGCGCGCGGCAACACGGCGACCAACGTCACGAAGCCGGCCACTGTCGAAACGGGCGGTGAAATCCAGGTTCCGGCGTTCATCACCACCGGCGAGAAGGTGAAGATCAACGCCGAGACGGGAGAGTACTTAGGTAGAGCCTAAGCGGTGCGAAAAGTGTGAAGAGTACGAAGCGTGCGAAAAGTCTCGCCGCACACTTACTTTTCATACTGTTCGCACTTCTCGTACTGTTTGCACTCCTTCATACACCTCGACCCCAAGTCGCTCTATGAGTTTCCTGGCCGGCAAGAAGGGTGTTGTCTTCGGCATCGCCAACGATCGTTCGATCGCCTGGCAGATCACGCAGGCCGTGCACCAGCAGGGAGCCGAGATGGGCTTTACCCACCTCCCCGATCGCGATCCGGCCCGGCCGAAGAACGAGAATAAGGTCCGCAAGCTCGTTGAGCCGCTGGGCGCGAAGTTCGTGATCCCGTGCGACGTCCAAAAGGACGAGGAACTCGACGCGTCGTTCGCCCGCATCGCGCAGGAGTTCGGCAAGATCGACTTCCTGCTTCACAGCATCGCATTCGCTCCGCCGAAT
Source organism: Planctomycetaceae bacterium (assembly GCA_046349775.1). Lineage (GTDB taxonomy): Bacteria > Planctomycetota > Planctomycetia > Planctomycetales > Planctomycetaceae > JAEUIG01. Next base: position 40,228 of record JAXMBS010000019.1, on the reverse strand, counting down.
GACCTCACCGGCCCGGTCTATAACGTCAGCCGCGCCGGTTTTCAGCTCGCAATGGACATCAGCGCCTATTCGCTGATCGCTCTCGCCGGCCGCGCTCGTCCGATCATGAACCCCGGCGGCAGCATCCTCTGCCTCACGTATCTCGGCGGCGAGAAGGTGATCCCCGGTTACAACCTGATGGGTCTCTGCAAGTCGGCTCTGGAGAGCGCGACGGAGTATCTCGCTTCGGAACTTGGCAAGGACGGAATTCGAGTCAATGCCCTGAGCGCGGGCCCCGTGCGAACGATCAGCGCCAGCGGCGTCGGCGACTTCAAGAAGATGCTCGAACTCTACGAGGCCTTCTCCCCGCTCCGACGGAACATCACCGAAGCGGAAGTCGGCAAAGCTGGCATGTTTCTGCTGAGCGATCTTTCCAGCGGCATCACCGGCGAAACCCTGCACGTCGACTGCGGCTACCACATCATGGGCGGCCCCCCCTTGGACGCGATCCCGGGTAAGTCCGAGTAAATCCGGACTCTGATCGCCGGCCCAGACCGGACGTCAACCAGGGCCGCTGCAATGGACTTGCGTCGTTGCCGCCACCCAAACCCATCGCCGTTGCCATCGTCGCTCACGCCGACCAGGTTCTCGTCGGTGTGCGCGGAGATGACGGGCCCCTCCCCGGTTTCGCCGAGTTTCCAGGGGGCAAGTGCCAGCCCGGTGAGGCGCCAGCCGACGGCGCCGTCCGCGAATGCGGCGAGGAAACCGGCCTCCGCGTCGAGATTGTCGAACTCCTCGATCGCCGCACGTTCGATTACCCTCACGGCAGCGTCGATCTGCATTTCTTCCTCTGCCGCCTCGCCGACGCGCGCGAAGCAGTCCCGCGGCACCGGTCTTTCCGTTGGGTGGCCGCCTCGGAACTGCGCAACCTGAATTTCCCGCCGGCAAACGCGACAGTCGTCGAATTACTCGCCACTCGCCCGTTGCACGCGCTCTCCGACCCGTCTTAAATGGCATAGGGCCGCTGCAAAACCGGGAGGGCAACGCTCCTGCCGAGCAGGAGCGGGAGGAAAGCTCTCTCTTCATCGCGGCTCCGCAGGAGCGTCGCCCTCCCACTGTGGCTCCGCAGGAGCGTCTTCCTCCCATGACGCCGGCCTTCAAGAATCTGAAAGCACCTCGCGCGACATGTTCGCGATGCCGCGGAAAGTGATCTGCTGATGCTGCAGTGCGAAGCACAAAAACCGACTGAGACGCGTGAGTCAACCGCTGCGGAGACGGCGGCCGTTGTTCCGGATGTTCGGACCAAGCTGCGGGCGCTGGGCTGGATGCCGGTCTGGTTTGCCACAGCGGGATTCGTCGCCGGTGATCTCGGAGTGCGGGATGTCATCGATACGATGGTCCTGATCGCCGCGGGGATCGCCTTTGCTGTGCTCACGTACCGCTGGTGCGATGCGGACGCACGGTTGCAAAGCTTCTCCAGCTGGCGGCATTTCGTGCCGGCCTTGTATCTGACTCCGGGACCGCTCGTGATGGTTCCGATCTACCTGGTGGCCACGCGTCGTGCAGCATGCGCACGCTCACTCGCGCTCGCCATGCTGTACCTGGGCATGCTGTGCGCGGTCGGCGGCACGGCACTGATTGCCGGGCGATTGCTGTCCGGCGCGTAGCCGTTCAGGCCGGGCTCAGTTCGAACCCGTCCACGCGCGTCACCGTCGCGATGCAGGCCGCTGCCTGCAACGCCAGCACGGCGATCCAGACGTAATGCATCCGTGACGGTTTCGCCAGATCGAGCGAGCCGGCTTGCGTGTCGCGGAGCGCTGCGGCCGCAGCCACGACGACCCACGGCTGAAACAGCAGCCACAGCCGGGCGGCTTCTCCCATGTTTTTCCCGCTGAGCCAGAGCAGTCCCCACACGATCGCGGCGGCGGCGACCAGCGGAAACAGCCGTGTTGCGCGACTGCGCACGGCGCCGAGCAGCGCCAGCATCGCCAGTGGACCGCCTGCGGCCAGTCCGGCCTCCACCGGATTGACGAGCAGCCACTTCCACCAGGTTCGGACGTTTTTCTCATAAAACAGCGCGTGATTGGCGACATTCCACGACCAGACCCGCGGCAGATTCAGGTCGTAATGTCGCCACAGCAGGATCACCGGCACGAAGAATCCGAACGCCGCTCCTAGTACGCTCAACGCCCACCACCACACTCCCGCACGCGGTGCGCCCACTTCGCCCTCTCCCCTGCGCGTCGCTCCGCTGTCTGCCGCTGCTCCCAGCGGAGGAGAGGCCCGGGATGAGAGGTCTAAAACGGGACGCGTCTCGCCCCACAACGTCCATTCCCCGATCACCGTCGCCAGCCCAGTCAACACCGCTACCGGAGCAATCGCGAGGCTCAGAAACATGCCGGCGAAAAGCGTCGCTCCGGCCAGAACACAATACAAAATCGAGCGCCTCCGCCAGCCCACCAGCCATAGGCATGGCCCAAGCGTTGAAACCAAAGGAAACACCGCGTCCGACTTCGGCAGAAACACCGCGATCCCGGGAACCAACGGCCACAGCGCCGCCACGAACCACGCCGTGCGGCGATCCACACACAGTGCGAGCAAGACAAACAACGGAATCACCGTTACCGCCGCGGCCGCCTGAGCCAGCAGGGCCGCCAGCCACAGCACGGCTTCGTCGGTGGGCGTCAAGATGCGCCCGGAGGTCAGTTCGGTGGCGCGCATCGTCGCGGCCGCCTCGCGGCAAAACGCCGGCTCCGTCGCCAGAACGACGTCGGTGAGCCCCGGATGTTCGGCAAACAGCCGCAGCAGTCCGCGGAACAAGAGTGTCAGTCCCGGGGGATGCGTGCCGATGTGCAGGTAGTCGCGCTCCGCCAGCAGTTCCTCGTATCCCGCCAGGAACTCGCGCGTGTCCTGGACCTCGCGGCGGGCCTGCCAGAAGTAACCTGACGAGGCTTTGTAGTACAGCACAAACTGCGTCTTGGGCAATCCGGCAATCCCCGGAACAGACGACTGGATCACCCACAACCAGGTGAATCCTGCGGCCGCAAGCAGGCAGAGCCAGGCACTTGGACGGACAGCGCCACGTGTCTCAATCCGCATCCCGCCGAACACAACGAACAGAATATAGACCGCCGCCGCGGCGCCCCCGGCAGTCCAGCCCCACACGTGCTCGGCGCCGTGATGAATTCGCCGCCAGACCCACTCTCCCGGCACGCCCAGCGGCACGTCGCTGAACCACAACACCGCGATCGTCGCCGCCAGCCCGGCCGCCGCCACGAGCAACACGAGCCGATTTGAAGCGCACATGAGACAGAACCGCGAATGACGCGAACACCGCGATAGAACTCAGAACGAGTTCAAGTTTCGGCCATGATGTTTCGTGACTTCATGGGCCAAATCCACCCTGTCAAGAACTCAGACCAGTGGAACTATGCTTCAGGAGACGTCGTGTCGCAGCTTCCGTCCATTCCGCGGTTCCTGCAGCTTCAATCTGCAACCGGCATGCAGACCGCCGGCGTCCGCACGCTGTCGAGCGCGTTGAGTTCCGCGAGCGCCATCTGCAACTGACCCTCCGTCGTGCGGTGCGTCATGATCACCAGCGGCACGATCGGCGAGCTCCGGTAATCCTCCGCATCCGGTTCCGGGGCTTCATGCTGGATGACGCTCGCCAGGCTGATGGAGTGCCGCCCGAGGATATCGGTGATGTCCGCCATCACGTGCGGTCGGTCGTCGACATTGAATCGCAGGTAATACCGCCGATAGACGGCGGCGGCCGGTTGCCGCCGGTGCGGCGGCTGCTCGCCCCACAGGTCGAGGCTCTTGAATGTGACTGCGGCGCGGCCGGCGGCCACATCGATGATGTCCGCCACGACGGATGAAGCGGTCGGCATCTGGCCGGCGCCGGCGCCCGAGTACCACGTCTGGCCGACGGCGTCGCCGGTCGCGCGATCATGTTGTGCGCGCCGTTCACCTGCGCCAGCGGACGCCCGTGCCGGATGAACGTCGGCTGCACGTGCATTTCCAGTTCGCCCTTCGTCAGCCGCGCCGTCGCCAGCAGTTTGATCGCATACCCCAGTTCGTCCGCGTACACCAGGTCGGTCTGTTCGATCCTGTCGATCCCCTGGACCGGAAACTCGCCCGGCAGTACGCGCGTCCCGAACGCGAGCTGCGCCAGAATCGTCAGCTTCTGGGCCGCATCGGTGCCGTTCACATCCATCGCGGGATCGGCCTCCGCGTAACCCAGCCGCTGCGCTTCGGTAACGGTGTCTTCGTACGAGGCGCGCGTGCGGAACATTTCCGTCAGGATGAAGTTGCTGGTCCCGTTGATGATCGCCTCGATGGCCGTAATCTGGTTGGCCGTCATCGATTGACCGAGGACGCCGATGATCGGAATGCCGCCGGCCACCGACGCTTCAAAGGCAAGGCACCGGCCGCGCTGGCGCGCCGCCGCGAACAGCTCCGGCCCGTGCTCACACAACAGCGCCTTGTTCGCCGTCACCACGTCCTTGCCGGCTTCGAGCGCTGTGTGCACCACCTTGCGCGCCGGACAGAGTCCCCCCATCAGCTCGACAACGACGTCCACGTCTTCCGCACCTGCGACTGCCAGCGGATCCGTCGTCACGAGCCGCGCATCCATGGTCACATGCCGCGGCCGCGAGGAATTGCGGACGGCGACGCGCGTGACGACGACCGGCCGCCCGGCCCGACGCGCGATCCGGTCTGCGTGCTCGGTCAACAGCCGCGCCACGCCGGTCCCGACGTTGCCCAGCCCGATCAGTCCGACGCGAATAGGATTCATGGTCTCTGGACGCTGGGCTGTGGGAGTCGTTGTGCGTTTAGAGTTGAGCGAATCGCGAGACTCTGCGGGGACAGCCGGTTGCCGTTCGTCGCTGGCGGTTTCGCCATCCCCGCTACGATTCTGCCGATTCTGCAAACTGCGCCGACGACCATACTGGTAAACGGTGCACGCCACACCCGTCAACCGCTGCGTTCGGCAATCCGCACAGACCCGTGTTATCCGGCAATGGTTCCAGCGGTTCCTTGCTGGGAACGATTGCTCGAAATCCACCGCCGTTGACGGCCGTGACCGTTTCGTCGCACAGCGACGATGCCTATAATCGGCCCGCGCCGGGCCACGCCACACACTTCCCATGATCGACTCCAAGCGGCCCCGTCGAAAAGAGTCCGCCGCACCGGCTCTGCGGATCGGCGCGGTCAGCTACCTCAACTCCAAGCCGCTGATCGAAGGCCTCGCCGATCGTCTGCCGGGTGCCGAGTTGCTGCTCGACTACCCCAGCCGCCTGGCTGACGACCTCGCCGCCGGCCGACTCAACGTCGCCCTGATCCCCTCGATCGAGGCGTTCAGCGGCCCCGACTACGAAATTATCTCCGACGCCTGCGTGGCCTCCCGCGGTCCGGTGCTGAGCGTCAAGCTGTATTTCCGAGTGAAGCCGGGCAACGTCCGCTCGCTCGCGCTCGACGCCGGTTCGCGCACGAGCGCCGCCCTGGCCCGGATCATGCTCGCGGAGCGATTCGGCGTCGCCCCCCGGCTGGAACGACTGCCGATGGGCGCCGCCATTTCCGAGACCACGGCCGACGCCGTGTTGCTGATCGGCGACCGCGCGATGCATCCCGTCGGCCGGGAATTTTCAGAATCCTGGGATTTGGGGGAGGAATGGCTTCGCTGGACCGGCCTGCCATTCGTATTTGCGATGTGGGTCGGCCACAACAGCGAGTGGTGGCCGGGCCTGGCGGCGGCACTCAGCGACTCCCGGGATTCCGGCGTTGCTGCGGCCGGGCGGATTGCCGAGCGTGAGGCTCCGTTGCTCGGGCTCCGTCTGGAAACCGCCTGTCGTTACCTGACCGAGAACCTGCATTTCCAACTGGGCTCGGCCGAGCGCCGCGGACTCCGGCTGTTCCACGAACTGGCAGCGCAACATGGATTGGCGCCGGCGCAGAGCGGCCTCCTGGGCCGTACTCGGCGGTTCCTGCTGGCGGCGGCGCCGGCGGTGGTGTGACTGTTGTGCAGGCTGGCTTTCGTGCGACCGTGTTTCCCGCCGCAATCGTATTCTTGGCGGCTAACGGTTCCGTTCTGCGATTCGCTTGAGGGGGCCTCGCCGCGGTGGCATCAGAATCCCAACCTCGGTCGCGAAACTGGCGCAAGCGATTGTTGTGCCTGATCGGGCTCGTTGCGCTGCTGGTCGCCGCCGTCATCTGGCATGGCGGACCGAAAGGCCGGCTGATCGCCGAGATCCGTGCGGCCGGGGGGGACTATCGCGAATACCATGCGGGCTCGATCGTGGAACGGACCCTCGCGCCGGTGTTGCGTGTACCTGTGCGGGTCGAACGCACTGTCGTTCTGCAGGGTCCTGACTTCGACGACCATTGGCTCGCCACGCATGACGACTTCGTGGCCATTGAGTTCAATCAGTTGTCGATCGAGGGCACGCGCATCAACCGGGACGCGATTCACCGGCTGCTGCAGAAACATGAAATCAACTGTCTCGGAATCAACGGGGGGCCGTTTTCCGACGCCGAGGCCAAGCTGTTAACGAACAACATCTCGCTGCATTTTCTGGTTCTGCGCGGCACGGAGATGACCGACGAAGGCTTCTCACACATTCCCTTGTTCAGCGTCTTCCTCCTCAATGTCGCTGAGTCGCCGGTGACGTCTGCGGCTTTGGAGAAACGGCTCACTGGCCTGCCTCTGAAGTATCTCGGACTCGATGGCCGCCAGTTTACGCCGGAGCTGGCGAAGTTTCTGGGAACAATGCCAACCTTGCAGTCCATTGACCTGGTCGGGCCTGAGATCACCGATGAACATCTGGAGTTGCTCAAGTTGATTCCCGGCCTGAGAGGACTGACGCTCGATGAGACGTCGGTATCACCTGAAGCGCTTCAGGCGCTACGAACAGCGCATCCGGAGTGGGGCTTGTATGTCGACCGGAAACAGGTTCAGCCCGGACACCGCTGATGAGCAGCCAATCATTGCCTTGTGAAGAGGCGAATCGTCCGACCCCATCTGCGGGTCGTCGCCTGAGTTGGCGAAGGCGATTCGTAACGCTGTTTGTCCTCATCGCGCTCTTGGGATTGATCGGCGGTTGGATCTACCACTCATTGACCCGCCAGTGGCGAATCGCTGCAGCCATCGAAGCGCGCGGCGGCAGACTCGTCGTTCCGGGACTGACCGAGTATCTCGAATATCCGCTGGCACGATTGACGGGCTTCAACGCTCCGCACGGCGCTCTCGTGGCTCTCCGGGGGACGGAGTTTGATGACGCATGGCTGGCCGGACAAGACGACCTGCGTGACGTCACGATTCGTCAACTCGACATTCTGAGTACGCGACTGAGCCGTGACGCCGTAATGCGGATCCTGGCGTATCAGGATCCGATCGTCGTGTCCGTCCCCGGCATTTCGCTGACCGACGCCGATGCCGAGGTCGTCGGCCGGTTGCCTGACGTCGGCCACGTGAACCTCATGCAATCCGACATTACCGACGCCGGTCTGGCAGCCTTGCGACCCCAGCGTCTCCGCGTCCTCAACGTCGCCGGCACGCGCATAACCGGTACGGCGCTGCAGACAGCCATTGCCGGCTCCAAGCTGCAGTCGCTGGTGATTGATGGCCGGCAGTTCACTCCGGAGCTCGCCGCCGCGATCGCACAGGTGAAGTCGCTCAACATGCGGACGCTGATGGGGCCCGACGTGTCTGACGCGCACGTCCAGCAACTGGAAGCGCTGCCCGGACTGAAGCACATCACACTGGATCAGACGTCCGCATCCGATGAGGCCCTCGCAGCTCTGCGGAAAGCACAACCCGGCGCGCGAATCGGCGTCCGGGGCGCCGCGGAGGCGTCCGTCAAATGGCGCATGGATCCATAATCCGATTGCCGGGACGGCTGGCTCTCGACACCTTCGCCAATGGAAGGCATTCGTCGATTCGATGCGGTAACATCCCATCAGATCGTCCGTGCACGACCCACTGTCACCGCTCGTCGTGAAGGAAACCCAACGATGTATCAGCGCTCGACCTTACAGGTTGCGGTACTTGTCGCATCGCTCGCAGGCGCGTCCGCAGTGCTTCCCGCCGCCGATCCGGAACGCCCCGCAGCGGTCACACAACCCAACTTGCAGGAGTTGGCCAACGACCCGGTGAAGTTCCTCGACGTCGCACGCAAGGCGCTCAAGTGGGATGAACCGGCCGAGCCGGCGAAGATCGTCGGTCCGATCTACTTCGTCGGCACTCAGGGACTGAGCGCGTTTCTGATCACGACTTCTGACGGCCACATCGTCTTGAACACGGGCATGCCCGGCTCTGGCCCAATGATTGCCGAGTCCATCCGGAAACTCGGCTTCCGGCCGGAAGACATCAAGCGGCTGCTGATCGGCCACGCCCACGTCGATCACGTCGGCGGCCATGCGTATCTCAAAAAGCTGTCCGGCGCGAAAGTGGTCAGCATCAAAGAAGAACAGGAGTTGTTCGAGTCCGGCGGGAAAACCGACTTCCACTACGGGTCGTATCCCGAGTTTGGTTTCGATCCCGCGACGGCGGATGAGGTCATCAGCGACGGCGATACCGTACAACTGGGTGACGTGACGCTGACGGCGCTCCTGACGAACGGTCACACGCGAGGGTCGACAACGTTCGTGATGAACGTTGCCGAGGGAGGCCGGCGCTACACAGTGGTATTTCCGAACGGCACGAGCGTGAATCCCGGCTATCGGCTGGTCCGCGAACCGTCGTATCCAGGCATCCGGGAGGACTTCGAACGGACCTTCCGCACACTGGAGTCGCTGCAGCCGGACATCTGGCTGATGCCGCACAACGAGGTTTATGGACTGTTCGAGCGGCTGGAGCATGCCAAGACCGACGGGATCAAGGCGTGGATCGATCCTGAAGGCTACCGAACCTGGGCTGCAGCGCAGCGTGCGAAGTTCGAGGCGGCCGTCGAAAAAGAGTCGGCCTCGCCGGAGAAGGTCCCCCGCGCAAAGCCAAAGCCGTAATTCGGTGACAGGGTGCTGGCTGGCGGCCTCAGCGGAGCCATCACTGACACTGTCAGAACCGCGCAGAGCCACGGTCTGAGTCCGCGCCAGGTGAGCGCCGCGAGCCCGCAGGCGAGCAAGCTGCACCGGCAACAATCTCACCGAGTCTCATACTGCTGTCGAGCCCGCTCTTCGCGACACGGCGCGGGCCGCATCGAGGACAACATCGGCCCACTGCAGATCGTCCGGTCGGACGACGACAACCTCGAAACCGAACTGGCGTCCTTCCAACAGGACACCTTCGGAATCGTCAACATGCAGCCGGATGCCGAACAGCGACGGCCACTTGGTCGGACCGCGTGGGCATCCCTGTCGAGCCAGCGCGCGCTCGTGCTCAACCTGGTTGACCAGCAGCGCCGGACGCACACCGTAGTACCGCAGCAGTCCTCTGATGGCCCCGCGAGAACGGTGCGAGGTTGTGTAGATGGCAATCCGCCAGCCCTCGGCCACGAGCGTCCGCATGAGGTTCGTCGTCCCGGCGCGAACTGGTTCCTTGAACCAGGGGCGCAACAGCCGGGGAACGCGATTCGGTTCCCGCGGCGTCGTCGGCTGGTAGCAGATCAGCGTGTCGTCGAGATCAAAGGAAATCAGCGGAGAACTGAGCGGCTTCACCGATCATCTCATTCCTTGAACGGCGGCTGTGACACCCGCCGTGAAGCTGCCAGCGACGTTCGCTGACGGCTTCGCGATTTCCATTCCACTTTCGGCCGTCGCCCGTCACTCTGCGACGATCGTGTAGATCCCCTTCCCGGTCGAGGACACGACCGTGAAGTACAATTCCCCCTGTTCGTCGTCGCTGATGTTGATGATGGCGGTCCCCGGCTCGGACGGAATCTCTTCGTTGGAGACGACCTTGCCGGCCGCTTCGTCGTACTTCAGCGCCCAGATTTTTCCGGACACGAAGTCGGCATAGATGTATTTACCAACCAGTTCCGGATGCTGCTTGCCGCGGTACACAATGCCGCCGGTGATCGATTTGCCGACCTGGTGATCGTATTCCCAGATCGGTTCGATGAGGTCCGGGCTCGCGTCGCTGCCTTTGGAGCCAAACGGATGCGTCCCTTCGCGGACCGCCCAGCCGTAGTTGCCCCCGGCCTTGCCAATGTCAATCTCTTCCCACAGGTTCTGTCCGACGTCCGCAATCCACAGCGCGCCGGTCGCGCGGTCGAACGCCATCCGCCAGATGTTGCGGAAGCCGTAGGCATAAATCTCGGGCAGCGCTTTGTTCGCGGTCGACGCGAACGGATTGTCGCCCGGAATCGCGTACGTCTTGCCGTTTGCCCGGTGATCGACGTCGACCCGCAGGATCTTGCCCAGCCAGGTTTCGAGGTTCTGACCGTTGCCGTAAGGGTCGTTCGCGGCGCCGCCGTCTCCCATGCCGACATACAGACAACCGTCCGGGCCGAAGCAGATCGTGCCCCCCTTGTGATTCCAGAACGGCGCCGGGATCCGCAGGAGTTCTTCTTCGGACCCGGGATCGGCTCGATTCGGATCGGTCCTGGAAACCTTGAACCGCGAGACCACTGTGGTGTGTTCGGCGGCGCGCGTCGAGTAGTAGACGAAGAACTCACCGTTTTCCTTGTACTTCGGATGGAACGCGAGGCCCAGCAGCCCCTCTTCGTTTTCGTTGTCGGTGTACTTCACACGGTCGCGGAGATCGAGAAAGACCTTCGACTCGGTCACGTCCGGCCGGTTCTCAAAGGCGTAGACCACGCCCCATTCATCGCCGACGAAGATCCGGTTCGACCCGTCGCCGGCGTGCGTCAGGGCCACCGGCCGGAACGCCGTGGCCAATCCGCGCTCGTTGACTGGTTCCCAGCCAGCCCATTCGAGGTTCATAAACGCCAGTTGCGGCTTCAGCGCCAGTTTGCCGGTCACCGGGTTCGGCGCGGCGCCATCCGGCGGCAGGACGCGGACCTTGATATTGCGATAAGCCACTTCGTGCCCGTGGTCCTGCAGGACGATGTGCCCTTTGCCGGACTTTCCGAACAGCGCGCTCTTTGCAAACTTGCTCGCAGCGACGCGGCGGTTCCAGTCGGCGTCGCCGATCTTGAACTGCGCGTAGCGGATGCCGTTCATGTTGATCTCGCAGCCCTCCTTGGTGACCCGCAACTGCACGTGGTTCCATTCCCCGGCCGGGCGCGTGGCGTCGATCGTTTCGCCGGTGGCCGGGTCCATCCCCGGCTTGTACAGCCCGTACAGCCAGCCGGACTTCTGCGGATCGTGCCCTTTGACATTATCCTGAATCTGCACTTCCGGGCCGATGTACCAGGGGTCGTTCCCGTCCTCCGTCACGTGGAACCCGAGTCCGCTGTTCCCTTCGGGGACGATCTTGTATTCGATCGACAGTTCGAAATTGTCGAATTCCTCCTGGCTGACGATATTGCCGGCGCCATCGCCAGTCCGGGTCAGTGCGCCGTCCTTCACGCTCCAGCCGCTGCCGATCGCATCCTTCTTGAAGTTCCGCCAGCCGCTGGTGGTCTTGCCGTCAAAGATCAGCCTCCAGCCGGCATGCTTCTCGGCGTCGGTGAGCTTCGGCTCAGCCGCAACAGCCGCGGAAACGAACAGGCAGGCAGCCACGAGCGGAAGGGGACGCAGGGCGCGCATCAACGGGGTACTCCTCAGGTGAGTGTCGCGGGACGGGGGGCATCGTAGCCGTGTGAGAATCCGGGGAAAAGCGACTCACACCATTGCGGGAGCGGGAGGGTCTGGCTAGAGTATGCGCAAGTTCCGACTGATGAGTCCCGGCACCGGCAGATCTTGGCGATTGACCGGCCGTGGCATTTGTCCCCGATACCACCCCAGGAGTTCATCTATGAAGAAGGCTTGCCTCGGGCTGTTTGCTGTTGCGTTGCTGGCGTTCGCGGCGATCGGCGCCGAAGAGAAGAAGGAAGAATTCGGCAAGTGCCCCGTGTCGGGGAAAGCGGCCGTTGGCGACAAGACGGTCGATTACAAGGGGGGCAAGGTCTACCTCTGCTGCGGCGGTTGCCCGGACGCCTTCAAGAAGGACACGGCCAAGTTCGCCGCAAAGGCGAATCAGCAGTTGGTCGTCACCGGACAGTACAAGGAAACGAAGTGCCCGCTCAGCGGCGGCAAGCTGAACACGGAAACCGCGATTGACGTCAGCGGCACGAAGGTCTGCTTCTGCTGCAACAACTGCAAGGGCAAGGTCGAAGCCAAGACCGGCAACGAGCAGCTCGAGATGGTGTTCAACGACACTGCTTTCGGCAAGGGCTTCGAAGCCGCGAAGAAGAAGTGATTTGCCGAAGTCGCGAGATTCACACGCAGGCGCTCCCGCAAGGGAGCGCCTTTTTTCGTGCGCCGGAGTAACTGGACGGTCCAGATACTGCAGGTGCCACTGGCTCCGCCAGTGACGCCTCAGTGGATGTCCACTTCCGCTCGACACTGGCGAAGCCAGTGGCACGCACAGCGGATTTGCTGCAATTACGGGCGACGCGAGTGGCGCTCAGCCCTCCTTCCGGGTCTGGTACGTCTTCGGCTCCCCTTTCTCGCCGATCTGCACCGTGTAGCTGTTGCCATCCGCCGCCACCGAGGCCTTGACCCACACCCCTTCGCAGCCAGCCGTGTCGCCGCTGTTGGCGATGAATTCCGCCGGAGTCTGCTGGTCGGCGGTGAGCGCGACGTTGCGGTGCAACTGGTACAAGGCCTTGAGCGACTTGACCTCGCGGAGCGTCGCCTGCGTCTGGGCGTGTCCCCCCTTCGTCGGCCCGTTGCACATCACGGCCACCACCGGGTCGATCGCCAGCACCAGCGCCGGATTATTGCTGACCTCCAGCCCGTGGTGCGTCACCATGAACAGGTCGACCTGGCCCAGCGGGTTGTTCGGCGTCACGAGCTGCCCCTCAACGTTCCAGGTCAAATCGCCGCAGCACAGGAATTTGAACCTGCCGAACGTGATCAACAGGCTCAAGCTGGCGGCGTTGTCGCTCTTGTCCTCAGCCTGCGGCACGTTGCGATCCGCGTACGGATTGGGTCGGCCGGTGTTCGGCATGACCTGACGGTCCGCTGTCGCCACGCGGATGTTCAGCGGCGTCAGCGGGGACTCGAGATCGAACGAGTCCCCGGCATGCAGCGTGCGCGACTGGTTCTGCGCCGCCCGGCGGTAGTCAGCGATCCGCGCGGCGAATTCCGGGTCGTCCGCCAGGGTGTCCGGGATCCCGCGGTCGTAGAAGTCGCCGATCTTGATCTCGGCCGCCAGCGCCGCGTGATTCCCGTAGTGGTCGCGGTGCCAGTGCGTCACGGCCGCATGGTCAATGCCTTTCAACTCGGCAACGTTGCGCACCACGTGCAGAATCCGGTTCAGGTCACGCCCCTGGTTGTCAGGATAGCCCGAGTCGATCAGGATCGATTCGCCGGTCGGCGTGACGATCAGTGTCGCTGCGCCCCCTTCCACATCGATGAAATAAAAATCGAGCCGCCCGTCTGCGGATCCAGCGTGTAACGAAACTGCAGTGAGTTGCAGCGCGATGACAGCCATCGCAGCGACGAACAGGGAACGAATCGGGAGCATAGAGCGACTCCAGAGCGGGTGCGGAAGGAACGCAGGGGTTGCTGGCGTGAGCATACCGTGACGAACCGGCGGGTGGTCGATGGCACGACGAAAGGCCGCTCTGCTGCCGCCGACCGACGTTGCACAGTTTGCCGACAGTATGGCTCTCCCGAGACATTGGGATCGCCCTCGCATTGTGACGTTCGCAGCGGCAGGTTTGGCGCGGCGGCGGAGCGGCTGCTAAGTTGGCCGCATGTCCGATGTCGCCCGCCGTACTCGTCGCGCCGCCGTACAGATGCTGGAAAGCTGGCACGCGGCTGGTCTCACATCTGGCCGCACCGGAATCCGCCCCGCCGTCACGCCTGCACAGCGTCCATACCGCCGGCCCCGGCACGAAGCCTGCCTCCCCGAATGTCATACCACTGTCGAAGGACTTGCCGGTGCGCATCGATTCAGGCGATCGCCGCTCAGCGTTGTGTGCGCTGGCCGAACGCGTCGCGACATGCACGCGCTGTGAAGAGCTGGCGCGGACTCGCAAACAGACGGTCTTCGGCGTTGGCAATCCGCACGCGCGCGTGATGTTTGTCGGCGAAGCGCCGGGCGCCGACGAAGACCGCCAGGGGGAGCCGTTTGTCGGCCGCGCCGGCCAGTTGCTCAATCGGATCATCGCCGCCTGCGGCTGGCAACGCGAGGAAATCTATATCTGTAACATCCTCCGCTGCCGGCCGCCCGAGAACCGCACTCCGTTGCCCGCCGAAGCCGCGAATTGCCGGGAGTATCTCGACGGCCAGATTAGCATCATCCAGCCGGAGTACATCGTCTGCTGGGGATCATGTGCCGCGCAAAACCTGCTCGGCGTCACAGACTCGATCGGCAAGATGCGGCAACGCTGGTATTCGCACGGCAGTGCCAAGGTGCTGTGCACCTATCACCCCAGCTATTTGCTGAGGAACCCGGCCGCCAAGCGCCCTGTCTGGGACGATATGCTGCTCCTGCTGGAGGCGATGGGCCTGAAGCCGCCGCCGCTCAAGACGGATGGCGGATAGTAGCGCACGGAGCGGCAATGTCAGAGTGGCCAAATGTCGAAATCTGACGTTCGGCTGATCGCTGACGGCCGACAGCTTCCTTACCGGCAATCTTGGCCGATGTCCGCGAATGCGGCCTGCCGATAGTAGCGATATGTCGGCACAGCAGTTGCGCCATTTGTTCATCTCGCTGGCCTGCGTCCTGTTGGGCGTGGGAGTGCTCATGGTCTATAGCGCGAGCATCACCGCGCGCCCCAGTGCGGCCGACGAGTTCTACCTGGCTCGGCACGCGACGTTTCTCGGGCTGGCCGTCGTTTGCGGCTGCATCGCCGGAGCGCTGCCGGCGGCGTTCTGGCAGCGCGCGGCCCCCTGGCTGTTTGTGGCCACAGCCTGCCTGTTGGTGCTGGTTCTGGTTCCGGGCGTCGGTTACCGGGTGAACGGGGCACAACGATGGTTCCGCCTCGGGGCGTGGTCGTTCCAGCCGTCGGAGTTCGCCAAGCTGACGGTCCCCCTGTTCGCCTGCTGGGGACTGGAACGGGTGCGCTGGAACAGGTCCAACCGGCGGCTGGAACGTGTTCGCGAGGGACTCCGCGAACTGCTGGTCGCCGCGCCGGTTGCCGTCGTCCTCGGACTTGTGCTGGTCGAGCCGGACCTCGGCACGGCAGCGTTCCTCGGCGGGATCGCTGCCACGGCACCCTATTCCTGATGCGGCTGGCCGATGTGGTGCTGTGCGGTCGCTCTGGCAGGCCTGCTGCCCGCTGTCGCCGGCGGCTGTATGGCTGCGTCCCTACCAGATGCAGCGACTCTCGGATTCCTGGCCGGCTGGCACGAACCGCTCGCGGCGCTCTACCAGGTCCAGCAATCGCTGACGACGCTCAGTTTTCCGGCGGCTGGAACGGGCAAGGTTGGGACGCGGTGGCAGAAGCTCAGCTTCCTGCCGGAGGCCAACACTGATTTTGTGTTCACCTTCGTCGTCGGTGAGAACTCGGTCTGATCGGCACTCTGGGCGTGCTCGGCCTGTGGGCGGGACTGGCACTGGTGTGGAATGCAGATGTTCCGCAGCGACGGTAACCGAACATTGCCGCGACGGCCGGACGAACGCTGCTGATCCAACTCGTGGCACAGGCGGGTGTGAACGTCGCCGTCGGCCAGGCCGCCCTCGCAGCACCCCAAAGGGATTGCCCATCCGCTGATCAGCTACGGGGGGAGCAGCCTGCTGGCGAGCGTGATCGCGTAGCTTTGGTGTGGCCCTCTCCCGAGGCGCTGAGCACCTGATCGAAATTCCTGATCGTCCCATTGTGGAGGCGGCGGTCTCTACCGCTCATGGCGGATTTCCGCAGGCGCGTCGCCAAGGCGGATAACTCGGAAGCCTGCTGGAGCTTGGGAAAATCCGGCAATCTCCGCATACGAATGCAGGTTCTGCTGGATCATCGGATTCTACTGGTCGATAAACAGAACAGCAGCTCCGCGCGCGGCTCATTTCACTTCAAGTTCGACGGGCTTCTTCATGAGCAGTGATCATCTCGAACTGGAGCTGCGCAGCGCTCGAACATGCCCTGCGGCCCTCGTGCGTCAGTTAAGAGGAAGTCATCGCGGCGATGGCAGTGTTTCTCGGCATCGCGGGGTTTTTCGTCGGACATTTTGTCGCCGCCGAACAGGAGCAGGCCGCGGCTGCAATCGCCCGCTGGGCAAAAGGTCAGCGAGCTGCAACAGGAATGACCCGCCCGTCACCGACCGCTGCATTCAGCAGGAAAACGCCCGCCAGGCGATGGTCGCCCTGAAGGAACTGGACGGCCTGCGGCGGGGATGCCTCGCGCGTGCGGCGGCCGCGATCAATGCCCTCTGAGCGACATTGACCAGCGCGCGCCAGCTCTCCTCCAGGAACTCGAGCGCGTCGCCAGCCGCGGCGTCATGCCGCCATGAGCAGTTGCGGCCGCGATCAACCGGTTTGTGGACGAGCACATGCTGCAACTCGATCGCGCTCTGGCCATCGTGGAGCACCGGCTCGACGCCGACGGGGTCGCGACGGCCCGCGCTCCGCTGCCCCCTATCGAACGTCCCGTGCCGACTCCGGCCGAAACGTCGTCCCGGCCCACGACAACGCCCGGTGGGCTGACGACAACGACGACGGCAAATGCACCGCCAGCTGAGCGTCACACCGGCGCGTATTTCGCACCGCCGGCGACGGCCCCGACTCCGAGCCGAAAAGGATTTCTGTTCATCTCGAAGAACCAGCCGCAGCGCCTCGACCCTGTGCGGATCAGCGAATCCGACGAGATTCCGCTGCCGCCGCGATGAAACGGGAAGTTGAAAGACGAGCGTTGAGAGAGCCGCCTCAAGGCGGAATTCCCACTCAGAACTGCGCGCTCGACGGGCGGGATTCGCGGCGCGCTTCCGGACGAAGCTGGACGGTGATCCCGTAGATCTCTTCGAACAGGGAGCGGCCCTGACGCAGAGCCAGTTGCTCGACGGACAGGTCCTCCATCTGCGGCACGCTGATGATCAGCCGCGACCGGTCGCGATGGCAGGCAATGTTGCGGACACGCTGCGTCCGTGAAGCGTCGAGCGCGATTGCGATCCGCAAAATGGCCGCGAGCTTGGACACGGTGACGCGGCGATCGCGATCCAGCGTGCTGAAACCCGGATGCGTCGGCTTCGGCGACGCGCGGCGATGATAGCGGGCCACCAGTGCCACCAGCAGCACGTCGGCCGGACTGAGTCCGAACAGGTCGCTGTTCTGGATCAGGTACATCGAGTGCTTGTGCAGACTGGTATGGCTGACGAAGCCGCCAATCTCGTGCAGCAGCGCCGACAGGTACAGCACCAGTTCGCCGCGCGCGTCAATCCCGTGGTCTTCCCGGAGGGCGGCGAACAGCGCCTGGCTCAATTCGGCGACGTGCCGCGCGTGCGCCTCGTCGAACTCGTACTTCCGCCCCAATTCCAGGGCCGAATGGATGATCTGGTTGCGGAAATCGTCCGTCCAGATCGTCTGGTCCCCCATCTCGCGCAACAGGCCGTCGCGCAGGTTGGCGATCGACACCGTCACGTGATCGAGCGACAGCAGCTGCGCCAACTGCAGGTTGATGAGCAGCGCCGGCGCGAGCGTTTCCGCTTCGGGCAACGTCAGATGGTATTGGCGGACGATCGCTTCTTCCGACATGCCCAGCACGGCGTCCGTAAGCCGGGCGAGCTTCGGCACGCTCACGACGCCGAGAATTTCCGGCTTCCAGTCGGGGATCAGCTGTCGGGCGACGAACCGCATCTCGCCGCCCAGGGTCAACAGCTCTGCGCCCGAAGACTGCGGCACGTACTGCAGCAGGTCTTCGAGCGTCTGATGGCTTTCCAGCTCGATGATCTCGCGCGTCTTGGCGGGTGACGTTCGGAGTCCCTGCAGCGACTGGCGGAGGCGCAGCGACCCGAGCCGGTACGAATGGGAATAACGGACGTTGCCTTTCTCGACGACGAGCAGCTCGGTGCTGCCGCCGCCGACTTCGCAGATGATGGTGTGGGAGTTGGTGAGCCGCGGCTCGGCCGCCAGTAGCGGCTGGATGCTGCGGTACGTGATGCGGTGGACCTCAGCCTCGTCGATCGGCTGCACCGTCAGTCCGGTGGCGACGTAGATGCGGTCGACAAACGCCATCTGGTTCAGGGCTTCGCGCACGGCGCTCGTGGCCACCACACGGACCTGGTCAACCTGGCGAATACCGTACTCTTCCAGTTTGAGCCGGTACGCTTTGAGGACGCGAACGCACTCTTCGATCGTCGGCTTGGCGATCTCGCCCCGCATGAACGAGTCTTTACCCAGCGTCACTCCCTGGGAGAGTGCCTCCAGGACGCGGATCGAGCCGCTGACGCCGACTTCGGCGATCGCCATGCGGATCGAGGTCGTGCCGACTTCGATCACCGCGACCGTGCGGGGTTGCGCGGCGGCGTCGGGTGCGGGGATGGGAGCGGAGTCGGCCACGCCGGGCCCTTGCTGATTCTGTGCGTCACACTCACGCCGGCACGGCGGCGCGTTCCACCGCGGCAGCCGCGAACTTGTGTTGCGCCCACGCCGCCGCACCGAGCGCCACCGCGTCGTCACCGAGCTTCGAACCGACCACTTCAAACGTGTTCTTATACGCCGGCATCACCCGTTTGCGGGCGGACTTGCTGACCTGGTCGATAAACGCATCGTGCATGGCTTCGAGGAGACCGCCGCCGAGCACGACGATCTCAGGACTCATCAGGTGAATGACTCCCGCGACTGCAATGCCGATTTGCCGAGCCGCCTCGCGGACAATTTCTTCGACCACTTTGTCCCCCCCTTTAATGGCTTCCGCCAGCGCGCTGCTGCGGATCTCGGCGATGTCCGTCCCGCCGTGCTCTTTCAGGTGCGGCGCATCGCCCCGGTAGGCGGCTTTCGCCGCGGTCGCGGAGATCGCCAGCCGGCTGGCAACTGCTTCCAGGCAGCCGCGTCGGCCGCAGCCGCACAGCGGACCTTCGGGCATGACCTGGACGTGGCCGATCTCCATGCAGGTCGTCTTCGCACCGCGAAAGATCTCTCCTTTGTAAACGCACCCGCCGCCGACGCCGGTGCCAGGGAACACGCCGACGACGCACCGCGCACCCTGACCGGCCCCGAAGCGGTATTCCGCGTACACTCCGGAATCGACGTCGTTCAGGACGGCGACCGGGCAGCCGAAGTGCTCCTGCAGCTTGCGGCCGATCGGGACGTCCCGCCAGGCCAGGTTTGGCGGATTCAGCACCACACCGGCTTCCATGTCGACCGGACCGGGGCAGCCGATGCCGATCCCGGATAGCTGTTCAGGAGCGATGCCGGCCTGGTCGAGCGCGGTCTTGATGGCTTCCTGAATGCGTTCCAGTCCGCTGTCGGTGCCTGCGGACGCCTTTGTCTTGCGTCGCTCCCGTCCGATCACTTTCAGATCGTCATCGTATGCCTGGGCCAGCATCTTGGTGCCCCCCAGGTCGAATCCCACCCAATTTCGTGACTGACTCCGTTCGCTCATGATGCTCCTCCCGCGGACAGGATAGCGAATTTGCAGAAGGAGGGCAGTCAGCAGGGGACTCGGATGAAAGACGATTCGGGTTTCAGTTTAAGACCCTGGAACATGTGACATGGGAGGGTGATCCCCGAACAATCGGGAAAGCCGCGATGGATCGAGCACGTTCCTACCGTTCCGGATCGGCGGGAGCCTCGCCCTCCCGGTCTTGAAACCGGCCTGAATCATTCCGGCCGCCACCGATAGAAGATGTCCTCAGGGCCAGGAACGTCGACGGCACCCGGCTGCGGACGCGCGGCGCGCAATGCGGCGACGGCTTCTTCACTGACGGACGTCTGCTCAAGTCGGATGTAGCGGATATTCGGCATCGATTCGAGCAGTTTAACGTGCGCGTCGGTGACATCGGGGCCGATGAGCACCATCATGGTCAATGATCTCATCTGTGCGAGCTGGGCGGCCAGTTCAGGCGTAAACTGACGGCCATCCAATGCAAGTGACTGTAAAGTCCAATTGGTGGAAAGTTCCCGCTGCAGTGAGTCCGCGGTCACGTGCGTTCCGGCGATGTAGAGGAACTGCAAGCGGGCGGGTTTGAGTGCAGCAAATCCGGTGTCGGTCAGATCCGATTGCATAACATTCAGGAAGATCAGATGTTCCTGGATCCCTAACTGCTGCGCATTGTCATCCGTGATCGACATGCCAGGGGCCGTGAATGTTTCGAGATCGTGGCGCTGCAGCAGCCGCAACACGGCCTCGCGAGTCATCTCTGTATTCCGGATCAGGAGTTCGCGAATTTCGAGTGAGCGCAGATCATGTTGGGCGGCGAGCCACGCGTCGTCGAATCCTGGCCCGTCGAGGAAGACCTCGTCGCTTCCTTGTGCGTTCTTGCCAAACAGCCTCGACAGGCTTCGAGCAAAGCGCTGCGACGCAGGGGCTTCATGAAATTTGCCGCCGGCAGCTGTGATGGCGGCGACGACTCGCGAACGCTCGGTGACGCGGAGGTAGAACCAGTAGCCTGTGAGGCCGCACAGCGCGAGGCCGACCAGCAGCCACAGCGCCCGCCGGCGCCGAATCACGCGGCGAGCGTTGACTGGGTCGGACGTCTGCGGGGCGGGGTCAGTCATGGGGCGGCGGCGGGTTGGTCCGTCCACCACTTAAAAAACACTTCGGCCGGCGGGGCGATTTCAACCTCGCTCGGCTGCGAACGGGTGGTGCGCAGTGCAGCGATGGCCTCCTCCGACACGTTGGTCTGTTCGATTCGGAAGTACGCGACGTTCTGCATCGACTCCAGAAGTTTGAGATGGGCATCCGTAACGTCGGGACCGATGAGCGTGATCCCTCTGAGGGATTTTGATTGCGTGAGCGTGGACGCGAGCTCGGGGGTGAACTGACGACCGTCGACTCTGAGAACGAGAATTCTGTTGTTCCCCACCAGTGCTTTTTGGAGGGCGGCGGAGGTCACGCGCGTGCCGGCGACGTTGAGAAACAGCAGCCGCTGGGGCCTGACCGCGGCCAAGCCGACGTCGGAAATCTGAGTCTGCATCAGGTCGACGTGCGTCAAGTGCGATTGCGCCCCGATCAATGCCGCATCGTCATCAGTGAGCGCCATTCCTGGTGCGATGAAATGCTGCAGTTGATTGCTGGTCAGAAGCCGGCGGATAGCCGTGAGCGTGAGCCGCGTATTGCGAAGGGCCAGATCTTCAATGTCGAGTGAACGCAGATCGTGCTGCGCGGCAAGCCAGGCGTCGTCGAACATCGGGCCGTCGAGAAGAACATCGACACTCCCTTGATTGTTTCCGCCGAACATCTGCAACACACTGCGGGCGATCCGCTGCAGGGCAGGGGGCTCATAGTACTTTCCGCCGGCAGCCGTGATCGCGGCGAGGGCACGAGGGCGCTCGGCGAAACGAAGATACAACCAGTACCCAACGAGGCCGCTGACCGCGACGCCGACCAGCAGCGCTGCCAGCCGGCGCCAACGAAGCACGCGGCGAGCGCTGACCGGGGTGGACGTCTGTGGGGCGGGGTCAGTCATGGGGCGGCGGCGGGTTGGTCCGTCCGCCACTTGAAGAACACTTCGGCCGGCGGGGCGACGTCGATCACCACCGGCGCCGGCCGCGCCGCGCGGAGCGCGGCGACGGCGTCTTCGCTGACCGAAGTCTGATCGAGCCGAAAGTAACGGATATTGGGCATCGCCTCCAGCAATTTCACGTGGGCGTCGGTGACATCGGGACCGTAGAGCGCAATCATCGTCAGCGTTCTCATCTGCGCGATCTGGGCCGCGAGTTCGGGAGTGAACTGGTG
The DNA here is from genome assembly GCA_046349775.1 of Planctomycetaceae bacterium. Classification (GTDB taxonomy): domain Bacteria; phylum Planctomycetota; class Planctomycetia; order Planctomycetales; family Planctomycetaceae; genus JAEUIG01. The sequence continues at coordinate 18,368 of JAXMBS010000019.1, read as the reverse complement.
GCCATCGACCGCCAGGTGCAGCAACTGGCCGCCCATGAGTTCCTTCTTGAGCGCCGCGGCGGTCACTCGGGTGCCGGCGACGTTGAGAACCTGCAGTCGTTGCGGTTGGAGAGCTGCCAGTCCTGCGTCAGTGAGTTCAGACCGCATGAGAATCAGCCTCGTCAGGTGCTCCTGCCCCCCCAGCACTGCGGCGTCCGCGTCCGTCAATGGGACACCCAAAGCTGCGAGATAATCGAGAGAATTCTGGTTGATCAGTCGCAGGACGGCGGAGTGCGACAAGCGGGTGTCGAGGATGAACAACTCCCGGATGTCAAATTGGCGCAGGTCATTCTGCGCTGCCAGCCATTCGTCGTCGAACTGTGGTCCTTGGAGGACCACACTCTCACCGCGCGGCCGGTTTCCCGACAGTTTGGCGAACAGCGCGTCGAAGAAGGAGGGCCGCGGCGCCTCGTACTTGCCGCCCGCGGAGATGAGGGCGTCGATCACTCGCGAGCGATCAGTGACACGGACGTAGAGCCAGGACCCTCCAAGGCCGCAGACTGCGAGGGCGACCAGCAGACACAACGTTCGGCGAGACATGACATTGCGAGGAAGAGCGCCGTCAACTTCAGTTCGAGATCGAGCAGAGTCTGTCATGCGAGTCGCCGTGGAACGGTCGGTGGAACAGTTGACGGACGCTTCTGCACCGCTCTGCAAATTGATTTGCACCGGGTTGAGGCTTCCGCGGTGCTACTACGGCCTCTGGGGTTGCGAACGTTTGACGGAGTGCGCCGTTTTTCAGGGCGGGTAGCGACGACTCGAAATCCAATCGGACACGTCGTCTCCGTCCCTGGGCGCCGTGTGCGATCCCAATCGCACCGATTCTGTGGGTTAGCACGGACCGCTCGATCGTGCCGACTCTGACTGCAAAGGGTATTGGTCAGACCGCCGCCAGGCGATGGAGTCCTCAAGAACACCTTCGTGCTGCCGGTGCCGCGTCGGGGGAATTCGCTGAGCTAAGCTGTCGATGACAATCTCTGTGTGGAATGCGCCGATGTCTGCCGTCCAGGTTGGCGAGAGAGAGCGACGAGCGCGTGGCGCCGCGCAGACGCCATCTGCGGCGACAGCGATCGTCGCCCGCCAACCGATCTTTACCGTCCAGCGCAGCCTGTTCGGGTATGAACTGCTGTACCGCTCCGACTCGGCGGACGGACTACACGATCGCGACGGCAGGCAGTTGACATCGACCGTGCTGCTGAACGTGTTCTCTGAGCTGGGGCTGACGCGGGTCGTCGGGGATCGGCGGGCGTTTGTCAATCTTCCCCGTGAGTTCCTGACAGGCCAGCTGCAACTTCCTGAGTGTCCTGAACAGCTCGTTGCCGAGATCCTGGAGAGTGTCGAGATCGACGACGAAGTTCTGGCCGGCGTGCAGACGCTGAAGGACAGCGGATTTCTGATCGCTCTGGACGACGTTATTTTTTCGCCGCAGTTGGAACCGCTGCTGCATCTGGCAGACATCGTCAAGGTGGAACTGCCTGCGGTGCCGACGGGTGAACTGGCCGCACACGTCGAGGCCTTTCGGCGCTGGCCGGTGAAACTGCTGGCCGAGAAGGTCGAGACCGAAGAGCAGATGCAACAGTGCGTCGAACTGGGATTCGACTACTTTCAAGGCTACCTGCTGGCACGCCCGATGACGATGAAGCGGGCGAAGCTCGATGTGAAGACGCACGTCGTCCTGCAACTGCTGGCCAGGCTTTACAGCGGCGATCATTCCTTTCGTGAGCTGACGCAGATCATCCATCAGGATCCGGCACTGTGCACGAAGCTGCTGCGATACATGGGGTCCTCGCGATTCGGGGCTCGCAACGTTGCTTCCGTGGAACACGCGATCGGCTTGCTGGGCAACCGCGGTATGAAAACGCTGCTGACCATGGTGCAACTCGTCAATGCCTCGGCTCAGCCTCCCGAGCGGATCACAGCGGCGCTGGTACGGGGCTTGATGTGCGCCGGTATTGCGGCCCCCTTGACTCGCGATCTCCACGATCAATCCTATCTGCTGGGAGTGCTCTCGGAGCTGGACGCAATTCTCGATGAGCCGCTGAGTGAACTTCTCAATGAGATGCCGATATCGCCGCAGCTGCGCGCGGCGCTGCTGTCGCACGAGGGGGAACTCGGAGCACTGCTGCTGGCGGTGACCGCCTATGAACGGGGAGACTGGGACCAGGTTCAGTTTCGCCAGTTGCCCCTGGGCGTTTTCGGCGAAGCCTACCTCGCAGCCATGGCCGAGGCGGAAGCGTTTGCCGGCAGCACCACCGCGTAGAGTCGCGATTCTGCGGGTGCTGGCCGATTCATGACGCGCGCCTTAGCGGGTTCACCGCCACCCTTGGGCAACACGTTTCCCACGGAGGCCGCCGCGAGGGAAATCCGTTACGCTCACGCCAGGATTGCGGACCCGCTGTACCTTCACGAGTTGACAAGCGCATCAGAAACCTGACCGTGACGCCCCGCACGCAAGTTGTTCGACGTCGACCGGCCACCGGTGACGGCATTCGCCGACTGGTTGTAGCCGCAGCTCTGATTGGCCTGTGCACGCTCGACCGCGCCTACGCACAGGCTCCGGCGGCGCGGCCGCTATCCCCGGACGAACGAGCCGCCTTCGACGCGGAGCTCAAGTCGCTGCAAATTTCACTGCAGGAACTGCCGGCCGACTGCCGTGCCGACGCCGCCATCTTCGCCAAAGGCCTGCAGTGGGCGCTCGACTACGACGAGCAATTCACGACTGCGGATATCGAACTGCTGCAGACGGCGGCCGTCCGCTGTCGGCAACGTGTCGCCGATCTTACCAGCCACCGGTCGTGGATTTCCCGTCGAGGTCGCCTGGTGTTGGGTTTCGTGTCTGCAGTCGATGGTTCGATACAGCCGTACGGCGTCGTCGTCCCCAGGAACTACGATGCCAGCCGGCCCATCCGCCTGGATGTCGTCCTGCATGGCAGTCAACGTCCGGTCGGTATGAGTGAGTTGCGGTTCATCGGACGATTCAATGCCGGGGACGCGGCCGACACCGACGCACCGGATCAGCCGTTTATCGAGCTGCATCCGCTCGGTCGCGTGGAGAACTGCTATCGCTGGGCGGGCGAAACGGATGTGTTTGAAGCGATTGAAGACGTGTGCTGCCGATTCCCCATCGATCGGGATCGCATCGTGCTGCGCGGCATGTCGATGGGCGCCTCCGGCACGTGGCACCTGGGGCTGAAGCATCCCGACCGCTTCGTCGCGCTCGGGCCGTACTGCGGCTACGTTGATACCCATCGGTTCTCGGAAACACCGCTGCCGACGTTCGTAAAGGTCGGCCCGTTGCCGGAGCATCAGGAACTCGGTCTACACATGCTCGACTCCGTCGACTACGCCGCCAATGCCGGCATCGTCCCGACGGTCGCCTGCATGGGGGAGAAGGACGTGTTCTTTGATGCGCATGTCCTGATGGCTGAAGCGATGCAGCGCGAGGGTCTGGAGCTCGTGAACCTCATTTCACTGGGCACAGGACACGTCATCGATCCGGCCACCCACGCTGAACAGCTCCGGCGCATCGGTGAATTCGCAGGACACGGCCTCAATCGATCGCCGACGGCAATTCGGTTTGTCACCTGGACGCTCAAATACGGCCACTGCCATTGGTTGCAGCTCGACGGACTGGAGCAGCACTACCACCGCGCCGAATTCTCGGCCAAGCTTGACCGCGACCAGCTCGTCATTGCGAAGGCCGACAACATCACGCGGTTCGCTATCGACCTGAACGGACTACCCGCGCGACCAGTGTCCGTACAAATCGACGGCGCCTCGCTGGCGGTTCCGGCGGAACTGGCGACCGGGTCGGTCTGGCTGGATCGACGCGACGGACAGTGGCGAATCACCGGTGACGAGTCGCGTCTCTCGGCAGCCGGCAAGCGCGCACAGTTACAAGGGCCAATTGATGATGCGTTCACCAGGCCGTTTGTGTGCGTACGCGGCACCGGAACCCCCTGGAATCCGGGCGTCCAGGCGTACGCGGAAGCGAGTCTGCGAAGGTTCGCCAGCGAATGGCGGCAGTACTTCCGGGGTGATCTGCCCATCAAAAATGACTCCGAGGTTTCGGACGACGATCTGCGAGACAAGAACCTGATCCTGTTCGGCGATCCTGGCAGCAATTCATGGATTGCCCGGTTGCAATCGGACTTTCCGATCACCTGGACCCGCGAAGTCATCCAGTTTGGCGATAATGAATACTCGGCTGCCGATCACGTCCCGGCGTGGATCATGCCCAATCCGCTGGCTGGCGGACGTCGCAACTATGTGGTCTTCAATAGCGGACACACGTTCCGGGGCGCCGACCTGGGGAAATTGAACTATCTGCTCTTTCCACGCTGGGGCGATTGGACCGTGCTCAAGATCGATCCGCGTAAAACAGCGGACACCGCAGCGGCAGAAGAGCTGATTCGGGCGGGGTACTTCGACGAAGCGTGGCAGCTGCCGCGCGCACCGTGAAAATGGCGCATCGTTACCCGTCCGCTACGACATTGGCTACAAAGTCGTTGCATCGTCGGCCGGTTTTCGCCCGCTGGAATGACCAGCGCCTTCCGGCTGTCGCACCCGCGATCGAGGAATCCTCATGAAGACGTTGACCTGCACGTTGGTGATGCTGATCGGCGCAACGGCCTCCTCCGCCCGTGCGGACGATCATCCCGATCGCGTCGTCCAGTCCGGAGTGCCGCAGGGCAAAGTCACGTCGGGCGAGTTCGCCGAAAGCGGCGTCTTTCCGGGAACGACGCGGCAGTACAGCGTGTATGTTCCGGCCCAGTATCGAGAGGACCAGCCTGCCAACCTGATGGTCTTCATGGATGGCGCGAGCTACGCCAAAGTCGACGGGTCCTTTCGTGTTCCTGTGGTGTTTGACAATCTGATCCATCAGCAGGCGATGCCGGTCACGATCGCCGTGTTTGTGAATCCGGGCACGATTCCGGCCACGAAGTCCGGAGCGTCAGACCGCAGCAATCGCTCGTTCGAGTACGACTCGCTGGGCGACCGATACGCGCGGTTTCTGGTCGAAGAATTCCTGCCGGTCGCGCTGAAGGGACTGAACGTTTCCGGCGATCCGGCGGCGTGCGGTCTGCGGGATTTCGTCGGGCGGGATCTGTGCGTTCACGGTTGCGTGGGGACGTCCCGATCAGTTCGGCAAGGTGCTGAGCCATATTGGCAGCTTTACCAACATCCGCGGAGGGTGGGCGTATCCCGGGCTGGTGCGACAGACGAAGGACAAGCCGAAGACCATTAAGGTGTACCTGCAGGAGGGGCGGGAGGATCTCAACAACCTGCACGGCAACTGGCCGCTCGGAAATCAGGATCTCGCCGCGGCTCTGCAGTTTGCGGGCTATCAGTATCAGCTTGTGATGACCGACGGGGGCCACAGCGGCAAGTGGGGGTGAGGAACTTCCCAATGCGCTTGCGCTGGCTGTGGGCTGAGAATTCGGAGTCCACGAAGATTCCGATCGTGGAGACCAAACCTGAGTGGCAGCCACATCCTGACGCGGTCGCGCGCGACGATGTCCCGCACGGCAAAGTCGAGCAGATGGAGCCGTGGGAATCGCAGATCTTTCCCGGCACCACGCGCAACTGGTCGATCTACGTTCCGGCACAATACCGGGACGACCAGCCGGCGGCGCTGATGATCTTTCAGGACGGCGAGCGGATGCGCGACATTGAGGGGCGGTGGCGCATTCCGGTCGTGTTCGACAACCTCATCGCCCGAGGAGACATGCCCCCCACGATCGCGGTGTTCATCAATCCGGGCAACGACGCGACGAAGCCGAATCCGAACAACCGCGCGTCGAACCGCAGCTTCGAATACGACAGCCTCGGCAACCGGTACGTCCGGTTCCTGATGGAAGAGATCATCCCGCAGGTGGAGAAGAAGTATCGCATCTCGAACGATCCCAATCTGCGCGCGATCGGCGGTTCGAGTTCCGGGGCGATCTGCGCGTTCACTGCCGCGTGGGAGCGTCCGGATGTGTTTCGGAAGGTGTACTCCAGCGTGGGGAGCTTCACGAACATCCGCGGCGGCAACGTCTATCCGGCGCTCGTTCGCAAGACGGAGCCGAAGCCGATCCGCGTGTACATGGCCGACACCAGCGGCGATATCGACAACGCAGCGGGGAGCTGGCCGTGGGCGAATCAGCAGATGGCGTCAGCTCTTAAATACATGGGTTACGACACCCATTTTGACTGGGCCGAAGGTTATGCGCATAACGCCGATTACAGCAGCACCCACTTCCCGGAAGCGATGAAGTGGCTGTGGCGAACGGAGTCGTACCAGCCGGTGCTAGACACCAAGGGGGACTTGGGGGGCGATCTCACGCTGCTGAAGTTGCTGATCCCGGGCGAGTCCTGGGAGGTTGCGGCGGACAACCTTGGATTCGCCGATGCACTCTGCTCGGATGCGGACGGCAATCTTTATTTCTCGGACATGAAAGCCCCGGCGGTGTATCGCATCAATGCCGGGGATGGCACCCGCACCGAGATCGCGCGCGAAGCTGTCAGCGGCATGAAGCTGGCCGGCGACGGCCTGCTCTATGGCTGTCAAGGCGCCAAGAAGCAGGTGATTTCGATCAACCCCGAGAATGGTGCCGTAAAAGTGATCGCCAGTGGCGTAGTGCCAAATGACGTCGCGATCACCAATGACGGTTTTCTGCTGATCACTGAGACGGGCGCCCAGCAGGTCACGCGCATCAACATCAAAACGGGCGAAGCGACGCCGGTCGATACCGGGATCACGAAACCCAACGGCATCGCACTCTCGAATGACGGCGGGACGCTGGCGGTTTCCGACTACGGCGGTGAGTTCGCCTGGATGTTCCGCGTGAATTCCGAAGGCAAACTCGACGCCAAAATGCCTGTCATGACCATGCGACTGCCAATCGACGAGGCCGGCGAATTCAAGCCGCAGGCACCGCCTCCGTACCGAACTGCATCACTCGGAGACGGGATGGCTGTCGACAAGAGTGGCCGCTACTACATCGCCAGTGCGCTCGGCGTGCAGATCTTCGACCCGACCGGACGCCCCTGCGGCGTCCTGCCGAAGCCGAACCGCGACCAGCCCTTGACGACCTGCACCCTGGCAGGACCGAAGCACAGCACCCTGTACATCGCTCACGGAACAGCGATCTATCGCCGCCAGTTGACAATGGAATGACCGGCGACGATCACGCCGCAGACTCAGCAGAAGAGGAGAGTCAATATGGTCATGTCAGTCGGCCGGCGGCGACACTGACAGACACGATGTTGTCGTCGTAATTCCAAGTACGCCCGGCAGGAGTCGAACCTGCGACCTGCGGATTAGAAGTTCGCGGGATACGGTTCCTGCTCGATTGTACTCGACGCTCAAGTCCTATCCGAGCCTCACATTCGGGGATTCACCGTCGAGCAGCCGCCGGGCAGAATCGAGCACGCCAGGTCGGAACACGGTCGGAACAGCACCTCGGTTTGTGCGCGCGATTCACTGGACAGCTGCGGTGCACTGATCGTACCCCGCACAGTCATAGATCCCGCTAACGAAATTGGACAGTGAAGTCGCGGTTCCCATTTTGAACGCGACAGTGCGACGGATTCGCTCCTGTGCGGGCATGGTGCTGCGTGCATGGATATCAATTCAGACCAGCTTCGGCGAGCGGATGTCAACTCCACCAAGCCGCATCTGGTTCTTGACGAAATCCTGCGACTCCGCCATGGCGTGCGTTGCAGGCTGCGGGCCAGCGGATCATAATCGAAGCTCTCTCGCGGCGATGCGGACTTTTCCCTTACTGATCCACACGAGTTAGCTCGGCTGGTTGTCCACTCCTGGCGCGCGTCAATTGCCCCAGGTCGGCTCGCTGGCCAACTTTTCACTGTCGCCGGTTTCGACTCGGATTAACCGGCCATCGTGAAGGGCCATGCCTTCGCCAGGCCTTATCAATACAAGGAGTTGCTTGCGACTTGAGTCAGGCGGAGCGTTGCGCTCCTGATTCTCACGCCTATTGACGACGCAGATGATCGGTTCGAAAGGCTAATCCAATGAGCGATACCGATGGCTACCAGGACGTCTCCTCTGCGATCGACCGTTTTGTCGAGGCTCTCCACGAGGCTGAGAGTCCCTTTGAGTTCGCAACGACACTGGTGAAAGCGACGGCACAGCAATATCACGCTGATATTGCGACGCTTTTTCGCGTCAGCCCGTCGCGCACAGAGCTGATCGCGGAGGCGGGATACGACAAAAGAGGCGAGCCGCTAAGAACGAATGCATCATACTCGTTGCCATGGATGGCGAACTCTCAAGCCGACATGCCCGGTGGCGGCCTGACGCCGTGGGTTGCAGTCAGCGGGAAGCCACTTTACATCTCCAGCGCCGCGGAATTATTGGACAAGAATCTCCATCCCGCCCACAAGGGCACTTGGGATTCCGAATTGCACCCGGCAGGCGCGGAAGTCACGTTTGGTTGCATGTACGCTGTTCCACTGCGAATCGGGGGGCGGCTGGCAAGGAAGCCCCCCCATGAATCTGTCGTGGGCGTGTACAAGATCGAGCGGCGCAGTGCGAATCCCCACGGCACTTTTACGCTTCCCCAATTGCGGGAGTTCGACCTGGCTGCCAAGCAGCTCTCCCTGGTGATCCTCCTGTACGAACAGGCGATGGCGAGGATTCTCAGCGACGCCCGTCACGCAGTCATGGGACGTCTGGCCGATGCCATCAGCGAACTCGACGCCGTGGCCCAATATCTTCCTCCCGACGGCAAGCTCCGCACCCTGCCAACGGAGAAACGTGAACACCGCATGTATCGGCAAGTTGCGCGCGTCAAAGCGGACACAGACAAAGTCCAGTCCTGGCTGCGCCAATCCATTCGCACGTACATGCACCCCTACGAGAATGAGCAGCGTAACCTTGGAGAATTTGTGGCGGACACAATCGAATCGCGCGCCAATCAGCAGTGCGAAGTGACGCCTGTCATTTCCGCAACGAATCGTGGTCATCGTCTGGAGTTGAACGCGCGCAGAGCTGTGGATCTGCATACGCTCCCTGTTATGCCTGTTGAACAACGCAATCAAACATTCCGAGAGTCGCGAATCTGTCACCTTTAGCGCAGAAGTGATGCAGACCAACAACGCCGGCACTGCTTGCGACACGGTGTTTTTTACAATCAGCGACGCAGGCCGCGGGATTCCTGCGGACATCATCGCCGCGGCCAGGGCCGAAAGCGAAGGGGCGCGCGCACAGGCGTTGACCGTACTCATGGCACAGGCCTGTACGCGCATTTCCAGGTCGCCAAGATGCGTCAATGGGACCTGGTTTATGAGCCGTGCCAACCGGGCAGTTTATTCCGCATCTCTGGTCACCAGTGGTCGCAGGTCGGGAGGAGCCACTTTGGCGACAGCAACCGTATTACCGTTGAGGACCGTGAAAACTGGCGGATCCACGTGTTCAGCGAACTGCTTGCGGACTTAAATATCAAGTGCTGCAGGCGGACTGCGGCGACGAATTCCAGCGGCAAGCCACTGCGGATGTCATCGTGCTCGACATATCCATGCCAATCAGCCGCGGAGAGATGGAGGTCCGCACGGCCGGTCTGGAGGTCCTGCTCGCACTTCAGAACGAGCACCCGCATCACACCGCCATTCAGAACCCGATCGTTCGCAGCATGTGGGAACGGTCGGAGTTTCAAAACACAAGGTTCGATGCCGTGACTGTGGCACCGGATCATTGGGTGGGCCGCAGCGAGCCCATCGCTTCCATTTTGAGTCGGATTGAGGAAGTGGTTCAACGGAAGCGAGGCAACCCGTGAAGCTCGATCGGCTGCTTGGCGAGAACGATCTCACGAACCTCGCATTCAGCATCATCGAACGGTTTTCAACACAGCGCTCGCTGAGCAGCCTGCTTACTGAGACATTCGCCTTGATCGGCAGCAGCGTGCAGCTTTGGGCGGGTTCCAATTCGATTGCACATGTTTTTGTCAATCCGCAACTCGGACAATCGCACAAGCTGATTTGCCGGCGCAGCTCTGCACTGGGGGCGAGCCACTGTTCCGTGGCTTACGAGGAAATCTCGGGCACCCTGCCGATCGTGAACTTCAAGGCCCCGAAATCCAACCATTGGCAGGCGCGTTGCGTCCAGCCCGACAATAAAGACGATCTTGCTCTACTCGCGACCGCCGACGCCGAGTCGTGTTCGCGAGAGAACTCTCCCTGGATTTGCCAGTTTGATCTCGCGAACTGCGCGCCGCTCGGGCAGTTTGTCGTCGTGTGGCGCAGTAAGCCGCGAATTTCGGCGTCTGAGCTGTTTCACATCCAGGAGGTCCTCTGGAATGTGGCGCGCGTCGTTGCCACCGTTCTTTGTTCGCACTATCCCATCCATCCCACGACGTATCTCCCCTCGTTTCAGCTGGAGGGCGAAAAGGCCACCGCGATTGTCTTCGCCGACATCCGGAACTCGACGCCGTTCTTCGAAATCGCCCGATTGGGTGGAGAAAGCCAGATGATGCGCGTCGAAGTGCTGCTCCGCGCCTGGTTTCAGTACTCGGCAGACCTCATTGCCGCCAGGGGTTTAGGCAACTTGCATCGGTTCACCGGGGATGGTCTTGTCGCGACATTCGGAGAATACGCCATTCCGTCGGAGACTGTGGGGCCCGATGAAACAGGCTGCCTTCTGGCCTTGCACGCAGCGAAGTACCTCGTCACTGCATTCGAAGAGATCCACGATGAGTGGAGAGCTCACAAGTCCGTCTCAAGATTTCTCCGGGAGCATAACGAGGACGTGGATTTGCGCCTGGGCGTGGGAATCAACTATGGGAACGTGCGTTTCAGCTATATCGGTCGTCCGGCTGGCTCCGCCGCCACGCGCCGCGGACTCGGTGGCAACAGCGCGGGCCATCTCGAATATTGCGCCTTCGGAGATCACATGAACACGACGGCTCGACTGGCGGACTGCGCGTCGCGTTACGCCGCAGAGCTGGATTTGCGATCGCGCGGAAAGCGCTTTCGGGACGACTTTCGCGTGGCGCCGATCGTCTGCAGCCACACCGCCGTGACCCGCATCTCGCGGATGCTGAACGAGAAAGAGGAATCAGTGCACGAGAGAAAGGGTCAGGTCCGACTTCGCGGCAAGGACCACGTGGTGTCGTTCTTCGAAATCAAGATGCCCGATATCAATGACTTGAGTTGTGCCGATATCCTGACCAATGTCGCGTCCGGGCACTACAGCGAATGCATGCGGCATCCACCCTCGAGAAACGAACATGTGAAGGCCTTGCGCGAGGACCTCGACCGCCTCAGCGGATAAGTGAACCGCATCCCTGTCCGCCAATCCATACGAAGCGGGAGTCCCTCGGGATCTCATCGTCACGATCGGCGCCGGCCGCAGTGCAAGACTTCGGTGCGTCTCATCTGTAACCCGTCAACGCGAACCAAGAAGCAACACGCTGGCCGCAAACCCAATCACCCCGGCGACGAATGCCCACTGCAGGCAGCGATACTTCGTGGTACAGATCTTCGCCAGTTCGAAGCAATGCTCCAATAACTTTCTCGAAAGATCGCCGGATTTCATGTTCACCAGGACGTCTGCATACTTGCTGGCCGTCTGATTCTGCAGGATGGCTTCCCAGAACACGACTCCTGACATCGAGCCTTCGAGCCGGGGGAATACAACCAGCAATGAGCAGATTGTGCTGGCGACAAGTCCCAGGTCTGCCACGAACAGGCAAGCCTCAGACAACCGCCATTGAGCCGGGTTTTGAATCCATTGAACCCCCGGCTCATGATGCAGGTAGGCCAGTAGTGCACCGACCGCAGCAATGACAAATCCCGCTTTCTTGTCAGCGAGTTCAATGCTGTGATGCAATGTCGCGTGGATTGAATAGTACTCCAGCGTTGGGACATGCACGTCGGTCGCTGAGCCTTCGGCCCCCACGGTATTGCCTCCCAGTGTGTCGATGACGGATCTTTGGCTGCCTTGAATGGTTATGCAAACCGCACCAGTATCGCGGTTTTGACCTGTCGCAGAGTACGCTGCCGGACCTCGAATGACAAGTTGACGGCTCGCTTGCGGGCGATCTTCACCTGGTCGATGGAACGGCGCCGGGCTCCTCGCTTAGTCAGCGTCAATTTCGGCAATGGCTGCAACTTATTGCAGACCCCATCTGGGAGCCAATCCAAGGATCGAAATTGACGCAGCGGCCTAAGGTGGAGATTAGGCCGAGGCATACGCGGTGGCGTACCGCTCCATGTTCAGACCCACGGATCGTGCTGTCGGATGCACGGTCGGAAGTGCCATCCGTGGGGCCAGTATCGCGAAAGGGTTGAGTCAGCGCAAGGCAGTAGTTGCTGCCAGGTTATGCCGATCGCCGGCCTGCGACTCGACTGCAAAGCCCACGGATTGCATCCACGGCTTAGAAGTTCGCAGGACACGGTTCCTGCTCGATTGTACTCGACGCTCAAGTCCTATCCGAGCCTCACATTCGGGCGTTCACTGTCGAGCAGCCGCCGGGCAGAATCGAGCACGCCAGGTCGGAACCTGGTCGGAACGCGCATCACGGTCATGTGCCCTAACGTCCTCAATCGGTGCCTACGCCGGTCGATGTGTCCGCAACCGCTTCTTGAATTGCTGGGAACCCTTCGCCGATTTATCAGAGAGCTTCAAAAGGCATCATTCGAGGCCGTCGCCATCGCTTCAGTTCAAGCAGGGGCGTGCACGTGCATGCCGTCTCGCGATTTCTGCCTTTTCTCTTATTGACCCTCGCAAGCTGGACGATATCGTTGATCGTCGATACACGATGTTGAGGTCAGTCCGGTGATCACCCGCAACGCCAAACACCCTGCTGCGACGTCGAGCGTCACTCTGCCGACGAATGAGTCGGCCGAGCAGTTGGGCGCAGTTGGCCTGGGCGGTAGCTCATCCGGCCTGCGTGCGGATTGTGCAACTGCTGATCAACCGGCAGGTGTGCGTGTGCGGTGAGATTGCTGACCAGTTGCCCTCACGCACAATCGACCGTGTCGCAGCACCTCAAGATCCTTAAGGAGTCGGGATTAATTCAGGGCGAAGTCGACGGTCCGAAGGTCTGTTACTGCATCAACGCTTGAAACTCAAGGAACTCAAGTCCCTGATTGCCGGTCTGTAACCGGATGTTTTTTTGGCCACAACTATCGTTCTTCGACGATAAACGATTTATGGAGCCGCCATGAGCACCACTCAGTCCATCCTGTCCGCCGTCCAAGACAAGTATGGGGCCGTTGCCCGCAGCAACCTGTCGAACGAGTCCGCCGCGGTGCGCTCAGTTGCAAAGGCCTTTGGCTACTCGGCCGAGGATCTAGCGTCCCGCCGCAGGCCAATATGGGCCCGTGGCAATCCGGTCGCGCTCGCGGGACTGCGGGAAGGGGAAGTCGTTGTCGACCTCGGCCGCGGCGGAGGACTGGATGTGCTCCCCGGGTGGCCCAGCGTGTCGGCCCGACCGGCAAGCTGGCCGGGATCGACATGACGCCAGACATGATCGCGCGGGCCAAAGCCGGAGCTGCCTGTGTCGGAGCGACCAATGTCGAGTTCCATTTGGGCTGCAGATCGATCAATTGCCGCTGCCGGATGCCTCTGTCGACTGCGTCATCAGCAACTGCGTGATAACCGTGCCGGACAAGTCCCCTGGTCTTCCGCGAGATTCTGCGGGTGCTGAAGCCGGGGTGGACGACTCGTCGTCAACGACATCGCCCTGAAGCAGCCGTTGCCAAATGAAGTTTTGCAGGATGTGCAGGCTTACGTGGGGTGCATTGCGGGTGCGATTCTGATCAGCGACTACAAGCAGAAACTTCAGGAGGCCGGATTTGAGGCCGTCGTCGTGCAGGACACGGGAGCCAATATGAATGCGTATGCCCAGGCGGGGGCGAGCGGCTGCTGTTCGTCCGACGGTTGCTGTTCCGCCGATGGCGCAACCCCCGAAGCATCGCCCGTACATGCCGGGCTGGCCGAAGTGCTCAACCAGTTTGATGCGAACCAGTATGCCGCAAGTGTGCGCGTGCATGCGATCAAGTCCAGCGGCCACTCAACGCAGGAGCCAACCATGAAGACGATACAGGTTTACGACAAGCCGGTGTGCTGCTCGACAGGCGTCTGCGGACCACAAGTTGATCCGGTGCTGCCACGCTTCGCCGCCGATCTCGACTGGCTCAAAGCGCAAGGCCATCAGGTCGAGCGGTACAACCTGGCCCAGCAGCCGCAGGCGTTTATTCAAAACGCCGAAGTGCATCGGCTTTTGACAACACAGGGCACCGACTGTCTGCCGCTGATTGCGGTGGATGGGCAAATCGTCAGCCATCGCGAATATCCCGTGCGGGAAACGCTGTCGTTGTGGACCGGCACGAAATCGCTCGCGGCCGCGCCCAGTTGTTGCGGTGGTCCCGCACGTGATGCGAGCCAAAGCTGTTGCGCAGCGGATGAGCAATCGAAGATCACCACCGGCGCCGGCTGCCGTTGCGCCGAAACCAGCTGCTGTTGAACAGGAGCGTCATGATGAGATTCCTCGAACACCCCACCCGCAATCTCTTTTTCACCGGGAAAGGGGGCGTCGGCAAAACGTCCGTTGCGTGTGCCACGGCCGTGCGATTGGCGGATGCCGGCCAGCGGGTTCTGCTCGTCTCGACCGATCCCGCATCAAACTTGGACGAGGTGCTCGGCGTGGCGCTGGGATATCACCCGACGCCGATTCCCGAGGTTTCCGGACTCGCCGCCATGAACCTCGATCCGGAAAAGGCAGCGGCCGAGTACCGCGAACGGATGGTTGGTCCCTATCGCGGACTGCTACCACAGGAGGCCGTCGCCAGCATGGAAGAGCAGTTCTCCGGTTCCTGCACGCTGGAGATTGCCGCGTTCGACGAATTCTCCAAGCTGCTGGGAGACGCGGCGGCCACGAGCGACTACGACCACGTGATCTTCGACACGGCTCCGACCGGCCACACGCTTCGCCTGCTGACGCTCCCCTCCGCATGGTCGGGGTTCATGGAGTCGAACACGACGGGGACATCCTGTCTGGGGCCACTGGCCGGACTTCAGGCGCAGCAGCATTTGTATCAGGACACGGTCAATGCGCTCGGCAATCCCCAGGTCACGACGCTCGTGTTGGTCACCCGTCCGGAAGCCACCGCGCTCAGGGAAGCGGCGCGAACCAGCGGCGAACTCGCCGCGCTGGGTGTCCAGAATCAGCATCTGGTGGTGAACGGCGTTTTTACGGCACGCGACCCGTCCGATCCCTTCGCGCTGGCGATGCAACAACGCGCAGCACTGGCCCTGAGCGAACTGCCTGGCGCCCTGAGCCAGTTTCCACGGACGGATATTCCCCTGTCGATGAACGGCGTTCTCGGGATCGATTCTTTAAGACAGTTCGGTCAACCGACGACTAGCGCGATGGCCCGGACGGTTGCTACGCCCACGATCGAAATGCCGCCCCGCTTGGGATCGCTGATGGATGAGCTCGCCGCGCCGGGGCACGGTGTGATCTTGGCAATGGGCAAAGGCGGCGTGGGCAAGACGACCGTCGCGGCGGCTGTCGCCGTGGCGCTGGCCGAACGTGGCTATTCCGTCCATCTCTCGACAACTGATCCAGCGGCCCATGTCGCGGCCACCATCACGAGTGAAGTACTCCCCCACTTGACGGTCAGCCGGATCGACCCAGCGGCGGAAACCGCGCGCTACTTCGGCGAAGTCATGCAAACGGCCGGAGCGAACCTCGATGAGTCCGGGAAAGCCCTGCTCGCGGAAGACCTGCGCTCACCCTGCACCGAAGAGATCGCCGTGTTCCGGGCGTTCGCCGAAGCGGTGGCGGAAGGGAGCGACCAGTTCGTCGTGCTCGACACGGCCCCGACCGGCCACACGATTCTGCTGCTCGATGCGGCGCTGGCGTATCACCGCGAAGTAACCCGCCAATCGACGCAGATGCCTGAATCGGTCGAACAGTTGCTGCCGCGACTCCGCGATCCGCAGTTCACCCGCGTCCTAGTTGTGACGCTCCCGGAAGCAACTCCCGTGCACGAGGCCGCGGCACTGCAAAGGGACCTGCGACGGGCCGAGATTGAGCCGTACGCCTGGATCATCAATCAAAGTCTGGCGCCACTGCCCGTCACCGATCCGGCACTGCAGGGGAGGCAAGCGCACGAGTGGAAGTATATTGAAGAAGTTGTCGATCAACTGGCAGCACGGACGGTGTTGAATCCGTGGCAGTTGGTTCCACCCGTGGGGCGTGATGCGCTGCGGCAATTGGTCGAGAATGAACGTCCCGCACGAAAGGCAGTCGCCACGTGACAAAACCCAAAGTTCTGGTGCACGTAACCGTGCCGCAGCCAGATGGCCGAAGGCTGGGCGCGACAACCCTGGGCGACGCGATCGAGCCGTACCCTGGCGGGCATCGAAGACATGGCATGAACCCGAATGACGTGAAAGTCATGGCCGAAGCGGGCGTCGACATCACGGGGCAGTCGTCAAAGCTGGCCACTACGCTGACCGATGTGCCGTTCGACCTTGTGGTGACGGTGTGCGGTCATGCGGATGAGAACTGCCCGGCGTTTCCGGGAAGAGGTCGCGTCGTACACGTCGGCTTTGACGATCCGCCCAAGCTCGCGAAATCAGCCACAACTGATGAGGAAGCCCTGAGTCCATATCGCCGGGTGCGGGACGAGATTCGCCAGTTTGTTGCCACGAAACTCGGCGATCTCATTTCCATACCTGGTTCGACACACTGAAGCGACGGTTCAGAACGAGTACCGGCTTGGTGATGCCTACGAATGACCGGTGACGTCGACACAATGGGGAAATCGCCTCGGGAATCGCCGATGTGTCGACGTCACTGGCCGCACGGCGATTGAATCTCGACCCCCACGAACGGGCCAATTCCACAACGCGGAGGCCCCGCTCAGATTACCCCGCTGCCCATTGCTTGTGCCGACCGCTTTCCGACCAGAGAGCGATGCGGAGCGGCGGTTGAGGGACCGCTGACGCCCCGACCGCTCACGTGCAGTTCGGTCGCTGCGTTGCGCTTCACTGTCACGAAAGCACGGGCCGTCGGATTTTAATCCGATGCGGTGGACGACGGGTTGGCGCAGGCTCGGGCATGCACTGGGGACTTCGGCGGCGTGCCGTGACCCACGGATCGTGTCGTCGGATGCACGGTCGGAAGGGCCGTCCGTGGGGCCAGTATCGCGAACAGAGAGAGCCGCGCAAGGCAGTAGTTGCTGCCAGGTTATGCCGATCGCCGGCCTGCGACTCGACCGCGAAGCCCACGGATTGTATCCACGGCTTAGAAGTTCGCAGGACACAGATTCTACTCGATTGTACTCGACGCTGAAGTCCTCTCAGCGACTTGTTTTCGGAGATTTACCGTCGAGCAGCCACCGGGCAGAATCGAGCACGCCAGGTCGGAACCTGGTCGGAACGGCGCATCACGGTCATGTGCCCTAACGTCCTCAATCGGTGCCTACGCCGGTCGATGTGTCCGCAACCGCTTCTTGAATTGCTGGGAACCCTTCGCCGATTTATCAGAGCTTCAAAAGGCATCATTCGAGGCCGTCGCCATCGCTTCAGTTCAAGCAGGGGCGTGCACGTGCATGCCGTCTCGCGATTTCTGCCTTTTCTCTTATTGACCCTCGCAGCGCTGGACGATATCGTTGATCGTCGATACACGATGTTGAGGTCAGTCCGGTGATCACCCGCAACGCCAAAACACCCTGCTGCGACGCGTCGAGCGTCACTCTGCCGACGAATGAGTCGGCCGAGCAGTTGGCGCAGTTGGCCTGGGCGGTAGCTCATCCGGCCCGCGTGCGGATTGTGCAACTGCTGATCAACCGGCAGGTGTGCGTGTGCGGTGAGATTGTTGACCAGTTGCCCCTCGCACAATCGACCGTGTCGCAGCACCTCAAGATCCTTAAGGAGTCGGGATTAATTCAGGGCGAAGTCGACGGTCCGAAGGTCTGTTACTGCATCAACGCTTCGAAACTCAAGGAACTCAAGTCCCTGATTGCCGGTCTGTAACCGGATGTTTTTTTGGCCACAACTATCGTTCTTCGACGATAAACGATTTATGGAGCCGCCATGAGCACCACTCAGTCCATCCTGTCCGCCGTCCAAGACAAGTATGGGGCCGTTGCCCGCAGCAACCTGTCGAACGAGTCCGCCGCGGTGCGCTCAGTTGCAAAGGCCTTTGGCTACTCGGCCGAGGATCTAGCGTCCCTGCCGCCGCAGGCCAATATGGGGCTCTCCTGTGGCAATCCGGTCGCGCTCGCGGGACTGCGGGAAGGGGAAGTCGTTGTCGACCTCGGCTGCGGCGGAGGACTGGATGTGCTCCTGGCGGCCCAGCGTGTCGGCC
>JAXMBS010000018.1:0-77579 GCA_046349775.1 Planctomycetaceae bacterium | reverse complement strand
TCGGCGAGCGGCTCACATTGCCGGGCGAAAACGGCGAACCTGTCGATCTCGGCCGTGTCGGATACGTTTCGGACATCAACCGCGATGTGCTCCTGTCCGTCTGTCGGGCCCGGTGCATCCCGGTCATCCCGTCAATCGCCCTCGATCGCGATGGCCAGAAACTCAACGTCAACGCCGACACCGCCGCTGCTGCCGTCGCCCGGCTGCTCAAGGCGGAGAAGCTCGTCTTCCTCAGCGACGTCCCCGGGATCTTCCTCGACCGCCAGGACCCGTCGACGCTGATCCCGCACCTGCGCGGCGACCGCGTTCGCGAACTGATCCAGACCGGCGTCATCGACACCGGCATGGTTCCCAAAGTCGAAGCGGCGCTCGAAGCCCTCGCAGCGGGGGTTGGCAAGGTGCACATCATCGACGCGAAGATCCCGCACTCGATTCTGCTGGAGATTTATTCGGACACCGGCATCGGAACGGAAATCGTGAAATGAAAATCCGAAATCCGAAATTCGAAATCCGAAAGAAACGAGCCGCAAGCAGGCAACAAATCGACCACTGGCCCTTTCGAATTTCGGATTTCGAATTTCGGATTTATTCTTCCCCCAACGTCTAACCTCTGGCCTCCCCCGCCATGGCTCTCAAAATGTTCACTCGCCGGACCGACGCTCCCAATCACGCCGCCGCGTCCGACACGCTCTCCAGCGCTGACACGATCGCGCTGTTCGACCAGTACGTCATCCCCAACTACAAGCGCTACCCGATCAGCCTTGTGCGGGGCGAGGGGAGCTATGTCTGGGACGCCGAGGGGAAACGCTACCTCGATCTGTTCCCCGGCTGGGGCTGCAACATCCTCGGCTACTCGCCGCCGCGCGTCGTGCGGGCGATCCAGGAGCAGGCCGCCAGCCTGATCCATGTCCCTAACACCTGGTACATGCAGCAGCAGGGGCTGTTCGCGGAGGCCCTCTGTTCGCGCGGTTTCGGCAAGGCGTTCTTCTGCAACAGCGGAGCGGAGGCGATTGAGGGAGCGATCAAGCTCGCCCGCATGCATACCGCCGACGGCAAGTACAAGATCATCACGTTCGAAAACGGCTTCCACGGCCGGACCTTCGCCGCTGTCACCGCCACCGCGCAGCCCAAATATCACCAGGGCATCTCGCCGCTCGTCCCCGGCTTCCGCTACGCCCCGCACAACGACCTCGACGCCGTCCGCAAGCTCGTCGACGACGAAACGTGCGGCATCCTCATCGAACCGGTGCAGGGGGAGGGGGGCATCAACCTCCCGCAGCCCGGGTTCCTCGAGGGGCTCCGCAAGATCGCCGACGAGCACGGCCTCGTCCTGATCTTCGACGAAGTGCAGACCTGCATGGGCCGCACCGGCACCTGGTACGGCTACCAGCAGTTCGGCGTCCAGCCCGACATTATGACGCTCGCCAAGGGCGTCGCCGGCGGCGTCGCCTGCGGAGCGTTCATCTGCAAGGACGAAATCGCCCCCAGCCTCCGTCCCGGCATGCACGCCAGCACGTTCGGCGGCAATCCGCTGGCGATGGCGGCCGGCATCGCCACGGTCGAGACGATCGAAGAGGACAACCTCCTCGAAAACTGCCGCGCGATGTCCGACCTGTTCCGCCAGCGGTTCACCGCTCTGCAGGCCGAGTTGCCGATTATCGACGAAGTCCGCATCGCCGGCCTGATGGTCGGCCTCGACCTGTCGATCCCGTCCACGCCGGCCGTCGCCAAGTGCATGGAGCGCGGCGTCCTCGTCAACGCCACGCACGACACCGTCCTCCGGCTCCTCCCGCCACTGAACGTCACGGCCGAAGAAGTCGAATCCGGCTGCGAAGTCATCGCCGACGTCCTGCGAGAAATGTCCGACGCCAGTTAGGCGACATCCAGTTTTGCTTACGGAACCCGGCGTCCGTCGCCGGGTTCTTTGTTTTTTTGGAGCGGTCAGCTATCAGCAGTCAGCAAAGAAAGACGGACACCCGACACACTCGTCCGGCACCCCTCGTTCCCGAATTTCATTCGGGAACGCACGCCTTGAAGCTCTGCTTTGCGCGTCACATAATGAACTCACCGGCCACCAGCATTCCGACCGATATTCACACCTTCGTGACCTTCTGCAAATCCTCTGTTCTCTCCGTTACCTCCTGTTTTTCCCGTTTGCATCGTCGTCATCGGTTGTTCCCATGAAACATCTTGTCACTCTGTACGATCTCACCCCGGCCGACGCCGTCGAAATCTTCCAGCTCGCGGCCGATCTCAAGCGCGATCTTACCGCCGGCAAGCGCCCGTCGCCGCTGGCAGGCTACGTCCTGACGCAAGTTTTCGAGAAGCCGTCGCTGCGCACACGGCTCAGCTTCGAAGCAGCGATGATGCAGCTCGGCGGCAGCAGCATCTTCCTGTCGCGTAAGGACGCCGGTCTCGAAGGCCGCGAGTCGCACGCCGACGTAGCCCGCGTCATCGGCGGTTACTCTGACGTCATCGTCTTGCGGACATTCGCACGTTCGCTGATCGAAGAGTTCGCGCAACACTCCGGCTGCGCGATCATCAACGGCCTCTCCGACGACGACCACCCCTGCCAGGCCCTCACTGACCTGTTTACGATTCAGGAGGCATTCGGGTCACTCAAAGGCCATAAGCTCGCCTACATCGGTGACGGCAACAACGTCGCCGCGTCGCTCGCCGTCTGCTGCGCCATGTTCGGCGTGCCGTACTCACTCGCCACGCCGCCCGGCTACGAACTCCGCCCGCAGGTCCGCGCCGAAATTCAGCGGCGCTACCCGGCGGCCAAGATCGAACAGCACACCGACCCCAAAGCCGCCGTGAAAGGTGCCGACGTCATCTACACCGACGTCTGGGCCAGCATGGGCCAGGAGAACGAAAAGGACCAGCGCGCCCAGATCTTCGCCCCCTACCAGGTGAACGCGGCGCTTATGAAAGCGGCTCAGCCCGGCGCGAAGTTCATGCATTGCCTCCCCGCCCGCCGGGGCCAGGAAGTCACTGACGAAGTCATCGACGCCCCTACCAGCATCGCCTTCCCCCAGGCCGAAAACCGCATGCACCTGGCGAAGGGGCTGCTATTGTGGCTGTTGCGTAAGTAGCTGTCAGCGGTCAGGCGTCAGCCGTCAGTCAATGACAAGACTACTGACCGGTGACAAATACCACTGCCGTACTTCCGCTGTCCTATTTCCCCGGCCGCAGATGCTTGTCAAACCACCCCAGCATCGCCTCCTCCGCCTTCTTCGCGTCCTCCCCCTTGAAGCCGTGCTTCGCTCCTTCCAGTTTGAGTAGCTCGACTTCGACATCCGCGGCCTTGAGCTTGTCATAGATCCACTGCGCCTGCTCGAATGCCACGTACTGATCCTCGGTCCCGTGGATCAGCAGCGTCGGCGCCGCGTCGGGCGTCACCCAGTACAGCGGGCTGGCGAGGATGTGGCGATGATGCTCCTTGACGGCATCGCCGCCGAGCCACATCGGCAGCACTTCGGCCGCGTCGACGCTCTTGCCGTAGGACTTCGTCAGATCGCTCGGCCCGTAGTAATTGACGACGCACGTCACCCGGCTCGACTGATTCGGGTTGCCGCCGTCCCCTTCGAGCGATTTTTCGTCGCCAGTCACCCCCAGGTACTGCACCAGGTGCCCGCCGGCCGAATCGCCCACCACGCCGATTCGCTCCGGATCGATCCGGTAGTCGCGAGCATGCGCCCGCAGCCAGCGCACACCCGCTTTCACGTCGTGTACGGCAGCCGGGTACTGATACTTCGGCGCGAGGCGATACATCACCGTCGCCGCCACGTAACCGCGCGCCGCCAGTTTCTTGCATAGA
This sequence comes from Planctomycetaceae bacterium, assembly GCA_046349775.1. Classification (GTDB taxonomy): domain Bacteria; phylum Planctomycetota; class Planctomycetia; order Planctomycetales; family Planctomycetaceae; genus JAEUIG01. The sequence continues at coordinate 73,759 of JAXMBS010000018.1, read as the reverse complement.
TCGTCCCACCGCTCGCGCTTGCCGGCCCGGAATCCGCCGCCGTGAATGCACAGCACTGCCGGCCGCACCTGGTCCAGTGCCGCCGGCCGCGCGATGTTGAGCTGCAGATGCTGCCCGTCCGGATTCGTGTACTCGACGCCGGTTTCAAACACGATGTTCTCCTGCGCAAACGCAGTCGAACAAGCCAGCAGCGTGACAAGAGCGAGCGCAATGATCTTCATAGGTGCGAGCGTCCAAAAAATTGGGGGTTGTACACAACCGGCATTCTAAGCAGGTCCGTCGCGATATTCTTTGCCACCGAGTGCGACTCGTAGATCTCCGCGTAGCAGGCGAACCTGTCGGCCTCGATCCCCTTCCGTCCGATCGAGGATTTTGCTTGCAGTCGCTGCGCCCAGTTTTGGTCGATCATATGCCGGCTCACGATCAGCCGGTCGTACTTCCACTGATCGACGCGGTACGGCAGGTAATCCGTCGCCAGCAACGTCGGCCGGCCGGCGACCACGAAATCCAGCACGAACTGGGCATCGACGGCACACACCTCATTTTCGGGCACGCTGTCTATCAACTTCCGCGCAGTCTTGGCGCGTCATAGTTGATATCGTTCCAGTGCTGCAGATGCACCAGCAGGATTCTCCAGTCCGCACTGGCACGAACGACAACGCGACGACGATCGCCAGCGCGCACATGCCAGCGCATGAGCGCGTTTCCAGCGACATCCTCTCGGCCGACTCCGCTGGACGGCTCCGCATCAGTGCGCGTGCGACCGCATCGAGTGCATACGCAAGCGCCACGAACATCAGACCCGCCGGATACACCCAGTAGCCATACACCGGATGATCCGGCCCGACCATCACACAGATCAGATACATCGCCGACCACGCGAAACCGCAGACGAGTGTCAGCACCGGATTGCGGCTCGTGATACCGAGGTATGTACTCAGCAGCGTCGCTGCTGTGGGAATCACGCACTGGATTGCGCCGATGTGCTCCCACATTACAGTCAACTGTGACCGCAGCGACGCCCACGGCAGCGCCACTCGCAACCACATCGGTCCGCCGGACGTACCGCCCAGCTGATTGCCGAGCTGACTTTTGAACACGTCCGGCGCCATCGTGATCAGCGGCACCCACGCGCAGAACACGACGATTGCCGTCGCCGTCACGACGCCGAAATTGACCAGCCGCTTCCACCCGCGCGACCACCACGCGACGACCAGCCCGATCTGCATTGCGTAGATGATTGCAAAGAAGTGAGTCAGCCCCCCCAGACCCAGCAGGATGCCCACGAGCAGGAGCGACGTCATTCGCGAATCGCGTCGCCACTCCACGAGTGCCAGGATCGCTGCCAATCCGAACAAACCGCACAGCGTATCCGGCCGCGCACAGATCGCGGGGAAGTAGAACCACCGCGACAGCGACAGCAGCGCCGCTCCGGCCAGCGCTGCCATAACACCGGCCCCCGCCGCGCGCGACAGGAAGTACACGCACGCGACAATCCCGAGCCCCGCTATGGCTGAGGCCAGCCGGCCTGTCCCATATACGTGCGGCAGCACGCTGTAGAACGCCGCTTGAAAATAAAAGTACAGCGGCGGCTCGGAGTACAGCGCCGTGTCCGCGTACAGGAACACGGACTCCGGATTCCGCGCCGGCACATGTGGCAGTTGCGGAATCCCGGTGCGCAAAATCGTCAGCCCCGGCACCGCGTAGAAATCCTCGTCATATCCCCCCGGCTGGTGATACATCACCGGCACGCGCAGCGCGAGAAACAGTGCCGCAATAAGGACCAGGCCCGCGAGCGCCTGTTTTTGTTTGACGGCGCTTGCGACGTCCTGATTATTCACTCACTTTTCCCTGCCAACTACCCACTAACAACTACCCACTATCCAAACGAGATCGGATCGCCGTGATACACATGAAATGGTCGCCCCGACTCGTCCTTCCACGCGGCCGTGTCCGGGATTCCCAGCGAATGATAAATCGTCGCCGCCAGGTTCTCCGGCCGCTGCGGCGACTTCGCAGGATAGGCGCCGTCCTTATCCGACGCACCCACTACGACACCTCCGGGGACTCCGCCCCCCGCCACGAACACCGACTGCACCGCACCCCAGTGATCGCGGCCCGGCACTTTGCTCTCGCCGGTGCCCGCGTTCACCTTCGGCGTGCGCCCCATCTCGCCGCACATCACGATCAGCGTGTTGTCCAGCAGGCCCCGCTCGTGCAGGTCGTCCAGCAATGCGGACAGCGCCCGGTCGGTCGGCGGCAGCAGGCAGTCGCGCAGCAACGGGAAGTTGTTCTCGTGCGTATCCCACGTCTCATTGTTGCCGAGGTTCACCTGGACCAGCCCCACCCCCTGTTCGACCAGCTGTCGCGCCATCAGCAGCGACCAGCCGAACGCGTTGCGGCCGTAGCGGTCCTGGTCCCGCGCATCGGCGTTGTGAATATCGAACGCCCGCTGCATCCGCGCGTCTGTCAGCAGTGAAATCGCCGCCTGCCGATGTCCGTCAAACGATTCCGCCGCCGCGGTCCGTTCCAGGTCGCGGCGCTGCGCGTCGATCGTTCCCAGCAGCGTCGACCGGTCGGAGAGCCGTGACAGGCTCAGCCCCTGCGGCAGGCTCAGGTTCGGCGCCCTGGAACTTGAGCGATTCGGTCCGGTGCCTCCCGGTGACGAAGTGGAACTCATAGTCGGGATACGCACCGTATGTGTTCCCGTTGAACGGCGATGCTTCCACAAACCACGGGTCGCGATTCGGGCCCATCTGTCCACCGAACTGACCCGGGATGACCCGGCCCGTGCGATGCACGAGTCGCTCGGGCAGCACGATCGCTGGCGGCAGGTTGTTGGCGCGACGGCAGCACATCTCCGGCGACGGCAGCGATTGATGGCCAGTCTCCCGGCATCGGCATGACGGCATTGAACGTCGGCGGCATCGGCGTCCGCCCGCTCAGGATCGTCATGTGCCCCTGTGAGTGCTCGTTGTACGGCGTCGTCAGCGACCGCACGACCTCCACTTGTCGCTCCGCCGCGAGCAGCGGCAGATGCTCGCAGACATGCATCCCCGGTGACCGCGTGCCGATCGGCGAGAATTCCCCGCGGATCCCGACCGGAGCCAGCGGCTTCGGATCGAAGCTGTCGTGCTGGGTCAGGCCGCCGGACAGGAAGATGAAGATCGCCGACCGGTCCCTCCGACCCGCTGGGGCTCGGGTGCCACTGCGGTCTTGTCCAGCAGTGCGATCGCCGTTGGACGTCCGACTCTCCGAAGCGACCGCCTCGCGCGCTTGGTGACATGATTCAACCCCCAGGCCCAGCAACCCGATCGATCCAGCCTGGATCATCGTTCGCCGTGCCAGCGGCTCGTGTCGCAGGATCGCGGCTCGCGTCATTATCGCTCCGCGTAGTGTGGGCCCGCGTCCAATCAGCGGAGGTCATTACACTTCAGCAGGCGTTGATGCAATAGGTTCGGCGAAGCCCTCGTGAGTGTTCTGCCCAGCGCGTGACCGGGGGCGTTCGGTGAGCGACCGGATACAGGAAAATCGGAGGCCGGAGAGCAGCCGAACGGCGGCGGCCGGCGATACCGTCGTGTGGAAACGGTTTCGCCGGCCGCTGCCGCGATGCCGAGTGGGGCGCCCATCGGCATCGCGGTAGTTGGCCCGCCAGGCCGGTCGCTTTCGGCACGCAGGGTTCACTGCCCGGTACGAAAGCACGAACCTTCAACCCAATGAACGCAGGGGCGCGTCACGAAAACGTCGATGGAAATCGGTAAGTGTCACGGACGGTTGTCGTTGCGACGTTTTTTCTGAGCCGCTGGTTCGAGCCTCCGGGACAATTTTTGGCTCCGTTGACTGAAGTCCGATTGCGCTGGTAGGTTGAGGCCGAGTCCAGCGGCAATCGCGATTTCGATTCCACCGCTGTGCCTCTGTCACATCTGAATCGCCAGCCAATCGACGTTCCTGTCCCATTGACATTCGCTCAGGGAGCGGGCGCGTATGCCGCGAACCAACGGTACGTCCCGCCGGAGTTGGGGTGAATCCACCTACCCCGGGTTGATCGCTGGCGCTGCGGCGAACAGCGACACGGCTTGGCGGACGCTCGTGGCCGACTACGAACCTTTGCTGCGGTACTGGTGCCGCCGCGCGTCGCTGAATGACGCGGCCATCGACGATGTGGTCCAGGCGGTACTGCTCCAGCTCAGCCAAAGCCTCACGAACTTCAAGGATGACGGACGGAAAGCCTCGTTTCGCCGCTGGCTCCGGGCGATCACCGTTGCGCGCATCGCCGACTATCTCCGGCAGAAGCGCGGACCCCACAAAGTCTCGGCGGGACGACCGGGACGGACAAGCTGCTGAGGATTTCGCGAGGTTCCCTCAGCGACGGGCCGGACGTTTCCTCCCGGGTCGCGCACGTCGAGCGACTGCTCGCTTCTGCTCGTGTCGATTTCGCTGATGACACATGGCAGGCCTTCTGGCTGACAACCGCGGAAGACCTGACTTCGGCGGAAGCGGCAGCGGCGCTCAATCTCAGTGCCAATGCCGTGCGGCTGGCGAAGGCGAGGTCCTGAAACGCCTGCGTGAACTGGACACTCCCTCGCAGGAGCGAGCGTGATGCAATCACGGCAGGCGGATGAGGCGGTCGCAGCGGAGCTGGTCGCATGCCCGTCGCTGTCCGAGTTGCGGTCGTTTTCGGCCGGTCTCGCCGGCGCGCGGCATGCGTCGATCGAGCGGCATCTCGAGGCCTGCAGTGTGTGCTGCGGCAACCGAACGCGAGGCGGACCCGGACGGGTTCATTCTGGACATACATGCCGCACGCGGGCAATTCCGCGTCGAACTGCCAACACAGGCGCTGCCGGCCCCCGCCGCGGGCGGGTCAAGATTCGAAGAGCGGACATCGGACGTCGACGCGACTGACTAGGTCATCGGCCCGTATCAGCTTGTCGAACGACTTGGAGAAGGGGGCATGGGCATCGTCTACATGGCGGTGCAACATGCGCCGATTGCCCGGCGCGTCGCCCTGAAGATCATCAAGCCGGGGATGGATTCCGAGGCGGTGATCGCCCGCTTCGAAGCGGAGCGGCAGGCGCTGGCGCTGATGGACCATCCCAACATCGCCCGCGTGTATGACGCAGGCATGACGCCCCTGGGACGCCCCTATTTTGTGATGGAGTTGATCCAGGGAGTTCCGCTGACGGAGTACTGCGATCGGCAGCAGTTCAGCGTCGATCAGCGGCTGCGGTTGTTTCTGTCGATTTGCCACGCCGTGCAGCATGCGCATCAGAAAGGCATCATTCATCGCGATCTGAAGCCGCGCAACATCCTGGTGACGGAATACAACGGCGTCGCGGCGCCGAAAGTGATCGACTTCGGAGTGGCGAAAGCGACGTGCCAGACGCTGACGGAGCGGACACTGTTCACGCAGTCGGGACAGGTGCTCGGCACGGTCGAGTACATGAGCCCCGAGCAGATGCGGCCCGACGAACTCGATATCGACACGCGCAGCGACATTTATTCGCTGGGGGTCGTGCTTTATGAGCTGCTGACCGGCAAGACACCGTTCGACAAATCGCGGTTGCGGCGCGGGGACCGGAACGCGATGTTCGACATCCTCTGCGACGAACAGCCGGCCACTCCCAGCACGCGGATCAGCCAAAGCGCGATCCGCACGGAGATCGCGAGCGCGCGCGGCACGGAACCGAAGCGTCTTAAGCGGTTGGTGCGCGGGGAACTCGACTGGATCGTCATGAAGGCGCTCGAGAAGGAACGTGGGCGCCGGTACGCGACGGCCGAGGCGCTGGCGGATGACCTGCAGAGATTCCTGAACAATGAACCGGTACTGGCGAGCGCGCCGTCCAACGTGTATCGGCTGCGGAAGTTCGTGCAGCGGAACCGGGCGGCGGTGGCGTCGGTGGTGACGATTGTCTGCCTGCTCGTGGCCGGAACCGTTGTGAGCACCTGGCTGGCGCTGCGGGCGCAGACCCAGAGCCGTCTGGCGCGCCAGCATGCCCAGGATGCCGATCAAGCCCGGAGGCTTGCCGACGCGGAGCGGCAGGAAGCGGTTCGCCAGCGCAACATGGCGGAAATCGAGCGCCAGCGGGCGCTGGATCGGGAACTGGAAGCGCGGCGCAACCGCTATGACGCGAATATTTACCTGGCGCGCGAAGCGTGGGCCAATGCCGACGTGACGGCAATGCGCGAATGCTTGAGCGCGGAAATTCCAGCGCCAGGCCAGACGGACCTTCGCACGGTGTCGTGGCAATATTTGTGGAATCAATGCCGGACCGGAGAAGCGACCCTCAAGGGGCACGCGGCCACCGTGCAATGGCTCGCAATCTCGCCGGATGACAAGTCGGTGGCGACTGCCAGTGACGACTGCACGGTCCGGGTCTGGAACCTGCCGGCGGGGCCGCTCCGACTGACGCTGCAGGGTCACGAGGATTACGTCCGACAGGTTGAGTTCACGCCTGATGGAACGCTCGTGGTCTCGTCCGCGCGCGATGGCACTGTGCGATTCTGGGATACGTTCACGGGCGAACCTCGCGGCGTCATTCACGCCCCGTCGCCGGACGAAGGAGTCATATTCGCGATCGATCCCCTGGGCCGTTTCCTCGCCGCCACGCAGAACGATTCGGACATCGATCTATACGACCTCGTTTCTCGTGAGAAACAGGGAACGCTTGCAGGAAGCGGCCGCTCGGTCTATCGCCTCGTCTTTTCATCCGACGGCGGGTCGCTGGCGACGTGCGGCGAAGACGGGTTGATCCACTTGTGGAACGTCGCGACCCGTACGGAATTGAAGACTTTCGGCGGACAATCCGGCCGTTTGTTCTGCGTCGAGTTTTCGCCGGCGGGCGATGTCGTGGCGACGGCTGGCGAAGACGGCACGATCCGGATCTGGAACCTCGAGTCGGGCCTAGAGATCACCTCGCTGTTGAATCCGATCCGGTCCGTCGACCGGGTGGCCTTTTCACACGACGGACGGCTGCTGGTCTCCAGCGGCATGGACCGGCGGGCACTTGTCTGGGACCTCCGGTCCCGCCAAGTCCTGCAGGAAATCAAGGGACACAGCGATGCGGTCAAGTGTGCCAGGTTCACGTCGAACGGACGACAACTGGTCACCTGCAGCAACGACCAGACGATCAAGATCTGGCCGTTGCGGGATCCGCGGCAAACGATCCTGGCCGGCCATACGGCACATATCTACACCGTCGACGTTTCGCCGGACGGCAGGACATTGGCGTCTGGCGATGCCGGTGGCACGATTCGGATCTGGAACGCCGATACCGGCGAACGGATCGCGGTGCTCAAGGATCATGTGGGCGAGGTGCTGGTGGTGCAGTACACCCCGGACGGCGCCCAATTGATCAGCGCGGGAGCGGACCGCGTCATCCGGGTCTGGAACCTCAAGTCGCTCGAGGTCGAGCAGCGAATCCCCGCTCACGAGGCGGAAATCCAGCACGTGGTGCTGTCCCCCTCAGTAGAGATGCTGGCCTCGTGCGGAGACGACGGCACCATCAGATTGTGGAATTGGCCTGCCGGAACCCCCATTCGAACCCTCACGGGTCATACGGCGCCGGTGGACAGCGTTGTGTTCTTCCGCAACGGACGGAGTTTGTTCAGCGGCAGCCGCGACTCAACCGTTCGATTCTGGGATGTTGCCACCGGCAGCGAGACCGGACAGCTGCAACTTGACGCCTATGTTCGCGGAGTGGCCGTCTCGCGCGACGGACGGATTCTGGCCGCTGGAAACGGCAACGGCGGCATCACGCTCTGCGATGCCGAGCACGAGACGTTGTTAACCACGCTGCGGGGGCACTCCGCGCAGATGGAGGCACTGGCCTTTTCGCCCGACGGAGTGTTCCTGGTCTCAGCCGGCAACGACCGCACGGCGAAGCTCTGGGGACTGGAGGAGGGGCTGGAGTTCGCGACGTTTTCCGGACATCTGAAAGATATCGACGCGATCGCCCTGTTTCCCGACGGGCGGCGGCTGGCGACCGCCAGCGGCGACCGCACCGTCCGCTTATGGGACATCGACGTGTCGGCCAATGGTCAATAGTCAATTGTTAAGGAAGGTGCTACGCGGCAGCAACCTCCTGTCTCTGAGCAATTGACCATTAACAATTGACCGTGTCACTGTCCGGCGGCAATGTGTCCGTCTGCTTTGACGCGGACCAGCTTCATGATGCGGCCGGAGACGTTCCAGTCCTGGATGTAGAGATTGCCGTCCTTGTCCCAGTGGCTGCCGTGGGTGCCGCTGAAGTAGCCCTCTTTCCATTGCTCCTGCGGGACATTGTAGTTGCGGCGGGTCGCGGGATCGGGGTTATGGCCGAGGACGGCCATGATGCAGTTCTCTTTGTCGAGGATGTACAGCCGGCCGTGGAGATCCGGGACGCTGACATAGTCTCCCTGGACGGCCGCCGAGGTGGGCATGCCAAGGCCGGTCACGACTTCCTGGATGAACTCGCCGTCGAGGGAATAGTGGAGCAGCCGGCCGCGCGGAACGTCTTTCAGGTCGACGTTGCCCTTGTCGATGTGATTGCGATCACAGACGAGGAGCCGGGGCGGATCATAGCGCGTGTCGAGCGTCATGCCGTGGGCGGTGCGGAACTCCTTGAGACCGTCTCCCTTGGTGCCGAAGTACTTGATGTACTTGCCGGTCTTGTCGAATTTGAAGATGTGGTCGCTGCCGTAGCCATCGGACAGGAAAATGTCGCCGTTCGGGCCGACGGTGATCGCAGTGGGCTTGAATCCCTCGGGACTGAGGCCCGACTCCTTGGGGAACGGGAGTTTCAGGACGATCTCGCCGTCGGTGGCGCGGAACTTGATGCCCTCAGCAGCTTCGTTGCGGGCCCCGTAGAGGAACTCTCCGTCGGCCTCATCGCGGATTTCGATGTCATGAATCTGGCCGTACTCGTCGCCGAGGAACTTGCGGACGACTTTGCCATCGGGATTGAAGCAAATCACGCCGGCACGGGCACTCGTATAGATCGTGCCATCCTTGCCGACGCAGACGCCGCCGTGCGTCGGTCCGAGGACCGACTGCCCCTTCTCGTCGAGTCCCCAGCCGGGGACGGTATCGAACGTCATGATGCCGGTCCCCATGCGGACAGGGTCGGCGGCGGCGACTGGGAGTGAGACGAGAGCGGCGAGAAGGAAGGCGAGGGAGCGCGGCATGGTGGTCAAGTTCGAGGGTCCAGGGACAAGGACGATTGCAGATCAGATTGTGTATTGAAGGCAGGTGAGTGGCCGGGCGTCAACTGAGGGGATTTGTCGTTGGTCAATCCCGGCGCGCCGGGATGGTCATTTGTCATTGGGAAGGGCGAACTCGGATCGTCGAGGGACCGGAGGTACCGACAACCGCTGACCAATAACCGACGACCGATCACGCCAGTCCCGGAATCGGATCCGCACTGGTCGCCGCGGCGAGGACATCGCCGGGCAGGCCAGGGACGAGGCGAACCTGGCTGATATCGAGCACCGTGCCGAGGACAGTGGCGAGGAGGTTTGCGATGCGCAGCGGATCGGTTTGCGGCTCGGCGGCGGTGCGATTGGACTGGCCGATCACCTGTCCCATGGCGAGTCCGCCGCCAGAGAGGAGCAGGGGGGCGAGGCCCCCCCAGTGATCGCGGCCGCCGTTCTTGTTGAGAAGAGGCGTGCGGCCCATTTCGCCGCAGCAGACGAGGAGGACGTCGTTGGCGAGGCCGCGCTGGTGGATGTCGTCGATGAACGCGGCGATGGCGTGGTCAAAGGGGCGGCCCATGTACCGCATGCCTTCTTCCATCGTGGCGTTGTTGACGTCGGCGTGCATGTCCCACACGAAATTGGTGGTAACGGTGACAAAGCCGGCGCCGCGCTCGCACAGCCGGCGGGCGAGGAGCATCAGCTTGCCGAGCGACTTGGCGTTGTCGGCATAGCGGGGATGGTTGGCCCAGCGCTTGTCGATCGTATCGACGGGGACCAGCGGCGCGGTGTCGTAGCGGGCGATGGTGGCGGGGTCTTCCTTCGAGAGGTCGAAGGCATCGGCAACGCCGCCGAGGATGGTGTCGAACGTCCGCTGTCGGAGGCCGGCGACAGTGCTAAGTGCGGGGTCGGCATCGAGCGAGCGGTGGATGCGGTCCAGGCCGGTGAGGAGCCGGCGGCGGTCGTCGACGCGGTCGAGCGGGAGTTCCAATTTGAGGGCGCGGCGGAGCTCGCCGCCGCCGCTGGGGTCGAAGGGAGCGTACGCGCCGCCGAGGGCGCCGGTGGATTCGAAGTCGCCGAACGTCTTGAAGGCCGTCATGCAGGAGTCGTCGACCGATTGCGGATACAGGGCGACGTTGGTCGGCATGCCGGTGGCAGGATCATTCGCACCGGCGACACGGGCGTAAAGCGAACCGATGTTCGCGCCGCGAGAATCGCGGCCGACGATGGGCTTGATGTCGTGGTTGCCGTCCCCGGTCTGGAACGAACGGACGATCGACGTGCGATGCGCGAGCGCTGCCAGCTTTGGGAAAGCGGCGCCGTAGGTGATGCCGGGGAGGGTGGTCGCAATCTCGCCGTTGGCGCTGCAGACGCCGGGCGGGGCGGTCATTTTCGGATCGAAGGTTTCGATCTGGCTCGGACCGCCATGCATGAAGACGAAGACGACCGACTTGCCGGAGAGCAGAAGAGAGCGGTGCGCGGCAGTCGCGGTCGGAGCGAGCAAATCCGCGAATGACAAGCCGCCCAGCGCGAGTGAGCCGATCTGGAGAAACGATCGGCGGCGGTGTCCGAAGTGAGTGCCGATGTCGAGCATGGCGCGGCTCGGTGGGTGGGCATCAGCGTACGTTGATGGATGGTACTGGGGGTGAGGGGCGACGGTCCAGCGCTGAGGGAGGGAGCAACGTGTCTGGTCGTTTGGTGCTTGGCGTCTGGTCAGAGCGATGTAGCCGAATTGCAGCGCGGAAGGCGGTCAAGACGTTGAAGAAAGGGAACATCGGTGTTCGGCAAGGGGGGCGAACTGTGTGCGTGGAAAGTGTGTAAGACCCAGCGGGATAAGTGGTTGTTGCGCGAAAAAGGTGATTGTGAAGAAGTTCGGCATTCGGTTTGAACAGAGGAGTGAATTGCCGCCGGCGGGGGAGTCCGCCGGCTGCGCGCGGGAGCCTGCGGAATGAGGTCGCGGACCGTTCTACTTGTGAGTACCGACCCGACGCTGTCGGCCGAATTGGCCAGGCGGCTCCGCGGGGATGCGCATCTGGAAACGGTCAGCTTGCCTCGTGCGGGACTATCACACCTCACGGCGCTGAGTCCAGAGCTGCTTGTGATCGACGCGCGAAGTGTGACCGATGGTGGACACGACATCGCAGAATTGCTGGAGACTGCCACGAATGGAAGCGGGACGCTGGAGATCGTGCTGCTGTCGGACGCCAGTTGTCCGGAACCGGTCGAGCGGCGGGCGGCATGCGGGGACGTCGTGCATCTGCGCGACGACGCCGGCGTGGCAGCACTGATGGAGATTGTGCAAGACCGCATGCGAGAGGAGAAGCCGGTCGGCGAGGCAGACATCCATTTGCGTCATGATTCGACGGCGCCGCTGCGGCGGTTTGAAACGCAGTCGCCGGCGCTGGCACAGATGCTGGACGACCTGACGGTTGCCGCGGCGCATGACGTCACAATTCTGTTGATCGGCGAGACAGGGTCGGGGAAGACACACCTGTCGCGACTGATCCATGAGTCGTCACCGCGCCGGGAATTGCCGTTTCTGCATGTGGCGTGCGGGGCGCTGCCCCGCGATCTGCTCGAAAGCGAACTGTTCGGACACGTCAAGGGCGCATTCACCAGCGCGCATGCGGACAAGGAGGGGAAGTTTGTGGCGGCCGGCGGCGGTACGATTCTGCTGGACGAGATTGACGTGCTGGGGCCGGAACAGCAGGTGAAACTGCTGCGGGTGATCGAGACGCGGGAGTTCGAGCCGGTCGGTTCGAATCGGACATTGCGATCGCAGGCGCGGTTGGTGGTGGCGAGCAACCTCGAATTGCAGCCCTTGGTTGAGTCGGGCCGCTTCCGGCCGGACCTGTACTACCGGCTGAACATGCTGAAGTTTGACGTGCCGCCGCTGCGGAGGCGGTGCGTGGACATCATGCCGCTGGCCCGGCGATTCGTGGCGCGGTTCGCGGCGCAGCATGGGGTGATTGTGCGGGCCGTGGAGGACGAGTTCTACGACGCGCTGCTGCGGTATCCGTGGCCGGGCAATGTGCGCGAACTGGAGCACGTCATTCAGCGGGCAGTGATCTTTTGCCGGCAGGGCGTGCTGACGCCGGAGCAGTTGCCGCCGCATGTTCTATTGTGCGAAGCGGGTCCGGCGAACGATCCGACGGTGCAATTGCGGGCTGCGGCGACGGATGCCGAGCCGTCGCTGGAGGCGCAGGTGTCGTTGACCGAGCGGGAGCTGATCGTTGCGGCGCTGGCGCGAAATGGTCATCGCCGGACGCAGACAGCGCGGGAGCTGGGGATCAGCCGTGTGACGCTGTACAACAAAATGAAGCGGTACGCGCTGCTCGGCGAGACGAGAGTCCCGGGCTCGGAACGAATCGGATGATGCGCCGATTCAGCGGGCGCGCTCGAGTTCGCGGAGAAGATTCGTCGACGAGAGCCGATCCAGGGGCGCCTTAAGCGCATCGCGCAGGATCTGCTGCTCCGCCGACGCGGTGTCGTCGGTGCAGTGGATGTTCGCGGATTGCCCCGACAGGCAGCGCGGGACGGAGGCCGAAACGACCCGCTCGTGGAAGTGGTCCATGGAGGCGGGACGGCCGAAGTAAAAGCCCTGTCCGAGACGGAATCCGATTTCGCGGCAGATTTCGGCTTCTGCCTGCGTTTCAATCCCCTCCGCCAGGGGTGTGACATTGATTTCGTTGAGGGCGCCGACCAGACAGCGAAGCACGCGAAGCCGCTCGGGGTTGGCCGCATTGATGCCGGTGATGAGAGTGCGGTCGAACTTGACGTAGTCGGGGCTGACGGCGGCGAGTTCGGCAATCCGGGCCTGTCCCACGCCGAAGTCGTCGAAGGCCAGCTTGATGCCCTGCGCGACAAGCAACTCGCGGAGCTGCATCAGGACTTCGATATTGGTGAGGGCCGCCTCATGGATTTCCAGCGTCAGTTGCTGGAATGGCGACACCGCGCGCATCTCCATGAGCCGCGTGTGGAAGTCGGGGTTGGCGAGTTCGGCCGGGTGCGTGTTGACGAACAGATGCGGGAGCTGCTCGTAAACGCAGCATTTGCTGATGGCCTTGATGCGCATCAGGTGACTGATGTCGGCTTCCATGCCGAGGTGCGCGGCAGCGCCGAAGATGGCGGCGGGCGTCTCCAGCCCGATCAGCCTGCTGCGGGCGAGCGCTTCGAACGCGCACACATCGCCGGACTGGAAGTCGACAATCGGCTGGTAGACCGGCATGAAGTCCTCGGTGTGCAGCAAAGCGTTGAGCTGCACCAGTGCGAGGGCGCCCTGGTCATTTTCGGCGGCGACGGTGGAATGATGCGCGCATTCCGCCTTGGCCAGACGAAACGGCGTGTCGGCGATCTGGACGAGGTCATTCTCCGCCAGCGTCACTTCGTGCTTGATGCGCACGCCGTTGACGAATGTGCCGTTCTTGCTGTTGAGGTCGCGGATCCAGAGGACGCCGTCGCGTTCGTCGATCTGAGCGTGGAGACCCGAGACCGCGCCGCTACGAAGCGTGAGATTCAGGTCACCCCGGCGTCCGATGAGGAACGGCAGCACATCGATGTCAATGCGCGAATGCTCGCCGTCGGGTACGAGGCGACCATGCAAGGCCCAGACTGTCGATTTACTGTCCATCCACGGGTTGCCAATACGGTGGGGTTGGCCACGACCGCTTTTTTGGCGGCGTCCCCCAGGGCCGGACTCGGCGCAGCCGCCGACGTACCTTTTGGCTGTGGCGTGCCAATGCTAGCTTAGCTCACATTGCCGGGGAGAACTGCCGAGATGTGGCCATGACGGGGAGAAGACCTCAGGACCGGAAGGGGCGGCGCAACCGGCATTTCTCGCGAGCCTGCCGGTCGAAGTCGGCCTGATCAGGCAAGTCGGCATAACCGGTCTGTCAGGCTGCCGTCAGTCCGCGCGCAACGGCGGCGGCCCGGCATTCCACGTGCTAGATTCACAACGCGTACCGTCGAGATTGCGCTGTTTTCAGGGTGCGGCATCGTCGCACCGGCGCGTCTGCGATTCACGTCTGACGGACCGCGGAACTCCCCACCGCTACCCATGACGACCGACACGCTGCAAGTCACACCGGAACTGTTGTCGCTGATCAATTCCGACACAGTCTTCCAACCGCGCATCCCGGCTTCGATCAAGGAAACCGGGCTGAACGCCATCTATATCGAAGGGTTGCTGCTCAAGCACCTGGCCGCGACGGCGACCAGCACGGGGCGGATGCTGGCGCAGAACGCGTGCCTGCCGTTCGGAATGATCACGGAGACCATGAATTCGCTGCGGCGGCGGCAGATGGTGGTGCACTCCAACGGCAACACCTTTAACGATTACGAGTATGCGCTGACCGAGGCCGGTCGCACGCGGGCGCATCTGCTGCAGCGGGAGTCCGCATACGCAGGCCCGGCGCCGGTGACCCTGACAGATTACATCCTGTCGGTGGAAGCACAGTCGATCGTCAACGAATCACCGGACGAGCCACGGCTGCGCGAAGCGTGCAAGGGAATCTCGGTGGAACCGCGGTTGCTGGAGAGCATCGGGCCGGCATTTAACTCGGGGGCGGGGCTATTCCTGTACGGGGCGCCGGGGAACGGGAAGACGACGCTGGCAAGTCACCTGACCAAGTGCTTTGGACAGCACATCTGGGTGCCGCATGCGATTCTGGAAAGCGGCCAGTTGATCAAGTTCTTCGATCCGCAGTTCCACAAGCCGGCGGTTGCGGATGAACGGCTGCCGCTGCGAAACGACAACTGCGACCCGAGGTGGGTGAAGATCCAGCGGCCGACGGTCGTCGTCGGCGGCGAACTGACGATGGACGATCTGGAAATCAGCTACAAGCAGGGGGGCGGAGTCAGCGAAGCGCCGTTGCAGCTCAAGAGCAACTGCGGGTGCCTGTTGATCGACGACTTCGGCCGGCAGCGCGTGTCCCCGGAACATCTGCTCAACAGGTGGATCGTGCCGCTGGAATCGCATCACGACTTTCTGACGCTGGCGAACGGCAAGAAGATCCAGGTGCCGTTCGAGCAGTTGATCATCTTTTCGACGAACCTGCAGCCGGAAGACCTGGTCGACGAGGCCTTCCTGCGGCGGATTCCGTACAAGATCGAAATGAACGATCCGTCGGACGACGAGTTCCACCACTTGTTCAAGCTGTATTGTGCGAGCTTCGGCTGCGAATACCGCCGGGACGTCGTCAACTATCTGATCCAGACGCACTACACGCCCGTTGGACGAGCGAAGCGGCGTTGTCACCCGCGCGATCTGCTCAAGCAGGTGCGGAGCTACTGCAAGTACAAGAAGCTGCCGTTGGAGATCCGGCCGGAATACTTCGACATCGTGGCGCGGAGCTACTTCGCGATGGTGTTGAAGGCTTGAAATGGCTGAGAGGGCAAGGGCCAAGGGCTGAGAGCGGGCAAGGGACCGTTGCCGCGTTGTGAGAGTCGCATGTCTGCGTCGTCGCCGTCCGATTCGTTGTTTGATCCTCGCGAGCCGATTCCCGGCTACAAAACGCGCGAGCTGATCGGCCGCGGCGGATTCGGAGAGGTCTGGAGAGCGGAAGCGCCGGGCGGGCTGGCGAAGGCGATCAAGATCGTCCACGCCGGCGTGGACTCGAAGCGCGCCGAGCGCGAACTGCGGGCCCTGCAGCGGATCCGGGACGTGCGGCATCCGCTGATTCTGTCGATCGAGCGGATCGAACTGATCGCCGGGACGCTGGTGATCGTCACCGAGCTGGCAGACGGCAGCCTGCGCGACCTGTTCAACAAGTGCCGCGAACAGGGGCAACCCGGGATCCCGCGCGAACGGTTGCTGGCGCTGCTGAAGGATGCGGCGGACGCGCTGGACTACATCTACGAAGAGCACTCGCTGCAGCACCTGGACATCAAGCCGGAAAACCTGCTGCTCGTCGGAAACCGGCTGAAAGTCGGCGACTTCGGTCTGATCAAGAACATCTATGAGCGCGGGGCGTCGCTGGTCAACGGGCTGACGCCGACGTACGCCCCGCCGGAGCTGTTCGAAGGGAAGCCGACGAAGCAGAGCGACCAGTACAGTCTGGCGATCGTCTACCAGCACATGTTCACCGGCGAGCTCCCTTTCGACGGGGCGACGCCGGCTCAGTGGGCGCGTGAGCATCTGGCCGGTGTGCCGCGGCTGACGCTGTTGCCGCGTTCAGAGCGGCCGATCGTGGCGCGGGCGCTCGCAAAGTCTCCGTCGGACCGGTACACGAACTGCCAGTCGCTGATCAAGGCTTTGGCGGATGCGCTCCCGGAAGTCGTGGAAAGCGACGATTCCGTGGCAACCGGGGCGGATGACCTGCATACGCACACGATGCAGTTGCCGGGGGCGCTGGCAGCGGCCGGCGACAAGGCCGCTTCCGGAGCCGAGGGCCCAACCGGCACGATCGACCCGCTGCTCGGCGCGCTCGAAGCCAGTCTGCATCCGACGCGACGCCCCGGCGGGACCGATTCGACCTCCCGGCGCTCGGAGGTGATGATCGGATCCGGATACGTGCCGACGGTCTTCATCGGCGTCGGAGGAACAGGAGGCGAGATCCTCCAGGAGTTGCGGGTGCGGCTGGAGGCCTCATTCGGACCGCTCAAGCACATTCCAGCGCTGCAGATGGTGTTGATTGACACCGACGGCCGGTCGCTGAACGTATTGATGCGGGATCACGACGTGTGCCAGTCGATGGACGTGGCGGCATTGCCGCTCCGCCGACCGGAAGACTACCGGTTCCGGGAGTCGAGACTGAGCAAATGGCTGCACCGGCGGTGGGTGTACAACATGCCGCGGTCGCTCTCGACGGAGGGCTATCGGCCTCTGGGCCGGCTGGCGCTCGTCGATCACGGGTCGCGCGTGATGACGGCGCTTAAGACAGCGATCGCCAAGGCGGCGTCTGCGGAGAACACGGCGAAGTCCACCGAGGTCAGCGGACTCCCCTTTCGGCACGGTCACGTCCGGATCGTGCTCGCGGCGTCGATCTCGGGGGCAACGGGGAGCGGGATGCTGCTCGATCTGGCCTACGCGGCGCGCGGCGAGCTGAAGAAGCGCAGCCTGCCGGATGAGGACGTCATCGCATGCCTGTTGCACGCCTCGCCGGGAGGACCGGCCGAACGGGACAAGGCGATTGCGAATGCCTACGCGTTGCTGGCCGAACTGGGGCATTACAGCAGCCCGGGCCATTTCTATCCGGGGGAGCCGTCGATCGACGTGCCGCAGTTCCACGGCGATAACCGCACCTTCCGGTCGACCTACCTGGTGAACGTCGGAGAGGACGTTTCGTCGGAACGGTGGCGACAGGCGGCGACGGAAGCGGCGGAGTACCTGTATCTGACTGCTGCGACGCCGGCGAAAATGGTGGTGGACGCGACACGTCATGCCGATGAGGGGCGGACGATCTGCAGCAAGACGACGGTGCTGGTGCGTTCGCAAACGGTGCATCGGCTCGATTGCGCGTATAGCCACGATGTCGAGACGTGCGTGGCACAGGCGTGTCGCGACGCGCTGACGCTGTGGGAGAGTGGACAGATCACGGCGGCGGTGCCGAACGCGGCGGAACGCCTGCGGCTGCTGGAAGCTGCGGGAACTGCCGTCGACGAGGCCGAAGCCAAGGCGGCCGCGGTGGCCGCGGCCTGGTTGCAGGAATGGGGCGTCCGGGCGGACGATCTGATGCGTCTGGCGCGGCTGATCGTCGAACAGATCTGGGACAGCGACGAGACCAGTTATTTGCAGCGGTTGTTCCAGCAACTGGCCGACGAGGGGGACCGCAGCCAGTTGTCGCGGCGCGAACAGGTGGAGCGGGCTGTACGCATCGTGGATCGGATGTTGTCCGATGCCCCCGCGGGCGAAGACCTGCCGCCATTGTGCGAAGAGCTGCGAAGCCGCCTGAGTTTGTACGGCGCTGAACTGGGCGCCGCGCTGATCGGTCGCACCCGCGGAATGGTCGATCAGCTCGACACCGGCGTCGCCGGCGCGCGCGCCGTGGCGTCGGCCGTGCTGTCGGAGATCAAGTTGCTCAAGGGCGAGCTGGAGGCCCGCCGCCGGACGGCCAACGAACAGTTGCCCGAACGGACGCGGATACTGGCCGAGGGGCCGCCCCCCACCCCGCCGTCGGGTTTCTCGCTGTTTCGTCGTTCGCGGCCTGCGGCGCCCGTGACATCGTTCACGGACAATCTGACGGCGTATGCGACCGAGCGGCTGGATGAAGCGCGGATGTACGTGCTGCAGCAGTTGCTGGACGGAGTCGGCTCGCAAATTGGTACCTTGTCTGAGCAGCTCTCCCAACTGTCGCGAGAACTCAAGTGCCTGTCGGCGGAGTTTCCAGCGCCAGCCGCCGCGGAGGAGACGAGTGCGCTCGCGGGACCGGAGACTCAGGCGTTCGTCCAGCGTATCAAGCGGACGCTGCACCTCGAACGCGAGCGGATTACGCGCGCCGTCCACGACGAGCTGTGCCAGACGGCGCTCGCCGGCGAGCAGAGGCTGCAGCGGTTCCTGGGAGTGCGGACAGACCTGCAGGATGCGTTGCGCGGCCCGCTGCATGCCGCGGCGAAAAAGGTCGTGTCGGATCAGGTGCAGCGTTCCACCTTGGAATGGATTGCGGACTCTGCGCGCGAGGCAGCCGGCGGCAGAGAACCGGCGTGCGGCCGGCTGGTCGCGGAGTTTCTGGCGGAACGCCGGGCACACGTGCGAGGGACGTTTGGTCCTGTGCTGGTGCTGGTGCCGGACACCGTGGAGCCGCGCGTGCTCAACGACGCCTTCGCATCGTGCAAAGATGCGCGACTGGTGCCGGCGCGGACCAATGGAGTGACGGTCGTGGCGGAAATCGGCGCACGTCCGCTGGAAGACGTGGCGGACGAGGTGATCGGGCATCAGGAGCTGTATCGCCAGTTGGCGCAGAAGCTCCACACTCGGGAGGACGTGGACTGGAGTCCGCTGCCGCCGCCGGGAAAGAATCGCAGCGATTCGGTGAAGGTGCCCGGAGCGTCAACTCCGTCGGGATCGAAGCCTTCGGGATCAAAGGAGTGCGCCGCGGGGAGCGGGCCGCAGAAGGCCGCGAAGGGCTGAGGGGGGGACGCTGGCGCGCGGTTTGTGGACCTGCGTCGAGCGACACCCGTTCTCGCGAAGCAGAATCATCGCGGTCGTGCTTTCGCGAATCAATTTCGGGAACGCGTTCGCGCTAGATGTGCTTGCGGTCCCAGTCGCCGCGCCAGAAGCGGGCCGCGACCAGGACGCCGCGCAACAGCATGTCGACGCACATCCCGATCCAGGCGCCGTACAGGCCGCCGTGCCACGTGACGCCGCAAAGCCAGGCCAAGGGGAGCCGGACGGCGAATGTGGTGAACAGCGTGATCCACATGGGAACCTTGGTGTCGCCGGCGCCGCGCAGGCCGCCGACGTACACAATCCCGATGATCAAGGGGATCTGGAACAGTGCGAGAAACTGGAACGCCGGGACGCCGATCGCAATGACGGCCGGGTTGTTGTGCATGGCGCGATAGATGGGATCGGCGCCGAAGTAGAACGCCAGAGTGATCACGAGGCCCAGCAGGCTGCACTGCAGAGTGGCTTCGTGGCCTGCGCGACGGGCCCGTTCGTGCAGGCCGGCCGAGGACTGGCCGATCAGCGTGGCGGCGGCGGCGGCCAGGCGACGGCGGGAAGATACGTCAGTGCTTCGACGCGGATGCCGATCGTGTGGGCGGCGAAGGCGGTTTGGCCGAACCGGCCGATGATCGTCAGGAAGACGAAGTGGCCGCCCCACATCGCGAGGCCGTCAAGCGCAGCCGGGATGCCGACGCTCAGGATGCGGCGGACGGTGTGATCCACGACGCAGAGCTCCGACGGCTTGAGCTGGAGGCCGCTGATCCCGCGGGCAAGGCTGATCGTCATCAGGACGCCGCCGGTCGTGCGGGCAACGACCGTGCCGAGGACGATCCCGTCGATCCCCAGGCTCGGGATCGGTCCGGCGCCGAAGACAAGCAGCGTTGAGGCGGCGGCGTTCAGCGCGGCAACGACGGCGAAGATGAGCATGGGAGTCCGCATGTTGCCGCTGCCGCGAAGGGCGGCGGCGCCCATGTAGCTGATGCTGCTGAAGATCAGCCCGATCGAATCAAGACGGATGTAGCGGGCGGTGATGCGGACGGCGGCATCGCCCGAGAGGATGAACCGCGCGATCAGATCGGCGAGCGGGACGACGCAGGCGACGAACGTCAGGCCGACCAACAGGCCGAGCGTGAATGAGCGATTCGTGACTCGGTTGGCGTCGTCGAGATCGCCGCGGCCCTGAGCGCGGGCCACGAGCGCGGTCGTGCCGGCGGAGACGAACGAGAACAACAGCGTGCCGAGCCAGGAAACGTAGACACCGATGCCGACCGCACTGGTCGCGACCTCGCTGATGCCGCCTCGGAGATGTCCGGCGAGAAAGGTGTCGTACAGCCCAATGCAGAAGCTCAAGAACTGCTCGACGAGGACGGGCAGTGCCAGGCGCAGCAGCGTCGCGCGGAGATCCCCGGTAAGGATGGATTTGTCAATGGTCGATTGGCGTTTGTCCATCGGAGATTGAGAACGGTAGCAGACCGGGAGTACGAACAGTATGAAAAGTCAGGAACCGACCAGATGGTGTCCAATACTTTTCGCACTGTTCGTGCTCTTCCCGCTATTCACACCCCTTTCAACTGCTTTCTTTCGGTCGGCCGATTGTGGTAGGGTCTGCTCCGTCTCTGTTCGTCGCCAAGCTGTGGTATTGGACCGGAAGGATGCTCCGCTCATGAGCTCCGCTGCGCAGTACGACCCGTATGCGATGCCGCCCAACAGCATCGTCGAGCCGCCGCAGTCGCTGTGGGCGGCGCTGCGCAAGATTGGACCCGGGATCATCCTGGCCGGTTCGATCGTCGGCTCAGGAGAGCTGCTGCTGACGACTTCGCTGGGAGCGGAGTACGGGTTCGCATTCCTGTGGCTGATCCTGTTCAGTTGTGTTGTCAAGGTCTTCGTGCAGATCGAGCTGGGTCGCCACGCAATTTCGTCGGCCAAGCCGACACTGGGCGCGCTGAATGATCTACCCGGGCCGCGGTGGCGCGTGCACTGGCTGGTGTGGTGGTGGTTCATCATGCTGCTGGCGACGGTGTCGCAGCTGGGGGCGATGATTGGGGGCGTCGCACAGGCATTGAACCTCGCATTTCCCGGTGCAACGGTTTCGCTGGCGGCGGCTGTCGGTCCGATGTCATCCGGGTGGGCCGAGGCGCTGCGGGCGCATCCCGAGTATCCGTGGGCGGTGCTGACGGCCCTGGCGGCCGTGGGGCTCCTTCTGATCGGCGGATACAAGTCGATCGAGCGGATCACGACGGTGCTGGTCGCAGCGGTGACGTTAATCACCGTCCTGTGCGTGGCGGGGTTGCCAGCCAGCGGGTTTCCGTTCCGCGCGGAGGACTTCGTCACGGGATTCACACTGGTGAATGACACCGGCGAGGGCTGGAAGTTCGCAATTCCGGCCGCGGGGATCGCAGCGGCGTTCGGGGCGTTCGGGATTACGGGTGTGGGGGCGAGCGAGTTGTACTCGTATCCCTACTGGTGTCTGGAAAAGGGGTACGCGCGGTTCGTCGGGCAGTGCAGTGACGATCCGGAGTGGGTCCGCCGGGCGCGCGGGTGGCTGCGGGTCATGCATCTGGACGCGTGGGTGAGCATGGTGGTGTTCACCACGGCGACGGTGGCGTTCTACATCCTGGGAGCGACAGTCCTGTACCGGCAGGGCCTGCATCCGGCAAAGTCGGAGATGATCGCGACGCTGTCCGAAATGTACGTGCCGACGTTTGGAGAATGGACCAAGATCGCGTTCCTGATCGGTGCGTGGGCGGTGTTGTTCAAGACACTGTACGTGGCGTCGGCCTCGAACAGCCGGCTGGCGGCGGACTTTCTGGGCCTGGCACGGTTCGTCCACTTCGATAGCGCTGAGCCGCGGCGGATCTGCATCCGGCGGCTGTGTGTCTTCTTCCCAATGTTGGGGCTGGTGCTCTACCTGCTGTTCCGGGACCCGCGCGCCATGGTCATCTTCGGCGGGTTTTTCCAGGCGGCGACGCTGCCGATCATTTCGGCGGCGACGGTCTACATGCGCTACCGGTGCACGGACCAGCGAATCGCGCCGTCGCGCTTGTCGGACGTCTGCCTGTGGCTGGCCGTGATCAGCATCACGATCGTCGCGGGGTACGCGATCTGGGACTGGGGAACGCACCAGTTATGGCCGGCCGTCACCGGCAAATGACCGACGTGGGAGCCCCTCGTCGCCCCGCTTCTCCGCTGGGACAGGACAACATTCATCGACACGACCAGACGCTGCGAGTGACTTTGTGTCCGGTCCCCGAGCAGGTATGGGATCTCGGCAGCTCTCACGTGCAGGGGAGCATGCCTCTTATTGGCACGCCGCAGTCGAGGCGCTCGTCGATCGCCTCCGCACCCTGTCTGCGGACGACGTCAAATTTTACGCAAACAACCCCGGCCTGCAGGCGGTACTGCTCGGAAATGGGTTCGACAAATCAGGCGACAGCAACGTGTGCATTCGCGACAAACAGCAATTGCTGCCCCGGAACCTGTCTTTCGGACTCTCAGGGTTTGCAGCGGATGGCGTCATTCATTGAGCGCGCTGTGGCTTCTGGAGTCAATCGCCGACCGAGCGGTAGAGGTGGCGTTTGGCCAGCTCGGTCGTCGCCGCGTACGCCGCGGTGATCGCGACGATCGACGCCGCAATACCTGCCGGCAGGGGCACGAATCCGAGCACCGATGATCCCGGCCAGTATGGGATCGACAGTGCGAGGAGCCCCAGAACCAGGCTGCTGTACAGCAGCAGCGGTGCGGGACGGCTCCGAAAGCAGGTCCGGCGAGTGCGAACGATGAGGGCGACGACCAGTTCGGTCAGCAAGGAAAGCACGAACCAACCGGTGCGGAACATCTCCGGCCCGGAGTGAAACAGGCCCATCAACATCACGAACGTCAGAACATCGAACACGGAACTCAATAGCCCGAACTCAATCATGAACCGGCCGATGAAGCGGACGTTCCAGCGGCGCGGTCGGTCGATCATTTCAGGATCGACGTTGTCACCCGCCAGTCCGAAGGCAGGAATATCGGACAGGAAGTTGTTGAGCAGGATCTGTCCCGCGAGCAGTGGCAGGAACGGCAGCACCAGCGAGGCGATCGCCATGCTGGCCATGTTCCCCAGATTGGCGCTCATGGTCATCAGCACGTACTTGAGCGTGTTCGCAAAGGTCGTTCGTCCCTGCTCAATGCCGCGGCGAATGACATCCAGATCGCGCTTGAGCAGCACGAAATCGGCCGCCTCGCGGGCGACGTCGACCGCCTGATCGACGGACAGGCTCGTGTCGGCGGCATGCATGGCGGGAGCGTCGTTGATGCCGTCTCCCAGAAAACCGACCACGTGCCCCATTTTCTTGAGGGCCAGAATGATGCGCTCCTTCTGGCTGGGATCAACCTCGGCAAACACTTCGGTGGTTTCCGCAATCCGCCAGAGCGCTTCGTCGTGCAGCGCGGACAGTTCCTTGCCGGTAATGGTTCGTTCGGGGTGCAGACCGACCTGAGCGGCCACATGCTGGGACACCAGCCGATTGTCGCCGGTGATCACCTTGATCGACACTCCCAACCGCCGCAGATCGTCGATCGTTTTCACCACGCCGTCTTTGGGATGATCGAGAAACGTCAGGAACCCCAGAAACTGCAAGTCGCATTCGTCGTCCCGAGTGTATTCGGGCTTCTGCGGCAGCTCCCGGGTGGCGATCGCCAGCACGCGCGTCCCCTCGGTGCTCCAGGCCGTGAATCGTGCGTGAATCTCCGACAAGCGCTCAGGGGTCAATGTCGTTCCATCGCCGGCGCGCGTGCAAATTGCCAGGATTTGTTCGAAGGCGCCCTTGCTGACGATGCGGATGACGGAATCCTCCTCGATCACGACGCTCATCCGCTTCCGAATGAAGTCGTACGGGACCTCGTCGACTTTCCGGAACCTGCCGGGTTCTGCGCTGGCGGCCTCCTGGATGGCATCGTCCAGCGGATTGCTGAGGCCGGATTGCAGCGTGGCATTGGCGGCGGCCAGTTCGAGCACCCTTGCGGAACGGCGCCCCTGGTCGTCGTAAGCGCCTTCCAGCCGCACGACACCCTCCGTGAGCGTCCCCGTCTTATCGGTGCAGAGGACATCCATGCTCCCGAGGTTCTCGATGGCGTTCAGATGACGCACGACGACACCCAGTTCGGACATGAGGGTCGCTCCGCGCGCGAGATTGATGCTCAAGATCGCGGGCAACAACTCTGGGCTCAGCCCCACCGCCAGCGCGATCGAAAACAACAGCGTTTCGATCGGCGGCCTCCCGAGCAGCACGTTGGCGGCGAAGACCAGCAGCACCATGACGAACATCGTCGTCGTGACGAGATATCCGAAGCGCAGGACGCCGGCATCGAACTCTGTCTGCGGTGGTCGCAGGATGAGTCGCTGCGAGATTCGGCCGAACTCGGTCGTTGCACCCGTTTGGACGACAAGACAACGTGCGGTCCCGCTGCGAATGTTCGTCCCCTGAAAGACGCAGTTGTTTCGCTCCGAGAGGCTGGCATCGACAGCGGAGATTCCCGGCTCCTTTTCCACCGGCAAGCTCTCGCCCGTCAGCGCGCCTTCGTTCGCAAAGAAATCGGTGGCCTCCAGGATCAGCCCATCCGCGGGGACGATGCTGCCGGCCGAGAGCTGTACGACGTCCCCCGGCACCACCTCGCGCAGCGGCACAGTGGCCAACTCCGCGTCGCGCAGCACGCTGACGCGTGTTTGCACACGGCTGCGCAGCGCCGCCGCGGCAGACTGGGCGCGGTACTCCCGCCAGAAGCCGACCCCCACGCTGACAAAAATGATCGTCACGATCACTATGGCATCGGTCCATTCGTGCGTGGCCGACGATGCGCCGGCAGCAAACACGAGAATCCACACCAGCGGATTGCGGACCTGGTTCCAGAAGGCATGCAAGCGGCTGAACCGCTCATGATCACGCAGTTCGTTGGGACCATGCAGGGCCAGCCTGCGTGCGGCTTCCGCGCTGGTCAGCCCGTCCCGTCCGCTTCCCAGCTGCTCGGCGACTGGGGCAGGGGGCTGCGACCAATACTCATGGAGAGCACGGGGTTCGTCCGGCGCGTGCGACGCCAGGACGCTCTTCGAGAACCACAAGCCGGGCAGCATCGGCAGCCAGAAGCTGAGACCGCGAAACAGCAACGTCGCGGATAGGCCGACCGCGTACGGCACCCCCGTGAGCTTCAGTGCAAGGACGGAAGCTGCTTCGAACGTGCCCAGGCCGCCGGGCGAGAAGCCGATCGTGCGGAATAGCGAGGCCATCATGAAGCCGGCGAAGACACCCACGACGGACGCGGTCATTCCCAGGGAATGAATGAGCACCCACATGGTACCGGCGTCCAGCAGCACGATGGCGAGGCTCAACAGAATTGCTTTCAGGAGCACCACGGGATTGCGCGTGAGCTGACGATCGGCCTGTCGCAGCAATGTCAGTGTGGCACGTGCCGAATGCCAACGCAGCAACTGGTGGAGCCTTGGAGGCATCATGCGGCCCGCGATGGTCGAGACGCCCCAGATCAGCAACAACGTAATCGCGATGAATGCGATCGCCGGTGTCAGGATCATGCGATTCGATTGGCCGCGAATCAGCAGAATCACGACTGCGCCGGCCAGGCAGATCACGTAGGCCGTATAGTACGACACGAACTTGACGACGAGGCTCGCCATGACGACCCCGCGCGGGATGCCGGTCTGTTCCAGGGCCCGCGCTCCCAGCAGGGCGCCGCTCAGCCCGCCTGTGGGCAAAACCTGATCCACAAACAACTGCGCCAGGCTCAGGCGATACGCCCGAGGCAACGACAGTCGCGTCTGCGCCGCGCGTGTGACGACGCGCCACACCTCGGCATCCGCCAGATACGTCACCGCCTGGAGAACGAACGCGCAAAACAGCCACGGAAAGCGGGCGCGGCTGATGGTCCGGATCAGCTCGCGCTCCTCTCCCAGGTGCATCACGACGGCGATGAGCGTGCCCAGGATCGCCACGCCAAACAGCCAGCGGAGCCAGCGCGCGAACCGCCCTGCCGCCGACTGGTCCCGGTCGCCGACGTTGCACGGCGGCCAGCTTGAGGCTTCTGAGTTCATCATTTCGATGATTGTCATGCGCCCCGGCCCGGTCGATCCACGGTTCGATGAAGGATCGGACGATGCACCATGCGTGCCACGTGCAGTCTACGAGCAGGTGTCAGGTGGATTCCCGTCAACACGTCGCGGGAGATACCCGTGTCGCCAGTCATTCTGTCCGCAAGTGTGCGTCCGTGAGCGCCTGGCACGGCCGAGGTGTGCCCGTGGGCACACTGTGTGTGCAGATTCCGACAATTGGTTTGAGGACAACGTGACTCATTCAACAACGTCGAGGCCTCGCCCTGCGGCATGTGCTTTGCGGGTTAATCGGCAGACGGACACATCTCGTTTCCTCTCGCCGGGAGTAACTGCCATGCGCACGACTCTCTCGCTCATCAAGGCCGATGTCGGCAGCATCGGCGGGCATGTGGCCCCCAGCCAGCATCTGATCGAAACGGTCAGGGCCTGTGTCGCTGAGGCGTGCAGCGACAACGTGATCGACGATTACTACGTCCTCACCGCGGGGGACGACATTGGGTTGCTCATGACGCACGATCGCGGCGCCGGGGATCGCGAGATCCATCGCCTGGCTTGGGACGCGTTTCACGCCGGCGCGCAAGCGGCACAGCAACAGGGGCTGTACGGCGCGGGTCAGGATTTGCTCGTCGACGCATTCAGCGGAAACGTGCGCGGCGCCGGCCCTGGAGTTGCCGAACTCGACATCGAAGAACGGCCGAACGAACCGTTTCTGGTGTTCATGGCCGATAAGACGGAGCCAGGGGCTTACAACCTGCCGCTGTATCTCGCGTTTGCGGACCCGATGAACACGGCCGGACTGTTGCTCAGCCCGGAGATGTCGAAGGGTTACCGATTCCGCATCATGGACGTGAGCTATACCGACGGAGATCGCATCATTGAACTTAATGCGCCGGAGGACCTGTACGCCATCGCGGCCCTGCTGCGCGACAATGACCGCTTCGTCGTGGAATCGATCTTCAGCCGTGCGGACGGGGAGCAGGCGGTCGCCGTGAGCACAACGCGGTTGCACAACATCGCCGGCAAGTACACGGGAAAGGACGATCCGGTCTACATGTGCCGGGTACAAAAGAGCTTTCCGGCCACCGGAGAAATCCTGGCTCCCTATGCGATCGCGCCGTACGTGAACGGGTTCATGCGCGGCAGCCATGTCGGTCCGTTGATGCCGGTCGTGAGTGGCACGGGCATCAGCTACTTCGATGGACCGCCGATCATCACCGGGTTGGGATTTTGCGTGCACGACCGCAAATTGACCGAGCCGGTCGATCTGTTCGCCCACCCCTATTGGGACTCGATCCGATTGAAGGCCGCCGACAAGGCGACCGAGATGCGGCGGCAAGGGTTCTCGGGGCCCGCCATGGTGTCGTATTCCGAGCTGGAATACGGAGGGATCGTGAAGATTCTCGGCGATCTCGAGGAGCGCTTTACGGTGCGAAGTCCGCAGACCGCGGAGGCGGTTACGACAGCGGGAGCCTGAGCTGTCCAACCTATTCACTCGAAACGCATTCGTTCGGGAGATCGTCAAGATGTGCGACCGCATCACATGGGCCCTGGTAAGCGGAATCACGCTGGCAGCAATCGCA
The DNA here is from genome assembly GCA_046349775.1 of Planctomycetaceae bacterium. Lineage (GTDB taxonomy): Bacteria > Planctomycetota > Planctomycetia > Planctomycetales > Planctomycetaceae > JAEUIG01. The sequence goes on along the minus strand of JAXMBS010000018.1, from coordinate 45,807 downwards.
GGCTGTGCTCCAGGCCCGACGTCGGGCAAGGGGTTTACGCTTCCCAAGGGCAATATCGAGGAGGGCCAGGCGGCGTTCATCAGTCTCAAATGTCATGCCTGCCACTCCGTTGCGGGGATTGAACTGCCGGAAATCACCGCCGAACTCAATCCCAGAGTGCAACTCGGGGGGGAAGTTCCGAGGATCAACACGTATGGCGAATTGGTGACGTCGATCATCAATCCGTCTCACAAGCTGGCGCAGGGATACCCTGCAGAAGCCGTCTCCCGTGACGGAGCCTCCAGAATGACGAACTATAACCATGCATTGACCGTACAACAGTTGATCGACCTGGTCGCGTTTCTGCAGTCGCGCTACAAACTCGAACCGTATGTGCCGACCGAGTATCCGCCAATCTACTGAAGGCTGCCAAACACCAGAGTACATTGGCCGGAAACGAAACGGACCTCATCAAGCCGGCAACACAATCCAGGACCGATCTCCGGACTGTGCCTAAGGCCAAAAGGAGGCCGAAATGGTCAACAATTCCACGTCTGCTCCGGTTCAGGACCTGATCAGACTTCATGACCAACTGAACAAAGACCTGCATGACCTGAACAGCTGGCTGAAGGAGGCCGACGAATATGGCCGGCCGCAATTCGGACAGTTAGGCGATCGCCTGCTCGCGATCCGTGAAATCGTCGCGCGTCATTTCTCCGAGGAGGAACAGGGGGGATACATGGCCGGTCCGATTGCCGCGGCGCCGCACCTCGCCGAGCGAGCTGCGGCGCTGCTGGCGGATCATCCTCGGTTGCTGACCGAGTTCGACACTCTCAGTGCCGCGCTCAGTGCCAGCCCCACAACGTACGCCTGCTGGGGCGACGCCCGTCGTGATGTTCAGCATGTGCTCGATCACCTGCATGCTCACGAGCATCGCGAGAACGAACTCTGGCAGGAAGCCTTCGGCGCCGACGTAACGATGGTGGATTGAAGCGCCGTCAAGCCCCAGGATCACCATTGCCTCAAGCTGCGATGCGGAGCCAGACATGATCAGGATCTCACGGATTCTCGTCCCCACCGATTTCAGCGAACTGGGCAAGCTGGCGGTGCAGTACGCCACCGCCATCGCAGAGCAGTTTCAAGCGGAACTGCATCTGCTGCATGTCATTGACGATTTTTTCATTCTGGCTCCCGAAGCCAATCTGATGCTGCCGGACCGGAATCAGTATCTGCGGGATTTGAAAGCGGCGGCAGATTCGGAGTTGACGAAGCTGCCGACGACAGGCGGTCTGCCTGCGGCGCGGGTGATGCGTCACACCGTGGTTGGCCATCCCTTCGAACAGATCGTGCGATTTGCCAAAGAGCAGGAGATCGATTTGATCGTGATCGGCAGCCACGGACGCCGGGGAATCTCACATTTTCTGCTGGGCAGCGTGGCGGAGCGGGTGGTGCGGCTCGCAGTCTGCCCCGTGCTGACGGTCCGGCCCGGCCAGCATCAATTTGTGTCTTCCTGATTCGAGAACGCCACGAGCAATCGCGACAAGCCTTACGGAAGTCACTCGATTGACCAGGGAGATGGTCCTGATCAGCACGACCTGCAACGATTGTCGGTCGCAAGCCGTGCCTCCTCGGAACTCATCCCGATTGAGTTCGAACGGGATCGCCGAAGTCAGTGCAAATGTTGCGCGCTTCAGATCGTGAGGTCTCGCGCATTTGCGCCTCGCACAATGAACGCCGCAGCCGGCAGGTTCCGCGGAGCTCGCCGCATTCGGCGGAGGCCTACGTCAAACCGGTAATTGTCCCGTCCGAAGCGACGTCGATGTGCCGTGCCGCCGGATGCGACGGCAGGCCCGGCATGGTGACGATGTCGCCCGCGAGACCATAGATATACCCGGCGCCTGCTGCGAGACGGACGTCCCTGATCGGCAAGAGGTATCCCGTGGGCCGACCGACGCGTGCCGGATCATGAGAGAGCGAATACTGAGTCTTGGCAATACAGACCGGCAGGTTTCCGAATCCTTGCGACTCCAGTTCGCCCAGGCGCTGGCCGGCGGCCGGTGCGATCTCGACGCCGTCGGCGCCATAGACTTCCGTGGCAATCGTCGTGAATTTGTCGGTGAGACCCGATTCGAGTGCATACAACATGCGCGGCGTGGCGGGCTCGCGACAGGCCTCGCACACGGCCTCCGCCAATCGCGACGCTCCCTCGCTGCCACGCGCGAAACAGTCTGTCATGACGGCGGTCTGCGCCCCCATCTGCAGCGCCAGACTGGCAGCGAGTTGCAATTCCGCGTCTGTGTCCGTCGGAAAACGGTTGATGGCGACGATGGGCCGCATGCCGAAGCGCTGCAGGATGTCGATGTGAGCCTGCAGATTAACGGCTCCCGCCCGCACGGCCTCCACATCCTCCCGGAGCAAGTCCTCCGGCAATTGCTGGCCGGGATGCACGGGGAATCGGCCGCTGTGATGCTTCAATGCCCGGACTGTGCACACCAGAACCATGGCGTCGGGCATCAGCCCGCTGCTCCGGCATTTGATGTGAAAAAACTTCTCCGCTCCGCAGTCTGCGCCGAACCCGCTTTCGGTCACGACGTAGTCGGCCAGTCGCAGGGCGATCCGGTCGGCGATCACCGAACTGTTGCCATGCGCGATGTTCGCAAACGGACCAGCATGCACGATCGCGGGCGTCTGCTCGCAAGTTTGTACGAGGTTCGGACGTATCGCGTCCCGCAGCAGGGCTGCCATCGCGCCGGCGGCGCCGATGTCGTCGGCCGTCGCCAAGGTTCCGTCCGCGCCGTGACCGACGACAATCCTTCCCAATCGGGCTCGGAGGTCCGAGAGGTCGCTCGCCAATGCCAGAATGGCCATCACTTCCGACGCCGCGGTGAGATCAAATCCCGTCTCCCGCAACGGCGCCTGGGGCATGGCCCCCAACCCGGTCACGATGTGAGACAACCCCTTGTCACTGACGTCGACCACCCGCCGCCAGTCGACTGATGCGGGTTCAACATCGGGCGCCAGCCGGCGTTTGACATGGTTGTCGATCATCGCGGCCAGCAGATTGTTGGCGCTGGACACAGCATGTAGATCGCCGGTGAAGTGCAGGTTGATATCGTCGGCCGGCTGTAATGAACAGCGCCCACCGCCGGCCCCGCCCCCTTTGATGCCGAAGACCGGCGCGAGCGACGGCTCCCTGAGCGTGCAGAGCGCCTTGCTCCCCTGGCGACTGAGAGCCATCGCCAGACCGATGGCCACAACCGTCTTCCCCTCTCCAAAGGGAGTCGGATTGATCGCCGTCACTCCCACGTACTTCCCCGGGGGACGCTGCTCCAGCCGCTGTGCCAGATTGAGTGCCAGCTTGCCCGTATGCCAGCCGTAGGGCTCGACATCCGACGCACCCAGGCCGAGCGCAGCGGCGATCTCGGCAATCGGCAGGAGTGGCATGCTAGTCTTCCGCGGGGATCGGACAATCACATCTTGACGTGCAGCGCCGGTTCGAGAGCCTTTGAGATATTGAACAGTTCTCGCGCGAGCATTGCCACCACGTCATCCGCACTGATGATTCCTACCAGCTTGTCGCGTCGGTCGACGACGGGCAGCCGACGGACTTGATAGCCCGCAAACGCCTGGCAGGCGTCGAACACGCCCTGATCGGCCCAGATCGTGTGGACTTTTCTCTGCATGACATTCTTGACCGGGGTATCGCGTGTCGCCTCGCCCGATGACAGCGCCAAAGCGAGGTCGCGATCGGTCACGATACCGATGAGCCGGTTGTTCTCGGCAACCACCACTGCGCCGACGTTGCCGTCTTGCATCAGCTGACCGACGTGCCGCAGCGGCTGGTCGGGGGCGACAGTCACAACGCGTTCCGAATTGTGAAACATATCCTGCAACAACATGGCTTTCTCCGATCAAGTGGCACGAGGAGGATTCGTGACCTCCCTTGCAGGTTCCATGCCGGCGCAGATACACAACGCAAACAGGCGCGGCGTCCACTGATCTCGCACATCGCAGGGAGACGCGGCGCGCGAGATAGGGAATACAGGTGCGGCAGGTCACGGCACTCGACGAGTGCTCCGAGTACGCCAATCATCGAACAGCAGAGCGAATAGTCGCATTGAATTCGCTGGGGTCCGCTTGGTCGCAAGCCGATGCTCAACGTCGCACAGGTGTGCGGATTCGCTCGCCGGAAGGTGCGCAATTCATGCGTGGCCGAAGGGCGGACAGCGGTCCAACGTCCTATCGAACTACAAGAGCGATGGGTACGTCGTGTGCACTTCGCCGGAAAACGAGGTGAAATAGGGATGCCAGGTCGCTTGCAGATCGGATCTCGCGAGAACAGCGCCAATGGCTGGCAACCGCGGGATCAGTCCAACGCTGATGAACGGCAGCGCGGAATTGACCTGACCTGGCGGTGACATGTGCGCGGAGTATGTCCCGATGATCGACAACACCAGCGGCTGCGGGGTTGCGTTGCCGAACGGTGGGAACTGAGCACGAACTTGCACGATCGAAACTCCCCCATCAGGATTTGGCTCACGACACACGCCGTTTCCCGATCCGCATGAGCGACGCGATTCCATCTGATAAACGACTCTCCGTACAGGCGATGATGAGTCGCGAACCGGTGGCGGTCGGTCCCAATGCGTCGATCTCCGAAGTCCTGCAGTTGATGCGACGGAGGAATATCGGCGCCGTCGTCGTCGTCTCTGAAGCCGGTGTACCGATCGGAATCTTTACCGAACGCGACCTCCTGCATTGCGCCGAATGCGGCACTCCGGCGATGGCTGCTCGCCCCATTGGCGAAATCATGACGCCGGATCCGTGGACGCTCGGCGCGGACACCGACTGGCAAACGGCGCTGGACATGTTGCAGCGACGCCAGATCCGTCACGCGCCCGTCGTAGAACAGGGCAGGCTCGTCGGCATGCTGTCGATCCGGGACATCATGAAGCACCGCAATGCGCTGCTGGAGTCGCTGATCAGCGAGCGGACGAGCGAGTTGCAGCGGCAGAAACTCATCGTCGAGCAGCGCGATCGCGAGCGGACGCAAAGTCTCAGAATTGCCGGCCGGATCCAGCGGCAGCTGCTGCCCGAAGTCGCGCCGGCATGCGATCCGCTGGACGTGGCGTTTGCGTTTCATCCGCATGATGAGGTCGCCGGCGATTACTTTGACTTGCTTTCGGTCGATCCGGACATGCTGATTGTGATTATCGGAGACGCGTCCGGACACGGCGTGCCGGCGGCGTTTATCTCGGTCATTGTCAAGACGTGCGTGCACACGCGACTTTCGGAGACCAAGTCACCAGCGGCACTGCTCGGCGCAATCAACGAATTCCTGTACGGCTGGGTCGAACCGGAGCACTTCATTTCGATGTTCGTCGCGGCGATCAACCGCCGGACGCTGCAGATGACGCTCGCGCGGGCCGGCCATCCGCGGCCACTGCTGCTCAAGAGTGACGGCAACGTCGTGCCGCTGGAGGCGGATGGGATCATGATCGGAGTGTTGCCCGATCCCGAGTTTCCGGAGCAATCGGTTCAACTACACGACGGGGACAGAGTGCTGTTCTTTACGGACGGACTGACGGAGTGTCCGGATGCGTCGCAAGACCTGTTTGGGATCGACCGCGTACGACAGTTTCTTGTGGAACACCGCGAACTGGATTGCGGTCGGCTGGTGTCCAGCCTCGTCGAGCAGGTCCGCGGGTATTCGGCCGCCGGCGCTTTTGCCGACGATCTGACGATTGTTTGCGTCGACGTCGGCCGGCTGCCTGACAGCCCGTGACAGTAACGGCGCTACCAAACTCGCTCTCGATCCGGTCTTTCAACCGGAAACCGTGGCCGTTATCCGCGCCAGTCGCGACTCGATAACTGTGGGGGAAATCCTGCCCGGCGAACGTCACTGCAGCGACTTGAGGAACACCACCAGGTCCGCGAGATCTTGTTTCGACAACTGCTGGCCGAAGCCGGCCGGCATGATCGAGACCGTGCCGGGGCGCAGCTCTTCGATTTCGGCGCGAGGGATTCGCAACGTCTCGGTCGCCGTCTTCACGAGCACCACTTCCAGGGCGCTCTCGTCCTTGATGACGCCATTCTCGACGCGTCCATCGGTACGCAGCAAAGCGACCGGCTCGTAGCTGCGGACAAAACTGGCACTTGGGAACAGGATCGATTCCAGCAGATCACGTTCCGTGCGGATACCGCCGATTTTCGAAAGGTCGGGACCGATCGTCCCGCCGCCGTAGCCGAGTTTGTGGCACGACGCGCAGGCCGCCTTTGTACTGTGAAATACGGCGTGCCCGCGCCGGATGTTGCCGGTCTGAACTTCGCCGAGCAGGGCCGCAAGTTGCGACCGTTGTTTGGCGAGATCGACATTGATCAGCGCCGCCAGCGAGTCGCCGTCGCGCTGGGCGGCCGGGCCAAACTTCCCCAGCGTGGCGAGGAGCACATCGACGCGCAGGGACGTGAGGGCCGGCGAATCCCGGAGTTCAGCAACCAGTTTGGTCCCGACTGCGTCATCCGGAGCGGCGGCGAACACTTCCAGCAACGGCGAAGCCTCCAAGGGACCGATCCTCCGAAAAGATTCGGCCAGGGTGGAGCGCTGATCAACGGACAGTTTTGCGCGAGTCAGGATTCGCAGTGCCGCAGCACGAGCCCGGACCGAATGATCGGGATTGAGCGCCTGCCGCACGAAATCAAAAGTCGCGGATGACAGGGGGCCCTCGCCGACAGGGAGCGCTGCCAGTGCATCGAGACGTACTTCTTCCGACAAGCGGACATCCTCGGCCGCCCGCGAGAGTGCGTCGGCAAGACCCGCATCATCGTCCTCTGCCGCCGGCAGCGCCCGGGCCGCCGCGACGGCTTCGGCCGCGATGTCGTGATCCGCGGCGGATAGGGCTTGCTTAAGTGCGCGATTCCATTCCGGCGGCGCTTTTGTGACGGACGATTTTTGCATCACGCGAGCGCAGATCAGCCGAGCGTCTTTCGGTGACGCTGCATTCGCCAACATGTTTGCGAGAAGAGCACTGATCGTCGGCTGCGCCACGAAATTCTGCAGCCGCTGCGTGAGTGCCGCCGACTGTTCGTCGGTCAGTGTCGCCTGCAACTGCCGCTCAAGGGTCTCTGCAAGCGCGTCGCCCCATTCCGGGTGCCTGGCCAGCAGCCAGTCTGCCGACTCACGCACGTCAGCATCCGGATGGTCAAGCCACCCGATAGCGCTCTCGGGCTTCAGGGCGTGGGGGTCGAGCTGATCGAGCGCGATTGCGGCCGCCCGCCGTACTCGGACCGACGAATGTTCCAGCGCCCCCCGGAGGGCGTCGACGTCACCAATCTCGTACAGGGCGTAGATCACCGCGTGCTGCATTGGACGATCGGCGGCGGCGTCCGCCGCTGCCAGGAGATCGGCGATTGCCGACCGGTCACCGATCCGTCCGATTCCTTCGGCTGCCAGTCGCGCCTCAATCGAATCCGCGTGAAGCATCCGCTGAAGTTTGGGGCCGGCTTCTGAGTCGCGCCACAAGCTGACGGAATTGAGGGCGGCCTGCTTCACTGTGTCATCCGCGTCAACCAGAGCGGACCGGACGGCCGCTCGGGCGGCGGGATCATTGATCCGCGTCAATGTCCAGACGGTGTTTCGCCGCTGGTCTCGATCACTTGACTTCGCGTACATCGACGCCAGCGCGGGAACGGCACCTGGGCCGAGTTTTGCGAGCTGCTGCATCGCCCGTTCGCGGACAGCCGGCCTCGGATCGGCCAGCCGCTGCAGCAAGTCGTCCTGGGAAGCTTCGTCCCACGCCGACTTCAGTCCGCGCGGGTCGGACCAGACGCCGGAGCGCGCCGGCGCGTCCTGCCTCCGAATCCGATAGATCGCTCCCAGCACGTCGGGCTTCCAGAGCGTCGACGTCGGGCAGCAGAGCTTGTACCAGCCGCCGGTATCGACAATCAGCAGGCTACCGTCGGCATCTTCGATGATGTCTGTGGGGTGGAAGTCGACGCTGGAGGACGAGACGAAGTCCTCGGTCACCGGTCGATAGGTCGCTCCCTCCTCGACCAGCGCGTGACGCGTCACCTTGTGCATGTTGAAGCAGCAGGCGAACAAGTTCGCTCGGAATTCGTCTCCAAATCTGCCCGACTCGTAACTCGTCAGGCCGCAGGGAGCGGCCGCGCCCAGGTGGACGAGCACCGGCATCAGATCGCCGGTGCGGGGATGACCGTCCAGGACGCCGTGCGGCTTGCCGTACACGCCGCCATAGATGGCGTGGATCAAGCCATCCCGCTGGCCGCCGCCAGGGTGTACCAGAAAGGTCGTGGTAAAAATGCGTTCGCCGCCGGGCATGAAGGCGACGTCGACGGGATTGTCCATTCCGCCGGTCATCACCGGTTCGACGGCCGAGGTCAGCACCGCTCCCGACGGGTCGCGCGGCGCATCGGGTCGACAGCGGAAGATGTGAGCCGCCTTGGTGACGAATGGCTCACGGCCCGGCCGATCGTATTTCTGCTCGGCGAAGGCGCCCTTGCACCAGTAGATCCAGCCGTCACGGCCGAGGTACGGCCCGTGCAGGTCGTTGGCGCAGCCGGTCAGCGTCTGGCCCTTGAACCACTCTTCCCGCAGGTCCGCGACGCCGTCGCCGTCGGTATCAGTCAGTTTCCAGATACTGGGCGGAGCCGTCACGTACAGCGACCCGTCGTACCACAGGCTCCCCTCGGGAAACATCATCTTGTCGGCGAAGACTGTCTGGACGTCGAAGCGGCCGTCGCCATCGGTGTCCGACAGCCGGACGATCCGGTGGGGCTTTTCGGCCAGTTGCTTGTCGACCTTGTCGTTCGAGCCGGAGGAATCGGTGACGTACAGCCGGCCCTGCTCATCGAATGCGGCCGTGATCGGACGATCGACGAGCGGCTGCCCTGCCACGACTTCGATCTCGAAGCCGGTCGGCAGTGTGAACGTCTGGCCGTTGAGTTCGACCGTCGGCGGTTCGGCGGCGTCGATCGAGGGCAGGGCGCTGAGCGCTGCGATCAGGATCCAAGCACAGGAAGCGGTCTGAGCAAGAACACACTGCATCATTCGCATTTTTTGACTCCGAACGACGTCGCGAAACTCAGGTGTTTGTAACCGGAACGGGTCCGTTCTTGAACTCACGCGATCCACGAAAAGGATAAGTCAGCTGGCCGGCCTCGTCCACAAAGAGGCGCGCCATGCTGACGCGCCCCGGGCAACGAGCACCGGCGTTGAATTGAGTCGATGATGCGCCCGAACCGCATCATCGTCCAGTAACTCTACGTCCAGCACATTCATTGAAGCGCTGGCTGCGAGCGCGAGTCGCAGGCTGCATGCCTCCGTAACACAATGACATTGACGCATTTTCGGCCAATTGCTACAGCGGCGGCCCTAACGACTTGGCCTTGACAGACTATGACCCCAGAAGACACTACCGGCCGCAGAGGTCCTGGAAGGGCTTGATCCAGCGTCGAAAGGAGTCGAACCATGCGTTGCTTCAGGTTCCACGGCTTCACCTGTTCCTTTGTCGCGCTGCTTTGGGGAATGCTGATCTGGCCGGTGGCAGAGGCCCGCGCCGAATCGGGCGAGCTCACGGCCGATGCACGCGACGGCGGATTCTTGGCAGCGGCGCGCGATGCCGGCCGCATCGAGTTTCAGGGCGAAACTTTCTTTTCACACGAGGCGCTGCGCGCGGCGCTGGCCGACGACGCGGAATACCAATTGGCCATTCATCCGGCGGCGCGTGCGAAGGCCGACCAGCAATCGCAGGATGGTCCGCCCATCAAGCTCACGGCATGCCGAGGGCGTCGCGACTTCGGACAATAAAGTCCTCGACTTGATCCGCGCTCGCCTGGCCACCGGTTATCAACAGGGAGGGTTTCCAGACGCAAAGATTCTGCCGCGGTGGGACGAAGAGCACGCGAAGATCATCATTGATGTACACGCGGGCCAACGCTATCGCAAAGGCCGGGTGGAGGTGACGAAGACAGACCGCACCTCCCGACAGATGCTGGAGGATTGGACGCTCAAGCAACGACCGCCGAGAAACGCCTGCCCCGTAACGGTGATAACGGATGGGAAACCGGTCACGCGGTGGGTTCGAAACGGCCGCGAACTCCGCAAGCCGCAAAAGGCGTTGTGGACGCCGGGCAAAGTCGCGTCGTTTCACCTGCCCGACGTTGAGTTCATTCGGAGCGAGCTCCAGCGCTGCTGTGCTGCACAGGGATTCTATCAGGCGAATGTGACAGTGGACCTCCGCCCGGAAGACGACGGAACAGTGACACTGGCCGTCGCGGTGACCGAGGAAGGGGAACGGGCGACGCTGGCCGGCGTGAAGATCACGGGCCTGGAGCAGAATTCGGAAGACGACGTGCTGAAGCTGCTGGATCTCCAGGCGGGAAAAGAATTCACGGAAACACTGATCCCCGATGTACAACGAAAGCTGTTCGAGTCCGGGAAATTCCTGGAATACGACGTGCGCCTCGGCAAACCGCAGGGAGCGTCGATATCGCTCGACATCAGCCTCTATGAGGATGAGCAGGCCGTCCCGCTGGCGGAGCCGCGCCCCGACGTGGAAGAGGCCGCGTGCCGCCTGGCCAACTGGTTCAACCTGTTGCCAGAAGCGGAGGACGACGTGCTGGTTGAAGGACAATTCCGAGATCTCTGCTGCGAATGCTTAGACGAGAGCAGCGAAAGTGAGGACGATCCGAATCCGGATCTTCGTCCGGATCCGGATCCCCACGAGGATCCCGTTGAGAACTCTCCGCGATACTCCTTACGTCTGGCTTTCTCGCCGCGGCGACAAACGACGTGCGCTGAGATTCGCCGGAACTCCGAAACGAACGACAAGCTCGAATACGGGCTGGCGCTTCAGGCCGATCCGACGAACATCACGGCGACGGCGTTCCACCGCGGGGAGCGCTTCACGATTCCTCACGTCAATAATCAGTTTGCTGTCCAAGTGATCGGCACGACACATCGGCCGAACCTTGAGGGAAATCATAGTCGGTTGATGATGGGGGCCGGTGTCAGAGGATCCGCGACCGGAGTTTCGCCCATTGTCATTGATTTCCTGATTTCACCGGCGTTTTTGCTTCGTGAATTTGGTCGCGACGGTCAGGAATTTGTGGTCGAGAACGGTCACGGGATCCCTTTGGAGAACGGTCGCCTGGAGATGGACATGGCGACCGGACGACTGATCGAATGCCGAATCGACCTGGGCGATGACACATACTTCGTCATCAGGACGGGCCAGGACCTCTTCGCATCGTTCGGCGAGGGCCAGCCGCGAGACAGCGAGGGATTCACGCAAACCGCCGACATTGAACGTCCAGTGACCTCACTGATGCGCTTTGCCTTGGGCTGCATCGACCCCGCGACTTTGGCCTGGGAGCATGATCCCGAAACGTCGTCCGATGAGATCAAAAGAATGGATCGGGGGCTTGAAGCGGCACGGACAATCGTGCGACCTGGCCTGTTGCAGCCCCTCGACGCACTAGCGTCCAAATTTCTCCGTGACATCCGCGACGGTCGCAACCGTGATAACGAATTCACGATTCCGCCAAGAGACACATCCTCTCCGGATTCTACGTGGGAGGTCATCTATCGGATGGCCAACGCGCTGCTGCCCGAACAGAGCTGGGGGTATCGCGTGATCAATGACTTCCGATTGGTGCAGAACAACGTCGAGTCTCCGGAAGTGCATGCATTGTTTGACGTTTTCAACGAAGACATCACATCCGGCAAGTTGGGGCCATTCGCCTCGTTCTCGTCTGCGCTCCTGTACCCACGCGCGCAGTCGGAGGAACGGCGTCACTACGCCCAGACCGCAATCGATCGGCTCTCATTGGAGTCAACCCGGCGCGATCTCGAAGACCTGGTGACGCCGGGCTCCCCCTTGGGCCACATCGTGGAGGCGCTGGTCGGCGCGATCGGGGACTGTTCCGAGGACGAATGGGCGTGCGTCGTAGACGCCCTGATCCCCGGCGCGCGCGACGCCGCACTCCCGGTCGGCCAGACGTGCCGCAAGTTCCGCGAGCACCCGCGCGAGGCGTTTCCCGCGATCATCGAGCAGCTTTACCCGAACGCGATCGAGCCCCTGCTGCTCTCGTCCTTGAAGCCCATGGTCCCGGTGGCAGAGAGCGAACTTTACGATTCCTCTGAAGAACCACAGGATGCGGAAGGTTACTGCACTCGTGGATACGCATTGACGGAAAAGGGAAACTTCGATCGGGCGATCAGCGACTTCGACGAGGCCATCCGGCTCGATGCGAAGTGTTCCGACGCTTACTGCGGACGGGCCAAGATCGCGTTTGATCGGAAACAGTATGACAAAGCGATTGCCGATGCCGATGAAGCCATCCGGCTCGATCCGCATTGCGCCATCGTGTATTGCATTCGTGGTGCCAGCAGAGGAGGAATGGGTGAACTTGACCAGGCGTTGAGCGACTTGGACGAGGCGATCCGGCTCGATCCGGAAGACGCGCAGGCGTACTATCATCGCGCGTACGCCCGGATGTCGAAGCGCGAGTTTGAGAAAGCGCTCAGCGACTGCAGCGAAGCCATTCGGCTCGATTCTCAATCGTCGTGGTCATATTGCGTTCGCGGCGAGACTTTGGCTGGCATGGAGAAGTGGGCTGACGCCCTCAACGACTTTAATGAAGCCATCCGTCTCGATCCGCGATTGGCGCACGCCTACGAGGATCGCGGCTACGTCTGGCTCAAACGAAGTGAATACGACAAAGCCATCGACGACTACACCGAAGCACTCCGTCTCGATCCGCAATTGGCCTCGGCGCACCTCAATCGCGGCTACGCCTGGCACATGCGCGGTGATTTGGACAAAGCCATAGACGACTACACCGCAGCGGTCCGGTTGAATCCAGAATCATCCGAGTATCAAGACTACCTGGCGGACGCGCAGAATGCCCGCGAGAAGAAAGACAAATCACTTACTGATTATACCAAAGCGATTCGACTCGACCCGAATTCGGCAGACGCCTACTTGTCTCGCGGAGGACATTGGCGTCGTTTGCACCTGCTCGACATGGCGATCAGCGATTTCAATGAAGCCATCCGGATCAATCCGAAGTCCGCGAAAGCGTATTGCGATCGGGGTTCGGCCCGAGCGGAGAAAGGCGAATTTGACAAGGCGGCTGGAAGACTTCGTCGCTGCGATTCACCAAAATCCCGGGATGGCGGAAGGTTACATATTCAGGGGCTGGCATGGCGACCTGCCCGACGGACGAATACCGCGACGGCGCTGCGGCCGTTCTCGATTCCCGAAAGGCGTGCGACCTGACGGGTTGGAACGAGCCAGCGCGCTGAGCACGCTGGCGGCTGCCTATGCGGAGACAGCAGACTTTGAGAATGCGGTCAAATGGCAGCAAAAAGCCATCGAGTTTTCGACGGTTGAAGGGAAAGAAAAGCTGAAGGAGTATCTGAAGCTCTATCAAGCGCACCAGCCGTGCCGGGACACGTGGAAGGAATGATGTTTCCTGGAATTAGAGAGAGTCGCGGGGCATCGTCCGGTACCGGTGAGGGCGGCGGGCGACGCAGCTTGTGACTGGTTCTGCAGCAGTGAGCAGATCGCGCCGGCGCACGAACTGAAAATCACGGACGTTCACAGCTGCCTCGCGCACTTCTGCGAGCACAGCGACGGCCGGCGCTGCTTCACTTGATGTCATCCATCATCGCCCGCACGTCGATCATCGGCTGCTGACTGACCCGGACGAATCCTTCCATAGGACGGTCCAGGTCCGCGACGAGCCCCAGAATCGCCGAAAAGCACAGCGCCAGCACGAGCACTTCGGGAGTTCGTCGCGATCTCGACATGCCGCAAAAATACCCGACGCCGAACATCGACAGGACGTTGACCAGGATCAATGCCCCCCACAGCACAATCGGAATCCGCCCCTGCATCACGGCGAACAGCCGCGTCGCATGAATGTCGATCACCTCGTTGAGCGCCTCGATGAACAGCCCGACGACAATCGAATTCGGGTTGTCCCGGCCGACTGTTTGCGCCTCGGACCAGAGCGCTGCATGCAGCTCGTCCGATCGCCTGATGCCTCGCGCCAGATCGCCTGTGTGAGGCACTGCCAGGCGCACATCGACATATTCCCGCAGCAACGGACGCAGCCGCTGTGCGGCGTCCCCCGGCAGCAGCCCGGCGCGCAAATAAGCTGTCCCGATGGCGTTGGCCTCGTTGACGACGACGGTCCGCCGCGCATCGAAACGCGACGCCGCCAGCCCAAACGTGAACGCCAGCACGAACGCCAGCAGTCCCAGCGTCGCGGCAACGATCGCGCCCACCGGCCCCTCTTTCTCGTCTTCGTATTTCCGGCGTCGAGCACGGCCATACTGAAAGCCGGCCTCGATCGACAGCAGAACGACGACTGCCGTCAGCCCGAAGAACGCCGTCAGCGGCAGGTGATCGAGTGGATTGGACATGCTCAACGTCCTGCGCGCACCGGTGCGGCTGCGGCTTTGGCGGTCTTTTCGAAGTACGACGTCCGCGACGCTTCGACATCGGCCGCCTGCATCGTCCCGAACAGATGCAGAATCCGGGCGACGATTCCGGTCCAGCCGGTCTGATGGCTGGCGCCCAGCCCCGCCCCGTTGTCTCCATGAAAGTACTCGTAAAACAACAAGTCGTCGCGCCAGTGCGGATCGGTCTGGAACTTTTGCGACCCGCCGAAGACCGGCCGCTGACCCGACGCATCGCGCAGGAAGATGGCCGACAGCCGCCGACCGATTTCCTCCGCCACCTGGTACAGGTTCACCCGGTGGCCTGAACCGGTCGGGCACTCGATGGTGAAGTTCTGGCCGTAGTACGAGTGGTAGTTGAGCAGTGCGCGGATAATGAGCGCATTCACCGGCATCCAGATCGGTCCGCGCCAGTTCGAGTTGCCGCCGAACATCCCGCTGTCAGACTCCGCCGGCAGGTAGGAGACACGGTATTCCTGCCCCCCCGCCTGTATCACGTACGGGTGCTGGGCGTGATACCGCGAAAGCGAACGGATGCCGTACGGGCTCAGAAACTCGTTCTCATCCAGCATCTTCTCGAGCACGCGCCGCAATCGCGTCTCATCGAGAATCGACGCCATTCGCCGCCCTTCGATTCCCGGCTTTCGCGGATCGTGGATGGACGTGCAGAGTTCGGGACGCGATTCGAGAAACCATTTCAGCCGTTCGCTCAGCTCGGGATACTTTGCGCCAGCAGGCGACCGTCAAATACCGTCGACGCGCATAGCGGCAGCAGAGTCCGACCATCGACCGCACCTTCAGTCGTTCCGCGCCCGTCCGGCAGCCGCAGGACGTCGGCTAGTAGAAGCCGTCCTCCTCGTCCCACATGCCCGTGTCGCCGCCGAGGTGTCCCATGGCGGAGGCGATCCACAGGTAGTGCTCGACGAACTTCAGCGCCATGTCCCCGTAATCCGGATCGGTCATCGCGAGTTCGGCGGCGATATCGAGCATGTTCTGGCAGAACAGCGCCATCCACGCCGTGCCGTCCGCTTGCTCCAGGTAGCCGCCGGTCGGCAGCGGCGCGCTGCGGTCGAACACACCGATGTTGTCGAGACCGAGAAACCCTCCCTCAAACACGTTCCGGCCGAACCGGTCTTTGCGGTTCACCCACCAGGTGAAGTTCAGGAGCAGCTTCTGGAAGCAGCTCTTGAGCCACTCGCGGTCCCCTTCGTCGTTCGCTCCCTTGGCCATGCGATACGTGAAGATCGTCGCCCACGCATGCACCGGCGGATTGACATCGCCGAAGTTCCATTCGTAGGCCGGAATCTGTCCGTTCGGATGCATGTACCGCTCGCGGAGCATCAGCTTGAGCTGCTGCTTGCCGAAATCGGGATCGACGAGCGTCAGCGCAATGACGTGAAACGCGAGGTCCCACGCGGCATACCACGGATATTCCCATTTATCGGGCATCGAAATGACATCGCCGTTGTACATGTGGTGCCACTGGTCGTTGCGCGGCGACCATTTTCGACCCGGCTTGAACGGGTCGGAGCCGCGCTCCTCCAGCCACTTGTCGACGTCGTAGAAATAGAACTGCTTGCTCCACAGCATCCCGGCCAGCGCCTGCCGCATGACGAGCGCCTGATCGGCGGTCAGCGATTTGGGCGTGATCGACGCGTAGAACTCATCGCATTCTTTGCGCCGGGCGGCGAATGCGGACTCGAATCCCGCGCCGAATGACGAACCGGGCTGGCCGTTGCGCTTCGGCAACGAGGCCGGCGCTGCGTCCGTGAGCCGCAGCCGCAGCGTCTCGCTCTGCCCGGCCCCGATTGTCAGTCGATAGTCGGCAGAGACCTTCGTCCCGGTCCGCTGCGGGTTGACGGCTCCCGCGTCACCGTGCACGACAAAGTTGTGGATGCCGTCCTTCACGTATGGCGTGCGGTTCGGCACGCCGAAAATCCGCTGCGTATTGGTCTCGTTTTCCGTGAACAGCAGTTCCGGTGCGCCGTCGCAGTACAGATAGCGCTCACCGAGCCGCGCGTGCGCAGCGCGCACAACGGACTGATTCCCAAATCCGGTCAGCTGTTCCAGGACGGGCCGATCACCGGGTTGCGCCCAAGACCATTCGTTGCGGAACCATAGCGTCGGCAGCACGTGCAGATCCGCCGCTCCGGGACCGCGATTGTGAATCGTGATCTGGATCAGGATGTCTGCGGGTGATTGCTTCGCGTATTCGACGAACACGTCGAAGTACCGATCCTCGTCGAAAACACCAGTGTCCAGCAGCTCGTACTCCATCTCCTGGCGCGAACGCTTCCGGCTCGTCTCCACGAGCTGCTCGTACGGGAACGGCGCCTGCGGATACTTGTACAGGTACTTCATGTACGAATGCGTCGGCGTGGAGTCGAGGTAGTAGTAGTACTCCTTCACATCCTCGCCGTGATTGCTCTCGCTGTTGGTGAGGCCGAACAGGCGCTCTTTGAGAATCGGATCGGCGCCGTTCCACAGGGCCAGTGCGAAGCACAGCTGCTGCCTGTCGTCCGAGATTCCGGCCAGCCCGTCTTCCCCCCAACGATACGCGCGCGATCGTGCCTGATCGTGCGTGAAGTAGTCCCAGGCGTTCCCACCCTCGCTGTAATCCTCACGGACCGTGCCCCACTGCCGCTCGCTGAGGTATGGCCCCCACTGCTTCCAGGGGACAGCCTGATCACGGCATTCCTGCAGACGAAGTTGTTCAGCGGACATGGAGTCCTCGCATCAAACAAGATGGAATGCTGCCGTTCGAGTTGATCGCGCGCAGCGCAGGACCAGCGGCACCACCAGGAGTACAGGAACAGCGATTTGACGACCACCGACCTGACGTCGGCGTCGATCGAGAAAGGACAGGCAGCCGGAACGTGCGTTCCGACCCACGGGCGACCATGGCAGCCGCACTCAGAAAGGAAGATTGAAGAGATACCGATAATGCCCCGGAACCGGCTCCAGTTCAAGATCATCGTTCGGATCGAGTGGTTCGCGCTGCTGCCAGCCATCGTTCCCCGTCGGCACGACCCAGAACTGGCCGTCCGGATCGCGGACAATCCAGCGCTGCGAACTTCGATCGGCGAACAGACACACACTTTGCTGTATCACAGATACCTTCATGTTGCCTCCTGCCGACCACACGAGGGTCCTCGGCGGTTGCTCCGTCAAACGCGTCCCACGCAAATTCCGATCCAGAACCTGAAGTCCTCCTCTCACAGTCTCCGCTGACAGTGATCTGGTGAAATTGCTGTCGTCGGAGAATTCGAGGTGTGACAAATCGGCGCGCCCGCGCCCAGCACAGTCGGCCGCTTCACGCAGTCGGGTTCGAAATCAACCCCGGTGGGCCAGGATGACCGTTCTCCCCCTTCAGGGATGCGCTGTCGATCGCATGCGCTTCCGGAGTTTTCGCCTGCGGCTGTTCCGGCTTCTTTCGCGCCGTCAACCACCGGATCACGTAGTAAAAGACCGGCGTAAAGAACACACCGAAGATCGTCACCCCCAGCATGCCGCTGAAGACCGCAATTCCCAGTGTGGAGCGCATCTCGAAGCCGGCCCCCTTCGCCAGCACCAGCGGCACAACCCCCAGGATGAACGCAAACGACGTCATCAGGATCGGCCGCAGTCGCAGCTTGCAGGCTTCGACAGTCGCCTCGAAGCGCGGCTTGCCTTCATCTTCGAGCTGCTTGGCGAACTCGACGATGAGAATGGCGTTCTTCGCCGCCAGCCCGACGAGCACCACCAGCCCGATCTGCACAAAGATATTGTTGTCGAGGTGCGTGATGACAACTCCGACCAGTGCCGCGAGGATGCACATCGGCACGATAAGGAGAATTGCCAGCGGCAGCGACCAGCTTTCGTATTGCGCGGACAGCACGAGGAACACGAATACCACTGCCAGCGGGAATACGAGCTTCGTCAGCAGGTCCTGCGACGCCAGAATCTGCTGGTAGGTCAGCTCGGTCCATTCGAATCCGAGGGTGCTGGGAAGCGCAGTCGCCCCCATGGCATCCATGATGCTCACGACCTGTCCGCTGCTCACCCCCGGCAGCGGGCTGCCGCTGAGCTCGGCGGACGGATACAGCTTGTAGCGATTGACGATCGCGGGGCCGGTGGTGTTCTTGATTTTGATCAGTGTCTGCAGCGGCACACGCTTGCCGCCGACGTTGCGGACTTCGAGCTTGCCGATGTCCGACTGTTGCATCCGGAACTGCGGATCGGCCTGAACGTTGACCTGCCAGTTGCGGTTCTGGAACGAGAAGTCGTTGACGTAGGCGGAGCCGAGGTACGCCTGCAGCGTCTGATGAATGTCGATGAGTGATACGCCTTCGGCTTTCGCTTTCTCGCGATCAATTTGGACGAAGATCTGCGGCTGCGTCACACTGAACGTGCTGAACATGCCGCTGAACTGACTGCGGTGCTCGGCCAGCGACTGTTCGGCGAGATTCTGCACGCCCCCCTGCAGTGCGCGGAGTCCCGCGCCGCGCCGATCCTGTACCTGCAGCTTGAATCCCCCCGTGCTGCCGAGTCCTTCCACCGGCGGCGCACCGAAGATCGCAATCTGTGCCTGCTGAAACTGCTGAAACTTCTGCCGCAGCGTGCGGATGATCGCCGGTGCACCGAGTTCCGGTTTGCCGGAACGTTCTTCGAACGGGGCGAGAATGACGAACATCCCGCCCGCGTTGCTGATGTTCGTGCTGAGGATCGTCGAGTACCCCGGCAGGTCGATCGTGTGTGCCACCCCCTCTGTCTCGCGAATGACCTTGCTCAGTTCGCGGATCAAAGTGTCGGTGCGATCGAGGCTGGCTCCGTCCGGCAGCTGCGCATTGACGACGAGATAACCCTTGTCCTGTTCGGGAATGAATCCTTGCGGGACCTTGGCAAGCGTGTAGACCGTCAGTCCCATCAATCCCGCATAGATCAGCAGCACGATGATGCATGTCCGCAGGAACAGCTTCACGACACCGCCGTAACCGGCGATCGACACGTCGAACGACTTGTTGAACGCCTTGAAGAACAGACCCAGCGCCAGATTGACGAGTTTGCTGAGCAGCCAGCCGGCAATGGCGCCCACGGCCAGCACCAGAGGAGTCAGCCACCACGGAGCGGGTTGTCCAACGCCGTGCGCCGCGCCGTGCCCGTGTCCGCCCGCGTCATAGCCCAGCATCCGGGCGATCGGTCCAAGGAGGAACGTATTCGCCGCGAGCGCACCAATAATCACGATCCCCAGTCGCGGGAGCGCTTCGGCGTGACCGTGGCCGCCATGTGCGTGCGGCTTCAGCAGCAGCGCGCACAGCGCGGGGCTGAGCGTCAGCGAGTTGAACGCCGAGATTGCCGTCGAGGCGGCGATGGTCAGGGCGAACTGCTTGTAGAACTGCCCGCTGATGCCGGCCATAAAGGCGGTCGGGACAAAGACCGCGCACAAGACGAGCGAAATTGCGATGACCGGCGCGGTCACTTCCTCCATCGCCTTCCGACTGGCGTCGCGCGGCGACATCCCTTGAGCCAGCCAGCGCTCGACGTTCTCGACCACCACGATCGCATCGTCGACGACGATCCCGATCGCCAGCACCAGGCCAAACAGCGACAGGTTGTTGAGCGAGAACCCGAGTGCCGACATCGCCGCGAACGTGCCGATCAGAGCGACGGGAACGGCCACCATCGGGATGATCGTCGCTCGCCAGTTCTGCAGGAACACGAGCACCACGATGAACACCAGCACGAACGCCTCGATCAGCGTGTGATAGACGCTGGCGATCGACTCCTGCACAAAGACTGTTGTGTCATACTCGATGCGGTGTTCGATGCCTTCGGGGAACCCGGCCTTAAGCTGGTCCATCTTCTCGCGGATCGCCGCTGCGGTTTCGAGGGCGTTCGATCCGGGGAGTTGGAACACCGCCAATGTGACGCTCGGCTCGCCGTCGAGATAGCTGTTGACGTCGTAATTCTTCGCGCCGAGTTCGACGCCTTTCGTCAGATGCTGCCCACGCTCGTCGAACGTCGGATCGCGCACAACGTCCTTGAGATAGACGAGCTGTCCCTTTTCACCCGTCTTGATGACGATCTGCTCAAACTGCTCGACGGTTGTGAGCCGTCCCTGCGTGTTGATCGGCACCTGAAACGGGACATTGGCGCCCTGCGGAATCGGCGGCGCGCCGAGACGACCGGCCGCGACCTGGACGTTCTGTTCGTTGATCGCGCGGATCACGTCGCCAACGGTCATTTCGCGGGCCGCCAGCTTGTTGGGATCAACCCAGATCCGCATGCTGTAGTCGCGCGGCCCAAGGAAGGCCACGTCTCCCACGCCCCGGATGCGGGCAAGCTCGTCCTTCACACTCAAGGCCGCGAAATTGCTCAGGTACAACTGATCGTAGCGCTTGTCCGGCGACACGAGATTGACGCACATCAGGATGCTCGGCGACTTCTTCTTCGTCGTCACCCCGATTCGCTTCACCTCTTCCGGCAACTTGGCCTGTGCGACGGCGACGCGGTTCTGCACCAGCACCTGGGCCGTATCAAGATTGGTTCCGAGCTCGAACGTCACGTCCAGGTTCATCTGACCGTCGTTCGTGCACTTCGAGCCCATGTACAGCATCCGCTCGACGCCGTTGATCTCCAACTCGATCGGCGTCGCGACGGTCTCCGCGACCGTCATGGCATTGGCGCCCGGATAAGTGGCCGTCACCTGCACGGTCGGCGGAGCGACCTCCGGGTATTGCGCGATCGGCAATTGCGACAGCGCCACTGTCCCGACGATCACGATCACGATCGACAGCACGGAGGCGAAGATCGGCCGGTCGATAAAGAAGTGGGAGATCATGGGCAAGTGGGGGTGAAAAAGTACGAACAGTGCGAAAAGTATGAAAAGTCAGAAAGCGTCACTGACTTTTCGCACTGTTGCTCCTGTTCTCACTCTTCGTACTCCCTGTTGGTTCTCCGTTCGCATCCATCGGCTGCACCGGGTAGTTGATGCGCGCCCGCTGCAGGCCAAGGACAATGATCCAGTCGTCTGCAGAAATGGCTTCCTCGGGCTTTGGGCCGGGGAGAATGACGCGCATGCCGTCGTCGAGCAGCCGGCCGGGCTTGATATCGCGGCGGACGACGACGTTTTCAGCGTTCAGACCCAGCACGTATTTCTTATCCTGATCGCTGAGGATTGCCGAGTCGGGAACGAGCATCGCGGAGTACTCGCTGCTGACCGGCACCCGTACGCGCACGCGGCTCCCCGGCAGAAATCGGCCGGTCGGATTCGGGGACTCGCCGCGCACTTCGATGGTGCCGGTCTGCGGATCGATGCGGTTATCGGCAAAGTCGAGAGTCCCCTTGTTGGGAAAGCCCTCCTCTGTTTCGAGCCGGAACTCGAACGGGACCTGCGACTCCTTCAGGGGATTCCCTTCGCCAGCCGTCGCGGAGCCGGGTCGGTTCTGCTGGCGGTACTCGAGCAGAGCGCGTTCATCCACGGAGAAGTACACCCAGATCGGGTCGACCGCCACGATGGTTGTCAACAGAGGATCACTGCCGCCGGCATTCACGAGGTTCCCCGCCGTCAGCATGGCGCGGCTGACTTTCCCGCTGATGGGTGCGGTGACCCGGGCGTAGGTGAGGTCGAGCTCGCGGCGCTTGACCTCTTCCTTCGCCGAACTGATCTGCGAATCCCAGGTCTTGCGTTGAGCAATGGCGCGGTCCAGATCGCTCTTCGTGCCGGCCTTCTTCTCGAACAGGCCCTGTTGTCGCTCTTCTTCCTTCAGTGCTGCTTCCTGTTGAGCTTCGGCGATCAAAACCTGTTCCTGGGCACGGTCAATGTCCGACTGAAACGGCCGCGGGTCGAGCTCAAACAACAGGTCTCCGGCTTTGACGAACTGACCGTCGGCGAAGTCGACTTTGTCGATATGCCCGCGCACGCGGGCCCGCACTTCGACGGTCGCCGACGCGTCGGTCCAGCCGTTGTATTCGTCGTAGTCGACGAGCGAGCGCGTCTCGGGATGCGCAACGGTGACCTTGGGCGGCTCTGCCTTCGGTTCCGCGGCCGCCGGCGCACATCCGGCAACGACTGGCAGCCAGAGGCACGGCAATAACGCGAGTGAGGAGCGTGTCAGTGGGATTTGCATAGGAAAACTCGGCCGGTGCGTTGGCACAGAGGTGACGAAGTGAACGCGACCGGACGAATTGTCGCCGCACGTCGGCGCGATCGTCAACCAATGCATAGGAATCGCGCGATCATCCGGTGTCGTGTATCCCTGGACGCTGGCTCGTCGCCGCGTCCAAACAGCCTACCGCAGAAAAGTTGCTCGCGAAGTCGGAACTCAAGACTGTGGAGCCCAGCCCGGTTCGGTTTCCGCAACAGCGGTTGCGACTACGGCACCGTCAGACGGTCGCGGTAGCGGATGTAGTCAATGAGAAACTTCTGATACATGGGGCCCCCCGGCGGAGCACCATACATTTCGCCGGTGGCCGAACTCCAGCAATGCATGTCGAACCGTCCCAGTTCCTTTCCCAGAACCTGTGAGGCATCACACACCTGCGACAGGCACCACGGCTCGGTATCGGGCCCTTTGAATCCAAGCCGCACATGCTTCCGGTCCACGCACTGGATCAGCATCCGCAGCGGCTTGTGCGCCAGGATCGACTCCGGAATCTCCTGCTCGAACTCCAGCTTGAGCGTGGAGTTGCCGTACAGCTTGTGCCGGCGTTCCTTCGGAAAGTTTTCGATCCCGGGCGTCCATCCGCCGCGCTGCTGGCCGTCCGCGTCCACCACGATGAAGTTCATCCAGAAATTCCACGGGATCATGTCGTCCGGCGCGGTGAAGCAGATTTCGATTTCCCACGGCGGCGGATAATTCTTCAGATCCAGCGACGACCCGCCGGCGGGCCCGAAGCCCGTCCCCAGTCCCGGCCCGAGGAATTTCAGCATCAGTTGGCCCGGATGCGAGTGCGTGTCCGCCAGCGTCGACTGTTCCTGAATCTGCCACTGCCCCATGTAGCCCAGAATGTCGAACTCATCCGAGAACTCGACAAACGGCCGCGGCGGCGCGCCGAAGAATGCACAGTAATCGACGTAATACTCGTACAGCGGATTCGGCGGCTCGGGGTCGGGCGCGCCGACCGACGTCCAGATTTCGCGGTAGTTCTTGAAATCACCGTGGCCGAGCTGCAACGGATGCGGTCCTTTAAGCTGCGGCAGCGAACGGCAGAGGACATCGGGAATCCAGCGATCGGCGGAGATGATCGGGCCGATCTCCCAGATGCCGGTGATCTTGCCGAACTTCGTGCAGTCGATGTTCCGCATGTTCCAGCCATGCGAGGCATCGAACTTGATCCCGACGCTCACGTTCGTCGGACTCGCCACCACGCTGCGAAAGAAGAGTTGCGGGCTCGCCGGCCCGGCGTACTTCGCTCCATCGCCGATCCAGACGTAGGGAATCTTCCAGTCCCCCAGAGCCGTATTCCCAAGGTCGCCGCGCCCCCACACGAGATATGTCTCCGGATGCGGATCGCTCGTGTACTGCGGCAATCCCACGCCGGCCTCGCCCGTGCAGCCCAGATGCACGACCAGCAATTGCACATCGTGCGTGTCTGGCGGTCGCTGACGCCGGTCGCTCGGCCAGGTCGCCGGGTCGGAGAACGTCACCGCCAGATTCAGTCCGACGGCGTAGTTGACTTGCGTCTTCGCGCCGACTCCCGCCTGAGCATTGAAACTCTGTACGAATGACGTCTGGAACTCCCACGGCAGGGCAAACTCGCCGATCCTGATCGGCTCCTTGAGGAGGCCTTTGATGTCCGTTCCGCGCCCCGCCTCGTAGATCGTCGCCAGTCCCGGATGTCGACTGGTGGAAAAACTCTGGATGTTGTCCGCCGGCCCAAAACTCCACGGGCCGATGTCGCCATCCGGCTCATTGAAGTGCTGCGTGAACCGGCGGATCCCCGACAGCGGCGGAGCGTTGGACGTGGAATCAGGCGGCGTCACCGCACTCGCCGCAGCCGCTGATGAAGACAACGCGGATTCAGCGGTGCTGACAGGTTGCGAATCGCGCAGCCGTCCCAGCGCATAACACGCCAGTCCGATGACGAGACACGGCAAACAACGACGGAAATTGCGCAATCGCGACATGCTCGCCCCCTGATAATGCCGTACTGCGTGTTCCAGGCGTGGGCCCTGGTACGGCCGCCGACGTTCGTGATCGAGAAGACGAGGGAGTACTGGCCGTTGCGGAGGTTGGTGGTGTACCCGAGGGGGGGCAACTTTTCAACATTTCAACTTGTGCGTGGGAGGAGGGGGCTGAAAGTTGCGCTGAAGTTGCTGGAAGTTGGATGGAAGTTGGCGGCGTGAGACGGGAGCGGGGGATGGAGTGGATTTGCGACGGGAAGCGGGGCGTTGCGGCATGGTTGCGTCCGGGAGAGTGGTGATCTACCCGACGCGGAGAGGTGCGCGCTGACGGATCGCGATGCTGGGGAGGACAAAACCAGAGCGGGCGTCTGAATCGCGGCAGGACGTTCAGGCCGCCGACGATTTCGTCAACGGCAGATCATCTGATCGCGATTCGACCGCCCCTTGCGGCTGCGCCGCCCACACGCATGACGTCTGGGCCACCTGGGTGTGCAGAGGAACAACCCGGGGCACTTCCGCGCGTCTTGCATCGTCCGACGAATCGCGTCTCCGACGCTGCCACACATACACGACCTCCTTGTTCGTGGTTGGATTGTTGAGCACCAACCTTATTGACAAGGAGGTCGTTTCACTGCCAGATCAATCCGCCGGACAACGACTTCCGACTATCCGAGTGCCATTCGAGCTGCGTCCCCTTTTCGTTCCCCCGCTTCTGTCGCTTCTGACCCCTTTTCGCTTTTCGTTTTCTGACCCCTTTTCGTTTTCCTGCGTTTTCCTGCCCCTTTTCGTTTTCATCGCGACCGTGATCGATGCTGATTCGTAAAGTTCGGCGCTGGTCTCGCTACCGACTCTGGTCGCGTCGATGTTTTTGGGCAGCGCAGCACGGCGCACGTCAGATTGATCTCACTCGTCACCGTTCCGTCTCGTATAGGACGGAATCGTCCACACGCCGAAGTCCCCCTGTGCGTCGTCCCACGTGGCATTCCACAGATCGAGGCCGAGGTCCCGGAAATGCTGACGCACTTTCTCCAAACAATCTTCGTCCCGCTCGCCACGTTCATCTAAGGCATAACGCTCCTCTGACATCCTTTGAAACGTGTTAATATAGCTCTCGTGCCGCGGCGAGGGCGGGTTGACCAACGCACCTGCCTCAAGCAGAATCATCGCGATCTCTCCCTTTCGCATACTCCACGCATAGGTCAACATAGACTCCTTGCGATATGTCCAGGCATTGATGTCAGCTCCAGCAGCAATCAACAACCGCACATTATCCGGACGATTCTCCTCGATCGCGTCCATCATGGGATAGATGTTCCGAATTACATCGTGATAGTTTGGATTCGCTCCATATTCCAGGAGCTTCTCAAGCCAGAAAGCGTCCGCCTTTCCCGCAGCATGGTGAGTCAACGTTAGACGTTCATATCGCACACCGTCCGGCTTGGCGCCAGCTTTCAACAGGCTTTCAAATGCCTCCTTGTTGAGCTGCGAATACGCATCGTCTAGCATCTCGGTTGCCAACCATTTACGGTGGAGGACCAGTTTTGTCAGACGTGGAATGTCGTTGGTGTTAATGTAGCTGCAACACTGCAATCGCAGGACGGTTGGGTAGGCAGCCAGCACGACTGCGGCGACTAATACGATAACACACACAGCGCGTCTTCGAGGCACCAGAACGAACCTTCCATCGCAAATGTGGCCCCATGAACAGTGAGGAAGCTTCCCAATGCTCCGAGTGTGAATTCATGGGGCTTGCGGACATCGGGAACCGAATATCAGAACAACTCTCGCATCGCAGGCAGGATCGAACCTGTGTGTCGGAACACCATGCCCGTATCTTCCTCCGGAGTGAGCCAATATGTCTTGCCAACGCTTGAATTTGGCATCAGCCCGCCGCCCAACTGAGAGTCTTGAAGTGTCGAAAGGATTTCGCCTTTGACGCGATAGTTTGTAATGTAGTATGCGTCCGCTAACGTGTTGGTTGCAACCGAATTGACGCCGGCAGCGTTAAATGTGACTGCTGTATTATGGGTAACGAGTGCCGCTGTCGCGGCCAAGCCACCTCCAAGTGAATGTCCGGTAAAATGGAGTGGCATGCCGGCCTGCGTGGCGAGTTGTGCCGCGATCGCTGCATCCGCCTTCGCCTGTGTGTATTGAAATCCTTCACCAAGATACCCGAAGCCCTGCGCTGCGTTGTTAAACCAGTCGGCCAGAGAACTGGGTTCGGTGCCTTCGTAGACCATCACCATCTCATTCCGACCATCGTTACGATATAAGCGGGCGTGGTATCCGTAGTCGGGTTTAGCAAAGTCTTGAACTGTGTTCCACCCCTTACCTGCCAGTTCTGCTTCAGTGTTGTGTTGGTCTCCATCGTAGACATCCAGTGACAGCAGCGCGTAGTCGTAGTCGTGTTGATGACGAAAAGGGGACGCAGCTCTTTTTCAGGACTCTTTTTCAGGACAGGTGGACGGCTTACTGAATTCGGGGACGGCCGCGGGCGCGGAGGGTCCATTCTAGGCCGAGGCGTGAAGCTGTGCGGGATTGCCATTGCGGCGTCCCCAGCGGAGCGCTGCGACGAATGCACTGCCGCACGGCGTCCAGCTCGACCTCCGATTGTGGATGCTTCACGTGGGCCACCCAATTGGGGGGACGGCGCAGGGGCCAGGTGTGCAACAATCCGCGCCGCGCGTGGTCACCATCGGCCAGACTGCACCAGCGCCAGTCTTCTGCGCGGGCGACCAGGTTCGCACGCAGCGCGTTGCGTTCGACGTAGCGGATCAGGGTCTAAAAATGCTCGTCCGTCTCCACTGGGAATGACTTGAACCGGCCCTGGTACAGGTGCCCGCTGCCGGACGTGCCGAAGTGGGCGTGCCAGCGCATGGCGTGCGTGTGAGTGAGCCAACGGACGAAGTTCGTCAGTTCACTGTCGTGACGCGGCCAGAGGACGAGGTGCCAGTGATTGGGCATCACGCAGTAGGCCAGGAGGAAGCGTGGGATGCTGTTCGAGCGCCTCGCCGACGACATCCAGAAAGGCGTCGTAGTCAAGCATCTTCGCCGAAGAGCCGCGAGGCGTGCTACGGCCCGGTTGAGGACGTGGTACACGAGACCGCCGAGCAGTACGGGGACGCCGGGGCATGCTGAGCAGAATACCCGCGTGATCGGGCGCGCGAAAAAGAGCTGCGTCCCTGTTCGTCCCCCTACAGCTCGGCCTACTTCACTCAAGATCGTAGGTAAGACCGCGAGAATCGAGCTCCTGAAGAAGCGCCGCAATTAATTGCTCCCTCTCTGCGGGAGCTATTGAACGCTTCGTTCCATCTGATAACACCTCATTGACGTCCGACGAATAAATAACGAAGTTCGGCGATCCGAAACCTGGAAGCAACGACTCGATCGCAAATGTGAAGCTCCTAGCGCCGATTCGCACTTCGATCGCACCGCGCGTTATGTTTTCGATCTCAATCGACATGTGCGCCTCCGCCCGATGACGATAGGAATGCTGCAACCGCCAGATTTAAGGTGCGACCAATCGACGCGTCAATCAACAACCACTGTCCGTACAGGCAGCAGGCTGCGCAGCGACGGCCGCATCGAACGTCCTCCGGTGGTGCTTACCTCGTTCAGCGGAGTGAGCGCGATGGCGCCAACGCATTTCCCGCGATCTGCAGTCTCTGTGGCGGAGTTTGCCGGAACCCGCAGTTTGACATTCTGCTTCTGCGGGCCGACGGTTGCGCACAATGGGCGACACGTGGCAGAATTGCACCAAACGCGATCGCCGCAAATGCTCTGGTGAGCGGCACTCGCGGCGTGGGGTGAGATCAGAAGCGGACTATCCCCGGCAGGATTCGAACCTGCAACCTTCGGCTCCGGAGGCCGACACTCTATCCAATTGAGCTACGGGGACTTGCGCAGGAGCGACTTGAATCTACGGACGCCGCTGCGGGGTGTCAACTCCCCGCGCACGGCGGAATTCCTGAGGCTTGCGGCACAGCGACGACTGTTCCACAGGTACGCGTGCCGGTAGGATCGCCGCATTCCAGAAGTGGATTCGCGGTCGGTCGGCATTCCCGTGCGGGTGCGTCATTCCAGGGAGACACACGTGTATCGAGTTGTGTTCGCGATGGGCTTGTTGTGGTTTGGTGCTGCGGGGGCATTGCCGGCGGCCGATGAGCCGGCGAAATCGGGCGACCGCTACCTAATCATCCACGCCGACGACGCCGGGATGTGCCATTCGGTGAACGTGGCGACGATCGAAGCCCTCGAGAAAGGCATCGTCACGTCGTGCAGCATCATGATGCCCTGCGCGTGGGTCACGGAGTTCGCC
Source organism: Planctomycetaceae bacterium (assembly GCA_046349775.1). Taxonomy (GTDB): domain Bacteria; phylum Planctomycetota; class Planctomycetia; order Planctomycetales; family Planctomycetaceae; genus JAEUIG01. Next base: position 16,920 of record JAXMBS010000018.1, on the reverse strand, counting down.
AAGTATGCCCGCGAGCATCCTGAGTACGACTACGGCGTACACCTGGCGCTCAACTCCGAGTGGGACGTTTACAGGTGGGGACCGGTCGCGCCGAAGGACCAGGTGCCGAGCCTGGTCGACAAGGACGGCTATCTCTGGGACGACGTCCCGCTCGTGGCGGCGAACGTGAAGGCGGACGAGGTCGAAATTGAACTTCGCGCACAGGTCGAATACGCGAAGCACCTGGGGATTCCGCTGAGCCATCTCGACACGCACATGGGCGCCCTGGTCAGCCGGCCGGACCTGTTTGAGGTGTTCGTCAAAGTGGGCCTGGACTACGACCTGCCAGTGATGTTCATTCGTGAGATCACGCCGGCAATGCGCCGCGCCTATCCGGGTCTGCAGGATCTCGGTCCCGGACTGCTGCAGTCGCTGGACAAGCAGCATCTGCCCGTCCTGGACAATCTGGTGCAACTCTATGGCGGAGACTCGCACGAAGAGCGCGTCGCCGACTACATCAAAGCGATCAGGAACCTGCCGCCGGGCGTGAATGAGTTGATCATTCACTGCGGGGTGCTGAACGAGGAGCTGCGCGCGGTGACGAACAGCGCCGAGCGGCGCGACGGCGACCGGCGCATCTTCATCGATCCGGAAACCCGCAAGCTGCTGGAAGCGGAAGGGATCAAGCTGACGAGTTGGAAGGAGCAGCGCGCGCGGATTGATCCCGACGCGAAATGAGTCGGTGTTAATGGTCAATTGTGAACGGTGAATCGTTGAATGACGTAAGCGTGGGGCTTCAATCTATTCCCGCTCCCGATCCCCTTTCACGATTAACAATTAACGATTGACCATTAACAATTAGCGATTCTCCACTGACAAATCACCCGTCCCCTTGCATGATCCACGCCTCATTAAACGCCGCGTGCTTCATGCTCTTGCCTTCCTGGTCCCCTTCACGGACGAAGTAGCTGTAAACGGCGTGAATTGTCCCGTCGCGGGCCTGAATGATCGTCGGATAGTGGTACGAGCCGCTCTCGTGCTTCTCGAGATGGCGCGTGTGCTTCCACGTCTTCCCTTCATCGTCGGACAATGACAGCGCCAGGCTGTTGCGGCCTTCTTTTGTGTCGTTGTAAATCAGCAGCCACCGTCCGCTGGCGAGGACGACGCCGTCGAGGCCTGAGCCCGGGTTTGGCAGTTCGCTGAGATAGACCTCTCCCCAGGTCAGGCCGTCGTCCTGCGACTCCGAAATCTTGATCTGGTTGAACGGGCCGTTCTCGCGCATGTAGGCGACGAGCGTGCCGTCCTGGCGGCGCAGCACCGCAGGCTGGATGCCGCCATAGCCGAAGATCGGCGCGCTGGCGTACCAGTTTTTTCCGCCGTCGTCGCTGATCGCCATGATCGAGAACGAATACGTGTCCGAGTACAGCGGCAGCAGGATGCGTCCGCTCGGCAGCACCGTCGGTTTGCAGCGCGGCTGCCAGCCGAGCCGCTGCAGGAGTTTGTCCGCGAGGCGCTCCCGCGCAATTTCGACGACTTTCTGCTGTCGTTCCGTGAGCGGCTGGGGCAGCTTGGCGATCAACTCGTCGAGGTGCTTGAGTCCGGCGTCTTTGAAGTCGGCCGGCTTCATCAGGATTTCGCCGTTCGTATCCCATTTCGGGCAGCCGTCGCCGCCCGGATGAGATGCGACGAGATAGTGCGTGATGCAGGACTCCCAAGAGTTGGCGAGAATGATCGGCCAGAACAGCCACAACTTGCCGTCTTTGTCGCACATCAGGCAGGTGTTGCAGTCGGGGAATCCCGGCGTATCGACGAGCAGGAAATCGGACGACCATTCCTTGGCGCCGGGCTTGAGCCGGGCGCCGTAAACCGCCACGTCGTCGGCCGAGCGTTCTCCTGATCCGCGGTACCAGGAGACGAACAGTTCGCCGTCCGGCAATTCGGCGATGCCGGGCGCGTGGTTGTGCTTGGGATGGAGCGGAAAGATCAGCTCAGCGTGGTACTGCGGGGCGGGATCGGCGCCGCAGCACGCGGCGAGCCAGATGACGAGCGCGGTAGAGGACACGGGTGACTCCGGGTCAAAGAGTGAAAGAGTAGAAGAGTGAACGAGCGCGGGGGCGAAACCGTGAAGTTCCAGAAATCGAAGCGCGGCCTATTCCTGGAAGACGCGCGTCGTGAGCGAGTATTTGAGTCCGTTGAGATCGAATTCGAGTTCACCGAAGAGGGCGAGATGCCGACCTTGCGCGCGGGCGACGTTGCCGACGTAATCACCGGCTTCACGGTTGAGCAGCGTGGATGACCAGGGAGCTTCGCGGAAGTCCCGGCTGCCGGACGTGGCGGTCCAGAGTCGCGCCGCGACGGGCGGCGTATCGGTCGCCAGTGTGAGCTGCGACTGCTTTTCAGACTGCGTGTGCCGCCAGGTCAGGTTCGGCAGCGATTTTCCCAGAGCCGCGTGCCGGAAGAAGGCAGCCACCGACCGAAATGCGCCTTCGCGGCCGTCGCCGAGTCCGTGACCGGCGTTAGGCACTTCGCGGATGTATTTCAGGCCTTCCAGGTCGTCCCAATAGAACTTGACCGCGTCGACGACCCAGTAACGGTCGTTGGTGCCGTTGACGATCAGCTTGGGGAGGTTCAGCGCGCTGCGATAGGTATAGGGGTCCATCATCTTCCAGAGCCGCTCCTCACGCTCGGTCAGCGGCGCTCCCGGCGGTTTGACGAGCCCCTTGCTGGTGTAGTCGGCGATCTGTTCGCTGTATTGGCCCCACGTGTCGAGCTGGTTTTTCGTCTGCACCGGGAAATTGAGCGTGTCGATGACGATGGGCGCGGTCGCGATGACGCGATGATCGACGAGCGGCGTGAGCCAGCTCGTCCAGCCGCGCTTCGAGCCGCCCGTGATGACAAAGCCGGTGACGGGCTGTCGCAGTTCGGAGCGGGCAAACTCCTCGAGGGCGTCCATCGCCTTGTGGGCGCTTTTCACCATGGGGAACAGCAGGGGCCAGGTCTCGTCGCCGGTCGCGAGGTACTTGAGCCACGTTTCCGTAATTAAGTCGTCCTCCACGCGGTCCCCGAGCAGCGGCTGGTTGGGGACCTGGTGCAGCGAGGCGACGCGGGCGCCGCACAGATTTGCCAGCGTGCTGCCCAGAGCCAGTTCATCATCGCCGGGAAGGCGGCCATTCTGACCGCCGGTGACGAACAGCAGCATGTGCTCGGGATGGTCGAGCCGTCGCGGCTCGTACACGAGCAGGTCGTGCTCCCAGACGATGTCGTGCCATGTCTGTGACACCAGGTGCAACTGATGCACGACCCCTTGTGGAAGGTTTCGCGTCCCGATGAGATTCCATTTGTAAGCCGGCTCGGCGCGCTCGGCATATTCGAAGATGGCGGCCGGCAAATCCCGCTGATCTGCGGCGAAGCTGGGGCGGCACGTCAGGCAGACGGCCAGAAAGATCGCGATTCGCGTCACAGGCTTGCTTTCCGCAAAGGGCGACTCCTGCCCCCCCGGACGAATCGCCGACGTACGAGATTTCCCAGCGCACAACGGGGCTGCTAGTATGCACAGTTTACGGGCAGCGTCAAGAATTGTGCCGTTGCACGTTCCTCAATGAGCTGTGAGTGCGACTGTTGGCCGCGCTCAGGCGAAACCTCCTGCGGGAAATGTCCGGATTCTGCGATGACCGTGCACGGCGACGTGTGAGACTGCAGAGTGTGCAACGGTCGCGCCTTCCATTCCTCAGACTGTCCCATGACCGAATCGACTGATCTGGAGTCCCCTCCGTCGCGCCCGCGCACCGCACGCCGCGTCCCCCGCCGCAGCGGCCAGACCATGCTCCGCGTGTACGCCACATTGCGCGAGCAAATCCTGGACGGTGAAATTCCGCAGGGGGCCCATATTTCGATTCAATCAATCGCCACGGCGACCGGATCGAGTAATGGGCCGGTGATCAGCGCGCTTGCTCGGCTGGCGAACGAAGGGCTGGTGCAGCACCAGCGCGGGCAGGGGTACCGCGTGGCGGAATGGACGCCCGAAATGCTGGAGGATCTGCTGGTCGTCCGCCGCGCCCTTGAGACCGAAGCGGCGCGGCTGGCAGCGCGGCACGCCGGCCCCGACGATATCGCCCGGCTGCAGTCGATGGTCAATCGCATGCGTGAACTGATCAGCGCGGGGCGCCGCGCGGATGCTCAGGTTGCGGACGTGGAGTTCCATGTGGCGATCGCCCAGCTCAGCCGCAGCCCCGCGCTCATCGATGCGCTGGGCCGCAGTCATGTGCTTGAGATCGTGCATCGCCGGCTGAGGATCTACGAACCGCGCGGCGACTACGAGAACCTGGCGGCCAACCACCAGTTGCTTGTGGATGAGATCCGGTCCGGCGATGCCGTGCGGGCGGGAGCGGAGATGCACTCGCACTTGCTGGGGCGCAACCACGCGTAAGCGCAGGGCAGTTGATTTCTCTGTGCGTCAATGGTCCATTGTGAATTGTCGATGGTTCAAGACCTGAGTCCCCTCACGATTGACCATTAGCAATTGACCATTCAGGAATGACCAGCCCAACCACGGCCGACCTCGAAGTGCGGGAGCTGACGAAGCAGTTCCCAGCGGCCGACGGTGCGCTGCACATCCTCAGCGGCGTTGATCTGCAATTGCGCCGCGGCGACTCGGTCGCGATTACCGGACCATCGGGTTCGGGCAAGAGCACGCTGCTGTACATCATCGGCCTGCTGGATACGCCGACGTCCGGCAGCGTCATGATCGACGGCCAGCAGCCGCTGTCGCTGTCCATCGCGGACCAGGCGGCGTTCCGCAACCGCAAGATCGGGTTTGTGTTCCAGGACCATCACCTGCTGCCGCAGTGTACGGTCCTCGAGAACGTCCTGCTTCCCGTGCTGGCCGAACCAAGCAGTGCGGACCGCAACTCGCAGGCACGAGCGCTCCTGCAACGCGTCGGACTCGGTCAGCGGCTTGATCATCGGCCGGCGCAACTCTCAGGCGGGGAGCGACAGCGCGTGGCCGTCTGTCGTGCGTTGATCAACGATCCGCTGCTGCTGCTGGCGGATGAGCCGACGGGCAACCTCGACCGGCAGACGGCGGAGGGAATCGGCTCGCTGTTGCTGGAGATTGCCGCTGAGCACCGCGCCATGCTGATCTGCGTGACGCACAGCACGGAACTGGCCGCGCGGTTTCCCCGCCAGTTGCTGCTGCAGGACGGGCAGCTTGTTTGATTTTCGATCTTCGATTTTAGATTTTGGATTGGGTCCGCGACACGAAGGTGAGCGTCCGTTGCCCGTCAGGAGTCCGACCCTCACCGGGCATCCAGGCTTCTCGTTTGCTCCTTTGAACCTCCGTTCCTTTGCACCTTCGCACAAGTGGCCGACTCACCTCCCAAACTGACGCCGATGATGGAGCGCTACCAGGAGGTGAAGCGCGAGACGCCAGGCGCGCTGCTCCTGTTCCGGATGGGGGATTTTTACGAGCTGTTCTACGACGACGCCGTGACGGCGGCGCGGGTCCTGGGACTCACGCTGACGAGCCGCGATAAAGGCTCGCCGAATCCGGTCCCGATGGCCGGGTTCCCGTACCACGCACTCGACGGTTATCTGCAGAAGCTGATCCGCGCTGGCTGCAAGGCGGCCGTTTGCGAGCAGGTCGAAGACCCGAAACTGGCAAAGGGGCTGGTGCGACGCGAAGTGACGCGCGTCGTCACGCCGGGCACGCTGACCGATGACGCGCTGCTTGACCCCCGCACGGCGAACTACGTGGCGGCCGTCTCGCCCCTCCGAGAGACCTTTGGACTCGCCTGGCTCGAACTCTCGACCGGCCGGTTTCTGTGTTCCGATGTGTCCGCGGAGCAGGGGAAAAGGACCCGGCCCAACGCGACGTCGCCGGGCGCGGCGCAATTCGGCTCGGTGCTGTCGCTCTTGCTGGATGAGCTCGGTCGCATCCGGCCGGCCGAGTGCGTCATTCCTGAGTTGGACGAGAGCGCCGCGCTGCTCGTGGCACTCCGGGGCATCCCGGGGCTGACATTGACCAAACGGCCAGCGTGGTCGTTCTCGGTCTCGCGCGGCGCAGAGTCCCTGCAGAAACACTTCGGGACGTCGACGCTGGATGGTTTTGACCTCGACGCTGAGGCCCCGTCCGTCGCGGCCGCCGGTGCGCTCCTCGAGTATGTGCAGGAGACGCAGCGTGCGTCGCTCGCACACATTGCGAAGATCGAGCCGCATCGCCGCGGTTCCGCGCTGCTGATCGACGACGCCACACGTCGCAGCCTGGAGCTGACGCAGACCCTCCGCGACGGCCAGCGCGATGGCAGCCTGCTCGCCGTGATGGACGAGTCCGCCACGCCGATGGGGGCGCGGCTGCTGGCGGAGTGGCTCTCCAATCCGCTGACTGACCCGGCGGCAATCAACCGCCGGCTAGACGCGGTCGCCGAACTGACGGAAGACGCCACACTCCGCCGCGACGCCGGCGAGCAGCTCAAGCAGGCCTACGATCTGGAGCGGCTCGCCGGCCGGGCGGCCACGCTCAGGGCGTCGCCGCGCGATCTCTCCTCCCTTACACGCACGCTGGCACTGCTGCCGAAGTTCAAGGCGCTGCTGACCGGGCGACGCAGCGATTTGCTCCGCACGCTCGAAGCGCGGCTCGACCTCTGCGCGGAAGTCCGGGCCGATGTGGACGCAGCGCTGGTCGACGAGCCGCCGTTGCAGACGACCGACGGGGGCATGATCCGCTCGGGGTTTAGCGCGACGCTTGACGAGCTGCGCGACCTCGCCCGCGGCGGCAAGACCTGGATCGCCGAATATCAGAAGCGTGAGATTGTACGGACAGGGATCGCATCGCTGAAGGTCGGGTTCAACAAGGTCTTCGGATACTACCTCGAAGTCACGGCGGCCAATCGCGACAAGGTGCCGGACGACTACATCCGCAAGCAGACGCTCAAGAACCAGGAACGTTTCATCACGCCCGCTCTGAAGGAGTACGAGGACAAGGTCCTGCGCGCCGAAGAAAAAGCTCTCGCACTGGAGCAGGAACTGTTCCAGCAGCTACGCGAGCGGGTGGCGCGCGAATGCCGTCGGTTGCAACAGACGGCCGGTGTGCTCGCGCTGTTGGACGTGCTGACCGGCCTCGCGTCGCTGGCGGTCAAACGCCGGTATTGCCGGCCGGAGATCACGACCGAGCCAGTGCTCGACATCCGCGACGGCCGTCACCCGGTGCTCGACGCGCTCAGGCCCAGCGGAGAGTTTGTGCCGAATGACGTGCGGCTGGGAGTCGTCGAGACAGAGGGGATCGTGGGCGAAGGGCCAACGGTCAAGGGGGACATTGACCGCGCATTCCCCTTGGCCCCTGACGCTCAGCCCTCAGCCCTCGTCGCCCTGATCACCGGCCCGAACATGGCCGGCAAGAGCACGTATATCCGGCAGGCGGCATTACTGACGATCATGGCGCAGATGGGGTCGTTCGTGCCGGCGAAGTCGGCACGCATCGGAGTGGCGGATCGGATTTTTGCACGCGTCGGCGCAAGTGATGAACTCGGACGCGGACAAAGCACGTTCATGGTTGAGATGACCGAGACGGCCCGGATTCTCAACACCGCGACCGAACGGAGTCTGGTCATTCTCGATGAGATCGGCCGCGGGACCAGCACCTACGACGGGATTTCGCTGGCGTGGGCGATTACGGAGTTTCTGCACGACGTCGTCGGCTGCCGGACGCTGTTTGCCACGCACTATCACGAGTTGACCGACCTGCCGAAGACACTCGTGCGGGCGGCGAACTGGAACGTGGCGGTGCGAGAGCAGGGGGGGGATGTGATCTTCCTGCACCGGATCGTGCCGGGGGCGGCCGACCGCAGCTACGGGATTCATGTCGCACGGCTGGCCGGCGTGCCGCGCGATGTCATCGAACGCGCCGACGTCATCCTGGATCGACTGGAAGCAGACCACCACGACGAATCCGGCCGGACGACGATTCCGGCCCGTAAGCGGCGGAACCGCTCGCGGCAATTGGCATTGTTCGTGGATGAGTCGCATCCGCTGCTCGAGGAGCTGAAGTCGCTCGATCTGGAGACGCTCTCGCCGCTGGCGGCACTGCAGGAACTGCACCGGATGCGGGAGAAGTTGGAGAAGTAAACAGGCCGCTTCGCGGCTCCAACTCCTCTCGACCGGTTTCCGGCGACCGCCTACGATCCCACCTCCGTACGAAAAGATCGCGGCCGCCCGTCATGGAAACCACGCTGCATCGGCAACTCAAGGAGCACTACGGCGGCGAAGCGGCCTGCTGCGAGGTGCGCCTGGGCGGTTACCGCATTGATGCCGTTGTCAACGGACAACTCATTGAAGTCCAGTCCGCGCCGCTGGGGGCAATCCGCGACAAGGTCCGCACACTGGTCGAACAGCATGACGTGCTGGTCATCAAACCGCTCGCCGCACGGAAGACGCTCATCAAGCTCAAGAAGAAGAACGGCCCGGTCGTCTCCACCCGTGCCAGCCCGCGCCGCGAAACCGTCTGCGACCTGTTCATCGAACTGGTGAACTTCGTGCCGTTGTTCCCGCACCCGCGACTGACGCTCGATGTGCTGCTCACCGAACAGGAAGAACATCGTGTCCCGGCAAAGCGCCGCCGGCGGCGCGGCAAGGACTACCGTGTTCTCGATCGTCGTCTGGTGAACGTCGTGGAAACGCACCGGTTTCGCACGGCCGACGATATCCTCGCGCTATTGCCGGCCGAACTGCCGACGGCCTTCACCACGGCCGACCTGGCCCGGTTGCTGAACATCCCCCGCTGGCTCGCACAGAAAATGGCGTACTGCCTGCGACGGATGGAGACGATCGAAGTCGTCGGCGTCTCACGGCGCAGTCGGCTCTACGAACGCCGCAGCAATCCCCGCGCGGCTTAGTCGAAAGAACTGAACAGGAGGCAACAGAGAGAACGGAGAAACAGTCACAGACTCGATCGCTCCTCCTCTGTTGTCTCCGTTGCCCTCTGTCTTTCCTTCCAATATTGACGCGTCACGCGCTGCGCCGCAGCGACGGCTCCGCGTCGCCGGCCGGCAGTCCCGGCGCCTGCAGGAACCGCGCATGCAGTCGGTCCCAATCGACGACTACGCGCCCGCCCGCTGTTTCGTGTTGCTGCGCCCAGCTCGAAATCAGGTCCAGGCACGCGTGATCGATGTACCTGAGCCGTGAGAGATCAATGTTGACCTCTGTCTGTGGCCCGATTGCCTCCAGCGTTTCCGCCAGACGCGGCAGCCGCATGAACGTCGCCGCACCTTCCAGGCTCAGGACCAGCTGCGAAGATTGTCGCTCGGTGAGACGAATCTTCAGATGCGAGAACGTATACAACAGCTTGAACGCCGACAGGACGACTCCGGTCAGTACGCCGGTAATCAGATTCACGCAGACAATCATGATCACCGTCGCGGAATAGATGAAGACCTCCCCTTTTCCGTACCGGTACAGCTCGCGCAACGTCTGCGGGTTGATCAGCTTGTACCCGGTGTAGACCAGGATCGCCGCCAGCCCGGACGTCGGCACCAGCCGCAGCAGGGCCGACAGCCAGACGACAAAGATCAGCAGCCACACGCCGTGCAGAATGGCCGACCAGCGTGACCGTCCGCCGGTCTGAACGTTGGCGGCGCTGCGGACGATCACGCCGGTCATCGGCAGCGCGCCCAACAGTCCGCACACCACGTTGCCCACGCCCTGCGCCCACAGTTCCCGGTCAAAGTTCGTGCGAGGGCCGGAATGCAGACGGTCGACGGCGACCGCGCAGAGCAGTGTTTCCGCGCTCGCTGAGACGGCAATCACGAGCGCTGACTGCAACAGCCCGAACCACGGCGCAGCCGCCAGCAGTGAGGGCGTTACGAAGTGCAGGTTCGCCAGCGGCTGATTGGGAATCTCAACAAACAGTACCGGCAGGCTCAGGAGCGTCGTCATGCTGGTGGTGACGACAATCGCGACCAGCGGAGCCGGAACGATCCGGAAATTGCGCGGCACGAATGCCTGCCAGGCCAGCAGCAGCAGGATGGTCGCGATGCCGATATAAGCCGCTAGGTGATGGCTCTTGAGGCGGTCGAGCACCTTGCCGAGGGCTGCGGCCGCGGCTGTCTGACTTTCGAGGGCGCCCTCCGTATTTCCGGTTTCCAGATCGGCGAGTGCCGCACTCAGCGACGCCTCCACCTTGCGAGCGGACTTCAGCGCCGACGAGAGATGATGTTGAGGATCGCGGGCGACCGCCGCCATCTCGGCCGTCACGCGTCGCAGGCTGTTGTTAATGCTGCGCTGTTCGGCCACGAGTGCGGCCTGCGCTTCGGCCAGGTCGGGGTCCGCCGGTGAATCCGAACCGGCGGATTCCCTGGACGGCGGGAGATCGTGCAGTCCTTCCGCGACGCGGACTCCCAGATCCTGTTGGCGGCGATGGAGTTCGCCCAGGTCCTTGAGAGCCCGCGTGCGGAAGTCCCGCTCCTCCAGACTGGCGAGTTGTGGCAACGCGAGGCCTTTGCGGACGGCCTCGGGAATGCTCGCCAGGTTGGAGAGTCCTGATCCTTTGGGTTTGTCATCCACCATCACGTGAAACTGGCTGGCGAAGATGAGGATGCCCATGCCGGTCAGCATCCCTTTGATCTGCCGCCGGTGAGACTGCACGAAACCAGGGCGCCAACCGCGCGCACCGGCGGCAATCTGCATGCACCCCGCCAGCAGCACAATCACCCCCAGCATCTCGATCCCATGGGTCTCGATCGCCTGGTACGTCAACACCGCCAGGCCGGCCGTCGGCCCGCTGACTTGCAGTGGGGAGCCGGCCAGCGCGCCGACGACCAATCCCCCGACGATTCCCGTCACGAGACCCGCCGCGACCGAAGCGCCTGAGGCAATAGCGATGCCCATACACAACGGGAGCGCGACGAGGAACACTACGACAGACGCGAGCAGGTCGTGGCTGATGATCGACTTCAGCGACGTTGTTCGAGAGGGAGTGTGAGCAGTGCTCATGCGATTGTTCCCACGGATTGCGTGACGGCGAGAATGCGGCACCCGCTGCTATGCGGCGCCTTCCATCGAGAACGACGCGGAACGACGCGGGCCCGCTTTGCCGTTGCGTTCCGGAGGGAGGTCATCCTCTGCGGCCAGCGGCACAAACTGCTGCAACTCGGCGTGATACGTAAAGACCTCAGCCGTCTGCATCTTGTAAACCCAGCCGTGCAGTTGCAGTGCGCCTCGGCAGAGTGCCGCAGCGACGGCCGGATGCGTCCGCAGGTGTTCCAACTGCACGAGGACGTTCTCCTGAACGGTCGCGGTCAGGCGTGCCGCCGGCTCAATGATGTGCTCGTAGTTTTCGGTGATGATCCGTCGGGTCGATTCGGCATGCCGCAGGATGGCCTCGACCGCCGGCATGTTTTTGTGCAGTTCAGGCTCGACGAGCGCGGACATGGCGCCGCACAGCGAATGCCCGCAGACGATGATGTCGCGCACCTTGAGCGCGCTGATGGCGTACTCGATCGTGGCCGCCTCTCCGCCGCAGACCGCTCCGTAGGGTGGGATAATGTTCCCCGCCGTCTGCAGCACGAACAGGTCTCCCGGTTCGGTTTGCGTCATGAGACTGGGAACGACGCGCGAATCGGAACACGTGATAAACAAGGCCAGCGGCTCCTGTCCGGCAGAAAGCCGGTTGAGAAGCTCCGGGCGCTCCTCACGGATGTGCTGCTGAAACTGGTGAATGCCTGCGACGAGTTTCTGCATCGAATGAAGCCTTTCTCTGGGCGGCCGCGCAGCGCAGTGCGCAACGGGACCGCGCGTGAAGTGAGTTGTGGCGACTCGAAAATAGGGTGATCGCAATGCGCAGCGGCGCAGGCGCGATCAGTCTTCACGACAGCAAAGCGACAGCCGCGCGTTTAGCAGCGCAGCGGGGCCCGTAAGCCATTCGCAAGCACGTGGCTGGAGCGATCGGTCGAACCGGCACGGCGGACTCCGCGACGACTCGGCGTGCAGCCGTCGGCCGTGGCCGTGGAGCCGCCGGAAACCGTGCGCCAACGCCGCGGCGCGGCGATTCGTCAGCCGCGGCCGGCGTCTGGGCGCGGCGTACTCGAGGACTTCGGTCGTCTCTTCCGCCGACGATGTCCTCGAACTGCTGCCGGCCGACCTGCCGGCGGAATTCACCACGGCAGACCTGGCACGGCTGCTGAGCATCCCCCGCTGGCTCGCACAGAAAATGGCGTATTGCCTGCGACGGATGGAGGCGATCGATGTCGTCGGCGTCTCGGCTCGCAGCCGGTTGTATCAACGCCGCAAAGATGCCCGCGCTGCATGACGGGAGGTAACTGAGAAGCCGCCGTCGAGGACATCCGCGTCGCCTCGTCCGGTGCGGGCAATCCAATGCTGCCTACTGCGGATCGACGGCGCGCTCACATTGGCGACACGCGTTGCCGGACTTTCCACAGCAGGACCCCCCACAGCAGGGATCGCGGTGGCGTCGCCACCACAGCGAGGGGCCATGCATCGACGCGTAGCCGCAGTCGCGCACGCGATAGGGGGCGTAGTCCATGCGGAATGGAGCGAGCTTCTTGGGGAACCCGTACCCGCGTGGGGCGAACGGCGTTGGTGAGCACCGGGCATCGATGCCGTAGTCCTCCGTTGGCTGCCACAGGCCGAAGTACTTGCTCGTTGCCGTGTACGGCAGCGCAACGGGCGGCGCAATCTCGACCACCGGCTCGATCACGAATTGCGTCTGCTGCACGCCGGAATCAGTCGCCGGGGCCGTGGCTTTGGCATCTCCTGCGCCGGCCTGGGCCGAGTTCATCGCAGAGGCGCAGGCCAGTACCAAAGCACTGAGCATTGCGGTGGAACGGGCGGCGCTTCGCACGGGAAGCTCCTGGAAGTTGCGGGATCGGAGACAGAGAGCCGGTTCTCGCCAAAGCTCCCCTCAGTCCAGATCGTCGCCGCACGCCCGGAAAATCGAGCACTTCCGGCATCCGCCGCAGGACCGGCACAACCGGCAAAGTCGAAATTACTGCGAGCCACCGGCCTGGATCACGCTGCGCCCGGCTTCTTGCGGGTCTTTGATCCCGCTGCTCCCCTTGATCGCTCCGCTGACACCCAGCAACTCGGGATGGCGGGCGACCTTATCGCTGAATACCCGCACGTCGTGCAGGATTGGCTCGAGCGAGCGGACCAGCAGGTTCAGCGACTCGGCGGACCCGTTCAGGTTTTCGTACAGTTCCGGATCGCTGGCAAAGCGATGGATCGAGCCGTCTTTCGAGTTCACCAGGCGCGCGAAGGTATTCAGCTCGGTCAGCAACTCTTCGAGTTGGCCGAGGCTGCCGTCCAGTTTGACGACGATCGACCGGCTGTGTTCTGCGATCGGGTCGGTCGCCTGGCTGAGGTTGTCGAGGTTGTCGCCGATTTTCTGGACTGACAACCGCGCCGCGGCGATCGTTTCTCGCGTGTCCTGCACCATCGCCGGGAGGGCGGCGACTGTCGCCTTGAGGTCCTTCTGCAACTGCGGATCAGCCAGGATTTCGTTGGCCGAGGTCAGCGTGGTGTTGGCCGTCTTCATCGTCTCCGTGAACTGGTGCAGCGAAGTGGCCGCGCGTTCGATGACGACGTCGAGGTCTCCTTCCTGCGTCTGGATCAGCCGGTTGACGTTACCGGCCAGCGACTGCCACTCCTTGCTGGTGGCGGCGAACGCGGTGAGTGTGTCGGAGACCTGGACCTCGATCCGCTGAATCATCTGCATCGGATCGGCGGCGGCGACGCCGTCGATGCGCGTGTTGGCGCCGAGGAACTCCTGGCTGGCGCCCGTGGAGAATTCGATGCTGGCGTCTCCCAGCAGTGTGGACACGAGGACGGGGCGGGCATCCTTGCGGATCTTTCGGTCCGCATGAATATCGATGACGGCCAGCACGCCTCCGGACTGCTCGTCGAGCACGACATCGGACACTTTGCCGATGCCGATGCCGCTTTGGCGCACCGGCGTGCCGCGCTGCAATCCGGGGGTCGAGTCAAAGTGAATCGCGATCTGGTAGCTCGACTGCAGGTACTTGTGCACGTCGCCGAACTCGATGATCAGCGCCGTGCCGATCAGCAGGGCGACAATTACGAACAGACCGACGCGAAATTGAAGTTGGCGTTCGTTCATGAGTGCGGATATCGGGAGACGGAGGTCGGTTAGGCCGCGGCAAGTTCGTGGAGGCGGTCGCGGGCTTCGCCGCGGATGAACTGCCGCACGCGGGGATCGTCGCAGTCGAACGCATCCGCCGCCGTCCCCTGGAACACGATTTGTGGTTCGTCCGAACGCAGCCGCGACAGCGGAAACAGCATCACCACCCGGTCCGCGACCTTGCGGACGGTCTGCATGTCGTGCGTGACCACGACGCTCGTGACATTGCGCTGGACGTTGGTCTGGAGGATCAGTTCATTGATCACGTCGCTCATGATCGGGTCGAGGCCGGTTGTCGGCTCGTCGTACAGGACGACTTCCGGGTCCATCGCCAGCGCCCGCGCCAGGCCCACGCGCTTCCGCATGCCGCCGGACAATTCGGCCGGCTTCTTCCCGCACACGCCGGCCGTCAGGCCGACGTCCCGCAACCGGTCGACGACGATCTGGCGGATGTCGGACTCCGGCGTGCGCGTGTTCTGCCGCAGGCCGAACGCGACGTTCTCGAAGACCGTCATGCTGTCGAACAGCGCCGCCATCTGGAACACATAGCCAAACCGCAGCCGCTCCAGGGCGATCTCGCGATCCGAGCGGTCGCGCACGCGGCGCCCGTCCCAGAGGACTTCGCCGGACGTCGGCTGCAGCAGGTCCATCATGAGCTTCATCGTGACGCTCTTGCCGCAGCCGCTCTCGCCGATGATCACCAGCGTTTCACCGCGATTGACCGGCAACGTGACGTCCCGCAGGATCGCATGGGATCCGAAGCGCTTGGTCACGTTGTGCAATTCAATCAGAGCAGGCACGGGAAGGATTTTAGATTTCCGATTCTCGATTGACGGACTTCAGCGTCTTCTTTGACGCCACGATGATTGCGATGAGTTCATTGAACTCTTGCGTCAGGTCCTGTAGTCAGTGCGGTGTGACGACCATTGAATCCCCACTCAACTCGAGCCAATACACGCTTTCGTCGGCTTCCTCTTCTACGATTCCACGTTTGGAGATCATGTCGCGCCTTGAACACGCGCGACAGGCCGCCCGATAGTTGGCCCCACCGATGTCCCCGATCTCTGTAATTGACGGCCAATCACGCCGGCCGCAGGATTTCTGGGAAGCGCCGTCACGAGCCGAACAACTCGCAGGGCAAGGTCTTTCGTTCGTCGCTTGAACTCCGCCTCATTCATCGCGGGATCTTTTCAAATCCAAAATCAAATATCACATCGCGCCGGGCCAAATCAGGTAGTACGCCCGCAACAGCAGTGTGCCAAGGACGAAATCAATCGCCAGGATGGCGACGAACGAATACACGAAGGCTTCAGTGGCCGCTTTGCCGACGCCTTCCGCCCCGGCGCCCGAATGAAACCCGCGGTGGCACGCTACCAGGGCGATCGCCGCGCCGAAGAACACGCTCTTGAACACGCCGCTGCAGACTTCCCACGCCGTGACGAACTCGCGGGAGTGGTGCCAGTAGTGATAGCTGTTGATGCCGAGCGCCTGCGTGCTGAACACCCAGCCGGAGATGATCCCGATGCCGTCGGCGAACAGCGTGAGCGGCGGGATCAGCAGAAAGCACGCCAGGAACTGCGGCACGACGAGATACTGAATCGATGCGCACCCAGCGCGGTGAGCCGCGTCAATCTGTTCCGTGACGCGCATTGTGCCGAGCTCGGCCGCCATTGCGCTGCCGACGCGCCCAGCCAGCATGACAGCCGCCAGCACCGGCCCCAGCTCTTTCACCAGCGTCAGGTTGATCACGGCGCCGAGCTGCGTCTCCATATTCATCAGTGCGAACTGGTCGTACCCCTGCACGGCCAGCACCATGCCGATGAAGCCCCCCGTGATCAGAATGACCGGCAGGCTCTGGACGCCGATCTGGTACAGGATCGGCCAGATCACGCGACCGCGCGGCAGCCGGATCAGCATCCAGCCCAGCATGCGCAGGCCGAACAACGTCAGGTCCCCGAACAGGCTGACGAAGTCGATCGTCACGCGCCCGAGCAGGTGGATGAAGGTGTCCCGCGGCAGGGCGGGGGAGGCACTGGACATGGGAGGACGTCGTCCTGACTGTCCCAGCGAGCCGCGCGCGGCGCGTGCGACCGGCGACCGGGGAGGGGGCGGGACTCTACCGCAATCCCCGCCGGCATGGCGAGACCATTCCAGAGGTCGCCGGGAGGGCGAGGCTCCTGCCGAGCCGCGCGGTAGGCGTGGCGTATTGCGTTTGCTTGACCCCAGCGGAGCAACGGGTATCCGGCCCGCCGGCAGGCGTCAGTCCAGGAACCGGCTGCGTTCCTCGGGCGTCGGCAGTCGGCAGGCGTCCTTCTTGCCGAACAGGCTGTAGCGTGAACCGGCGACCAGGCGGTATCCGCCGTTGCGAATCGGGGCTGGAATCACCCACAGGCATCCCGCCGCCACCGCCCACAAACCGCCCAAATGCCGAAGAATTCTCACAACAGCGGTCGAACGCCGATACGCGTTCCCGTCCTCCCACAGTACCAGACTTCCGAGGTTTTCACGGTCTGCCGCCGGCAGCAGCCGGGCCGCCGTTGCACCCTGCAACGGGGCAAACCTCAGCCGTCCCTGCCGGTCGCGACGCAACACGAAATCCACCGAAGAGTTACACAGTCCGCACACACCGTCAAAAAAGACGATCGGGGCCGACGTCCCGCTGCTTGCAACGTCTTCTAGGTGCCCCACGGACATCACGTGTTCACTCCAGACTGGCCATTCAATTCTACCAGACGGCCACCGAATCCCCAGACCGTCATGTACCCCCGCCATTCACCAAACCCCAAGCCACCACACAC
>JAXMBS010000017.1:0-79170 GCA_046349775.1 Planctomycetaceae bacterium | reverse complement strand
TCGGTCATCGCGTTGTAGGCGGTCAGCGTGACCGCTTCGAAAAACTCACCGCTCCCGCCTCCCGACAGATGCTCCGACGTCCAGCCCATGTATTGTGCGAACCGCTGCATCCAGCGGCGCGGGTTGTGGCCAAGATTCGAGACCAGCACGCCGCTGGTGAAGTCGTACAGCCTGCGGCCTTCCGGCGTGAAATGAAACACGCCGGCCGACTTGCTGAACACCGCCTGCGTGGGAGTGTACGTCCGCAGAGCGATCGGCTCGCCCGTCGTTAACTGGGCGCGGGCGGCGTTGGAGAGGTCTTCTCCGGCGAATTGAATCGGCTGGGTCATTAGTAATTCGGAGGAACAACGACGGCAGGGACGGCGCGCGGTCGGCCGCTGCTACCAGTATCGTCGCCGCCCGACAACGTTGCCAGCGACTGGCAGGTTTCGCCGCACGATACAGGCGCTGCGTCCATCGAGAAGTGGAGAGTGCCAGACGTCACTGGTGCTCCCGCAAACGGCAGTGGGGATCAGCCTGGCGAATCTCCCGGGACACGGGGGAGTGCGAGTACGGCGATTTCCCCCTGAGCGATTGCCACCTATCCGGCACCCTGCGGCGCAGCGCCGGGCGACTGCTGCAACTGACGCTCGAAGTCATCGAGCTGCCGCTGCAGCGCCGCCAGCAGGTCGGACGGCAGCTCCTCGTCGCCGTAGCGCACACGGTAGTAGTTTTCGGTGACAAACTGCGGGATCGGCGGAGACAGGTTCGGCAGGCCTTTGCCGGCGCCGATCTGCTCGCCGACCTTCTGCGCGAATTCCCGCGGGGTCTGGGGCCCCGCGCGTTCATATCCCGCGCGTGCCGCTGCGCGGCGAAACCTCTCGTAAAACGCCACGATTGGCGCGCCTCGTCGCACAGCGCTGCTGTCGCCGCGAATTCTGCGCAACAGCCGCCACAGCCGACGACCGAGGACCGTCGCCCCACTGACGAGCAACAATAAGGCAAAAACCGCGGCACCACCGCGCCAGCTAATCCAGCGTTCGGGTGAGCTCAGCAGTCCGTACAGCATGTCCTTCAGCCGCGAGGTCGTGCCGCGCACATCCCGCAACGCATTCCAGACGCTGATCGCACCTTCGCGCAGCGGCTCGTAGAGCATGCGGTCCTGGTCCGCCCGCGACAGCCGCACGCCGCGAGACCAGGCGGTTGACCAGGCTTCGGTCATACGACTCAGGACGTTGGAGGGAGCGCCCTGAATTTGCGCGACGGTTTCATCGCGGGCGCCCGGCGTCGGGTCGAGTGGCACCCAATATCGCCCGTCGAACGCTTCCACCCACAAATGCGCATGCAGTTGCCGGACCTCGAACACTCCCGTGGTCACGTTAAAATCGCCCCCCTTGAACCCCGAAACGACGCGCGAGGGAATGCCGGCGACACGCAGCAGCAACGCCAGCGCCGAGGCGTAGTACTCACAGTGGCCACGCTTGCGGTTGCTGAGGAAGTCGACCACCGGATCAACGTTGGGATCGTCGACAGTCAGGTCCAGCGAGTAAGTGAAATCCTCCGATTCGGCAAGACGTTGCCTGATCCGCTCAGCTCTCTCTGAAATCGGCGTTTCGGCTGGGATCACCTCATTGACAAACTTCCGCAGCGGCTCGTCCAGCTCGGGCGGGACGTACAGACAAAAGTATTTGTACTGATCCGTGCCGGTCCCGCTTCGCAATGACTGCAGTCGCGATGAGAACGCATCGTACTCGAAGGGTTGTCCCAATTCGGCGTCTTCATGTCGTCGAAACGTGCCCGAAAAAGGGTCCGAGTCGATTCCGCCGCGTCCTTCGGCGGGTCGGCACTCCAGCACGCGCCCGGTGCCGAACAGCATCGCGCTGCCGATCGGCTGCAGCCGGATGCGTTGTCTCAATCGATGCTGTTCTTTGGAGCGTTCCGACTCGCTGGCGTTGCCACCGGGCCTCGGCCGGCTGTCGCGGCGCGTTAGAAGGATTTCCGGATTCGCCCGTTGCCATTGAGCGCTCTCGTAAATCTCCATCACCTGGCCCCGGAACAGCGGCTCATCCGATCCGAATTCCTCCGCATACCGCGCCGGATCAACGGGCGCGCCGCTGTCGGCATCAAAGAGTCGCACCTCCAACACCATTTCGTCATTTTCGAGGATTTCGCCCATGTCTCCGAGCTTCACATCTTCCGTGAACCCCGTCAGCGGCCGGGCGCCGATGATCGGCGCGTCGTTAAACAATTGATACTGGCTCGGCCAGATGCGCGGAATGAACATGAAAGAACAGGCCGGACAAGGCCGCCGCAACGACCGTCATCACAAGCGCACCGCCGGTAAAGTGCCAACCGACGAGTCGCTCCGCCGGGTCCAGGTGCACCGAGTTGTGCACTGTGCTGGCCTGACGGCAAAGACTGCGCGCACGCTGTGCTCCGGCGCGCGGCAGACGCTCGCGGACCGGATCGGCATCCGCGCCTCTGACGCGGCGCATCACCGTGCGCGTGGTGCAGGGTGAAGACTCCCATCGTCCACAGCGCGGCACGACGCGTACGCGATCACCGCCACCCCAGCCAAGGATCTGTCGTCAACAGGGAAGCAATGGCCACCTGCAGGACCGTCAGGCCGAGTAACGTCCAGTAGTGGCGGTTCTCCTGTGCTGGAACAGAATGATCCAGGAGTGGCCGCCAGCAGGTGCGATGGCCAGAACGGGCTTCAATTCCGCCGGTCAAGAACTCGCTCACCGCCGCCCCAACCGCCGCAAGCCCCAGCGCCAGCGACCAGCCCGGTCCTAGTCCGGCCCGGCCGGCGCGGTCCACGATCAACCACGACATGACTGCCACCGGCGCGGTCAGCGACACCAGCGGATGCTCCTCCGCCGCTGCGAAGACCGCCGACGCCAGACACATCAGCACCAGCACGCTGACCTGGAAGACCGTCTCCAGCCGCTGCATCATTCCCCCTTCTCGGCCGCGAATCCTGACGTGCTTAACAGAGTTGCCGACGCGTGAGCCAGCCGCGCGACCGTCCAATCAGTGCTCCCGCCAGTCCACGATCTCGGAGACCCGCTCGGGCGAAGTCTCGACCACCTCGATGGCGTCCATCCAGCGTTGCCGGTCCGCAGGCCCGTTCTTTTCCTGTAGACGGCGCAACTCCTGCGCCGCCACTTCGGGACGGGTCGAAACCAGCAGCAGCCGCGCCCGGCGGGCTCCATGCGCCGCGGCCGCGGCACGCAGCGCCGTGAAGTCGGACGACGAAGTCGGACGCAACAGGGCCAGCAGGTCCAAGAGCGATTCGGTGGCGCCGCTGCTGCTGTCCCACTCGGCAAACGGCTCACCGTGCGCCCCAAAATACAGGTGCGAGTCGCGGCTGTTCCGCAGGTGATGCACACACATTGTCGCCGCCATGCTGATCACCAGTTCCGTCTGCTCGACGTCCCGTTCCGTCGGACGGAGAGGCTGCCAGGCATCCAGCAGCACGATCAGTTGCCGGTCGCGACTCTCGCGGAACTCGCGGACCATCAGTTCGTTCCGCCGTGCGGTCGTCTTCCAGTGAATCGCCCGCAGGTCGTCGCCGCGGCGATACTCGCGGAGCTTGTGGAATTCGTCGTCAAACGGACCGCTGCGCGGCGACATCTGCGGCACCAGGTCGGTCGCGTGTCGCAATCGCTGCGTCCAGCGCGCCGTTAACCGTCCGATGCGGGGATACACGAGAATACTGCCGGACTGCGCGACGGTCAGGCCGCGCTCGACCAGACCCAGCGGAAATCGCGTCGAGATCGCCAGAGGACCGAATTCGTGCCGGCCGCGATGCATCAACCGCAGCAGGTAGCTGCCGGTTCGCGTGGATTCGGGAGGCACGCGCGGAATGAGGACTTCCGCCGGCAGTCGCTCGGTCGGCGAGGTGATCTGGTCGCGCACCGTCGTCACCCACGCCGACAGTCGCCGCTTGTTGTTCCGCAAGGCCAGCTCGACGGTGACCGGCTCCCCCGCCATCACGCGTTGCGGAACATGCCGGGTCACTGCCAACCCTTTCAGCAGCACAAAACTGATCCAGGCGTTCGCCACGAACGGCCCGGCCATCAGGGCGAATACAAGCAGCAGGGGATTCGACCGTCCCAGCAGGGCCCCGATGAACAGCACGATCATCACCACAATGTATGCGCGCCCCTCGATCGGCAGGCCTGAGCGATGTCGCGCAAAGCCGCGGCGACCGATTTCGGGCCACCACGCGACCAGCAGTTCCTTCAGTCCCCAGAGCGCAAAACCAATCGCGCAGGTGATGAGCACGACGCGTCCGGCGATCCCCAGCCGATACAGCAGCAGGCTGTAGCGGAGCTCGAAGGCGATCAGACCCAGTCCCGCCAGGACCGCGCCAAATCCCGCCGTGGAGAACGAGCGCCCGAACTGCGAGCTGCGGGATTCCTGAGACATGACCGGATTCGAAACAGTCCGCGAAGGGAGACCTCCGAGCACACGCCGCTCCGGCATTCTTGGCGGTACACGTCGCCGTGGCAAGCCACGGCCTGTTTCATCGCGGACTCAGCGGTTTCAGGCCCCGTAGACCCCGCTCCTGATTCAGTCTGACCAGGGCCGCCGGCGCGCCGGCGATGAACCGAACCAGTTGCGTGCCGGTGCACCCCAGCTGCGCGGCCGCGCGTGGCACGTCCCAGTCGACCGCCGCCAGACAATCCAGCGCCACCGCCAGAAATCGCGGATAGTCTGCGTGCTCCAGGCTGATGATGATCCGCCCTGCTTTAATCCGCTCCCGCCACTCGGACGGAGGCGGACCGGCCGCAGACGGCGTGCGGACCCCGACCGCCAGCGCCAGCCGCAGCCGCCGCAGTGCTACGCGGCGGTTGTCATGCTGACTGCGGCGTTCATTCGCTTCGACAGTCATCCCCGCCGGCTCGTACACGAGCTGTACCCCTGACGAGACCTTGTTGCGGTGCTGTCCTCCCGGTCCGGAACGCCGCACAAACCGTACTTCGCACGCGCTCAGCAATCGATCGTCAGACCAGCCGGCCGGGTGTGCATCCGCGTCATTCATCAGCGCCCCCGCAGCCTGCGGACGTGCGCGACGCACCCGGTTTCGACGTCGTCAATGGCCCCAAACGCTTCCTCAAAGTCACGGCTTCGTATTTCTGCGGCGTCCCACGCCAGTTGTGGCTTGGCGGAGATGCGCTGGAGATAGACAACGAGGTCTTCGCGGCGTTCGCGCATGAGGTAGTCGACCAGCGCCCAACCCTCAGCGTAGGCGTCGGCCATCGTCTCCGGGTTCCGAAAACGGGCTTCGTCCTGAATCAGCGTGCGCAGCGAGCCTGGCTGTCGCCGGCGGGCGGTGAATTCCCGGTACTGACGGAGCCGGTTCAGGTTCGGCTTGCCGATCGTCCGCCAGCCGGAACCGGTGCGCAGGTCCGGCGTTTCGCAATACATGGCGATCCCTTCGGCCAGCCACATCGGCGTGTCGGAGTAGCGAGTGTGCATGCCGCAGTTGAAGGCAATCTGGTGCGTTGCCTCGTGCACGATCGTCGCGACATTGGCCGGCGCCGCGGCGACTCGACTCTCGACGTCGTCACGGCTGGTCGCGCCGGCTCCATGAGCGGTCGTCGCCAGGTCGTACAGGACGATCCGGTTCGTGCGGATCGAATAGTAGCCGGGCTTGTCGGCGACTTCGGGGCCGGCGTCTTTCAGGGCGAATGCCGCATATTCCGTTTGTGACCGGAACACGAGGGCCGGCAACGGCTCCGCAGGCGCCGGCAGCTCCCAGCCGGCCTGCTTCCACGTCTGCAGAAACGCGCGCTGCAACCGTTCAAACAGCGAGCCGACCCAGTCCACGTACGCGTCCGGCGCGTTCGAGCAGATGACATAATGTGACGTCTGATGTACAGCAAAGCCTGGACCCAATTCGCTCACGATCGCGGCTCCAAGAGCTGCGGCACTCAAAGCGGTGAAGTCGTGTCCGGCTTCGTTGCGCGACTGCAGACGATCGGGCGTGATCGACCAGAGCCGCCGCTGAACGTCCTCCAGCAGGATGCCGCCGTCGACTGCTTCGACGAGCACGCGCCCCTCGAGAGCAAGCGTCTGGGTCGACCTGTCGTCGACAAATGAAACCGAAATGGCCGGATCGGCGACCGCGACTTGGCACATTCCTGTCCAGATCGCCGCCGAGGCAATCACGGACCAGGCCGCGCGGGTTTGCAGATCGCCAATTGTGAACACGAACGGGAGGTCCTACGATCCAGTAAGCGACGCCGCGTATTGTAACAGGCGTCCAATCGTGCCGATTGATTGAATTTCGCTTGGCCCTTGTCAGGGAACCTGAGTTCTCAGATTTCAAATCTCAGATCTCCGAGTCCAGATCGGATGGAATTACGCGATGTCTGACGCCTCCATTTCCGCGTCGCGCAAGCCTAATCGCCTGCTGCACGAAACCAGCCCCTACCTGTTGCAGCACGCCTACAACCCGGTGGACTGGTGGCCGTGGTGCGACGCTGCATTTGAGGCGGCCCGGTCTGCCGACAAACCGGTGTTTCTGTCGGTCGGCTACAGCGCCTGCCACTGGTGCCACGTCATGGAACGCGAAAGCTTTGAGAACGAAGC
This sequence comes from Planctomycetaceae bacterium, assembly GCA_046349775.1. Taxonomy (GTDB): domain Bacteria; phylum Planctomycetota; class Planctomycetia; order Planctomycetales; family Planctomycetaceae; genus JAEUIG01. The sequence goes on along the minus strand of JAXMBS010000017.1, from coordinate 72,588 downwards.
GATCGCCGAAATCATGAACCGGCACTACATCAACATCAAAGTCGATCGCGAAGAGCGCCCGGACGTCGACCAGATCTACATGACGGCCGTGCAGATCATGACGCGGCGCGGCGGCTGGCCGATGTCGGTCTTCATGACGCCCGATGGCCGGCCGTTCTACGGCGGAACGTACTGGCCGCCGACGTCGCGGATGGGCATGCCCGGCTTTCGCGACATCCTGCTGAAGCTCCACGAATACTGGACACATCAGCGCGACGAGGTCCTGACCAGTGCCGATTCTCTGGCGAATGCCGTCGCACAGGTCGCCACCCCCAGTCCCGATCGGGTGCAGCTTGACCAGAGCCTGCTCCGCCGTGCGAACGACTCGCTGCGGTCGTCGGCCGATCGCCGCCACGGCGGGCCTGGCGCGCCGAAATTCCCGCACCCGATGGACGTCCGGTTGCTCCTGCGTGCGTGGCAGCGACGGAGATGACGACGCGCTCAACGTCGCGCGGCTCACGCTGGAGAAAATGGCGGCGGGTGGAATCTACGACCACCTTGGAGGCGGATTTCATCGGTATTCGACGGACGAACATTGGCTTGTGCCGCACTTTGAAAAGATGCTGTACGACAATGCGCTGCTCGTGCCGGCGTACATCGAAGCGGCGCAGGCGTTGAACCGTGACCCCCGGGGGAGTGCGCCGATCAATGGCAGCGTTTCCGGCGACTTCCTCCGCGTCGTCCGCGAGACGTTGGACTATGTCCTTCGCGAAATGACGTCCCCGGAAGGAGCCTTCTACAGCACCCAGGACGCCGACAGCGAAGGTGAGGAAGGCAAGTTTTTTGTCTGGACCGAAGACGAAATTATCGAGCATCTCGGGCCGGAGGACGCGCGCGTCTTTAATTATTGCTTCGACGTGACGCTCCCCGGGAACTGGGAAGGACATTCGATCCTGAATCGGCAGAAGTCGTCAGAGCAGGCAGCCAAAATCCTGGGGCTGTCGGAACAAGCCCTGGATGAGGTCCTCCAGCGTTCGCGCGGGACGCTCTTCGAGGTCCGCAAGCGGCGGATTGCTCCCGGACGCGATGACAAGGTGCTCGTCGGGTGGAACGGCCTGATGATTGCGGCGATGGCGCAGTCGGCCGGCGTGCTGAATGAACCGAAGTACGCCGCCGCCGCCGAAGGGGCGGCCGGGTTCATCCTGGAGAAAATGCGCGATGGTCAGGGACGTCTTCTGCACAGCTACAAGGACGGGCGTGCGCAGTTCAACGGCTTCCTGGACGACTATGCCTGCCTGATCGACGGACTCGTGGAGCTTTATCAGGCAACATTTGCCCCGCAGTGGCTGATCGCGGCCGTTGATCTTGCCGAGCAGATGCTCGCGCGATTTTCGGACACCGAGAACGGCGGGTTCTTTTACACGGCGAACGATCATGAGCAACTGATTGCCCGGACGAAGGACGCCCATGACAGCGCGACCCCATCCGGCAACGGCATGGCGGCAACAGCGCTGCTGAAGCTTGGCAGGATCACCGGTCGCAGCGACCTGGAAGAGGCCGGCCACCAGACGCTGGAATACCTGTCCGGGGTGATGGCGGAGCAGCCGCGCGCCTCGAGCCAGGCGCTGCTGGCACTCGATTTCTTTCTCGGTCCCACGCCGGAGATCGTGCTGATCGACGGCCGAGACCGTGCCGAAGCCGACGCCGTGCTGCGCGACCTCCAGGCTACCTTCCTGCCGAATCGCGTGATCGTTCGCGGTTCCATCGCCGAACGAGAGTTGCCCACCGTCCTACAGCCGTTACTCGGCGGGCGGACAGCGGTCGACGGCCAGGTGACGGCATATGTTTGCCAGCATGGTGCCTGCGGGCTGCCGATTGCAGGCGGCGCGGCAATTTTCGCTGCCATTGGAGAGCTACATCAATCCTGAATGGAACAATACGATCGCGTCGTGATCCGAGCGATTCGAGTTAGCATACGTCTATGTCCCTCGGTTCGCTCCGCACCCGGTACGACGACCGGCTCGATGACGTTGATCGTCGCGGCTGCGGAATCGCGCTGGCGGTCGTCGTACTCGTGTGTATTGCGAGCTTGCTGGCGTGTCGCGAAGCCTATTACCTGGTGCGAGGCCAGACGACGGATGCGAAAGTCCTGCGGGTCTATGACGTCCGCGGCAAAGACAGTGCCACGATCGTCGACTACGAATTCGTCGATCCGGCGACGGGCGCCCGCCGCCGCCACAGCGATCAATTGCCCCTCGGCTGGCAACGGCCCCCCGGGCCGTTGCGCGTGGAGTTCGTGCCCGGAACAGAAACGTACGCCCGTGTCTCCGGACAAACGCAGCGGTGGTCGCTGTGGGTTCTTTGCGGATCGCTGCTGGCTGCCGGGATCTATCTCGGGCTGTTGATCCGTGAAGCGAATACGCCGATTCAGAGGATGAGACGCTACAATCGTGATCAGCTCGATTGATATTGCCACCCATGTCCGATTTCCTCCGCCTCAGCCCGCAGACCACCGTCCTGCCCGTCGTCCACGGCAGCGGCGATTTCGCCGTCGAAGTCCGGCGGGTGATGTTGGCCAGCAACTTCGACTGCCTGGCGGTGCCGCTGCCGCGATCGTTCCAGACCGACGTCGAGCGGGCCATTCTCCACTTGCCGAACATTACCCTTGTTGTGCAGGAAGAACTGCCCAACTACCGGGTGACCGATTGGACCCCGGACGGCGACACGCGAGACGAAGATCAGGAGCATCGCACGTATTCGTACGTGCCGATCGACCCCTGCCAGCCGGTCATCGCGGCGATTCGCATCGCTCAACAAGAGCACCTGCCGCGGGCGTTCATCGATCTCGAAGTTGATCGCTACGAACCGCTGGGCGCGCTGCTGCCCGATCCGTATGCGGTCAAGCAGATTGCCGCCGACAAGTTCGCCGCGGCGGTGCTGCCGACCATCCCGCGGCTGCCGACCGAGCAGTCGCAGCAGCGCGTGCTCGTCATGGCGCGCCGGCTGCATGAACTGGAGCAGCAGCACCAGTCAATTCTGTGCCTGTGCTCGCTGACCGACTGGCCGTGGCTGCGCGAGGCATACAACGAGCGCCGCGAGCCGTCGGCTGTCGATGCCGTCGTCGAGGACACCGCGCTTTACCGTCCCGAGCCGCAGACGCTGGTGTTCCTGCTCGGTGAGCTGCCGTTCATCACCGCCTTGTACGAACGCGCACGGGCCGAACTCGACGACGACGAAAATCTGTCAATCGACGGCGTCAAAGAGATGCTCCTGGCTGCCCGCCAGCGGTACGAGGATGACCTGAAAGTCCGTGCCCGGCGGATCACGCCGCACCTGCTGTCCACTTACCTGAAGTACGTTCGCAACCTGTCGCTGGTCGAACGGCGCATAACGCCCGACTTCTACACGCTCATCACGGCGGCGCAGCAGATCGCCGGCGACCAGTTCGCGATCCACCTGGCGGAGACGGCGCGGGAGTACCTGCCGCAGGAATGGCTGCCGTTTCCGGCACTCCAGATGGGGATCAACCAGGCGCAACTCCCGGACGGCGACGTCATCCGGCTCAAAACGCGACTGCCGGGCAATCCGGTCACGTGGCGGACGTGCCGGCTCAACCGGCGGCCGCCGAAGATTGACCAGTTCCAATGGGCCATGCGGTGGAACCCGTTCCGGCAGTGCAGTTGGCCGCCGGAAGACATCGCGATCGAGCGATTCCGCACACACGTGAAGGACCACGCGCTCGCGATCCTGGGTCATGATCTCGCCCGAACGGAGAAGTTTTCCACAAGTCTCAAGGACGGGCTGGACATCCGTGAGACGCTGCGGAACTGGCACACCGGCAATCTGTACGTGAAGATTCTGCCGCCCAACCGTGGCAGCCTCGATTGCGTGATCATGCTGTTCGATTCGCCGGCCGACCCGCGGCGCTATCCGTGGCGGATTACTTGGCACGCCGAAGCGCACGATGAGTCCACGCTGTCGTTCTTCGCCACCGATTTCGGCGACGAACTGGTCGGCCCGGGCATCGCACTGGCATCGTATGGCGGCGCGATGTTCCTGTTCCCGCCACGGCCGATCGACGATATCTGGCGCGACCGGAATTTCGACTTTGTCGACACGCTGGAAGAGCGGCTGCTGGCGGCTGCGTGCGTGTATTCGCGCGAGCGGCATATCGCCCTGATGTCGCAGGCCCCACCGGGACCGGGCTGGCGGCGACTGGCGAAGAAGTTTCACAAGAAGCTGATTCACGTGCCGTTGGCGCACTTCAGCCAGGAAACAATCCAACAGTTGCGGATGTTCCACGTCCTCAACGGCCGTGAGGTCCGCAGCTACGCGGAGCACTTCATCCGCAGGGCGTGACTTACCTTTTCCCCCAAAAGGGAGAACAGGAGGCAACAGAGAAAACAGAAGGAGCAGTTCGCCGACGTTTTTCGTTATGGGCCAGCAGGGTTAAGTTCGTCGATGTGCCCGTTGTCATTGTGGCTTGATTCTCCGCCGCGAAAAGAGGAGAACCACAACGGCACGACGAGCACAACGTAAGGCGCTGCAACAAAACTCTCATAATCGCGACGAGTTGAATCGGGTTCGACAAGCTCTGCGCCCTCTCCGTTTCCTCTGTTACCTCCTGTTTGTATTTCTTCGGTCCCAAGGCAGACTCGCGCTCATGGACAAACTGATCATCACCGTCACGTGCGACTCCACGATGGCGTATCCGAGCAATCCCCATAACCCCACGCCGAAGGGATACAAGGAGGTCGCGCGGGAATATGTCCGCTCGGTCAATGCCGGCGCGAGCATCTGCCACTTGCATGGGCCGTACACGATCGACGAAAAGATTCAGGCGGACGGGACGCGGCTGTCCGATCTCGACATCCCCGGCTGGGGGGCCTTCCGGCAGGACATCCTGGACGGTTGCGGGAGGATGAAGCCGATTATTCAGTACGGCATCGCCAACGGCCGGTTTCCGCAGCGAAAGGTGCTGATGCAGCAGCAGAAGCCGGACATGATCTCGACGTGCTTCAATCCGCACGACGAGTGCTTCGATTACGAGCCGGGGTGCGAGCCGGTCGAACTGTACGGGCTGCACAACCGGCCCGAACTGGAAGACTACTGCCGGACGACGGCCGAGCTGGGGGTGACGATCGAAGCGGAGTGCTTCCACTACGGCGGCGTGTGGAACGCGCAACGAATGGTGCAGAAGGGGCTGCTCAAGACGCCGGTGTGGATCACGTTTTTCCTGGGGTGGCGCGGCGGCAGTTACACGCCGCCGACGATGGAGGCGATGCTGTTCAATCATCACCATTTGCCCCAGGGCTTCCTGTACAATACCAGCGTGATGGATCCCGAACTGCAATGGCGGGTGCTTACGTGTGCGATCATTCTCGGCGGCCACGTGCGGGTCGGGATGGAGGACAACCCGTTCCTGTCCCCGGGCGAATACGCCAGCAGCAACGCGCAGCTGGTCGAGAAGATCGCGCGAATTTCGCGCGAGTTGGGCCGTGAAGTCGCGACGCCGGATGAAGCACGGAAGATCATCTGGCCGGGTGGGAAGTAGTTGCAGGTTTGGGAGGGCGCGGATGCGAAGCCGCAAGCGAACCACGAACGCCGGTTGCAGGAGCGAAAGCGGCGGTTGCGACCGTCGCACCTGGCTCCAGTTCGGCGCAGCGGGCGCTCTTGGTCTGGCTGTTTCTCCCAACGCGAGAGGCGCGACGCCTACCGTTCCCAATTCCGGCCGCGCGAAGCGCTGCCTGCAGGTCTTTCTCAACGGTGGGCCGTCGCAGCTCGACACCTGGGATATGAAGCCGGACGCACCGGCAGAAATCCGCGGCGAACTCACGCCGATCGCCACGAGCGTCTCCGGCGTGCAGGTCTCGGAGTTGTTTCCGCTCGTCGCGCAGCAGATCGACAAGGTCAAAATCGTCCGCTCCGTAACGCATGACGCGTCGGTCCACACGACCGGCGTGTATACGATGCTCACCGGCTCGCTGCACGCCACTCCGCAGGTGGACCAGACGCGGGCCACGCCGCACGACCATCCGCACCTGGGGTCGATTACCGCGTTCGGCCGTCCTCCGCTGTCCGCATTGCCGCCGTTCGTCAGCCTCCCGACGCTGTTCCAGGCCCCGCCTGTCGAAGGGATCTGGCCCGGCCAGAACGCCGGCTTTCTAGGACGGCGGTACGACCCATTCGTTGTCGCCGGCGAAAAGCAGACGGCCAGATTCAGCGCGCCAACGGTGGAACTCGCCGCCGGTTTAAACCCAGGGCGGCTGCGCGACCGACGCGCGATCCTTGACCACATCGACGCGAGCCGCGCGGCGGCCGATGCGACGGATCAACGTACGCAACTGTGGGACCAGGCGTTCTCGCTGCTGGGGAGCGCGGGGATTCGCGAAGCCGTCGATCTGTCGCGCGAACCGGATGCGATGCATGAGCGGTACGGCCGACACCTGTTCGGTCAGGGGCTGCTGCTGGCGCGGCGGCTCATCGAAGCGCAGGCCGGGTTCGTCACGGTGTACTGGATCGACCCGACCCCGGCCGGCGCCGGAGGAGGGGAGTGGGATTCCCATGGCCGGCTGTACTGGCACATGCGGAACCGGCTGGCCGCACCGGCAGACCGGGCGCTGGCGGCATTGATCTCTGATCTCGCCGAGCGCGGCCTGTACGACGACACGCTGCTGGTGGTGATGAGCGAATTCGGCCGGACGCCACGGTTCAATGCGGATGCCGGGCGCGACCACTGGCCGCAGGCGCAATCGATCTTTCTGGCCGGTGCGGGCATCACGCCGGGAACTGTACACGGCAGCACCGACCGCTACGCCGCGTTTCCCGCCACCGATCCGGTCACGCCTCCGGACCTGGGGCAATCGCTGCTGCATCTGCTGGGAATCCCGGCCGACCTGATGTTGCGCGACCCGCAGGGGCGGCCCATCGCGGCCTCGACCGGGAGAGTCGACGAGCGATTGTTGTCGTAGTGCGTGTCACTCCAGAGCCGGAAGCGTCAGCGCCCGGAGATTGCGATGTCGATCTGGCTATTCAAGAGCACAGCCCGACGACGCATTCGCATCCTCGTCTGCGGACTCCTGATCCTCGCATTTGGTGCGTCGGTCATTTCAATATTGATCTACAATTCCGGCGAGAACCGGGCCTTGCGACGTATTGAAGCACTCGGCGGTCATGCCGGCACGGCAGATATGACCGCATTGCTTCAGAGCCTTCCTCCTGGGACTCCGATTGACAAGGTCATTGCGAGATTTCAGTTTCGCCCGCGCGTCACCGACATCGACCTCCACGGAACGGCCGCCACAGAAGCGGATATTGCCGCGCTCGCGCGGTGCCTGCCGCATCTGTATGAAATCGATGTCTCTTCGACGTCGATTACGGATGCCTCGTTCGCGCATTTGGCCCAGTTGAGGAATCTGAGCGAATTGAAGGCCAGAAGCACGTCGCTCAAAGGGCGCAATATCGCCGCGTTACGACAGTGTCCGAGTCTGAGGACACTCGATCTGGGCGACACCGCGATCGATGACGCCGCGCTTGCCGACCTGGCCCGATTTCCTCAACTCCAGCGACTTGTCCTGGACGGGACGCCCATTTCCGACGCCGGACTTGCTCATCTCATCAAGGCCGGCAATCTCCGCATTCTGATTGTGTCAAATACCGACGTCACATGGGCGGGCGTTGAAAATCTCGAGAAGGCCAATTCGAAGTGCAGGGTTCTGCGATAATCCAACGCATTGCGCGCGGCTCCGGGGTGTGAGCGTTCGATTGCCCGCTCCGCCTGCTACAATCGCCGCATCATGAGTGCTCCCCAGCTCACCCCCGGTGCGAAATTGCGGCAGCCGTTGACGCCGAGCGACCGTTGCAGGTCGTCGGCACGATCAACGCGTATTGCGCATTGCTGGCCGAGAGGGCCGGATTTCGCGCGCTGTATCTGTCCGGCGCCGGCGTCGCCAACGCCTCCTTTGGGCTGCCGGACCTGGGGATCACGACGCTGAACGACGTCTGCGAGGACGTTCGACGGATCACGCAGGCGACGTCACTGCCGCTGCTGGTGGACGCCGACACCGGCTGGGGAGGCGCCTTCCAGATCGCCCGCACGATCCGCGAACTGGCCCGCGCCGGAGCGGCGGGGTGTCACCTCGAAGACCAGGTGCAGGCCAAACGCTGTGGGCATCGTCCCGGCAAGGCGCTCGTCAGCGCGGGCGAAATGTGCGATCGCATCAAGGCGGCGCTCGACGCGTGCCCGGACACGGATTTTGTCGTCATGGCCCGCACCGATGCACACGCGATCGAAGGGCTCGCTGCCGCCATCGAGCGCGCCGGCGCTTACGTGGCGGCCGGCGCCCACATGATTTTCGCCGAGGCGCTGACTTCACTCGACGAATACCGCGCGTTCACGGCGGCAATTCGTGTTCCGGTGCTGGCCAACATCACCGAGTTCGGCAAGACGCCGCTGTTCACCACCGAGGAACTCGGTCAGGCCGGTGTGCGCCTCGTGCTCTATCCGCTGAGCGCCTTCCGCGCAATGAGCCGCGCCGCGGAACGGGTCTACCAGACGATCCGCACTCAACAGTCACAGGCCGGCGTCGTTGACCAGATGCAGACGCGCGCCGAGCTCTACGAGGTCCTCGATTATCTCGCCTACGAACGGAAGCTCGATTCCCTGTTTTCCTCCGATCCGACAAAGCCACCGTGAGCCAAACCTCGACGACGGATAAATTCACCCCCAAAAAGTCGGTGGCCCTCTCCGGAGTGCCGGCCGGCAACACGGCCCTCAGCACGGTCGGCCAGAGCGGCAACGACCTGCACTATCGGGGGTTCGACATCCTCGATCTCGCTGCCCACTGCGAGTTCGAAGAGGTCGCGCACTTGCTCATTCATGGCACGCTGCCGACGGCTCCGCAGCTGGCCGCATACCGGAGCAAGCTCATTTCACTGCGCGAGCTGCCGGCGGCGGTCCGCGCGGCGCTCGAGGCCTTGCCGCCGGCCGCCCATCCGATGGACGTCCTGCGGACGGGGGTCTCGGCGATGGGGTGCCTGCTGCCGGAACCGGAGGACCACAACTCGGCCGTGGCAAAGGAGATCATCGACCGCCTCCTCGCGTCGCAGCCCTCGATGTTGCTCTATTGGTACCACTACGCGACGCACGGCCGACGGATCGACGTCACGTCGGCGGAGTCGTCGGTGGGCGGTCACTTTCTGCAGCTGCTGCATGGCACCCGGCCGACCGCCACACAGATCGCCGCCATGAACCGCTCGCTGATCCTGTATGCCGAACACGAGTTCAACGCGTCCACTTTCACGGCGCGGGTCATCGCCGGCACCGGTTCGGACCTGTACTCGTGCATCGCCGGCGCCATCGGCGCCCTCCGCGGACCCAAGCATGGCGGCGCCAATGAAGTCGCGTTTGTCATCCAGGCCCGCTACACCACTCCCGACGAGGCCGAGGCCGACATCGTCCGGCGGATCGCTGCCAAAGAGATCATCATCGGCTTCGGACATCCGGTGTACACGATCTCCGATCCGCGCAATCAGGTCGTCAAGGAGATCGCGCGGAAACTGTCGGACGAGGCCGGCGACCTGCGGCTGTTCAGTGTCGCGGAGCGGATCGAGCAGGTGCTGATGCGCGAGAAGCGGATGTTTCCCAACCTCGACTGGTACAGCGCGGTCGCATACCACCTGCTGGGGATTCCGACGGCGATGTTCACGCCGCTGTTCGTGATCGCCCGCGTCACCGGCTGGGGCGCACACGTTCTGGAGCAACGGCTCGATAACAAGATCATTCGGCCGAGCGCCAATTACACCGGACCGGAAAACCGCTCCTTCGTCCCCATGGAGCGCCGATGATCGCGACGACTTCTTCTGACTGCTGATCGCTGACGCCTGACCGCTGCTCACTATGTCTCACGACTTCACCCGCGCCGATCGGCCCGACGCCGACGCGCTGCTGCAGCAGATCGCCGATTACACATTGGCCGTCGACCGGATCGCGAGCGCCGAAGCGTTCGAGACCGCCCGCTGGTGTCTGATGGACACGCTGGGCTGCGGCCTGCTGGCCCTGTCGTATCCGGCGTGCACGAAGCTGCTGGGCCCGATTGTCCCGGGCGCGACACTGCCCGGCCGAGGCGCACGCGTGCCGGGCACGCCCGACGAGCTGGACCCGGTTCGGGCGGCATTCTGCATCGGCACGATCGTCCGCTGGCTGGATTTCAACGACACTTGGCTCGCCGCCGAATGGGGACATCCCTCCGACAACCTCGGGGCGATCCTCGCCGTCGCCGATTATCTCAGCCGCGATGCCGCAAGTGCCGGCCGGGCGCCGCTGATGATGCGCGACGTGCTCGTGGCCATGATCCAGGCCCACGAGATTCAGGGGGTGCTCGCGCTGGAGAATGCGTTCAACCGCGCCGGTCTCGATCACGTCCTGCTCGTGAGAATCGCTTCCACGGCGGTCGCCACGCGTCTGCTGGGAGGCACGCGGCAGCAGATCATGAATGCGCTGTCGAATGCGTTTCTCGACGGCGGCGCGCTGCGGACGTATCGGCATGCGCCGAACACCGGCTCGCGCAAGAGCTGGGCCGCAGGGGATGCGACGAGCCGCGCCGTCTGGCATGCCTTCAATGCCCTGCGCGGCGAGATGGGCTATCCCGGCGCCCTCACGGCCAAACTGTGGGGCTTCCAAGACGTACTGTTCAAAGGGCAGCCCGTTCGCGTGCCAGCGCAGGGATTTGGCACCTACGTCATGGAACATGTGCTGTTCAAGATTTCGTTCCCGGCCGAGTTCCACGCACAGACGGCCGTCGAGGCCGCGATCGCGCTGCATCCGCAGGTCGTTGGTCGCCTCGCCGAGATTGACCGGATCCTCATCGAGACGCAGGAAAGCGGCCACCGGATCATCAACAAGACCGGTCCGCTGGATAATCCGGCCGACCGCGATCACTGCCTGCAGTACATGGTGGCCGTGCCGCTCATCAAAGGCTCGCTGTCAGCGTCCGACTATGAGGACTCGGTGGCGGCCGATCCCAGGGTCGACGATCTCCGCCGCAGGATGGAGGTTGTCACGAACGACCAGTTCACCACGGACTATCTCGACCCCGCGAAGCGGTCGATCGGCAATGCGATCCAGGTCTTCTTTCGCGACGGAACGAAAACGGAGCGCATTTCCGTCGAGTACCCGGTCGGTCATCGCCGCCGCCGCGCCGAAGGCCTTCCGCTGCTGATCGCGAAATTCGATCAGAACCTGCACGGGCGGCTGCCGCCGCCTCAGGCGAGCGCGGCCCGCGCACTCTGCCACGACCTGCCGCAGCTGGAGCGCACTCCGGTCCACGAGTTTATGGACTTGTTGCAGACGCCGCAGTAGTCGCCGTCCGGCCCCTGTGCAACACGGCACCCAGCGCAGATCCCCCGCTTGCGTTGTCGCACATTCACATCGCGCTGGCGATTTTCTTCTCCATCCAGTAGGGGAGCGCGCGCTTCAAAACCTGCGTGAATCCCAGCAACAGCGGCGCCAGCACAGCCGGCGCGATCCACGGGTGCACCCACATCGCCGCGAGGACGCAGACCGAGGCAACGGCGATGAACAGGAAGATCAGCGCCAGCCCCATCGTGACTCCCAGAAACGTAAACGGCATCAACGGCGAGAGAATGAAAAAGTAGTCGCTGGCGACGAGCACCATGGCGATGCAGAGCATGACCGGCGGAACATAGGGGCTGACCAACTGCGAGCCGATCGTCATGCAGGCCCACAGGAGGAGGTCCGGCAGGGCCAGCCGCCGCGCGCCGCGCCGCCAGCCGGCGGCCAGATCGGTGAAATTGTGCGGGGTGAGCAGCAACGTGCCGATTGTCTTCTCGTTGATCTCGCGGGTCAGGCATTCCCCCGTCTTGTTAATGGCGTTCATCAGCAGTCCGCCGCACAGGACAGGGAGCGCGATCATCGGCAACCATTGATAACCGAAGGCGACTGCATTCCAGGCGAGGAATGCCAGCAGCAGGTAGCCGACGATCTTGCCGACGACCATCCGGTTGCCGCGGCCAACGAAGACGAACGCCTGCCAGGCCAGGGCGTCGTCCCAGCAGCGGCGGCTCTCGCGGGCCGCAGCGCGCCGCGCGTCCGGCCTTGGGCCGACGCGTTCCTCCGGCAGCATCGTCCCGACGGTCCGCACCTGTCGCCAGAAGATCCCTAAGAACAGAAGACCGATCCCGCTGTACAGCGCCGCGCCCGGCCATAGTTCGCCCCAGTCCGCGTTTGCCGACGAGACCAGCGCGAATTGCGAGTAGGGTCCGAAGCTGGACACCCAAGTCAACGCTTCGAGCAGTTCCTGACCGACGAATTGCGGCCACGTAACTGCCAGACTCCCGACAATTGCGGACGGCAATACCAGCAGCGTATTCCAGACAAACAGCACCCCAAAGATGCGCCCGCCGACATGCCGCCGCGATGCCGCACCAAAGGCAATCACGAGCGACAGGTTCGACAGGACGAAGAATGCCAGCAGCAGCGCCAATTCCGTAGCCAGGATCGCCTGCCACCGCAGTCCCCCACCCAGCGCCGGCAGAAACGCCAGGATCGGCGCCCGCACGATCCAGACGCTGACAAAGCCGATCCACATCTGCGCCTGCCGTACAGCGATCCATTGCCACGGCCGCGTGCCGGCCAACTGGATCAGCCCCAGAAATCCGGTGCGAACATCGCCAACCGAATCGCTGCCAAGTCGCGCAGCAAGCACGAATACGAACAGCAGGCTGAATCCGGCGACGGACCGCAGCGCCAGCGGCCCCAACACCGGCGGCAATCGGCTCGGCAGCAGGGCAATCATCATCGCGACAATGAGCGCGCCGCGGATCAACCCCAGATCGATCCGGGAGGACTCGCGCGGCGCGGTCGATCTCAAGAGGTGCCGGATGCGAGCGTTCATAATCGCGCGCGACTCAATTCACTCGCCTCGCGGGACGCTGGCCGGCGCGTGTGAGACAGTCGCCGATCCTACTTCAGTTCGATGATGACGTCGTCGTTATACAAGGCGCCGGCGTCGTTGACTCGATTGGCACCCCAACTCATCAGCACCGCATGTTGCGGGGCGCGGCGCTTGTAATCCAGCGGTTGCTCGGAAAATGCGTCCACGGGGACCTCCGCCAGCTCTTCCGGCACCAGCGCCGTGAGCGACTCCGGATAATCGCCATGCCGTCCGCGATAGACGAGGAGCGCCAGGCTCACGATCACGCTGTCGCGGCGCATCCGGGCGCGGTCGTCGGAGTGGCGGCGCTGCGTGCAATTGGAGAGCAACGCCATTGCCATTGCCTCGCCGACCAGTTTCGCCGCCGCCGGCGGATCCTTCTCGGCGAGCTGGGCAAAGGTTGTCTGATCGTCACCCTCCTCTTCCTTGTCGTACTTCATGGACTCCTTGAGGATCTCCGCAATCCGCGCGTCCTGTTCGGCGTGCGGACCGATCGCCAGAATTTGCACGACCTCGTCCTGAATCGCGTCCGCCGCCGCGAGTACCGCTTTCCAGGTGTCCTCGTTCGTCACGATCTTCTGCAGCGCCTGCCAGTTTTCTGGCGGACCTTGCTCGAAGAATCCCTGGCGCGAAGCTTCATCGGTCCGCAGGAGCTCCAGCTCCTCGTGCAGGACGGCGCGCTCACCGCGATTGGCGGCGTCTTCCGCCGTCGGCACCTGCGGTGCTTTCAGCAGCGCCGCCAACAGCGCTGCCGCCTGTTCTGGGGACAGCTTGCCGCTGGTTGCCAGTTCACGCTCCGCGAAAGACGTGAGCGAGTCGATAATGTGGGCCTTCGCGCCCGACGTGTCCATCGGTGACCCGTTCGCGAGGAGCGCGGCCAGCTTGTGACACGCCATCAGGTCCGAGATGGCGCCGTCCATGTCGCCTGCGGAGAACCGCTGGAGGGCGCGGGCCGTCAGGCAGCGTCCGATGAACGGCAGCCGATACTCGACAGAAAACGACGCCGCCAGCAGGCGCATTGGCTCTTCGAGCGAAAGCAGCGGCGCGTAATAGTGCGGCCGGTCCGCCGCTGTCACCACCAGGTCGAGTGCCGCGCGGTTGACTTCCAGGAATTCCGCCAGCTGCGGATAGTCCGCTTTAGACGCCCACACCCGCTCGCTGCCGAGAACCAGTTCTGCGTTCAGTTCGCCGGCTCTCTGATCGATTTCCTCGTCTGAGCCGCCGCCATGAGCGCGCACGAATGGGTCGATGTACTGGAACCGCGGACTGGCGGCGAGCTTGCGGATCCCGAGCATGTCCAGCGAGGCCATCCGCAGCGGCGCTTCGAAGACGTCGGAACCGAAGACCTGTACCAGCAGGACGACCGCGTTCGCCTCCGGGCGAATCCCCTGGCTGATCGATCGATTCAGTTCCAGCATCGAGCCTTCGACTCCCAACGGCATTTCCGGCTCGCGGACGACCAGCCCGTCGGGCAGCGAAAATGACGGCGCGGATTCGACGGCCGCGGCGACCGCAACAGTGCGGGTTTCCGAGGGACCGAGTAAGGCGGCCGCCGCCAGACACAGTGCGCCGGCCGGAACTGTCAGCAGGAATACGGGACGTGTCATCGCGAATTCTCAGTCGGGTCGTTGCAGAACCGCCTCTCTCTACGTACCGAATCGTATCGTGCCACGGCGCAAAATGTACCTCGGACGCGGAAATCTTTCGGAGTGTTCGGGAGGGCGAGGCTCCCGCCGAGCCGCTCGTGCGCCACCGCCGGCGATCAACCGCCTCGCACCCCGAACGGCACGAGCCAATCAATCGCACGCACATTCCGAAAACCTGCTGTTGACGTTGCCTCACAGTTCGAGGTATATCGCCTCCCATCATGCGACGCACCAATCCCGATTTCCTGAACGGCGTCCCGGAACTGCTGATTCTGCAGTTGCTCGATCGCCGCCCCATGCACGGCTACGACCTCGTCCAGTCGATTCGCACCGCATCGCAGGAGCGGTTCGAATTCGGTGAAGGCTGCATCTATCCGCTGCTGCACCGGCTGGAATCGCAGGGCTGCCTGGAAGGCCGTCCTGAGAAAGTCGGCGGTCGCAAGCGGATCGTGTATCGCGTGACGCCCGCCGGCCGGAAGAGACTCGCAGCGACCGTTGCGACATGGACGGAGATCGTGGCCGGCGTCAGCTCCGTGTTGCAAGGAGGCACACATGGCCGACCCGCACTGGCTTAAGCGGCTCGACGCGCAACTGCGCAGACATCACCTTCCCGCCGGCTATCGGGCACGGTTGCTCGACGAACTGGCGGATCACTTGTCCGAACTTGAGCAGGAGACTGCGAGCATGGATGCTCCATTGCTGCTGGAGGAACGGCTGGGAACTCCCAGTGAACTGGCCGCACAGGCCCGATCGGAATTCGACCGCCGGACATTTGCCGGACGCCATCCGGTGCTGACTTTCGGCGTCGCGCCGGTGTTTGGAGTGCTGGCGACCGTTGTCGTGACGTTGTGGTTGGCATTCTATGTCGTCTGGCTGGCCGACATGACGACGCCACAGCAACTGGCCAGCGGCGTGCCGCCGACGGCACTGCAATGGTCTGTCGTCTATGCCGTGATCTGGTTCGTGCGCCTCGTCCCGTTCGTCGCGATGGCGATGACCTTCGCATACGTCGGACGACGGATTCATCAACCGAGGTGCGTCCTGCTGGCATCGGCGATCATTGCCGGACTGGCGTCCATCTTCTGGATGCAGGCTTGCGCGGTGTCGCCCGAAGTTCAGGGGCAGGTTCGCGTCAGCCTGGCGTTGGGAAAAGTCGTCGGGATCGAACACTGGATCCAGGCGGCGGCGCCGCTGGCAGTCGGACTGTGGTCGTTCGCGCGGCAAAAAAGTCAGGTTTTGGCGCTGTCGATGTCATGATCGCTGCTTCAGGAAAACTACATGGCCGACCCACACTGGCTTGCACAATTCGACGCGGAGCTGCGGAGGCAACGACTCCCCGCCAGATATCGGGCACGGCTGCGCGATGAGCTGGCGGATCACATTTCCCATTTCGAACAGGAGAACCTGAGCATGGACGCTCAAGTGCTGCTGGAGGAACGGCTGGGTACTCCCAGCGAACTGGCCGCACAGGCCCGAACGGAATTCGACCGCCGGACGTTTGCCGGACGCCATCCGGTGCTGACGTTCGGAGTGGCGCCGATTTTCGCTGTGATGGGAACACTCATCGCAACCCTGCTGTTCGCATGGCTGGTCGCCTGGCTAGCATGCATGACGACCCCTCAATTGCGCGAGGAAAAGATTCCGCCGACTGCGTTGCAGATGACGGTCATTCACGGAGTGACATGGTTTGTCCGCGTGGTTCCTTTCGTCATTATGGCGGCGGTGTTTGCCCGCATGGGCCGTCGGATTCATCAGCCGCGCTGTGTGCTGCTGGCGTCCGCCGTCATTACGTTCCTCGCATTTGGATTCTTCCTGGACATTCGCACGGCAACCCCCGAAGTGCAGGGCCAACTCATCTTCGGCCTGGCAATCGGCAAGAACCTGGGTCTGGCCCAGTGTTTGCAGGCGGTGGTGCCGCTGGCGATCGGCCTGTGGTCATTCCGCACAATCGTGCGGGAGCAACGCGCGGAACGAGAGGACCTCGAGGAGCGTCCGTTGCAACAGGCGGCCTGAAAGCTGCTTGCATGCAAAAGTGATCCGGACGCTCCCCAGTTCGGAGCGGGTCTCCTGACCCCGCCGATTGGTTAGACCGCAGGTCTCCGCGTCAGTCGGGAGGCCGGCCGCAACAAATTGACCCGGACGCTCACAGCGTCCGGGTCACTCTGCTTCGCGATCCGGCAACTTGACCGTATAGATCTCGAACCCGCCGTCCCGGTCCGATACGAACGTTAACCGTCCATCCGGCGCCCAGGACGGAAAGCTGTCGATCGCATCATTGCCCGTCGTCCAGACGATCTGCCCGCTGGCAAGGTCCTGGACCGCAACGTCGAGCTGCCCGGGGCGGTGCGTCACGAATGCCAGGCACTTGCCGTCCGGTGAGTAAGCCGGGTAGTCGTCCAGCCCGGGACTGTCGGTGAGGCGCCGCAAGCCGGTCCCATCCGGTGCAGTCACTGCGATCTCCAGACCCTCCCAACGGTCGGTGGCGAAGGCGATCCACTTCCCATCCGCCGACCAGGCGGGATGTGCATCGAGGGCGGGGTCCTGCGTCAACCGAACCGGATTCTTGCCATCGGCATCAGCGACATAGAGTTCCTGGTTGCCCTCTCGCGTCGACGTGTAAGCCACGCGGCGGCCATCCGGCGAGACGGCCGGCCATTCCTCGTGCGACAGTTTGTCGCCGGTGACAATCAGCGGCTCGAACTTCTCCCCTTCGATCGTCCAGCGGCCGATGTCGATATCCCCCTGATTCGGGGAAACTTTGTCGAATGCCAGCAGTAACGTCCTCCCGTCAGGGGATGGTACGGCGTCGTATTCGGGGACGGTGAGATTCGTGAGCCGCCGTTCGGTCTTCGTCTCGGTGTCGAGGACGTACAGGAAAATGGTGCTGTCTTCGTGGCGCGCGAAGACAAGTTGTCGATTGTCGGCGAACCAGACGGGCCGCTGCTTGAGGAGGCCGTCCGACGTCAGCCGCACCGGCTCAGCCGCAGGTAGCGACGCACATACCACAAGGAGCGCGAACGGGAGGGCGATCCCGACGGGTCGGGAGAGCCGCGCGGCAGGCAAACCATACTCCAGCGAACGCATCCGATGGAACCAGACCGCAGCACGGAACCGGTTACTCAAGCCAATCACCATTGGATGCCAGGCAGAAGGATTCAGAACGGGTGCCACTGGCTACGCCAGTGCATTTCAGGTTGAGCACTGAAGTTGAGTTGCACTGGCAAAGCCAGTGGCACACCCAATGCTCAGACAAACCATTACACCAGTCCCTCGATGATCTCCCCCTTGGGGAGCAGGCCGGCCTCGGTCAACTGCGGGGTGCCGATGCCCATCTGCTGTAGCGCAGTTGTGAACACATCAGCCGGAGTGATCGGGTGTACGACCGGGTACTCCGCCTGCTTGTCGCTCTCGCCAATGACCTGCCCCGCTCGCAGTCCGCCGCCGGCGACGAGGCCCGAATAGCAATGATGCCAGTGGTCGCGACCCGCTTTGCCGTTGATCCGCGGCGTGCGACCGAATTCGCCGAGGGCGATGACAATCGTTTCCTCCAGCAGACCGCGCTCCGACAAGTCGTCGAGCAGAGCCGACAGCGACTGGTCGAGCATCCACGCGTGCCGGTCCTGGTACTGCTGGAAATAGCGGTCGTGCATGTCCCAGCCGCCGTCGCCGGTATCCTCGATCGGTTCGACGTGCGAACTCCAGTTGACCTGGACGAACCGCACGCCGGCCTCGACGAGCCGCCGCGCGAGCAGACAGCATTGCCCGAACCGGAAGCGCCCATACCGGCGGCGCAGGCTCGGCGACTCCTGTTCAAGATCGAATACGGCGCGCGATGCCGGCGAGGTCAACAGTGCGAACGCCTGCTGATAGAACTCGTCGAGCCGCGACGTCGCGAGCGAACTTTCCACGCGCCGCGCCGTCAAGTCGAGTTGCGTGCGCAGCGCCGCGCGATGATCGAGTCCGCTGGCGGTGACGCCGTCCAGCAGCTCGAGCGACGGCAGCTGGACCCCGGTGCGCGGCTGGTAGTCCATCCGAAACGGGTCATGCATCGGCCCGAGTGCGGCGGCCGCTTCACCGGCGATTGGCTTGTGCCCCTGGTGCAGATGCTGGCCGATCGCCACAAATCGCGGCATGTCGGGAGTGAATCCCGAGATGCGCGAGACGATTGAGCCGTGCGTCGGCCGCAGCGCGCCGGCCTGCGTCACGCCCCCCAGGCTGATGGCGCCGGCCTTGTCCCCCGTCAGCCCGATCGTGCCGGCGATGCCGTGGTCGTTGGAATCGGTGTGCAGCGAGCGGAGGATCGATAACTTGTCTGCACGGCGGGCAATCCGCGGCAGCAGTTCGCAGATTCGGACGCCGGGGACCGCCGTCTCAATCGGCTCGTACGGCCCGCGATACTCGACCGGTGCGTGCGGCTTCAGATCGAGCGTATCGATATGGCTCGGCCCGCCCCAGAGCCACAGCAGAATGATCGACTTTGCCGGCGCGCCGGCTGACTGTCCCCGCGCTTCCAGACGCAACACATCGGCCAGCGAAAGGCCGACCGGAGCCACGGCGCCGATGCGCAACAGTTCTCGCCGGGTCACACCCGTGTCGCAGCAACGGGACCATAATCGCCCGGCACGGAGCACAGCGCAGCCCTGGGGTCGTGAGGCGGGAAACGCAGCAGGAGATACAGCAGTCTAGCCCACCGCCGGACGAACCGCCAATTCTGATCAGCAATCAGGAACTGCGAAAGCCGCGAAAGCAGCGAAAAACAAGAAAGGGTGAACGGCGAATAGACGCTATTGAACGCCGATGGTCTCCGATGGACGAGATTCGCGTCTATCAGCGTTTATTAGCGGTTTCTTCTTTTCGCCGCTTTCGCCTTTTTCGCGGTTCTTCGTTTCAGCGGCCCGGCAAGGGAAGTGCTTCGAGAATCCGTTCGCCAGCCTGCGACTTGTTAAGGACGTAGAAGTGCATGCCGGGAACGCCGGCGGTGAGCAGTTCGCGGCACTGGGCGATGGCGTACTCGACGCCGATTTCGAACTGTGCGACTGCGTCATCCTGCGCCGCTTCGAGACGCGAGGCGAGGTCAGTGGGAATGACGGCGCCACAGAGCGCCGTGATGCGCTTGATCCGTGCGAATTCCGTGATTGGCATGATGCCGGGGACGATCGGCACGCGGATGCCGGCGACCGTGCAGGCGTCGCGAAACCGCAGAAAACTGTCGTTGGCGAAGAAGAGCTGCGTGAAAACGGCGTCGGCCCCGGCGTCCACCTTGTGCTTGAGATGGGCCAGATCGGACTTGTGATCGGCCGCTTCGGGATGTTTTTCGGGATAACCGGCGACCCCGATGCCGACTTCCGGGTGATGCTCGCGAATGAGCGTCACGAGTTCATTGGCGTGTCGCAGGCCGCCGGCGACCGGCTGGAAGTCTTTTGCTCCCTGCGGCGGGTCGCCGCGCAGCGCCATGATGTTGCCGATACGGTTTCGCGTAGCCAGTTCGAGCCATTCCAGCAATTCATCGCGGCGCGATCCCACGCAGGTGAAGTGCGCGGTCGCGGTCAGGCCGAAGCGGTCCTGGATCGTGCGGCAGATGTCGATCGTCCGAGTGCGGGTCGTGCCCCCGGCGCCGTAGGTGCAGGAGACGAACGCCGGCTGAAACCGCAGCAGGCGCTCCAGGGTCTCCCACAGCGCGGTGTCTCCCTGATCCGTCTTTGGCGGAAACACCTCAATCGACAGGCCAAACCTGCCGGAATAAACGTCCCGAATCCGCATTTTGATCCTCAAACGCCGCTGCGTGCGACGGCACGGCACGACTGGTGTACTTCGTGAGTCTATGGCAGAAGCCACAGACTGGCAAAGTGGCAGAGTGACAAAGTCCTCCGAGGAGGCGGCGACAACCTGTCGCCAAGCGCGATTATTCAGTCGGACGCCCGTTCAACCGGTACAACCTGCCTCTCAGGAGACGCAAAGAGTTCCGCATAGCACGCGAACGGGTCCGCGCGGTCTCCATAGGCCCGGACAAACCGGGCATTGAGAGTCTCGGGGATGTTGTCTCTCAGAGCATACGGGCCGGCGACGACGTAGTCATAGTCGGTCCCACGCACGCTGAAGAAGAATTCGTAATCGAGAGCCAGCGTGACGTCCCGACCGGCGCGGTAGAAATCGAAGATATAGGTCGGATCCACGACGAGCTTCGCATCGGCCGGCACGGCTTCGATGAGTTCCTGAGTGAAGCGCGGAGCGTTGTAGTTCACATCGTTCCAGTGCCGCAGATGCGCGACGACCGTCCGCAGGCCCGCGCTTGGAAGCATGATCGCGGCGGCGATGATCGCAGCGAGGGCGGTGCATCGCCCCCACCGTGGTGTCGGGCGGGGTTATCGGTCGATGCGGGAGCGCTGAACGACTTCAACTGTTGCATCGAACGTGAAATCGCGCCGCCCAGGCACATAAACAGCAGCGCGCAGACGGCACCAATAGCCTTTCGTCACGTGGAGACCCACTGTGACGACGTGCAGAAATACGGCCGATCCGGCGAGCAACACTGCCAGGCGGACACCCCGATCTGACGTGCGAACGGCGAGAATGACTGCCGCCAGCCAGCCGGCGATCATTGCACCCGCTTGCAGCAGTCCGGTGTGCTCGACGAACAGCGGAATCTGCACGCTGAACGGTGAACGGCCAGACGACCCGCGACAGCAGGCCCGGTCCGGATTGATTGAGCACATTGTTGAAGAACTGCGATCGGAAGGCCTCCGGTTGCAGGACGATCAATCCGCTCCAGAGGGCGAATGTCGCGACGGCCGTCATGATCAACAACCCGCCGTCGACTCTGTCGCCCAACCTTCCGCCCACCAGCAGTGCCCACACTCCGGCTTGCAGTGCAAACACGATTGCAAACGGGTGCGACAACATTCCCAGCCCAATCGCCACCCCCATAAATGAGCCACCGATTGCGTAACGTTGTCGTCCACTCGCACATGGCGACGAGCGTGCCGAGTCCCAACGCTGCGCACAGCGTCAGCGAGCAGTCAGCAGGGAAGTAGAGGCGAACGCGGCGTAAAGTGCGGCACTCCACGTCCCGGCCGTATCCGAGCGGAATAATCTCGCCGAGAGCACATTGACCGCCGCCACTGCCACCAATCCGCACAATAACGACACGCCTCGCGCCGCGGTGCTGGGCCCGATCACCGCATATATCGCCGCTTCGGCATAGAAGCCCAGCGGCGGGAGCGTACAACAATTTGTCCGCCTCGTAGAAGGCACCTTGCGGATTCCGCGACGGCATGTAGGGAATTCGCGGAATGCCTTCGCCGAGAATCGTGAGTCCGGGCACGGCGAAATAGTCTTCGTCCTGCGCCGGCGGCTGGCGGCACGCCACGGGGAGCCGGATCCCCACGAACAAGATGCAAATTACTGCCAACATCCCATGAATGAGCCCAACGACGCCGGCATACTTCGGCAGTCGCATGGCCGGCCTGCTGCCCAGTGCTGATCATTGAGAGTCGTTCTCAGACACTGGAGTTCTGCGGCGTCCCCGGCCGGCACGCAATGCGTGCCAGTACCAGCGCAGAAGTAATTCGGCAACGACTCGATAATCCGGAAATTCGACGATCCGGCGGTGCGATCGCACGTCGCGGGAGTTTCGGCAATCGGCACACCGCTTGCGCGAACGCCTTGGCCGTCAGTTCCAGAGCGATCTCGAACCCGCGTGGCCTCGATCCGCAGTTCGCCAGCACGAGTGCCGCATCGTACATGCGGAAGTTGTTCGTCGCATCGTGGGTGGGAAACCGGCCGAGCCAGTACAGCGACAGCCCCGCGGTGCGGCTCATCGGCCCGCCCAGGCCACGGACCGCCGAGCTGCCGGCCCCGCGCCATAGCGCGAGGACACACCACCACGATAGCCGCTGCATACAGTCGCAGCGCCATCTCCGGGAACAACGGCGAGATCGTCGAGCAGTCCGACATCACAACAATGGCCGGCCGTAAGGTTCTGCAGGCTTGGCACGGATCGCATTCGCCGACCTGCAGCCCGAGGTCGTTTCGCCAGCAGTTCCAGCCAGGGGACGCGTGCGAGCCAGCTCGCGGCCAATCGGCACCGTCGTGTCGGCGTCGAAGTCGCCACCATCGGCAGCCGGAACGGCGCCAGGACGTTCTGCTCGATATCCGCCTGCCAGCGGAAAGTTGTCGGTTCGTTGAACACTGGCACAATCAACGTCAGCAGCAGGTCTGTTGGCAGACCGGTCTGCGCATCGCCCGCTATTGCTTCTGCGCGCTACCTCGGCTCCGATCACCCTGGTCTGAGTCCCGACGCCTCGACCTGTTCTTAGATAGTCCCAGTTCGAATACTGGTGGCGAATCCTGAAATCACTTCGTCGAGAATCGTGTCGAGGGAGGTCGTCGCTTCAAAACCGAGCAGGCCTTTTGCCTTTTCAGTGTTCGGAGACCGGAGACGCCACGTCGTGCTCAAACGGAGGATCAGACACAAGCGCAGCGGTTCGTCCGGCCCATGAATCTTCTTCCAGATCAGCGTGGCGAGCTCCAGGACCGTTGTCGGGACAGCCGTCGAGATGTTGAAGTCCTGATTGAGCGCGTCGGGATGTTCGACGCAGGTCCGGATCCCGCGTGCGAGGTCGCCGCCATACGTGTAATGCCGCACCTGGGTGCCGTCTCCGAGAATGTGCAGGGGGTCCTGTCCCTTCAGGACTTTCTGAACCAGATCGGGCACGACGTGGCTCAGTGCCAGCCGCACGTCGCCCGACATGACCTCTTCGTCGGCACTGGCCCGCCGTTCGCCAATTCCCACGCAGTTGAACGGCCGCACGATCGTGTAGGGCAATTCGTACTGCTGAAACGCGCCCTGCGCAAAGTACTCGGTCGCCAGCTTCTGAAATCCATATGTCGATGACGGCGGCGGAGAACGCCGCTCGGCCCCTTCGGGCGTGGGGAATTCGCTGGCGTTCTCGTAAACCATCGAGGACGACAACACCGTGATCTTCTGCAGCGTCCCGATCCGCCGCGCGGCGACGGCCGCCTCAAACGCCGCCGCAGTGATCTTTTCATTCTCAGCCAGCAGGTCGAACGCCAGCCGGTGGAAATAGGCGATCCCGCCGATCATCGCCGCTCCGGCAATGAAGTGCTCGCAACCCGTGAGCAGTTCGCGAATCAGCCCCACGTCCTTGGCATCGCCGTTGACGAACCTGTAGCGTGCGTGATCCTCATATGCCGGCCGCAGCTCGCCGTATTTCGAAAAGTTGTCGAGGCCGACGACGTCCCATCCGGAGTTGAGAAACTCGCCGACGACGTAGCTGCCGGGTAGACGGCCGAGCCGGTGATGAGAACACGCATTGGCAAAGAGGTGCCTGGTCGTCTGGTGAGGGGTGGCTTCAACAACGCGTCGATCGGTCCATTCGACATTGGGTCATTCTGTCGATTCCACTTTCAGCTTTTCGCTGTCCGCTTTCCGAGGAAGCCGAACACATCGACCACCGGCTTCTCGATTCGCAGATCGCGATAGTCGCTGTGGCAGGCCCCCAGGATCAGCACGTCAGATTGGGCAAGGCACTCGTCCAGCGTGACGAATTCCGGATCGTCGATGTACGGATCGGTGCAGACCACGCGACGGCATTCCAGCGTCAGGACTTTGCGGAGCTTGTACGACAGCGAACTCCGCGGGTCGTCGCAGTTTCCCTTGAAGGCCATCCCCAGGATACCGACCGTTTCCGCCTGCAAATTTCGCGATGCTCTGAGTTGATCCACGAGAAACCGCGGCAGTCCCTCATTGATCATCATCGCGTGCTGGCCGAGCGTCAGCAGGTTGTGGTTGAACGACGCCCGAGTTGCATCGTGTCTTTCAACAGGCAGGGGCCGGCCGCGAAGCCGGCCCGCGCGAACCCCTGCATCCGCGGATAGTCGCGCGTCACCGCTTCGTGAATCCGCTCAAAGTCCGCTCCATGCCGCTCCGCCAGCATGTAGAACTGGTTCGAGATCGCAAAGTTGATGTACCGGTACGAGTTGGAAAACAGCTTCGCCGACTACTTCGACGGTCGTCAACTCCTCGTTGACCTGTGCGCCCCAGTTCCCGGAAAAGTCGCCCGCTCGCCGCGTCGCTTCCGGACTGCACCCGGAAACCAGTTGCGGCAGCTTCGTCAGTTCCTGCAGCGCTGTCCCTGTGCGATCCGCTCTGGACAGTACGAGACATGCACCTTCAGCCCGCGGCTCCGCCACCTGCCGGCCGAGGCGTTCGATGCTCGGGGAAGACGGTGCTGCGGACGATGAGCAGTTGCCCGTCTCGCATTTGCTCGAGGACGCCCCCGAGGACGCGGTCGAACGTGCGGATGTTCGGATCGAGGTATTCGTCGACTGGCGTGCCGATCGTCACGATGACCACGTCCTGCTCACGCAACGGACTGACTTGTGTGGTCAGGTGGAACCTGCCGGAGGCGAGACAGGTCGGAAGCAGTTCGTCGGCGCCCAATTCATGAAACGGCATCCGGCCGGCGGCGATGTTCTCCAGTCCCTGCGAATTCGTGTCGACAATCGTGACCGTGTGGCCGACGTCGCACAGAAACAGTCCCAGTGGCAGTCCCACATGCCCGCCGCCGCCGACGACGGCGACACGTAATGGGTGCTGAACGGAGGGGGAGCGGCTGGACGACATGGCGCGGCGACCGGGATCGGAGTCGGTACCACGATACCGGAACGGGCTGTCCGGGTGAAAGCACACTCTAATCGCGTGTATTGATGAGGGATACGTGAAACACGCCAGGTATTCCCCGATCAATCCTTGTCCGCGCTGACGCATCGTCTATCGTGCGCGGCACCAGCTGAAATAGCCTGCTTTTCCGGCTGGCGGACGCACTCCGCGCCCCGCCCCATTAAGCCGGTTCACCCCGTTTCGAACGAATCATGCCCACGGCCACCGCTCCGATCGACCCTCCCGTACAAGGTCAAGGATCTCTCCCTCGCCCGGAACTCGGCCGCAAGGCCATCGATCGCGCGAGATCGAAATGCCGGGCCTGATGTCGTTGCGCAAAAAATACGGTCAGTCAAAGCCCCTGGCCGGCGCCCGCATCGCCGGCTGCCTGCACATGACCGTCGAGACAGCCGTCCTGATCGAAACGCTGATCGAACTGGGCGCCACAATCCGCTGGTCCAGTTGCAACATCTTCTCGACCCGGACCATGCCGCGGCGGCGGCTCGCCGCCAAGAACATCCCTGTCTTCGCCTGGAAGGGCAGAGACGACCGAGGAGTTCGACTGGTGCATCGAGCAGTCGCTGTTCTGGCCGGACGGTCAGCCGCTGAACATGATCCTTGACGACGGCGGCGACCTGACCTGGATGGTCCATCAGAAGTACCCGGAACTGCTCGAAGGCATCAAGGGCCTCACCGAAGAAACGACGACCGGCGTCCACCGGCTGTACCAGATGCACCAGCAGGGCAAGCTGGGCTGCCCGGCGATCAACGTCAACGACTCGGTCACCAAGAGCAAGTTCGACAACTTGTACGGCTGCCGCGAGTCGCTGGCCGACGGCATCAAGCGGGCCACCGACGTGATGGTCTCCGGCAAGGTCGTTGTGATCTGCGGCTACGGCGACGTCGGCAAGGGGTGTGCGGACGCGATGAGCGGACTGGGCGCCTCGCGTCATCATTACCGAGATCGACCCGATCTGCGCCCTGCAGGCGGCGATGGAAGGTTACCAGGTCACGCTGCTCGAGGACGTGGCCGCGATCGGCGACATCTTCGTCACGACGACCGGCTGCCGCGACATCATCCGCAGCGAGCACCTCGACAAGATGAAGCACCACGCGATCGTGTGCAACATCGGTCACTTCGACCTGGAGATCGACATCGCGTACCTCAACGGCCGCAAGGACATCAAGCGGATCACCGTCAAGAAGGACAGTGACGTCGGCGGCCCGGTCCACAAGTATGTCTATCCGGACGGCAAGGCCCTGATCGTGCTGGCCGAAGGGCGTCTCGTGAACCTCGGCTGCGCGACCGGCCATCCGGCGTTCGTGATGTCCAACAGCTTCACGAACCAGGTCGTCGCCCAGTTGGAGCTGTGGCAACGCAGCGAGGAGTACCCGATCGGCGTACACGTGCTGCCGAAGCACCTTGACGAGGAAGTCGCCCGGTTGCACCTCGACAAGCTCGGCGTGAAGCTGACGAAGCTGACGCAGACTCAGGCCGAGTACCTCGGCATTCCGGTGAACGGCCCGTACAAGCCGGAGCATTACCGGTACTAAGGAAGGACGAGAGCCCAGGGCTGAGGGTCAAGGGCGGCTGTTGGCCGGTTGAGTGAGCCGGCGGGTGGCGCGCATATGATTGCAACCGCGCACATTGCCTTCGATCGCAATTACTTCGAGCAATACTACGACGAGTGGCTGCGTCATCGCTCGAAGTACAGGAAGTACGAGATCTGGTTCGCTGGGGGATTGCTGCTGTTTGGCATTGCGATGGTGATCGCAGTGGCCGAACAGCGGCTGGTCGGCGGGCTCATTACGTGCGGCGGCGTCTACGAATTCTTAATGGCTGCCACTCACAAACGGCGCTGGGTGAGATCGCGCGTATCGACAGCACGAGAAGACAAGTGCACTGATGTCGTTTTTGATCGCAATTCGCTCACGACAACGTCAACGAACGAATCTGCGACGATACAGTACACTGGATTCGTTGGGTTCGTGCCGGCTTCCAAGGGATTCTTTCTGATAAAAGACGCAGGCGCATCGATTTATGTTCCGCGATCATCGGTCGAACCGATTGATTCGTACTCCAAGCTAATGGACTTGTTTGAGTCCGCCGTCGGCTGCCGTCAACCTCCCGCGCCCTTCACTGTGTAGCCACGTTTCCCCTCATTCCCGAACTTCACCGGCATCGCGCTGCCGCTTGGCTCCTGCTTCGGCCGGTATTGTCCGGATTATGGCCCGCTTTCGGCCGCATCTCCTGCCCTTGCCACGCACGGCCGGTTCCGGGGATGATGCAGTCTGTGCATCCTGCCCCGAGAGAGTTCCCCGCGAGCATGTCGACCGCTGCCGTTGAGATTCCCGTTTCGCCGTCGTCCACATCCGCCCTGGAGGCCGTCCAGCATACGCCGATCGACAAGGACACGCTCCGCAACCTGATGCAGCCCAGTCTGCTGCAGTGGTCGATCCGCGTCGCCGGCGACTGGGCGCTGATCGTCGGACCGATGCTGCTGGCCGGATTCACGCGCCACTGGGCCGCCTATGTGCTGGCGGTCGTGGCCACGGGAATCGCACAGCATCGGCTGGCGATCATGGCGCACGAGGGGACGCACCGGCAGAGCTCGCGGAACAAGCGACTGAATGATTTTCTCACCGGGTTGTTCTGCCTGTGGCCCTTCGGGAACCCGGTGGGTGGGTATCGCCGGTTTCACTTCACACATCATCGCAAATTGAACACCGACGGGGACGTCGAGTTACAGCAGAAGGCCAAGAGTGCTCCAGCCTGGGACCTGCCGGCGACCAAGTGGACGATCCTGAAATACGTCCTGTCCGATGTCTGCCTGTTCCACGTGAAGGAACTGGCCTATCTCAGCCGCCGCGTCCGCCCCGGAACCGACTGGTACGACGGCACGATGCCAAACGTGTGGCTGCTGATCGCCGCCGGTTTGCTGATTTATTTCGGGCAATGGTGGGTGATCGTCGTCTGGTATCTCGGCACGGCGATGGTGTTCTGGCCGACGTTCCGGCTGCGGGTCTGGACCGAGCACGTCGGCACGAACGAGTCCCACCGTGTCGAAGCCCCCTGGTACATTCGGTTCTGGCTGTTGCCGCACAGCACGTTCTGCCACTACGAGCACCACCATTACCCGCAGGTTCCCTGCTGGCATTTGACGACAGTCCGGCGACTGATGGGAAACAATCCGCCGATCGTGCCGTTTTTCTCCCTGTTCGACCTGTGGGCCAGCGCCCCGCACATCGCCTCGGGGGAGCCTTTCCACGTGACAGACGAAGCCATGCCGGGGTACGTCCCGGCGACGATCGAGTGACGTTTGACACAAAGAAACTGAGGCACGGAGACGCACAGAGCCTTGTGCCAAAAATCCTTGTGATGGCGACAAGCCAGGTTTTCCTGCCTTCTCTGCGCGTCTTTGCGGCTTCGCCCCTTCGCGTCAAATCGGACTCGCGTAGATTCGCGACAATGGCTCAATCGGCCTTGAGCGGAGCGCCGAAACACATCATGATGGACTGATGTGAGGCCCCAGGTTTTCGCTCGGCCGGGAAAATCCATGACGAGTCCAGCCCATCCGCACGGCTACACGCGCCGCGACGCGATCCGGCTGGGCGCTCTCGCTTGTGGCGGCCTCGCGCTGCCGGACCTGCTGCGACTCGCACACGCGTCGGACTCGTCGCCGCCGGTTCATTGCCGGTCGGTGATCCAGCTCTCGATGGGGGGCGGGCCAAGTCACATCGACATGTACGACCTCAAGCCGTACGCGCCGGCAGAGGTCCGCGGCGAGTTTCGCCCGATCGACACGGCAGTGCCGGGCGTGCAGATCAGCGAGCACCTGCCGCGGCAGGCCGCGATCTTCGACAAGCTGGCAGTGATCCGCTCGGGAACGCATGAGATTGCTTCGCACCTGCCGGCATCGCATTACATCCAGACGGGGCATCCGCAGTCGCGACCTGGCCCGGACAACTCGCACCCGGCCACAGGGGCGGTTGTCTCAAAATTGATCGGCGCGCGCGAGCCGGGCCTCCCGGCTTATGTCGCGGTGCCGAAGCCGGGCTCCTACGGCAAGTCGGCATACCTCGGGGCCGCGTACAACCCGTTCACGACCGGCAGCGAACCGAACTCGAAGGACTTCCGGGTCGCCAGCCTGACGCTGGAAGCGGGGATGACGACCGACCGGCTCAGCATCCGCAGCAGCCTGCTCAAAGGGTTTGATTCGTACCGGCGGGACCTCGATCAGCACGGCTCGCTGGCCGGGATCGACGCCTTCAGCCAGGAGGCGCTGAGCCTGGTAACGAGCGAACGGGCGGCGCAGGCGTTCCGGCTGGACGAGGAACCGGCCGAAGTCCGCGCGCGTTACGGCTGGACGAACATCGGGCAGAACCTGCTGCTGGCGCGGCGGCTCGTCGAGGCGGGAGTGACGTATGTGACGTGCCTGTCCGGCGGCGGCTGGGACACGCACTACAAGAACTTCGAAGAACTCAAAAACACGTCGCTGCCGCGATACGACCAGGCGCTCAGCGCTTTGGTCAGCGACCTGACTGAGCGCGGACTGGACCAGGAAGTGCTCGTGATGGCGTTCGGGGAATTCGGCCGGACTCCGACGATCAACCGCGAAGCGGGGCGCGACCACTGGCCGAGCGCGATGTCGATGCTGCTGGCAGGGGGCGGGCTGAAGATGGGGCAGGCGATCGGCGAGACCGATTCGCGGGGAGCGTACCCGATTTCCGCGCCGCACTCGCCGGCGGACGTGCTGGCGACGATGTATCACGCGATGGGGATCGACATCCACGCGACATTCAGGGACGCGATCGGGCGGGCGATCCCCATTCTGGAACACGGGACGCCGATCGCGGCGCTGCTCTAGGTAGTCCGGACATTCAAAACACCTCCGAGACGAATGCGGCGAGCCAGACAAAGCCGGCAAAGTTGACGGCTTTCTTCTCGTATCGCGTCGCCACCCGGCGAAACCGTTTGATCCGTCCGAAGAACCGCTCGATCACATTCCGGTGGCGATAACGCTGCTTGTCATAGCGCCGCTGCACCTTCCGTGTGGGATTGGGACGGATGCAGGTCTTCGCCCGCAAGCGCTGCGCCTGTTGACGGATGGTGGCTGAGTCGTAGGCGGCATCCGCCACCACGTGGCCTATGGTCCCCGTTTCAAATCCCTCCAGCAGCCGCTCCGCCTGCGGAGCGTCTCCATCCTGGCCGGCCGTCACCAGCAGCCGCATCAGCCGGCCGCGACGGTCGACCGCCGCATGCAATTTCGTGGTCAGTCCGCCCCGGCTGCGTCCGAGACATCGCCTGGCATCGGCCTCGGCTTTTTTTCTTTCGGCTGGCGTCGGCCGGTCGAAGCGACGGGATGCGCCTTGACGGTCGTGGAATCCAGCTGCACCTCCTCCAGTTCAGGGTCACCGAGAGCTTTGGCCAGACACTCCCAGACTCCGGCGGCGCACCAGCGATCGAATCGCTTCCAGACGGTGTTGGGCTTTCCATACCGGGCCGGGAGGTCTTCCCAAGGGACGCCGGTCTTCAGGACATACAGCACCGCATTGACGAACAGCCGATTGTTGGAGGCCGTTCGACCAGGGTCTCCCTCCTTTCCTGGAAGCAGGTCCTTGATCTTCTCCCACTGGACATCGGTCAGTTCATGTCGTCGTCGCATGGTCACTCCTCCTTGAGTGGCCACATCCTCAGCAATCCCTGAGCGAATCGCCAGACTGAATGTCCGGGCTGCCTAGAGCTGCTGAAAAGCAATTGCAAATTGCAAAACGATCATTGCAAATTGCATATTGAAGCAGTGCAGAGCACTACGCCATATTTGCCAGCGGCACGCTCAAGCGCCAGGCGTCTTCCGTTTCCTCTGTTCTCTCCGTTGCCTCCTGTTTGTTCCGTCACGCTCGCCGCGGCTCGACCTTCTCCGGATCGATGCCGAGTTCGCGGATGACGTCCGACAGCCGCTCGGCCGGGAACTGTCCGTGCTGCGCGAGACCGGAGAGGGCCGCATAGGCGGTGCACTCGGCGTCGATCTCGAAGTGGCGTCGCAGGGCCGGCCGGGTGTCGCTGCGGCCGAAGCCGTCGGTCCCCAGGACAATGAACGTGCCCGGCACCCACTCGCGAATCTGATTCGGCACGAGCCGCACATTATCGCTGGCGGCGACAATGGGCCCGGTCACGCCGGCCAGCGCCTGCGAGAGGTAACTCATTCGCTCCGTCTGGCCGGGGTGCAGCCAGTTCCAGCGAGAGGCTGAAGACGCGTCGCGGGCCAATTCGCTGTAGCTGGTCACGCTCCACACGTCCGTGCCGATGTTGTACTTCTCCTTGAGGAGCGCCTGCGCTCGGCGCACTTCGCGAAGAATCGTCCCGCTGCCAAACAGCTGCGGCCGCTGCTGCTGCCCATCGCCCGAATCGGTACTGGCGAGCTTGTACATCCCCTTGAGGATGCCGTCGGCAACGCCCTCGGGCATCGGCGGCTGTTCGTAGGCTTCGTTATAGACCGACAGATAGTAGAACACCCGCTCGTGATCGACGTACATCCGCTGGAGGCCGTTCTGGATGATGACGGCCAGTTCGTAGGCGTAGGCCGGGTCGTAGGCGATGATGTTCGGCACTGCGGAGGCCGCAAGCTGGCTGTGACCGTCCTGATGCTGGAGCCCTTCGCCGTTGAGGGTAGTGCGTCCGCTGGTGCCGCCGACCAGGAAACCCTGAACGCGCGAATCCGCCGCGGCCCAGATCAGGTCGCCCACGCGCTGGAACCCGAACATCGAGTAGTAGACGTAAAACGGAATCATCGGCAACTGCAGGTTGCCGTAGGCTGTCCCGGCCGCGATGAACGACGCCATCGCTCCGGCTTCATTGATGCCTTCCTCGAGGACCTGCCCGTCGACCTCTTCCTTGTAGTACATCAGGCTTGGCGAACCGTCGGGAAGCAGACGGTCGACCGGTTCGTACTTCTGCCCCTTGCTGGAGTAGATGCCGAACGTGCTGAAAAACGCCTCCATGCCGAAAGTCCGCGCTTCGTCGGGAATGATCGGCACGATGAACTTGCCGATCCCCTTATGGCGCATCAGCCCCATGAGGATGGCGCCATAGGCCTGCGTCGTTGAGTTCTGCGCACCCTCGCTGCCGCGCAGCTGGCGGCCAAAGGCCTTGTCATCAATGGCCGGCACGTCCATCCTGGCGTACGTCGGTTCACGCTTGGGCAGGTAGCCGCCGAGCTGCTCCCGGCGCGCCCGCAGGTACGCCATCTCGGGACCGTCCTCGGCCGGCTTGTAGAACGGCAGCTTTTCGAGATCATCGTCCGCGATGGGTACTGCAAACCTGTCGCGGAATTTGCGGACGGAGTCGCTTTTCGTGAATTTCTTCGCGTTGTGCGCAATCATGCGCCCCTCGGCCTCTTCCAGACCGTACCCCTTGATCGTCTTCACCAGAATGACCGTCGGCGAGCCGGTATGGTGGACAGCCGCATGATACGCCGCGAACACCTTGTCCGGGTCGTGGCCGCCGCGACGCAGCTTCTGCAACTGTTCGTCGCTCAGGTTTTCGACCATCTCCAGCAGCGCGGGATCCGTGCCGAAGAAGTGCTCGCGAATGTATGCGCGTCGGAGACGACGTACTTCTGGAACTGGCCGTCGACGACCTCGCCCATCCGCTGGACGAGCTTGCCGTCTTCGTCTTTGGCCAGCAGAGGATCCCAGTCGTGGCTCCAGATGACAATACAGTTCCAGCCCGCGCGCGAACGCGCCTTCCAGTTCCTGGATGATCTTGCCGTTGCCCCGAACCGGGCCATCCAATCGCTGCAGGTTGCAGTTGATGACCCAGATGAGATTGTCGAGGTTTCGCGTGAGGCGAGGGTAATCGCGCCCGAGCGTTTCCGGCTCGTCGGTTTCGCCGTCGCCGATAAAGCACCAGACCTTGGACTTGCTGGTGTCCAGCAGATTGCGATGCTGCAGGTACCGCAAGAACCGGGCGTGGTAGATCGAACAGATCGGCCCCAGTCCCATCGAGACGGTCGGGAACTGCCAGAAGTCATCCATCAGCCAGGGATGCGGATAGGACGACAAGCCGGTGCCGCGCTGGGTTTCCTGGCGGAAGTTTTCCAGATGGCTTTCGTTCAAGCGGCCTTCGAGGAACGCCCGCGCGTACATGCCGGGGGACGCGTGCCCCTGGAAATAGACCATGTCTCCGGTGTGGTCGGGCGTGCGGGCATGGAAGAAATGGTTGAACGCCACCTCGTACAGCGTCGCCGATGACGCGTACGTCGATATGTGGCCGCCCACCGCGCCGCCGGCGTCCGTCTTCTTATTGGCGCGCAGAACCATCGCCAGCGCGTTCCAGCGGTTGATGCTCTTGATCCGCCGCTCAATCTCGATGTTGCCGGGATAGCGCGGCTGGTCATCGACGTGGATCGTGTTGATGTAGGGGGTCGTGCTGGAATAGGGGATCATCACGCCGCGCTGGTAGGCGCGTTCGCGAAGATTCACCAGCAGTTGCTGCGTGCGTTCGGGACCATACCGGTGGAGGACGTCCTCCAGCGATTCGAACCAGTCTGCGAGTTCCGCGGGGTCGATCCCCTGTACGGAGCCGGTGGAGACTTGATCTACGGACATTCCGAACCTCGTTGCTTTCGTAATGACGACCGTCAGTTGGCCGCAGGAGGGCAGGCGCGCAACATTTGCGGTCCTGCACAACCCCCATCCAGGAAGTCACTTGCGACTGTCACGTCCGGGGCCCGTGATCACGAACCGCCGGTTTGCCTGCGTGCAATGATCCGGGACGAGACGACCCTAGCCTATGGCACAGCTCGAGTCGGTGCCCGGAGCAGCGTTGCAGACACGGTATTCTAGTGAATTTCGCCGGGAGGTGAACGGCGATTGGCCGCGACGTATCAGTCCCCCGGGGACTCGACCGGGGGCTTGACCTGGTCGGCCCAGTCGAGGCGGACGATCCGGCCGGAGTCGAAGCCGCAGACGGCCCATTCGCCGAGTGCATCGCACCGGACTGCAGCCACGTCTTCCGGCGTGTCGGCCGCCCACAGCAACTGGCCGTCGACGTCGAGCCAGTACAATTGCCGCTCCAAAGTGGCGGCCACCAGACGCTGGGCCTCAAAGCTCGTCGAGACGCGGCTGACGGTCCCCTCCACGACGTAAGCGCCAATGCTTTCGCCGTCACCGTCAAACGTCTGCACGCCGTGATGGTAGGCCGCCAGGTAGATCGTTTCGGCGTCCCCCGTCAGGCAGATTCCTCCGGCGTTGGACCACATTTTCTGCTGCCAAACCTGTCCACCGCTGAGGGTGTAGCAGCAGAGCAGGCCGTGCTCCGCAGCGCCGATCAGCAGGGGCGTCGTCGCGGCCAGCCGCAGGTGAGACAGCGGCCGCACCGATTCAAATTCGGCTTCGCGGCGTTTGTGCTCGGAATAAACGAGATTCCGCCCGTTGGCGAGGCCGGCGACAAGATGCGTCCCATAGGGGGCGATGGCGGCCGAGACGCAGACTTCGGGCAGATTGAGTTTCCAGATCGACTGCAGGTCGTGATCGAGCCGATGCAGCGTGGATTCTCCCGTGACGGCCACACCAAATCGGCCGTCATCGCTCCAATCCAGCACGCGGACGGGTTCGCGCAAGCGCGTCAGCGCCGCAATGCGCCCCTGGCGATCGAGCCGGAACAGGGTGCCGGCTTCGTCGGCGGCAAACACCTCACCCGTCTCGAGCGCGAGGTCGAGGGCGGTCAGGGGGCCATCCGCGTTGCACGTCCATTTCAGAGTCGGTCCGATGCCCCGTCCCCGGCGATGCCAGTCAGACACAGGGGGGGACGGTTCGTCGGTCATCGACTCGTGTAGGACTGGCGGCAGAGGATGTCGAGCGCAGCCTTGAGGTCCGGATCGGTCTGCGGGTCCAGGTTCGTCGCTGAAAGCCGCCGCCGCGTCGGCGGCTGGTCGTCGGGCAGCGTAACGGGCACGTCGGGATCCAATCCGATTTTACTGTAGGTGTGGCCATCGGGGGAGTAAAACCGGGCCGTCGTCAACCGCATGCCGAGGCCGCCGGTCAGGTGCGTGATCGTCTGCACAGACCACTTGCCGTACGACGTGCGGCCCACGATCGTGCCGCGGTGATGGTCCTTGATGCAGCCGGCGACAATTTCGCTGGCGCTGGCGCTTTCGCCGTCGATCAGCAGGACCAGCGGCATTTTCCAGGTGCCGGGACCGAACGCGCTATAGACGTCGTTGTCTTCGGGCAACCGGCCGCGCGTGGAGACGATCGTGCCGTCATCGATGAAGCGGTCCGCCACGGACACGGCTTCGTCGAGCAACCCGCCCGGATTTCCGCGGAGATCCCAGATAAGCGACCGCATTCCCTGCTGCTGCAGCGTGCGGAGGGCTTCGTCGAGTTCATCAGCCGTGCGTTTCTGGAAGGCGGCCATGCGGAGATAGCCGACGCCGCAACCGGCGTCGACCATTTTGGCGACAGGTATGCTTTTGACGTGGACTTCGCGCCGGCTGCACGTGACGGTGTGAGCTTCACCATGGTCATCCGTGACTTCCAGCTGCACGCGGCTGCCCGCAGCGCCGGTGAGCAGTCCGGCGGCCTCTTCGGTGCTCAGAAAGCGGCAATCGACGCCGTCGACGGCGACGACGATTTCTCCCGCCAGCAGTCCGGACTCGAGTGCCGGGCTGTCAGGCAGGACGTCGACCAGCTCCATCCCTTTGCCGAGACGGGCCTCGATCACGATGCCGATCCCCACAAACTGGCCGTCGATATTGCTGTACATGTCGGCATACCGCGCCGGAGTCAGCACGCTGCTGTAGTCGTCGAGGCAGTTGCAGGCGCCGAACACGTATTCCATCACGACCGCCGACGCCGGCAGGCCAGCCAGGCGCTGCGACGCCTCGCACACTTCGCCGACCACGTGCCGTGCCTCGTTACGTCCGGAGAGCGGCTTGTTCCAGTAGTTGTTGCGCAGGAGCGTCCGCAGCTGCTGAATCTGCGCCGCATCGACGGCGACCAGGTTCTGCTCGAGGAATTTCGGGTTGGCCAGAGCCAGCCACAGGCTTTCGGTGCCGTGGGCAATGATCGACTTGGTATCAATCGATTCGACGAACCGCGCCTGAACATTGCCGAGCACGTTGTCGAGCAGGTCCAGCGCCTGCGACTGCGACTGCTTCAGCATGCCGGTGCGGAACGACTCGTCGGCATAGCGCCGATCGATGCTGAATTGAAACTTGGAACGACGCAGCCCGTAGACGAGGTCCGAATTCTCCGGCCATTGCTTGAGGGAGGTCTCGTAGGAATCAATGGCGTCGCGCCAGGCGCGTTGACGCTCGAACTCTCGGCCGGAAACGACGGCCTCATCCGGCGTCGCGACCGTGCGTTCCGCAGACAGTGCAATCGCCTGCGACAGCCACAGGCACCCCACCAGCACAATCAGACAGCGCACCAGGCGGGCGCGCAGGACTTGCCCCGTCATACGGTTCCCCCCTCTTCCGGACGCAGTCGGCCGGCGGTCAACCCCTCAGCGCCGCCGGAGTCTACGGGCGAAAAGCGCCTAGGGCGCTGCCCGACAGTGATGTGACTGCAGCCGTCGCGAACGGCCGACGAACAGTGAACCTGCTCGGCGGCGCTCTGCGGTGCAGCCCTCGAACATAGGCCAGAATGCGCGCGTGGTCAAAACGCCACAAGCCGGCAACTGCAGCCAATCCGCGGTTGGCAGGGTTTTCCGACCAGCGCAGGCCGGTGGAAGCGATTATCGGGGAGCGCGCAGCGGGTACCCGATGTAACGATCAGGCGTGATGTCGCGGGCGTACAGCCTGACCGGCGGCCGATTGGAGTTCCGCACTGAGGTGGCTGAAAGTCCAGCACGCGGGGGCCACTGGCTCCGCCAGTGCGGGCCGAATCCGCGTCAAACTGCAACGCACGGGCAAAGCCCGTGGCACCCGACACAGACGCGCCTAACCGGCGGCTGTCGGCTCGGCCAGCGGCTTCTGCGCTTCGACGAGAATCCCGCCCATCCGGAAGAACCTGTGGACCGGCGTAAACCACAACTGCTCGTGCCACGGCAGTCCGGCCTCTTCGCATGCCTGCCGCAGTTCAGTCCGGCTGTAGGTCCGGCATTTCCAGGTGTGGCTGGTGAGGACGCCGTAATAGGTGTTCTCGGTCGCCAGCAACAGCAGGCTTCCGCCGGGGCGCAGGACCCGGCCCATTTCGGTCAGGCCGGGACGCGGATCGGACAGGTGCTCGATCACCCACCCGCAGGTGACACAATCGAACGATCCGTCCGCGAACGGCAGCCGCGTCATGTCGGCAGCGACGTAGAACGGACGCGGGCTCTTCACACGCTGACGCGCGCGGCTGAGCATTTTGTGCGACAGATCGCAGGCGACGATCTGCGTCTGGTGCGGCGCGAATTTGAGCAAATGCCCGAGAATCTGTCCGGCGCCGGAACCGACGTCCAGGATCGAACGGAAGCGGGTGACGTCGAATCGCCCGCGCCGCAGCATCCGTCCCACGAGGGGTTCGTGCAGCGACAGCAGACTGCTCATCGCCAGCACCGCGCCGGCCGGGCCATCGTAGAAGTGCCGGATCCGTCGGCGATACTGCCGCTCCGTGAGCCGGCGGATGCCGCGGAACTCCATGAATCTCCGCAACCGGGCATGGCGATTCGTTCGGGAATCGCGAGCAGCGCCGAGGGTTCGACGTGAAGTCACAACCGCCTCACAAATCCTGTGTGCGCTCCCACGCGCAAGCTATCTGCCGACAGACTATACGGGCGGTTGCAGCGCGGCAACTGACGGGATACCGAAATCACCCGATCCGCTGATCGGCGGCGATGATCCACTCGTGCGCGGAGCGGCTGTCCGGCGCGTCACGCAGCCCCTCGACGAAGCCGGGGACTTGAATCAGCCGGCCCAGCCGGGCGAGCACGTGCAGGTGCGTGCGCGTGTCCCGGCACAGCACCAGGAAAAACAGGTCCGTCGGGGCGTTATTCGCCGCTCCGAACGGGATGCCCCCGAGCGTGCGTCCAAAAGCGACGACAGAGTCTGACAGAGCGTCGGGCAGGGGCTGACGGAGGTGTGGCAAAGCCACGCCGTTGTCGAACGCCGTCGACATCAACTCTTCGCGTTCCTGCACGGCTTTCAGAATGGCGGCCGGCTGCCAGATCTTCCAGGTCCGTCCGGCGACTTCAATGAGGCTTTCCAGCACCGAGCGCCTCGTCCGCGCTTCCAGCGGCACCTGCACCGTTTCCAGGCTAAGCAGACTGCTGACGGGGACGGCGGCGTCGACATCGGCCGATTGCTGCGACTTTTCGACCGCAGCGAGCTGCGCGTCGGTGTAGTCGCGCATTTCCTGCTCGAGCCACTGCGTGATTTCGGCGGCATGGAATTGCCAGGCGCCGGACCGCTTGTGTCCGGGGATCCGCCCCCGCAGGGCCAGACGCTCGAGTTCTCGACGATCGCGGCCGAGGTGCTCGGCAAGTTCGTCAAGCGTGTACCAGTCGCCCGACATGGTTGGCACGCTGTCGCAGGCGGGGCGCGGCGCACACCGGGCAGTGGCGTCGAGCGGATCGTGGCGCCCGGGCTGCGGACCGGGAACTCAGGTGGGGGTCGTCATCACGTGTGCAAACCGCAGCATGCACTCGCGTATTAGACTGCGATGGTCGCGCTTCCACAAGTCCCGCGACCAGACCTCGATCTCGTAGCAGCCGCGATAGCCCGACGCCTCGAACGCCTGCACGAGGTCGCCCAGGGGAATCACGCCGTCGCCCGGAAGCAGGCGGTCGTTGTCACAGCGCGGCGGTTCGCGCCAATCGCTGAGCTGCACGGTCGCCGTGTACTTCACAATTTCCGGGACCCGTTCGAGCAGGCGCGGCTCCTGCCACAAGTGATACGCGCCGAACGCCAGCCCGACGTGCGTGTGGTTGAACCGCGTCAGCACATCCAGCGTTGCATCCAGCGACGTCAGAAAGGACCACTCGTCTTCAAACAGCGAGTGCATCGGCTGGAGGGCGAGGCGGACGTCGGCCGCGGTCGCCTCCTCGACCAGCTCGACCAGGCCCTCGATCAAGAGCCGCCTGGCGTGCGAACGGATATGGCCGCAGAGCGCGCCCGGAACGACGATCAGTGTCCGGGCGCCGATACACTTCGCGGCGGCGATCGCGTCGCGCGCGTCGCGGACGGCCTCCTCGTAAGAGTGTCCCTGCGCTCCAGTGAACCCGCCGACCCAACCCAGTGAACTCGGGATCAGGCCCGCGCAGCGCAGCTCTTCCGCCGCGCGATTGACGCCGCACTCACGCAGACGATCGAGCGAAATGCCGATGCATCGCAGCCCTGCGGACCGGTACTCGGCAATCGCTTCTGGCAGCGACCAGCGCACCGTCGTGGTCTGGTTAATGGACAACCGGCGGGCCGACGAATCGGGGAGTTCCACCGTCGCCGGCGGCGAGGGAACAACGGCGCCGACAGTCCGCGAACTTGAGGAAGCACTCAAAGCCACACCTGCAATCCATTGCCTGAACAACTCGTGAACGGCGACGCACGCTGCGCCACACTGCTCGAATTCA
Organism: Planctomycetaceae bacterium; assembly: GCA_046349775.1. Taxonomy (GTDB): domain Bacteria; phylum Planctomycetota; class Planctomycetia; order Planctomycetales; family Planctomycetaceae; genus JAEUIG01. Next base: position 32,775 of record JAXMBS010000017.1, on the reverse strand, counting down.
TCCCCTGCATCACGTACCGCCGATTGGCTGGGGCGACAATCTGACGTCTGGAAAGTCTGACAGATCCACTCCTGCCGGCCGCATCGCAACAAAGGACAGCCTCAACCCGCGGTCGATCGTCGGCAAACCGGCCGCGCGCCATGCCCTTCGTGAATGGCGAAGGGCATGCCACTTGCCTCCCAGGAAGCAGAACTATCCCACGGCGTTCGTCGCCACCGATGGATCGTCAGAGATGTTCACCCACACGTGCACGTGGGGAGCGCCACGGTAGTGCCAGACAAACGACGGACCTTCAATCCGCCAGATGTCCCACACTCCGTCGGCACCGATGTCGTCCTCGCGATAGAACGCGAGCGAGCATTTATCGAGCCCCCCCTGGGCGTCGAGACATTTGAGCGCCTGATCCTGGTCCGAAACACGATACGGCTCCAGCAAAGTCTTGAGAACTCCCTGAGCGTTCTCCTTCTGATCCGCCGACAGGTCGGCAATGCGGATTCCCGGCTTGGCGTCGGGACCGCGGAAAGCGACTTCGCTCTCATACGGTGCATCGGAAATCAGCGCCTGTTCACGCTGCTTGCCGTCGAGCATCTCGAAGAGCTTGTTGGCCTTAAGAGCCTGGTGCCAGTAGACGTTTCCGGGATGGTCGGCCGCCTCGTTAAAGCCTTTGGCCGCATGTCCATAGAAAATCGGACCGCCGAATGCGACATGCTCGGCACTGTCCCCGTCGCAGCGGATCGTCAAATGCCGGCCGGTCATCACGAATTCCCACTTGCCGCTGCCCGGCTCACCGAAGATCGCGATGGTCTGCTTTTGGCCGTACCCGCCGGCGTCATCTCGCAACTGCTGGCGAAGTTTTTCATGCCAGTCCGGGTTGTACAGCCCGAAGAACACGGCCTCGATGAGGTCGCGCTGGTCGGCAGTGAAGAAGCTACCGCCGACGTTGGTCGTGTCCACGTCGGTGATGTTCCAGTTGTTCGACACGTGTGTCCTCAGCAAGCCCCGTTTGTCCTGGTGATCCCAGTTGAAACAGATCTTGGCCCGTTGCTCGGGCGTGAGGGACTTGTAGAGCTGCTGCACGAGTTGTTCGGACTGCGGTTTCGTCGAATCGGCGGCATGTGCCGGGAGGGCGAGGCCGGAAGCGGTCACGGCCGTGGCCGCCACGGCGCTGGCCTGCACGAACTGGCGTCGATTGAGCGACGGGACCGGGGGCTGACCGCAGTCGGGACAGTGTCGAGTGGTGGCCATGGGGCGCTCCTCTCCGGAGTTCGTGGTGCAGTAAACGGAACTTCTCACGCGCTGCCGTAGTATGCGCAGCGGCTCGGCGCGAATGCAATGTCGGCTCCAAGCCGGACATCAGCCGCACGCCAGCGGTGGACCGAATGGCCATGAGACTGCCGCGTGAGGCGCCACTGCCTCCGCCAATTTCTGTCGCCAGGCAACGTCAATTGGACGTTCAAGGGCGAAGCCCGTGGCCCCCACGACGGCAAACAGAGAATGGCCGTCAGCACCATTGAGCGGGGGCCTCCGCGCAACTCGCTGGGGTCAATTGAAGCCGGTGATCGCACGTGCTTGAGACGTGCGACCGGCGCGCCGGGATGTCTGTCACACGGATCCCGTGCAGCGGTTATTCCCGCCGGACAAATTTCGCAGGGACGCGCAGCGATGCCGATGGCAATTGCGGAATACTTGCAGCGTGCCGGCGGTCCGTTGCTCACGGTGCCGTCCGCCGACGGCGGCAGCAACCAGGCGATTGTCACCGACGGCAACGGGACGTTGTCGTTCAGCAACCCGACGCCAGCGGCGCACGATCACGACGCAAGCTATCAGCCGCTGGATGCAGAGCTGACCGCCATTGCGAGTCTATCGAGTGCCGCCAACAGGTTGCCGTACTTCACGGGAAGCGGGTCGGCGGCACTGGCCGACCTGTCGTCGGCCGGGCGAGCCCTGCTTGATGACGCGGACGCCGCGGCGCAGCGGGCGACGTTGGGGCTGTCGCTGGCGGGCGGATACTCGGTGAAGTGGGCCGGCGCCGCTGGCGACGGCAGCACCGACGACAAGGCCAATATCCAGGCGGCGATTAACGCCGTTCAGCGCTGGGGGCGGGATTGTCTCATTCCCGCCCGGAACGTATCGCTTTCCGGCGTCTCACCGTCCTCGACAACGTGCAAGGTGCAAGGGCGAGGCGCAGGGGTTGCTCCCTGCCGTTGAGCACGGCCAACGCCCCGCTGGTCATCAACGCGAACACGACCGCTGGCAACACGGGGATCGTCATCAGCGGCCTGTACCTGGACGGCAACAAGGCCCAGCAGACGGCGGCGTTCAGTTGCGTTGTTCTCGTGCGCTGCACGCGATGCGAAGTCAGCGACTGCTGGCTGACCGGCGCGCTGCGGACCGGCACGTTCCCGGCCATGAGTGAATGGGGGCGAGGTCATCTGCCTGGGCGGTTCGTACAACCGCATCCTCCGCAACTTCGTGTTCTCGAATTCGTCGGGGGCGGAACAGCGAGCAGTTCTGGAATTCGGGGGAACCATTGCTGGGACAACGGTCGCTGCGGCATCCAGCTCTACTGCGCGACGTCGGCGGTCGGCTTTCGTTCTCTGGCTCCACGAGCGTTAAGACTGACGGCTCTTTGCATTGCCTGATCGCTGACAATGTTTGCACGCACGCGACCGGGATTGAGGACGCAACCGCGCCATTCACGTCGGGCATTTACCTGCATTGCGCCAGCTACTGCACGATCGTCGGCAATGTCACGAGCGGCATGTCGCAGGGATTCGGCTGTTACGACGTGTGCGAGGACAACTTCATCGTCGGCAACCTGTTCCGGTTTCGCGGAGACGTCAGTTCAGGAACGGCCGGAATCTCGCTCGCCACCAGCACGGTGGCCAAGAACACTGTGCTGGGCAACGCCATTGCCGCACTGGCCGGCGATGTTGCCGTGGATCAACGTGTCCGGGTCAGCGAACATCTTTCGCTCCAATCGATTTCTCAGGAAGCGCGACCGGCACATGACCTTTCACGTTTGCGGCATCGTCGGCATCAAACCTGTTTCGCGGTAACGACTACGACGCGGCCAGTGTGAGTGATTCCGGCACGTCCAATACAGTCAACCTGTCCGACGCGCGCCGGCCGCCGCAGCTCTCCGTTCTCACGCTGACCGACGTACAGACGATCAACTGGGACGCCAGCGCCGGCAAACCTCCAAAGTGACACCGGGGGAACCGGACGCTCGCCAACCCGACGAGCGTTGTGAATGGCGACGAACTGCGATTGCTCGTGACGCAGGACGGGACCGGCAGCCGCACGCCGTCTTTCGGATCGAACTGTGCGGCCGGTTGACCGCGCCGACGCTCACGACGACGGCCGGACGCTCGACCTGCTGATCTTCCGCGTCTATGACGGCAAGCTGCTGGGTACATCGATTCTCAACTATTCGCTCAGCGGCTCTATCAGTGGAGATGGAAGCGGAACACTCGTCGGCGAGCGCGCTGGGGCCGCGGCTGGTGATCTCCGGGCGCTGGCAATGCCGGCCGTACTCTTCGGGTCCGGGCGTAGGACAGTCGTCGGCGGAGTCGTGGGGAATGCGCCGATCGTCATTTCCGGGTCTGCCGCAGGCGCAGTCGCCGTGGCTGGCGCAGGCAGTGCGCCAGCGGGGCTTGCCGGGTCCGGGGCAGGGTCAGTCAGCAACTCCGGCGCCGGCAGTGCCGCGATCGCCGTGGCGGGATCGGGAGCCGGAACGGTCAACAGCGGCAGCACCGCGCCCAACGACACGTTTACCGGGTCAGCCGGCACGACGCTGGCCTCGCACACGCCGGACGACGGCGGCTCGTGGACCAAGCACCCCGTCAGTGGCATCGACAACCCGATGGTGCTCAGCAATGCGAACCGGCTGAGCAAGGAGGTTTCCGGGACGAGCGTCTACTACCACTCCTGGACGCCAGCGAACGCCGACTACGACGTGCAGTGCGACGTGGTGCGGAAGGGGGGCGGCGTCAGCACTTCGAGCGGCATCGGGGGCCGGATGAGTGCCGCCGCGAACACCATGTATCTGGCCTGGTACAGCCACGGTGCGGGCGGCTGGCAGCTTTGGGCGGGAGTAGCGGGAAGCTACACGAAAGTCGGCGAGAGTACCCAATCGCTGTCGGACGACACCCCCTACACCTTGAAGCTCGAAATGCGCGGGACGGCAATCAAGGTGTTCGTGAACGGCACGCAGGTCATCAGTGTCACCGACAGCGGCGTCACGGCCGCCGGCAAGGCCGGGGTCGCGGTCGGATTGGGGGGCGACACGGCAATGACGAACACCGCCGGATATCACCTCGACAACTTTGCGGCTGCGGATGCGTAGCAAGGGAGTAAGAACAGTACGAACAGTGCGAACTAGCAACGGTCTCACTGTTCGCACCGTTGCTACTGTTCACACTTTTCACACCTCAACGGAGATTTGAACGATGGCTCTCGACTGCAACAACGCGTTGGCCAATGCCCTGCTGGACCGGTTTGACACCGAGCTTCCGGCGGGGGCGATCCTGGAAATTCGCACCGGCTCGGCGGCCGGCGCCGAAAACTCCGCTGGCGGGACGCTGTTGGCGAGCATCACGCTGCCGTCCACCCCCTGGGCGGCAGCATCGAGCGGCGCGAAGGCCAAGAACGGCACGTGGAGCGCGACGGCCGGAGCGACGGGGACAGCCGCGCACTACCGGCTGAAGAATTCCGGCGACACGCGGCGGATTGAAGGGACCGTGACGGCCACCGGCGGCGGCGGTGATCTCATGCTCGACAACACGTCGATCGCCAGCGGCCAGACGGTGACAGTGAACACGTTCCAGTATTCGATCACGTAAAGCAGTGCGAATGGTGCGAACGTGAGAACGTGCGAATCCCGGCGCGCCGAGATCGCTCTCTCACCTTCGCACTTTCACACGTTCGCACGTTGGGACTCGTTGTCATGGCCAACACGATCGTTCAATTGCATTCGCTGGAGGCGCTGGGCGCACTCACGCTGAAGCTGTATCCGCGGACCGGCGGCGGCATTCAGAACGGAGCTGCAGGCGATGCGCTCACCGAGGACGGCAGTACGCCGGGACTGTACCGGGCAACGGTCACGGAGGCGCTGGCCGGCATCTACGCGGCCCGGGTCTACAGCGGCGGCAACCTGCTCGGTTCGTATCTCGTCGACCTGCGCGACGATACGGGCGCATATGACCTGGCCGATCCGATGATCGTGATGGGGGCCGGATCGCCGGCGCTCGACGAGATCGCCGAGAACGTTGGCGGAGGGAGCGGCGGCGGCGGCGGCGAAGTGACCGGCTTCTCCAGCGCCGCGCTCCAGCAACTGGCGGGGATCACGATCCGGTTGTCGCAACCGTTCACCGGCCCGGATGAGCCTTTGCTGCTGGTGCAGGGGGACGACTATTCCGCTGCAGATGGACGGGCCATCGAAATCACCGTCACGGGACTCGACACGGCTCTCGACTTGAGCGGCGCGGCTGGTTCCCTGTCGCTGAAGCTCGACGACGACCTGGCGACGTTCGCGGCGACGGACATCCGCCGCGCGGGCGACGACGTCGTGCTGCGGTTCGAACCAGCGGCGTCGGAGACAGCGGGACTCCGTGCCTCGCAGCTCTGGAAATACGACGTGCAACTCACGCTGGCGAGCGGCCACAAGATCACACCGCTGGCAGAGGCGTGCGCCATTGTGCGTTCGAGCTACTCGCCCTGAGGCGGGCAAGCGAGCGACAATCTCCACGCTGCTACGCCTGCCGGACAACTACGCGATTGCCGGCGACTCGGAGCACTTCGATCCGCGCTCCTTCACTGACGAACGGCCCGTCGCTGACGACGTCCATCAGCCGGCCGTCGATCTCGGCCTTGCCCGCAGGGCGCAACACGGTCGTCGCGACACCGGTGCGGCCGACGAGTGCCGCGGCCTGCCCCGCAGACGAAGCGAGATCCGGTCGCAAACGCGGCTCGGCCGGATCGTGCAACGAACCTCCGGGTGGGGCCAGCACCATCTGATTGAATACGGGTATCGCCGGCAGGAACCGGCTGAGCAGCATGGCGGTCCCGATGACCGCTACAACCGCCACGCAGAGCGTCTGCAGGGTTTCGGTGGCGGTTTCGATGTCCCGGCCGGATTCGAGGTTGCCGAACGTCTGACTGGCCATCACCAGTGAAGCCAGGATCAGCAGGCCGCCGGAGATGCCGAACACGCTCAGCCCCGGAACCACGAAGATCTCAATCGCCAGGCAGGCCATCCCCATGATGAACAGCAGCACCTCCAGCCAGCCGGCGGTGCCGCCCAGGAATCTACTCCAGAAAAACAGACCGAAGCAGAGCGCCGAGATGATCCCGAGCAGACCCGTCGTAAAGTGCAGCTCCAGATAGATGCAGATGATGCCGACAAAGAACAACAGCCCCATCACGACCCGCGTGTTGAGGACGAACACCAGCGTATCGATCCAGGTCTGACCGATTCGCACGGGTTTGACTTCAGCCGGCACTCCGATCCGCTGTTTGAGGTCTTCGAAGTCGTTGACGGGAGTCTCGGCGATGCGCAGCTCGTGTGCCCGGGCGCCATTGACCGTCAGCGGGTTGCCGGCGGCTGACTCGCGAATGACCGGTCCGGCGACCCAGTCCGCGCCACCCTGGCGGAGCTGATCGTCGGTCATGTACCACACGGAACCCGTTTTCGAGTTGGTCGCCTGGTAGACGTCGATTTTCGGATCGGCCATCGCCATGCAGACTGCCGCCGGCCGTTTCTTCCGTTCGGCGATGTCGCGCAGCCATTCGACCAGCGGAGCGAGGACCTTCTCCGGAGCCTTTTCGAGCTGTTCGCCGGGGCGGGCTTCGAGCGGCAGGATGTCGCCGATCGTGGCGTTCGGCTGAAGATAGATTTCATCGCAACCGAGGGCGATAAACGCCGCGCCGCTGTGCGCACGGTCGGGAACATAGGCGATGGAGCGCACGTTGTGCTGCTCGAGATCGGCAATCCGAAACGCCAGATCGCGGCTGGGATAGAGCATGCCGCCGTCGGAACTGATCTCAAAAATGATGGTCGTCGCACCTCCGGAGACGGCGCGATCGATCTGCCGGACCATAAACGACTCCAGCATCGGCTCGATCGTGCCTGTGACTTCGATGAGGCTGACGGCACCAGCGGCGCCGCGCGGTCGGTGTTCCCGCAGGGCGTCGACCGGCAAGTTGTACGCCGCGGCCAGTTCGGTCCGGTCGGTGGCGGTCCGCTGGACGAGCAGTTCCTGGCCGCGCGCCGCGGCGCCGGAGAACAGACCGGGAGTGCCAGCCTCCTTGATCGTCTGGCGGTCCTGGATTTCGACGCCGCTGGCGAGGATCCGCTGTGCTTCGGCTTCGGTGACGAGCCGCTTTTCGACTTCGCCCGGACGGGACTGCAGCGTCAATTGCACCAGCGTCGCACCGGGGTCCATCAGGGCCGTGGCCAGCGACTCGTTCACCTTGTTGTTGCGCCGCTTGGCGACCATGTTGCGGATGAATTGCTGCTGGTCGGCCGGGAGAGGTTTGCCAAGCCCAATGTCGCCAAGCTGTGCATCGGGATGTATAACGATTTCACTGCAGGCGAGGGCGGCAATCACGTTGTTGCCGACGACAGTCTCCGGAATCCAGGCGACGGTCGTGACCCGCGCGATGTCGGCCGACGTCAGAAAATCGGCCAGGGCATAGACGTGATGAAACTGGCTCGTGCCGGGGCGGATTTCCAGGAGCAGATACACCGGACGGTCCTCATCCGTCGCAATCTGCTGCAATTGGAGTCCGGCCTGACGGACCCAACCGATCGACTCGTCAGTAATCGGGCTATCAAGCGTCAGCGAGCGGCCGACCGGCTCCTTCGACGCCGCGGCCGGCGGCTCCTGGGCCTCACCGGTCGTCAGCCGGGCGACCGCCAGCAACACCAGCACCGTTGCCAGCACGCTGCGGTGAGGCCATCGTCCGCTGTCGTTGTTCCGCGGCTGAATCAACATGCGTGTGGAGCCACCGGAATCGGGACCGGCTCGATTATAGGACGGGCGGAAACGGTGTGGGTAGTGGGCGAGGGGGTTGGAAAACCGAACGATTCACAGGATTGTGTTTGGTAGTTTGGGCGCAAGGGGATCTGGCCACCAATCGACCAATTGCCAGACACTTCCGGTGTTCGATCTTCGATCTTCAGGTTTTCTCCTCGTCACCGCATATCCAGCGGATCTACGTCGATCGTCAGCTCGACATCGTGCTGGGTTTCGAGGTTCGCTTGGACGGCGCGCCACAACTGCTGCAGTGGTTCGACTTCGACCGACTGCAGTCGGAAATGGTAGCGGAACTGTCCGCGCAGCTTGAGAATCGGGCACGGGGCCGGGCCGACCAGCCGGACTTGCGGCGTCTCGCGCTCGGCCGTCTCCCGCACCAGCATCGCCAGCCGGCGGGCTTCCGCCTGGACGACGTCATCCGCGTTGCCGCGCAGGATCACACGCGCGAGATGCGAGTACGGCGGCAGCTCCAGTTCGCGGCGATGTTCAAGTTCCGTCTGCGCAAATCCCAAATAGTCGTGCCGGGCCGCCGCGCGAATCACGGGATCGTCGGGCGATGATGTTTGAACCAGGACGCGCCCCCCCTGTTCGCCGCGACCGGTCCGGCCGGCAACTTGTGCGATCAGTTGAAACGTCCGTTCCGCGGCGCGAATGTCCGGCTGCTGCAGCAGCGTATCGGCGTCGACGACTCCCACCAGCGTGACATTCGGAAAATCGAGGCCTTTGGCGATCATCTGCGTTCCCAGCAGGATCGCGGCCTCCTTGCGGCGGAAGGCGTCGAGGGCCGCGTCGTGACTGCCGGGCTGGCGCATGGCGTCGCTGTCCATGCGGACCGCTTTGAACCCGGGGAATTTCGCTTTGACCTCCTGTTCCAGCCGCTGCGTGCCGGTACCGAGGTAACGGAGCCCCGGCATCCCGCAGCGCGGGCAGACTTTGGGGCGCGGAGCGGCGTATTCGCAATTGTGGCACACAACCTGCTCGCGATCGCGGTGCCACGTGAGCGAAATATCGCACTCCGGACAGTGGATCGTCGCCTGACAGCGGACGCACCAGAGGATCGGCGAGTAACCGCGCAGGTTCAGGAACAGGATCACCTGGCCGTCGGCCTTCAGGGCGCCGTGGATGGCATGCTGCAGGGCGCGGCCGATGGCATGCCCCTTGGCGATCTGCGGATCGTTGCGCGTGTCGACAGTCACCACCGGGGGCAGCGGGCGGCCGGCAACGCGAGCAGGCAGCGAGAGCAGCAGGTCGTCCCCGCGCTGGGCGCGATGCCACGATTCCAGCGTCGGTGTCGCGGAGCCGAGAATCAGCGGGATGTTCTCGCGACGGGCGCGTTCGCGGGCGACATCGCGCGCGTGGTAGCGCGGCGTGGAGTTCTGCTTGAAGGTCGTCTCGTGTTCCTCGTCGATGACGATCAGGCCCAGATGCGGCGTCGGCGCGAAGACCGCACTCCGGGCGCCGACGACGACCTGCACCCGCCCGTGGGCGATCTGTTCCCACTGTACGTGACGCTCGGCATCGGAGAGGTGACTGTGCAGACGGCGACCGACGGAAACCGGCTGCGGAACCGGCGGATCGTCTGCGGCGTCAGGCTGATTTCCGGCACAAGCACGATCGCCTGCCGGCCATAGCTCACGACTTCGCGAATCGCCTGGATGTAGACTTCGGTCTTGCCGCTGCCGGTGACGCCGTGCAGGAGGGTCATGTCGCTGCTCGCGCAGGAGGCCAATAATGGCACTGAGCGCCTGGCGACTGATCGGGATTGAGCTGCAAGTCGGTTGTCGTCGGCGGCGCTGCGGGTGCGGCCGATTCCGGCGCGGTACGGCGGCGAATCGGGACGATGAGCCCTTTGTCTTGTAAAAGCGCCCGGATGGGACCGGGTCCACAGTCGGCCGAGGCGGACAATTCGTCGACGGCCAGTGGCTGGTCCGTGGCGCACAGTGCGGCCAAAACGGCGCGCTGTTTTGCCGGCAGCCGCAATTCCGACGCCCGCTGACAAACGTCGGCGGCCGCTTCGTAACAGGTGATTTCACGCGTGCCGGCCTGCTTGCGCACTCCAGCGGGGACGACGGCGTTCAGCACCTGGCCCCAACTGCAGAGATAGCGGTCGGCGATCCATTGCGTCACGCCGAGCATGGTTTCCGAAAGCAGAGGACGGCGATCGAGGATCTGGGCCAGCGCCTTGAGCCGCTTTCCACCGGTTCCGTGCTCGAGACCGATACAAAAACCGACGGTGGGCGTATCGCCGCGTCCGAACGGCGCGCGGACCCGCACGGCGACGGCAATCAGCGAGCGCAATTCATCCGGGACGAGGTAGCTGTAAGCGTCGGCCAGCGGGCGATCGAAGACGATGCGGGCGACGAGCCGGTCCTCTTCCGCGGCGATCTCGAACGGCAGCGGGGCGGCGGCGATGTCGAAGAGCGCCGGCTGTTGTGCAGAGCGGTTCACATGTCCATCATCGCGGGTTGCCGGCAACAAGTCCAATCGCAGGGAAGCCCGCGGTCGGCCGTCCGCGGGCTTGGCAATCTCGCCAAATCAACCCTGCCGTGATTCCCTTCCAACGCGCTGCTATCCTGATGCGTAAGGAAGGGCATGGCCATGTTCGGACAAAGCGCCCGTCTGCCGCTGCGCATTCTGGTCCTGTTAGGGACGGTGTTCTGCGCGATTTGCGCGGACGCTGCCGAGCCGGCGCCGCGCCGCCGCACCCGCACGCCGCCGACGGCGCCGCCCCCGGTCGGCGAGCCGTACAACCTCGTCTTCCTGGGACCGGAAGGGGCCGTCCTTCTCCGTCTGGTCGTGGACACCGGCAAGCGTTCCATCGCCGACACCCGCCGCGACTATGCGTCGATGGTGTTTCGTACGCTTGATGCCGATTCATCTACGGCACTGGAAGCGGCCGAGGCCGTCAAGATTCCGGCGAATGGCCAGGTCAGTGCGAATGCCCCGCTGCTGGGAGACGGCTGGAAGCAGCTCGATACGTCGCCGGCAGATGAGAAAATCAGCGCCGATGAACTGTTCGCATTTGTCGATCAGCAGTTGGGACCACGGTTCCGCGTGACTCTGAAGGTCCGCCCGCAGCAGTCGGTCCGCCTGTATCCGCTGGACATAAACGGCGACACGATGTTCTCGCGCGAAGAAGTCGAAGCGGGACTCGCAGTGTTGCACGTCAACGACTTTGACGACGACGGCACGCTCAGCGTCGCCGAACTCCAGCCGTATCCCACGGCGATGCGGCAAGCCATGTTGCGACAAGAAGCGGAAGCTTCCAACGACATTCCGCTGCTGGTGCTGACGACCGACACTGAGCGGGCTCAGGCGGCTGAGCGGCTGCTGACGTACTACGCGGTCGCCGGAGAACCGTCGGCTTCGAGACGCATCCCGAACGCACGAATTGGCGGCATCGCGGCTGATGCGCTCAAGCAATTCGACCGCGACACGGACGGGAACCTGAATTCGGAGGAACTGGCGGCGCTGTTGGTGAGTGACGCGCCGCGGCTCACGATCGGCACGCAGATTCAGCGGAGTCGCGTCCAGACCCCCGAAATGAATGCGCTCGCGCTCGTCGAGAGCGGCGGACAGCGTGATTCGCTCGCCGTGCTTCCGCTGCGGCTCGCCGGCATGCCCGTAAAAGTGCGGGCTTCCAGCAACAAGGAGGGGGGCGTGACCGATTCCGAAGTCCTCGTCGGCCAGATCGGAAGTCAGTTTATCCAGGTGGATGCGGACAAGAACCGCTATCTGGATGCGACGGAATATACCCAGCTTCGAGCCCAGTTCCAGATCATGGGGCTGCCCGACGTCGAGTTCGCCGGCATCGACGCCAATGGCGACGGTATGGTGCAGCAGGATGAAGTCAGGAAGTATGCCCAGACGAATGTGGGACTCGCGGAGGCCACGCTGGTCCTCACTGTCTCAGACGATGCAAAGACGCTCTTCGAAATTCTGGACGGCAACCTCGACAACCGGCTGTCGCCGCGGGAATTCCTCGAAGGATTCACCGGCATGCGCAAGTACGACCACGACAAGGACGGCCGGTTCGGGACGAGCGAAATGCGGAGCGAGTACGGGTTCGTGGTGTCGCGGGCGCGGCCGCAATTCCTGGCGGTGAACCGCGCCAATAACGCCAGTATGGCCCAGCCGGGCGTGCCGCGGATCACTCCCGACACCAGCGGACCGACGTGGTTCCGCAAGATGGACCGCAATCTCGACAACGACGTCGAGTGGCGTGAGTTTCTGGGGACTCGCGCGGATTTCGACCGCATCGACGCCGATCACAACGCGCTGATCGATCTCAATGAGGCGACGGCCGCAGCGGGGTCAGTTGTTAATGGTCAATAGTCAATCGCTCAAGAAGTGCGCTCTGCACTCCTTTAACAATTGACCGTTGACAATTGGCCACCACCAAATCCTCTCCCGCGCACTTCTGCCCACGCCACGCATGTGGTTAAATCCAGCCGCCACGGCCTCTGCCTTTCACTGACCTCTGGCGTCTGGCCTCTGACCTCTCATGAAAGCTCTCGTCAAAAAGCTGAAGGAACCCGGTCTGTGGATGGACGACGTCCCTGAGCCGACGATCGGGATCAACGACGTTCTGATCCGCGTCAAGAAGACGGGCATCTGCGGGACCGATCTGCACATCTACAACTGGGACGCGTGGGCGCAGAAGACAATCCCCGTACCGATGGTCGTCGGCCACGAGTTCGTCGGCGAGGTGGTCGAAGTCGGCTCGAACGTCCACGACTTCTTCCCCGGCGAGATCGTCAGCGGCGAGGGGCACGTCGTCTGTGGTCACTGCCGGAACTGCCTGGCCGGTCGCCGGCACCTGTGCGCCCATACGCAGGGGATCGGCGTCAATCGGCCGGGCGCATTCGCCGAGTACATCGCCGTCCCGCAGACGAACGTCTGGCATCACGCGCCGGGGATCGACCTCGACGTCGCATCCATCTTCGATCCGTTCGGCAACGCCGTGCACACCGCGCTGTCGTTTGATCTCCTGGGCGAGGACGTGCTGATCACCGGTGCCGGTCCGATCGGCTGCATGGCGTCGGCGGTCGCACAGTACGCCGGCGCCCGCTACGTCGTCGTTACCGACGTTAATCCCTGGCGGCTGGAACTGGCGAAGCGCATGAAGGCCACGCGGACCGTCTACGCCCGCGCCGAAAAGCTGGCCGATGTTCAGCAGGAACTTGGCATGAAGGAGGGTTTCGACGTCGGGCTGGAGATGTCCGGCAATCCGGCAGCGTTTCGCGACATGCTGGCCAACATGGCGCACGGCGGCAAGATCGCGATGCTGGGCATCCCCGAGCACGAGATGTCCATCGACTGGAACACCGTGATCTTTAACATGCTGACGATCAAAGGGATCTACGGCCGCGAGATGTACGAGACGTGGTACAAGATGACGGTCATGTTGCAGGGGGGGCTCGACATCTCGCCCGTCATCACGCACCGGCTGCATGCGAGCTGAATTCGAGCAAGGGTTCGCCGCGATGAAGATCCGGCCAATCGGGCAAGGTCATCCTCGACTGGTCGCAGATGTGACCCTGCGGGTGTCCGGTGGGCTGGTCAGCTGGTGGTGGGTGGCAGCACTGGAGACCTGTCTTGTGCCTCCAGATCAGCTCCAGTCGCCTGCGGTGCACAGCGCGAGTAGTGATCCGAACGTCGCTATCTGTCAGGCAGGACCACGAGCCCGACGCGCCAGCGAGGGCGATGCTTCTGTGTCGGAACGCCCGTGCCAGCGCTGCAGGCAAGCGAGCACACCAGACAACAGCGCTGGACGAACCAGCGCACCAATTCAGAAAAGTAGGGTGGGCTGTGCCCACCAATTCAGTTCACTCCATCGTCACGCCCACTCTTTGATCGGGCCGTGCCCCTCGAGCAGCTGGACGGGGCGGCCGTCCGGCGCCGTCGCGACGAGGTCCAGCGGCAGGCCGATCTTCTGGTAGATCGTTGAGGCCACGTTCTCCGAGAGGTATTCGTGGCTGATCGGCTTGCTCCCCTCGTCGTCGGTCGCGCCGAGCACCGCGCCGCCGGGAATGCCGGCGCCGGCGAACACGACGAACCCGGCGCTGGCCCAGTGGTCGCGCCCGCTGGCGCTGTTCACCTGCGGCGTGCGGCCGAAGTCCGTGAGCCACACGACCAGCGTCGAGTCGAGCAGGCCGCGGTCCTCCAGATCGGCCAGCAGCGCAGGCAGACCCTGGTCGATCGGCGGCAGCCGCGAATTCTTGAGCGACTTGAAGTTGTCCTGGTGCGTATCCCAACCCGGGTCGGTCACCGTCACAAACCGCACGCCGGCCTCGATCATCCGCCGCGCGAGCAGACAGCTCTGGCCGAACCGATGGCGGCCGTATTTGTCGCGGAGCGCGGCCGGTTCCTCCTCCAGCTTGAACGCCTGCTTGGTCACCGGGGCGGTGATCATGTTGAACGCTGCGGAAAAGTTCTGATCGAGCGCGTCGAACGCGGCCGGCTGCAATTCGGCGCTGCGCTGCAGACTGTCGATCTTGCTGAGCATCCGCTGCCGACGGTCCAGCCGTTCGCCCGGAACGGCGGCGGGGGGCGTGATGTCCCGGACGGTGAACTTGTCAGCGGCCGGATCGGCCGTGATCTCAAACGGTCCGTGCTCCAGGCCCAGGATGCCCGGCATGCCGCCGCCGAACCGGTGGTCCATCGACGTCCCCAGTTGCACGAAGGGGGGCAGGGGGGACTTGAACCCCTTGTTCCAACTGACGACCGAGCCGAAGGTCGGGTAGTGCAGTCCAGGATTGAACTTCCGACCGGACATCACGATCTGGTCGGCGATGCCGTGACTGGCGTTTTCCGGGTTCCAGCTGCGGAGCAGGGCGAAGCGGTGTGACTCGCGAGCCAGTATCGGGATCGAATCCGCGAACTGCACGCCGGGGACTGACGTGCTGACAACCCCGAACTCTCCCTTCACGCTGACGGGCGCCTGCGGCTTGGGATCGAATGTGTCGTGGTGGCTGGTCCCGCCGTGCGTCCAGATGACGATGCAGTTGCGATCGGCCAGCGTCGCTTCGCTGCCAAGGGCCTGCCGTGCGGCGAGCCATTGTGGGAGCGTAATTCCCAACCCGCCGAGCGCTCCGATCTGCAGGAGCCCGCGGCGCGACACTCGCTCGCAGTCACGGAGAGTCGAAGAGCAAAAGTCCAGCATGATCAGGCTCCGCGTTGTGGACCGAAGTCCATTCGGCATCAGCATCTTCGCATCTATAGTCTAGCCCACCGTGAAGGAGGGCCGCAACTCATATCAGCGATTGTTGACGTGAGTTTTCGCCGACCATCAAAACCTCATGGAAGCACGTGAAACCATACGCAATAATATTGATTGATGCGTGCCGAGGGTTGCCCGATTGGGTCCGACCGCCTCGGCCAAATGCTGACGCGTAACTCTCCAGCAGGACGTGTGGATGCGACATCGTTACGGATGCCTCCTGTTCGCCGCAGCAGTCGCAACGTGCTTCCCGGCATGGGCCGCCGCACCGCTGCAAGTCACGCCAACGCAAGCCCGACTGCAAGGGCGATTCTCCCGTGCCCAGTTGCTGGTGCGCAACGTCGATCCTCGTGATCCCGCAGGCCGCCGCAGTGCTGATCTCACAGGTGCCGCAACCTACGAAACCTCCGACCCACTGACTGTCGCCGTGAACGAGCACGGACAATTGCTCGCGATCGGGAACGGAACGGCGCGCGTCTCTGTCAAAGCCGGCGACCTGCAACTGGTCGTTCCGGTCACCGTCAGCGGTATTGATTCCCAACCGCCGGACTTCAATCTCGCCGTTCAACCGTTGCTGAGCCGCTACGGCTGCAATGCGGGCGCCTGCCACGCCGGCCAGTTCGGCAAAGGAGGACTCATCATCTCGGTCATGGGCTACGACCCGCAGATGGATCACGCGGCGCTGGTCCGCGATCGTACCGGGCGGCGCGTGAATTTCCTGGAGCCAGAGCAGAGCCTGCTCCTCAAGAAGCCGACGATGCAGGCCGCGCATGGCGGTGGGCAGCGATTTCCGAAGTCCTCCCCCGATTACCATCTCATCGCAGAATGGATTCGCGGCGGCGCACCCGGTCCGCGCGCCGAGGCGCCGCTCGTCACCGCCCTTGAGGTGACGCCGGCGCGGCGACTGGCCGAAGTCGGCGAGACGCAGCAGTTGCGGGCCGTCGCCAGTTACAGCGACGGAACGACGCGCGACGTCACCTGCTGGGCGCGGTTCGATTCGCTGGACGACGCCGTCCTGACAATCACGCCTGCCGGCCGAGTCACTATCGTCGGCCGGGGTCAGGCGGCGGCCATGGTCCGGTTCCAGGGGCAGGCGGCGATTTCGCTGTTCTCGGTTCCTTATGGACCGGAGCCGCAGCTCGCCGGCTGGGAGAACCGCAACTTCATCGATGAGCACGCGTCACGGAAATTCCGCGAGCTGGGGATCGAACCGTCCCCGTTGTGCGACGACGCGACGTACCTGCGGCGGGCGTGGCTCGATGCCATCGGCACGCTCCCTCCGCCTGAGGAAGTCACGACATTCCTGCAGGAATCCGATCCGAGGAAACGCGACCGGCTGGTGGATCGGCTGCTCGGCCTGACCGGCGATCCGCTGCTCGACACGCACAACGACGCCTATGCCGCCTGGTGGACGCTGAAGTGGTCCGACCTGCTCCGCAACACGAGCGACGGCCAGTCGACTGACGAGCAGCGGATGTGGGCGATGCACAACTGGCTCAAGGAGGGCCTGCGCACGAACCGGCCGTTCGACGAAATGGTCCGCGAGCTCATTACCGCGAAAGGGTCGATCTTTTCCAGCGGACCGGCAAGCTACTATCGGATCTTCAACAACTCGTCCGATCTGGCCGAGGCGACGGCGCAGTTGTTCCTCGGCGTGCGACTGCAGTGCGCGAAGTGCCATCACCACCCCTTCGAAAAGTACGGGCAGGAGGACTACTACAGCTTCGCGGCGTTCTTCGCGCGCGTCGGCAACAAGGGGAGCGAGGAGTTCGGACTGTTCGGCGGCGAGCAGGTGGTCATGGTCCGCTCCGGGGGCGAAGTCGCGCACCCCAAGACCGGGGCCGTTCTGAAGCCCAAGCCATTGGAAGGTGCGCCCACCGAGCATCCCATCGATCGCCGCATCCCGCTCGCGGCGTGGCTCACGGCGCCGGAGAACCCGTTCTTCGCGCGGTCGATCGCCAACCGCTACGTCGACTATCTGCTGGGGCGCGGGCTGGTCGAGCCGGTCGACGATCTGCGGGCGACCAATCCCGCGACGAACCCCGAACTGCTCGACGCGCTGGCGGTGCATTTCGTGGCGAGCAAGTTCGATCTGCGGCAACTCGTCCGTGCGATCATGACGTCGCGGTTGTACCAGCTCGATTCGCAGCCGACGCCGGGCAACGCCGCAGACGAGAAGTTCTACAGCCATTACAAGGTGAAGCGTCTGCCGGCCGAAGCACTCCTCGACGCGATCGACGCAGTGACCGGCGTGCAGACGAAGTTCAAGAGCCTGCCGCTGGGGACGCGGGCGATTGAACTGCCGGACGCCGAATACCCCGACTACTTCCTGAACGTGTTCGGCAAGCCGCGGCGGGTCAGCGTCTGCGAATGCGAACGCGCGCCGGATGAAAACCTCGTGCAGGCGCTGCACACGCTCAACGGCGATACGATCGCCGGCAAGACCGCTGACGCCAAGGGGCGGATTGCGCTGCTGATCGCGGCCGGCAAGACCGACGACGAAATCGTGAACGAGTTGTACCTGCGCGCCTTGTCGCGCCCGGCAACAGCCGACGAACTCGCGGCAACGCGCGAATTCATTTCACAAAGCACCAACCGGCAGGAAATTCTCGAAGACACGCTGTGGGCATTGCTG
This sequence comes from Planctomycetaceae bacterium, assembly GCA_046349775.1. Lineage (GTDB taxonomy): Bacteria > Planctomycetota > Planctomycetia > Planctomycetales > Planctomycetaceae > JAEUIG01. The sequence continues at coordinate 14,879 of JAXMBS010000017.1, read as the reverse complement.
AACTCGAAGGAGTTCCTGTTCGTTCATTGAAGTAGGGTGGGCTGTGCCCACCAAACTTTGCCGGTTTGACCATCAGCAGTGGGCAAAGCCCACCCTACAAGCTGTTTGTTCATTAGGGCGCCGCGGAGTCCGCAGAGGAGAAAGCCACCGCTGCGATTCTCTGCGCAATCTGCGGTAAATCCTTCCATCTGGTGATGAGTTGAACGGTCGCGTTACGAAGTTGATTTCCGAGAATTCCAGAATGCAATACTCCCGCCTTTGGCAACGAGCATTATTTTCCGCCTTATTGGTGCTCGGTGGGACAGGTCTTGCCGATGCACAGACCTCCTATCCGATGCTGATGGCGCTCAAGCCCGCGGCGGTGCAGGTCGGGCAGACCGCCGAGCTGGAATTGGAATCGCGCTACAGCATGTTCGGCGCGTATCAGGTGCTGATCTCCGGCGCGGGCGTGACCGGCGAGATCGCCACGCCGATGCAGCCCGGCGCTGACGGCAAGAACCCCGACCTCACAAAGATCAAGCTGCGGATCACCGCCGCGGCAGACGCCGCTCCCGGTGTGCGCGATTTCCGGATCGCCGGCCCGACCGGGCCGAGCACCGTCGGCCAACTCGTGGTCGTCAGTGACCCGGTCGTCGTCGAAACCGATAACAATGACACCGCGGCCGCTCTGACCCCGATCGCCTGGCCGGCCACCCTCTGCGGCACGCTGGAAAAGGCCGAAGACGTCGACTGCTTCCGGTTCACGATCAGTGCGCCGACGGTGATGAACTTTCACTGCCGCGCGATGCGACTGGAAGACCGCATCCACGACCTGCAGGCGCACGTCGATCCGATCCTCACGATCAAGAACGTGCAGACCGGCGCGACGGTCGCCGCGGCCGACAACACCTACGCCGCCGACCCGTTCCTGAGCGCATCACTCGCGCCGGGAGAGTACTGGCTCGAGATCCGCGATGTCCGCTACCAGGGGAATCCGCACTGGGCGTACGTCGTCGAGATGCACAACCGGCCGTTCATCACCCAGGTGTTCCCGCTGGGGATCGCCGCCGGACAGCCGACGGAGTTGCAGCCGGTCGGGTTCAATCTCGCCGACACAGCGCCGTTGCCGATGCCGCTGACCACCTCTCTCGGCCATCAATTCGTGACCCTCAAGGTGGGCGAAACCCTGGCGAACCCTGTGGAACTGGAAGTCAGCGACCTGCCGCAGGTCGTGGAAGCATCGGTTGCAAACAACACGCCGGCCGAAGCGCAGAGCGTGACGCTGCCGTGCGGGATCAGCGGGCGACTGGAAACCGAGTCGGACGTCGATTGCTTTGCGTTCGATGCCAAGGCCGGGGACAAGGTGAATGTTGAAGTCATCGCGCGGCGGCACTGGTCTGCGGTCGATTCGCTGGTGCGGATTCTGAACGCGGACGGAGCGGCGCTTGTCGAGAACGACGATTTCGCGCGTTGGGGGAAACGGAATTCGCAGGACTCGGCGATCGAGGGCTGGGCCGCGCCGGCGGACGGCAAGTACATCGTCGAGCTGCGGGACGTCCACGCGCGCGGTGGCGCGCCGTACGTCTACTTTGTGCGAATCACCCCAGCGAAACCTGACTTCGAACTGCTCATCGACACTGACAAAACGTGGGTCACTCCGGGAACCTGCGCAGCGATTTTCGTGCGTGCCCGGCGGATCAATGGATTTGAAGGGCCGATCGACCTGCACATCGACGGACTGCCTGCGGGCGTGACGGCGCACTGCGGCCGGATCCTGTCCGGCGGCGGGCCGGACGGCTGCATCGTCCTCGAAGCCGCAGCGGACGCGCCGATGTCGGCCGCGAATGTCTCCATTACCGGCACGTTCAAAAGCGATTCCGGCGAGACGCTGACGCGTACGGCCGTTCCGTTCCAGGAGACCTACATGCCGGGCGGCGGGCGCAACCACGTGCCGGTCGAGATGCACACGGTCGGCATCGGCAAACTGGCCGACCTGCGCAACGTTGAGTTGAGCACCTACGAACTGCGGCTGAAGCCGGGAGAATCGAAACGGATCGACGTCAAGCTGACCCGGACCGAGGGCTTTGCACAGAACGTCACGCTCGACGTCCTGTACCAGCATCTGGGGAGCATCTACGGCAATTCGCTGCCGGCCGGCGTATCGCTCGACGCGAAGAACTGCACGCTGCTGCTGAGCGGCGGCGAGTCGCAGGGCTACCTCACATTGACGGCCGATGCATCCGCCAAGCCGGTCGAAGCCCAGCAGTGCTGCGTGATGGCGAACGTGTCGATCAACTTCGTGATGAAGGCGACGTACGCCAGTCGCCCACTGCGGATCAGCATCGACGCGCCGTAGCGGGAAGCGGGCCGCAGATGACGCAGATTTACGAGTTGACCGCAGATCAGTCGCATTGGCCGCGACGAAAGTAGAGAACCGCGAAAGACGCGAAATGAGCGAAAGAAATAAGGTGATCGGGAATCAACGCTGATCGACGCGAATGGTTTTGCCTTAATCTGCGTCGATCTTTGAAATCTGCGTCATCTGCGGCCCTGTTCTTCGGCGGCGTCGGACCAGATGCCGCGGTGGGCGGCGCGGGCTTCTTTTTCGGCCGCGACGAAGCGCCGCTCATAATCGGTGCGAAAGTGGAAGCGGGTTTCCGCGCGGCTGAAACCCTGGCGGACGATCTCTTCGTTGAGGAACAGGTCGCCGATGTAAACGTAGGCCAGCGTGCGGCCGTACTGATCTTCACGGTTCCGGTCGAATTCCAGTCGGACGTCTTTCCCCTCGGCCAGTCTCTTCGTGAACTCGGACGCTTCGTGGCCAAACGGTTGCGGCGGCGTGTCAGGTTTGACCGTTTCCGGCGTGTCGATGCCGATCAGTCGGACTCGCTCGCCCCCTTCCAGCAGCAGGGTGTCGCCGTCGACGACACGTTTCACGTGAAACAGTCGGACCGGCTCGCCAGTTGGCGCGGTCGACGGCGGTGGTTGCGCCGTCGAGCGCGGCGGCGGCTGATCGCGCCATCCGCGGGCCGCGATCAGCAGGATCAGCAGCACGATGGTGGCGACGGCCGACAGGGGTCGGCGGCGATAGCGGGGACGCACGGTGAGGGTGCGGATCAGTTCTGGCTGAAGTTCAGACGCCGCTGCGACTCGCGGCCGAGCGGATCCTTCGTATAACGCTGCCAGCATTGCGGACAGAGGTCGAACCGGAACTTCTTCGGCCCGCAACCGTCGACCTCGAACTCGCCGGTCGACTCCAGGTCCTCGAGAGACTCGGCGACCGATTCCAGATGATCGACGTCGAGATCTTCCGGCGAGACTTCGTCGGGATCAAACGCCGGGCCGACTTCGATCCGCGCGGTATACCGCTCGTGCTGGATAGATCGGCCGCAGCAGTCGCACGTGAAGTGCAGCATAATGGCAGGTACCTTGGACGCGCGAGTGCGCGACGGTGACGGGCTGTATTGTGCGTGCGTGTGGCTTCGCGTTCCCAGCCCTGCGGCCCCACACTGCTCGCTTCGATTTAAGCACAAACACGGGAACGGGGGAAGCCAGCTTGGACGAATTTCGGGCGTCACGGAAATTCTGAGAAAATCGAGTCAATCATGCAGTCGTCGCATGCAGGGACGCAGATCGCGCAGATTGACGAGATTAGCGCCGCTCGTTTGTCTGCAGATTCGATTCGAGCGCCGCGAGCGGCGCTCGATGCCTGTGTGATGTCGCCGCTGACACGACGACTCCTCGTCCCAGCGCTCTCCCATCAGTCCACGAGCGGTTGCACGCCCAGGCGCTCGGCCAGTGCGGTGATCTGCCGCCAGGTCTCATCGGGGATCGAGACGCCGCGGGCAGTGCGTTCTGCGGAGCGGCGCTCTTCGATCTCGCCGGGGAGCAGGATCTCGGTGCAGCCCGGCGCCAGGCGCGAACTGCGCAAGTGCGCCACGTAGCGGTCGATCCAGCCGTCGTACTCGCTGCGCGGCAGCAGGCGCTCGATGTCAATGAGCAACAGCCACACGCCGTTCGCGCCACGCGGCAGGTCGTCGCGCGCCACGCCGCTGCCGGAGAGGATGCCACAGAACACATCGACCATCACACTGAGCCCGTACCCTTTGTGGCCGAGCAGCGGACCGCCCAACGGCAGAATCGCACCGCCGGGGGCGTCGTAGAAGGCAGCGGGTTTGGTGGACGGGTTGCCGGCCGGATCGATAATCAGGCCATCGGGGACGGACTCCCCCTTCTGATACGCGACGCGGAGCTTCCCTTCAGCGGTCGCGCTGGTCGTCATGTCGAGGACGAGCGCGTCGCCGCGTGCCGGCGCTGCGAGCGAGATGGGGTTGGTGCCGAGCTTGCGGTCGAGGCCGCCGAACGGCGCCACGCCGCCGGGCCCGGGCGAATTGACGGACATCAACGCGGCGAAGCCCTCCAGCGCGGCGCGGCGCGTGTATGATCCGAGCCGGCCGACGTGATTGCAGTTGCGGACGAACACCGAGGCGACGCCTTCGCGACGAGCCTTCTCAGTCGCGATCCGCAGCGCCGCCGTCGCCGCCACCTGCCCCAGGTTGAAGTGGGCATCCGCCACGGCGAACGCCGGACCATCACGGACGATCGTGAACTCACCCCCCGGCCGAACCGCGCCATCCTGGATCATCTGCACGTACTGCATCAGCCGCATCACGCCGTGGCTGTCGTGACCGACCAGGTTGGCGCCGCGCAATTCGTCCGCCACGATCGCTGCATCGGCCGCCGGAACTCCGGCTGCTTCCAGAATGCGCGTCGACAGCGAAAACAGTTGTTCGGAGTTGAGCATGGGCATGGCGAACAGAATATAGTGGGAGAGGGACCAGCGAATAGGGAATGAGGAATGACGAAGGCGATCCAAAATCCAAAATCGAAGATCCAGAATCCTGACGGGTCGTCGTCCGTGAATTCGTCCATTGTGCCCCTCTCCCTCAGTCGCCGCTGGCATTTCGCCCGCGAGCAGGCGATCAGCTTTCTGATGCAACAGGCGGTCGAGAATCCGCAGGTGATCTCGCTGGCGGCCGGACTGGTCGATTTCGGCACGCTGCCGGTGGCCGAAACACTGGCCGGCGTCTCGGACTTGATGGCGGAGGACGATCGCGCCCGCCACGCTCTGCAATACGGCACGACTCCCGGCGCGGACTCGGTCCGGCAGACGATCTTGCGACACTTCGCCGAACAGGAGCGTTGCACCGTCGCTGACCTCGGCATCGACACGTCGCAACTGGTGCTGACGACCGGTTCGCAGCAACTGTTGTCACTCGTGTGCGAAGTGCTGCTCGATCCGGGCGACATCTGTCTGGTCACCGATCCGACGTACTTCGTATTCATCGGCAATCTCAACGGGGTCGGCGCGGAAGCGGTCGGCGTGGCCTCGGACGAGCATGGCCTGCGTACGGACGCATTGGAGGCAGCGCTCGAGCGCCTCGATGCCGAGGGTCGGCTCGACCGCGTGAAGCTGATCTACGTCGTGAGCTACTACGACAATCCGCGCGGCGTGAGCCTGGGCGAGGCGCGGCGGCGCGAAGTCGTCGAGATCGCGCGAAGGTGGTCGCGGCGGCAGCGGATTCTGGTCCTCGAAGACGCCGCTTACCGCGAGCTACGCTACGACGGGCCTGAGTTGCCGAGCCTCTGGAGTTACGATGCGTCGCGCGAACAGGTGATCTACACGCAGACGTTTTCGAAGAGTTTTTCGCCCGGTCTGCGAGTGGGCTTCGGAATCGTGCCCAGGGATTTGGTCGGCCCGATCTGCGACCGCAAGGGGAACGAAGACTTCGGCTCGGCCAACTTCAACCAGCGGCTGATCGGCCGGATCCTGGAAACCGGCATGTACGACCGGCACGTCGCGGAAGTCTGCGCGGCCTACACGCTCAAGCGGAATGCGATGCTGGCGGCGGCGACGGAGTTCTTCGCTGATATTCCCGGCGTCTCGTGGGTGCACCCGGCCGGCGGGCTGTACGTGTGGATGACATTGCCGGAGCACGTGGCGACCGGCTTCAACAGCCCCTTGTTTGCCGAAGCGGTCAAACGCGCGGGCGTCATGTACGTGCCGGGTGAACTGAGCTACGCCGCCGCGACGCCTGGAAACCAGATGCGGCTGAGCTTCGGCGTGCAGACGCCGGACGGAATCCGCGAGGGAATGCGGCGGCTCGCGAGCGCAGTGCGGGCAGTGAATTGAGGCCCCTGCGCGTACGTCACAGCGTCCTGGCCGTTGCAAGCACCGGGGCCCTGGTGCGCAATCAGTCGAGTCCGACACCGAATTCTTCATCGGCCATCGATTGCGACACCGCCACAGGCGCGTGCAGATTGGTCCGCGGTTCGTCACCACGGCGCGAAATATGCGGACCCGGCAGCGGGCTGGGCGGCTCAACTCTCCGACCGTCGCCCAGGGGCGCCGCGGTGGCCGGTTCGGACCAGTCATCGAACTGATCGAATTCGTCGCCGCCGAAATCGTCATAACGACAGACGTAGCCCGGCTGCTGGGCCAGGACCAGCTCCTGTTTATACGCGTCGAGGACACGGGCCTGGATCGCTTCCCGGCAGGCGGAGTTGATCGGGTGAGCGATGTCCGCATACGAGCTTGGGAGCGGCCGTCACGTCCGGATGCGGACGGGACGCCGTTCCGGGAGCCGCACGCCGCATTGCCCCACGTACCCGCGGTAAGAGCCGCGCGTGCAGGCGCGCGCGGCCAGTTCTTACGCATCCTGGCAGAGGTGCCGCGACGGAGCAATGCAGCGATCGGTCAGCTTGCGGCTGGGCATCGCGACAAACGGGCCTCTCGCGCCTTCGATGATCTTCAAGTCGCGGATGACGAAGCAACCGTCCAGGGTGATGGAGCAGAACGCATGCAGCCGCTCGCGGACTTCGTCGGCCAGCTTGATTCGCACTTCGGTGATTTCCACGTCAACCTCCCTGCGGAAACACGTGCTGAGGCTCGAGCGGTCCAGCGCCCATCCGCCCGTCCTGTCAAATGCCGGTGTTCACAACCCAGACTCGTCCGGCCGCCCGCTGCCGGAGGCGACTCCCCACGCGCCGCGCCTGCCGGGCACTCTCACACAGGCAGAAGCAGGCGCTGCCGCTGCCGGTCATCAGGGCCGAGTCGCCCCCCGCATCGCGCAGCGCCCGCAGCCCGGCGGCGATTTCGTCGCTGAGTCGCGCTGCCGGCGCCGTGAGCGCGTTGAACAGACTGTTGATTGCGGTCCCGCCGCCGTTGTTCAGCTGATCCAGCAACGTCGCCGCGGATCGCGGCTCGTGGACGTCCCGGCGCCACTCGCGGAATACGGCCGCGGTCGACAATCCCCCGGGCGGGCGCAGCACGACGAAATGCAGTGTCCGCTGCAAGCGACGCGGTTCAACGATTTCGCCGCGACCGCCGCAGAGCGCCATTAGGGGTGAGCGGATGAAGAAATTCAAATCGCTGCCGAGCTGTGCAGCGAGCTGATCCAGTTCGTCAAAGCCAAGTCCGGCGCCCCACAGGCGGTTGAGCGCGACGAGCGTCGCGGCCGCGTCGCTGGAGCCCCCGCCCAGACCCGAAGCCGGCGGAATCCGCTTGAGGACGTCGATGGCAACGCCGCGCTCAATGCCGGCGGTGCGCGCCAGCAACTGCGCCGCGCGTACGATCAGGTTGTCTTCGCCCAAGGGAAAGCCCTGCGCATCGGAATCGCAGGCAAAGTGGGCACGCAGTTCCACACCGGGCGCTGCTTGCGGCGAGAACCGCAGCGTGTCGCACAGCCCGATGGCGACCATCAGGGTTTCGAGTTCGTGGTAGCCGTCCGGCCGCTTCCCGCGGACTTCCAGAAACAGGTTCAGCTTCGCAGGCGCATCAACGACCAGATCAGCCCCGTGGCGGCGAAAACGCATCCGTGTCGCGCCCCCTGAGACTTCGATCGCTCGCCTCCGGCGAACCGGTGCAGGTCGCGGAATCGCAACCGGCCGAAAATCGGCGAACGTCGATCAACGATGACAGGAATTCGGAAGTTGATGGTACACGCGCCATTCAGGGTGTCAATATGGACAGATCTGGGCAACGTTCCGGACCGTTGACGTCACGTCCCCCTCTGCAACGACGACAGCACTGTCCGGGACACTTCGCGCTCTGAACTCCCCACTGCCACAAATGAACCGCTATGATGCAATGACCATAACGCCCGGAGGAATTTCGAAAGTCTGTGATGAAGCGGCGCACCTCGAGCCTCTGGATGATCGCTGCGCTGACGGTCGCGACACTCGCGGCGCCGGCCTTCGGGCAGTTCCGCCCGCGCGGCCTCCGGCGCCCGCCTGCCGCCGCCGCTCCGCGCAGCGACGCGGAGGCAGCGACGCCCGACGCGGCCGCCGATCAGCAGCCGACGGTCGAAGACCTGCTGCGCCGGCTCGACGCGCTCGAAGCTGAAGCGTCAGCGCCGGCCGCGACTCGTGAGCGCGGGCTCGTGCTGATGATCGAGAGTCCGAGCATCGCCAACTCGAACCTCTATACCGCCGATGGCGTGCGGTATTTCGCGACAAAGCTGGTGCTGATCAATCTGACCGACGCGCCGATTACGATCCCGACAGCCAATATCCTGCTGCAGGCGGACGGCAAGGAGTTTCGGCTCGCCGACGCCCCGGGACTCCTGGCGCGCACGTTGATCCAGTTCGCCGGACAACTGCAGGTGCTGCCTGCCCCTCCCGAGAGTCTGCAGGTCCCCGGCGGCGGCAGCACGACGGCCTGGCTGGCGTACGCGGGGATCGACTCGGCGGCGGCGGTGCCAACGCTCAAGCTCTCCGTGAAGTGGGAGCGCGGCACGGAGGAGCTGGATATCAATGCCTACGAACGGGGCGTGCTCGGTCTGCGCATCGAACGCCTTGGGCCACAGAACTGCGCCGCTCTGCTGACGGTCGGCGGAGAATTGAACACGATCAATGCGGCCCAACTGGCCGATGCGCTGGATGTGCTGGGAGCTGCCGGAGTCGTGCGTGCCGTCGTCGCCTGGGGTCCGGCAGCGGCGACGCCCGACGAGCAGGTCTGGGGCTGGCTCAGGACCGGATCGCCGCAGGAAATGGGTCTGCAATACGCCCAGATGCCGCAGATCCCCGCGGCCGTCAGCGAACTGCATCTGGTGCTGCCCCCCGGCCAGGAACCGGAAGAGTTTCCGGCCTACGGTCAGGTCGTCGCCGTGCACCGCAGCGTCGAGTCGGCCATGTCGGCGGCGCTGCGGACGGCCATGGAAGCCGTGCCGCGCGACAACCTCCGCAACGAACTGGCGCGCGGGCACCGCCTGTCGCGCGCGGCCGCACTCCAGTACGCCGGCGCCCGACTGGGACGGCGCGAGTTGCCGCTGGTTCTGGCGGCCTGCGACGACAGTGACGCGAATATCCGTCTCCAGGCGCTGCACGCGCTGCGGGAGTATCAGGAGCCGGAGGCCCTGGAGCGGCTGATCCGATCGACCGGTTCGCCGGACGAGGCGACCCAACGCGCGGCGGTGGCGAGTCTGGCCGGTTCGCGATTCCCGGAAGCCCATGCGGCCTTGCGCAAACAGCTCGATACGTTCAGCGTCTCGCAGACGGCGGCGGTCGTCGACGTCCTGGCGCGGTTCCCGCGCAGCGAGTGGATCGACAAGATCGCCGGGTATTACCGGTCGACCGACCCGCGACTGCGGCTGGCGGCGCTCCGGGCGCTGGTTCGACTCGGTCATCCGCAGATCGTCGACATGCTGTCGGCCGGACTCGCCGACAAGGATCCGGACCTCCGTGCCGAGGCCTACACCCAGCTCGTCGCGCGGACTGATCCGCGCAGCGAAGAACTGGCCGGCAATTATGCGCTGACGCTGCTGGCAACGCCTCCGGTCGACGGCAATACGCAAAACCTGCTGGTGCGGACGCGCGACCGTCGTGCGATTCCGCTGTTGCTCAAACAACTGGATGCGATCGACGGCGGCAGCGAGCGACTGATTCAGATCGTCTCGCAACCTGGCGCGGATGTCATTCCGGAACTGGCGGCGCGCTATGCGAAGCTGAATGCCGTATCCCAGGCCGCCGTGCTCGAGGCGATGCTGGCTGTTCGCGCTCCGCAGATGCGGCCGCTGGCAATCGAGGCCTTGACGTCGGCCAACCTGCCGCTGGTCGAAGTGGCGTCGCGAATCCTGGCGACCGACCCGAATGCCGACACCGTACGGCGGCTCTCGCAGGCGCTGAACGCAGACGCCTCGATTGAAACGTGGAGCGTCATCTGCAATGCGCTGGCGAACATCGGCGACAGCACGGCGCGGGAGGCACTGATGACGGCGCGCCGCACGGCGGAGCCACGCCGCCGGCAGCAGGCCAATCGCGCGTTGATCCAGATCAATGCCACATCGCCCGCCGCACCCTACGCCCAACTGGCCGCCCAGGCGAACGACACCGGGGACCGGACCCGGGCCGAGAAGCTGCTGGACCTGGCGATCTCGTTCGATCCCGAGTACGCCGATGCGTATGCGAACCGGGGGCACATTCGGCTGCTGGACGGCAAGCTCGCAGAGGCCGGCGCCGATTTTGCCCTCGCGTGCAAGCTGGATTCTCTGAACTCGCTGGCCATCACGGGCCAGGCCATCGTGACGGTCATGCAGGGGGATCTGGCCGCGGGCGTGCAGCAGATTCGCACCGCTGCGCCCGATTTCCCGAAGAGCTGGGGGTTCGAATACAACGCGGCCTGCGTCTATGGACGCGCCGTGGAGAAACTGCAGGGCAGCACCGCCGAAGCGGACGTGCAGCGGCGCAACGAGTACCAGGCCGCCGCACTGCAGCATCTGCGAGCCGCCATGCAGTACGGCTTCACGATGATCGACTTCATCAAGAACGATGCGGACCTCAAAGTCTTACAGTCCGTGCCCGAATTCCAGGAGCTGCTGGCTCATCCGCCGGCGTCGCCCGATTCGCAGAACGATCCCGATGACGTGCCGGCCGGTCAGTCGGACCCGCTCGAGTCGCTGTAGACCGGCGAGCGTCTGCCCGCTCGAAGATCGTCGTGCCGCCGCACGCCATGAGTATTTCGCTTACCGATGCCATCGCCGCCCTTGCCAGTCCGCCGGGACCGGCCGGCCGCGGCGTCGTGCGGCTGACGGGGGACAACGTCCGCGCCATTGCCGAGCGAGTGTTTGTCCCGTTGCATCCGGACGAGTGGCGGACGGCGCGCCAACCGGCGCGGCATCGCGGACACGCCGTGCTCGAGGGAGTGCGCACCCCGCTCCCCCTCGAGGCCTGGTATTGGCCGGGCGCCCGCAGCTACACGGGGCAGCCGGCCATTGAACTGCACAGCATCGGTTCGCCGCCGTTGCTCGAGGCACTGCTGTCGGCATTGTTCGCGGCAGGAGCGCGACCGGCCCGCGCCGGCGAATTCACCCTGCGCGCATTCACCGCCGGCCGGATCGACCTGCTGCAGGCGGAGGCTGTCCTCGGTGTGATCGACGCCGCTGACGACGTGCAGTTGTCGGCGGCGCTCGCGCAGCTCGCGGGAGGCATGTCGACGCACATCGCCCGGCTGCATGAGACGCTGCTGCTCGACCTGGCGGACCTCGAAGCAGGGCTGGACTTCGTCGACGAGGACATCGAGTTCGTTGAACGGGATCAATTCCGGTCGCGGCTGGCGGCCGCCGCGGCAACGATCGACGGACTCGCGGCCCGTGCCGATCGCCGGCTGCAGGCAAACGCGCGGCCGGTCGTTGCGCTGGCCGGGCTGCCGAATGCCGGGAAGAGCATGCTGTTCAATGCCCTGTGCGGCCGGGAGGCGGCCCTCGTCTCGCCGGCCGCCGGGCACCACCCGCGACTGGCTGCGGGCCGCTGTCACCTGGCACGACTGCCCGTTGGAACTCCTCGACACGGCGGGCACGGAAGCCGCCACGGACGAAATCTCGATCGCCGCGCAGGACGCCGGTCGGCAGCGGATCGCCGATGCCGACCTCGTCGTGTGGTGCACGGCGAGCGATCTGTCGCCGGCTCAACAAGACCTCAATGTCGCACGGCGGGACACGTGTGCCCGGTTGACGCGTCAACTGTTGACGATTACGACGAAGGCGGAGCTCGATCCGCAACTTTCGGAACGGGGCGCCAGTGCGGTCAGTGCCCACACCGGCCTTGGCCTGGGTGAACTGAAGAGCAAGATCGCAAACCGGGTGGACCAGCGCGGCCAGCACGTCGGTGAGTTGCTGGGCTCGACGGCAGCACGGTGCCGCGATAGCCTGCGAAGCGCACGTTTGGCGATTGGCAACGCGATCGGGTTGCTCGACGCCCGGGCGGGGGATGAATTGATCGCCGTCGAGCTCCGGGCGGCATTGGAGCAGACCGGACAGATCGCCGGACAGGTGACGACCGACGACGTGCTCGATCGAATCTTCAGCCGGTTCTGCATCGGGAAATAGGCGTCGATTAGCCGGGACTCGAAGAGGAGCGCGTCACGGATGTCGCTGGTCATCGGAATCGACGAAGCGGGCTACGGGCCGAATCTGGGTCCGCTGGTGGTCACTGTCACCGTGTGGGAAGTGCCGGGAGACGCCGGCGAGCTTGATCTGTGGCGCGCGTTGCGACGCGTGATTTCCCAACGCCCCCCGCGGGGAATCAAGGCATCGGCGCCGCGCTCTGCAAACGATGGCGCCCTTGCCGTCAAAGCCCGCGCGGCCCGGCTGCACGTCGCCGATTCCAAACAGGTCTACAATCCGGCGCGCGGACTCGGTCCGCTCGAAACGTCGGTACTCGCCCTCTTGGGTTCCCAGGCGACGTTCGCGTCACTGGCCGACCTGTGGCGGCACCTGTGCGACACAGTTCCGTCGTGCGACTGTGCCGAGCGCTGGTTCGGCCGCGACGGCCTGGCGCTGCGCTTGCCTCACGTGGCCGATGAACATGAAGTCGCTGACTTCAATGATCGGCTGCAACAGGAGTTTGAAACGTCCGGCGTGCGACTGCGGCGAGTCGCCGGCGACATCGTGCTGACCGAACGGTTCAACGGCTTGATCGAGACGCTGGGAGGGAAGGGAGCAGCCCTTTCGCGCACGACTCTCGAACTTCTGCGGCGAGCCTGGGAGCCATCGCAGGACGGGCCGGCGCTCGTCATCGCCGACAAGCACGGCGGCCGCAGCCACTATCAGGCGCTGCTCGCCGACGTGTTCGGCATACTGCCGATGTGCCTGGAAGAGGGGCTGGAGAGCAGCCGCTATCGGCTGGGTGATTCCGAATTGCGGTTTGAAGCCCGCGGGGAGCGGCACCTGCCGGTGGCGGTGGCGTCGATGGTGTCGAAGTACGTCCGCGAACTGTCGATGGAGGCGTTCAACGGGTTCTGGCGGCAACATCTGCCCGAACTGCAGCCGACAAAGGGCTACCCCAACGACGCGCGGCGCTTCCGTGCCGAGATCGCCGCGGTCCAGTCAGAACTCGGAATCCCCGATCAGGTACTGTGGCGCGAGCGGTGAAATCGGAGGTCGGAGATCAGATGTCGGAGGTCGGGACATGCGACTGAGCCGCGATGCAGTCTTGCTCGAATGGACCTGCGGTTGTCGATTAGACTGACAGTATGCCTCTCGCCGTCGACATCACCCTTCCGTTGGCTTCCAGCGTCATGTTGGGGGCGGCGGTGCTGCTCGTCATCTGGACGATGGCCCGGTCGCTGGCCACTGAAGACCTGACGCAGGACGACGAGTGGCGGTATGACGTCAGTCGTATCAATGAGCTGCGCCGGACGAGCCTGTTGTACCGGTTGCTGCAGCCGCTGATGCAGAGCCTGGCCGCGCTCAACCGGCGGGCGTTTCGCGACCAGTTGCCGGAGATCAATCGGCAGATTCTCGCGGCCGGGCACTCACGCTGCTGGACGGCCGAAGAATGGCTGGCAAAAATTGAAATTCAGTCGGCGTTCTGGAGCGTGCCGATTGTCTATTTCTGCATGCAGATCATGGGACCGCCGGGACTCGTGCTGGGTGTCCTGCTGGCGGTCCTCGTCGGAGTCCTGTTGCGGCGGAAGCTGGCGAAGCAGGCGGCGCAGCGGCTGTTCAAGATCAAGCTGCGACTGCCGTTTCTGCTGGATCTGCTCACACTGCTGATGGAGGCCGGTTCGACGTTCCTGAACGCCCTGCGGCAGGCGGTCTCCGAGTTTCGCGACCATCCCGTCGGCGTGGAGTTCGGCCGCGTCCTCGCCGAGATGAACATGGGGAAGAGCCGCACGGCGGCGCTGGAAGCGCTGCGGCAGCGGCTGTCCGACGACGAGATGACGAGCATCATCGGCGCGATCATACAGGGAGAGCAATTGGGGACGCCGCTGGCGGTGCTGTTCCGGACGCAGGCGGACTTCCTGCGGGTCAAACGGACTCAGCGGGCGGAGACGATCGCCGGCGAAGCGGCCGTGAAGATGCTGGCGCCGGCGATCCTGATCATGGCGGCCACGGTGATCATCATCCTGGGGCCGTTCATTCTCGGATTCCTGACGGGCGACTTCTTGGGGTAGGGTGGGCTGTGCCCACCAATCCCGGTGGGAAACGATTGTCATGTTCGCTGGCGGGCACAGCCCACCCTACGTTCTACCCGGCGAGGAACTTGACGATGGCCCGGCAGAAGGCGGGCAGGTCCGAGGGTTTGCGGCTGCTGACGAAGTGCCGGTCGACGACGACCTCGACATCCAACCACGCCGCTCCGGCGTTGATGAGATCATCCTTGATGCCGGGAGAGCCGGTGACTTTCACGCCGCGGTAAATCCCGGCGGAGATCGGCATCCAGCCGCCGTGGCAGATCGCCGCGATCAGCTTGCGCTTGGCATCGAATTCACACAGCAATTCGAGCACTTTGGGATCGCGCCGCAGTTTGTCCGGCATCCAGCCGCCGGGGCAGATCACGCCGTGAAAGTCGGCGGCGTCCATTTCCGAGATGGCAGCGTCGGCCACGCACGGATACCCATG
>JAXMBS010000016.1:0-80464 GCA_046349775.1 Planctomycetaceae bacterium | reverse complement strand
GCCGCGGAGGAAAGCGAGCGCCGATTCCATCGTCGCACCGGTCAAATCACCTGATGGGCGGGCCGTGTCGTGCTCCAGTTGGGCACGCAGGACATAGGGCTGCGGATCGCGTCCATCGGCCTTGATCGCCTGGTCGAGGAACCGCCGGGCCGTGGCGACGTCGTTGCGCTGGGCCAACACCGATTCGGCCGCATTCATGCACAGGCCGGCGACCGTCGCCGGGATCACCGCCGAGAACAGGCACGCGACCAGCAGTGCGGCGAACCCGATCGAGATGAACGCCGTGCGACGCCGATCGGCCGCGGAGGATTCCGCCGGGCCGGGTGCGCCGATCGGAGCCGGTCCCAGCCACAACAGCAGCAGAGTCGTGGCGACGACCGGCATCCCGATTCCGCCGGCGCCCAGCAGGTGCACGCCCAGTGCGAGCCCGGCGGCGAGTTGCGATGCGCCGCGGAAATGCGTGCGCGGAACGAGCAGCACGGCCGCGAGCCATCCCAACAACAGCGCTGCCAGCCGGCCATCCCAGTGCACGTCGATGAGACCAGTCTTCATCCAGACGAGCGCAATGCCCGCGGCGCCAGAGAACAAGATAAAACGGCGTCCGGAAGAATCCAGGCAAGTCGGAGTGCTCTGCGGGTTGTCCGCCGCGGCCCCCCAACAGGTGCGCCAGCGAACACACGCGACTCCGCCGGCGAGGATGAGTCCGGCCAGGGAGATCAGACCGCCGCTGGCCCAGACGTCGAGAAACAGATTGTGCGGATCGAAGATTTCCTCGCTGGAGCCGGGAACTTTGTAACGCAGGTAATGCTGCCGGAAATTGCCGGGACCAACGCCGAACAGGACGTGATCACGGATCACGCCCCAGGCGCCGGTCCAGTATTCGACGCGGTACCGCAGCGACTTGGACGATTCGAGCAGGACCAGCCGATCGAGCGCTCCGACGGCCAGCGCGCCGGCGATCAGCACGGCCAGCGCGAGCAGGCCGGCGCCCAGAAACCTCCAGACACGCGGCGACAGCAGGGCGCGTCCAAACGAGACGATCGCCCAGACGGCTGCACCGGCCAGCAGAGCGACCCACGCCGTGCGGCTCTTCGTCAGGACCAGGCAGAATCCGACCAGGAGCGCCGGCGTCATCAAGCGTGCGATCTGCTTCCACGGCTGCCGTGCCGTCAGCGACGTGCCGACTGCGTCCAGCAGCAGCAAGAGCGAAACGAGCAGGACACCCGCCAGCGTGTTCGCGAGGGCGAAGCAGGCGAGTGGTTCCGTGCTGGCGACGAGCCGCTGTCGCATCGCAAACCGGACATTAGGGTCCGTTTCAGTGGCCAGCCGGCCGAGTTCCACACGGAGTTCACGAAACCGCGTCGCCTGTGCAGGGGTCAGTCGCTCCCCCTCGCTCTGAGATTCGAGTCGCGTGAACTCTTCGAGCTCAGCCCGGAGCTGCGGATATGTGACCGTGTACTGCCACACTCCGAGTCCCGACAGGAGCACGCCGGCGAGCGACAGAGTGGCCAACAGCTGCTGCCAGCGAGCTTCGGCGGCGCACCAGCGGCGGAGCAGGCCGACTGAAACCGCCACGGCAATCCACTCCCAGGCGCCGTTGAGCGCGGCGCGGGCATTGCCGTGCACCAGGAGCGCTGCCAGGACCTGGCCGCCGGCGAGGAGAATCAGCGCGAGATCGCCGCGATCAAGCCGGCGGCCGGGAACCTGACATCGCAGCCGCGTCAGGGTCCAGGCAGTCGCCAACAGCAGCCACAGAGCGGCGATCCAGAGCGTGTCACCGAGATGGGCCGACTCGGCCGGCAGGACATGTCGCGCGGTGACCAGTGCCAGTCCACAGCCGGCAAAGAACCCGCTGACGCGATCGGGTGCTGATGGATAGGCGTCGTCGCGTTTCCCCTTCGGCAACGACATCAGTGATTCACGCCTTCAATCCGCTGCTCGCTATGCACGCCCCACGACCCACTACCTTTGTATCCTTGCAGAACCACCGGTGGCCAGAGCGCGGACCTGGTCAAGGGTTGCCATCGTCGTGTCGCCGGGGAATGTCGTGATCAGCGCGCCGTGCGCCCAGCCGTACTTAATGGCGGCCTGTTCGACGCTGATTCCGGGCTCCAGTTGTTTCGCAACGTCCGGATTCATCAAGGCATAGAACAGCCCGGCCGCGAACCCGTCGCCGCCGCCGACCCGGTCGACGACGTCGAGTTCGAGCGTCGGGGCCTGATACGTCTGCCCGTTGATCCAGGCGACAGCGCTCCAGCTGTGCCGGTTCGTCGAATGCACTTCACGCAAAGTCGTCGCGACGATCTTGATCTTCGGATACGACTTGACGACAGAGTCCATCATGCCGAAGAAGGCGGTCGGATCGAGCTTCGATTTTAGTTCGACGGCCGGCCCCTTGAGGCCCAGCCCCTTCTGCAGGTCTTCTTCGTTCCCCACGAGGACGTCGACGTTCGAGACGATCCGGCCCAGCGTCTCGACGGCCCGATCTCCGCCGCCGAAGATCTTCCACAGTTTCTCACGGTAGTTGAGATCGAACGAGACGACGGCGCCGGCCGCTTTCGCCGCCTGCATGCCTTCGATAATGAGTTCGGGAGTGGTCGGCGACAGCGCGGCGAAAATCCCGCCGGAATGAAACCAGCGCACGCCGTCGGCAAAGAGCTCCTGCCAGTGGAAATCGCCGGGCTTCAGCCGGGCGGCCGCTTCGTTTGAGCGGTTGTAGAACACAACAGGCGCGCGCACGCCGTGTCCCTGGTCGCTGTAGACGGTGGCCATGTTGGGGCCGGTGGCGCCGTCATGTGCGAACCGCTTATAGAACGGCCGCACCCCCATCGCTCGGACGCGCTCGGCGATCAGGTCGCCGATCGGGTAGTCGACCATCGCCGTCGCGACGGCCGTTCGCATGCGAAAGCAGTCGGCCAGATTGGCGGCGACGTTGAACTCGCCGCCGCTGACGTGAATTCGGCACTCCGTCGCCTTGCGGAACGGAATGATACCGGGATCCAGGCGATGGATCAGCGCGCCGAGCGAGACGAAGTCAAGATTGCCGGAGGGGATGTTGAGGGCAGACGTCATTTTGCAGGCTGCTCTTGCTGAAGAGAACGCATTCTTTTGAGTTGAGTTAATTGTTAATGGTTAATTGTCAATTGTTGCGGGCGAGTGTGAAGCCCCTTTCACAATTGACGATTGACCCATTATCCATTGACTCGAGAACAAATCGTTATTCATTTTCCCAACGGACTTCATGAACGCGAGACCCTGCGTCGCGAGGTGTTCTTCGCTGATACATCTGCCAGATTTTCGTGGCGGCGGCGAGTTCCGGTGCCGCGAGGCTGAAGGCTTCGATCATCAGCCAGCCGTCGTAGTTCGCTTCTTTCAGGGCGGCGAACGACGTGTCCTGTCGACGCCCCCTTCTGCCAGGCGTGGAGCCGGTCATTCTCCGAGATGTGGACGTGGACCATCTGGTCCTGCATGCTCTTGACAGCGGCGTGGATGTCCTTCGATGTTCGCGTGAAACGTGTCGTACATCGTCTTGAGATGGGAATGGCCGACTTCCCGCACAAAGCGGGCGGCGTCCTCGGCGCAGTTCAGGAAGTAGCACTCGAACCGGTTGAGATACCCGACGACCAGCGTGACGTTGTACTGCTTCGCGTGGTCGGCGACTTCGGCCAGCGTTTCCTGCCCCACTTCCATTCGTCCTGCGTGCGTCCGCGTCCGGTGAATTCGCTGATGGCGGAGTGAATCGGCCCGCAGAGGTGCGTCGCCCCCATCGCGGCACAGCAGTCCACCGCGTTTCAGCCGTTTGACGGCGCGCGGCGAATTCCGGCATCCGGTGAAATCGGATTGTCGGTTCCGCTGGCAGATTGTCACCGCTGTCGATTCCAGCTCCAGCTGCTCGAGCCGTCTTCGTAGCCATAGTTGGAGACGGTGAAATCGAACATCGGTATTTCGATGCCGTCGAAGCCCCAGCGTTTGCAGCTCTCGAGCAGCGGATGGACTGACTCATCGGAGGGCGCCGAGTCCACAGAGCAGGTTCATGCCGTATTTCATGGGGAGTTGTTAGTCGTCGGTAATCGGTTAACGGTGAAAGCGTTTGGTCGTCTGGTAAATGGTGCGATGCACAATGGCGTCAATTTGCATTCTGCAATTGAAATTTGCAAGACTTCGCGTTTGCCGCCCCACAGATGTCGGGCGTACCGAATCCGCCTTGCTCGCTGCCGACTGCTCATCTCGTGCGAACCGGCTCTTCCGCCGGCAATAAGCCGTCATGGCGGTCGGCCACTGCGCCGCGGCCCCAGATCAGGATTTCGATCGACGAGTCCGGGAGGGGCTGTAGCTCTGACCCGCCGGAGCACCCGATTCAAGCGATGCAGCAACCGCGGCGCAATTCGAGATAGTCGTACAGGAATCGCTCACTGAGAAACAATCCGACGAAGTGTGCCAGGCGCTCCGTGGTCCTGCGGGCGCAGCGATTCGCCAACGCCTCGACGTCCCGCGGATTGACCGTCGCCAGAGCGGCGCAATACGCGTCCAGCCTCTGCGGCGTCTCGGCGATCAACACGTCGTCGAGCAGCATCTCGGTGACGATGTGACCGAGGAACCCCGCCGCATGCCGTCGTCTCCCGCGAGCTGCCGGGCAAAACGCTGTGCCGTTCGGCTGCTGTGACTGCGAACGCGCGTCGAGGAACTGTCGTCGTCGGCGAAATGCCGCAGCATTCTCGGCCGCAGTCTCGACGCAGTCGCGGAGCCATCAGCGAGCAGTGGTTCGGATCAACTTTGGGCGTACGCACGGTCCGGTCGGCGACGGACATCCAGTCGGGCACCGCCGTGCCTGCCAGAAACCGCGGGCGGTCCAGTGGTGCAGCTCGTGGGCGAAGTAGTTCATGCGGAAATGGTTGAGGGTTCAGGGCGGAGGGTCAAGGGCTGGAATCAGTGTTTGGTAGATTCGTGGTTTGGTTGGCTGGTGGGCAGATCGTTGTTCGCCGTTCACCACTCACAACCTCCGCTTACGACCCCCACTCACCAAACACCAAACGACCAAGCACCAAACCCACTTTCTTGGCTGCGCCACCAGCCGTCGACCAACGTCCATCCGCGACGGTACACTTCATCACATGTCCGCATCGCCCGTTCGTGTTGTCTTGATCGCGCGAGGTCCCGCCGACTACGTCCAGTCGGCAGCCCGTGAATTGGCCGAATTTCTCGGCGAGTCGACGGAATCGAAATGCTCGGCATTTACGACCGCGATGAGGCGATCGAAAACGTGCCCGATAAAGCGGAACTGGCGGTCGTTCTCGGCGGCGATGGGGGCACCCTGCGCGCCGGCAGTTTGGCGAGCGGCAGCGGCTGATCCTGGGGTCAATCTCGGCCGGCTGGGTTTTCTGACCGACCTGTCGCCCGACGAGTTCCGCGGACGAATTGGTTGCATCCAGGCCCGTGAATTTCGCGTTGTTCATCACCTGATGTACGAGTGCGAACATCGCGCGGCGGACGGACGGAGCGATCGCTTCCTGGGCTCAACGAGGTGGCTGTCCTGGCGGCGGCGTCGCTGTCGATGATCGACATCGAGCTGGAGATCGACCGGGAGCCGCGTGACGACCTACAGCGGTGACGGGCTGATCGTGAGTACGCCGGTCGGCTCGACCGCGCGCGGCCAGCCCGTCCGCCGGCGGGCCGGATCCCGCGGCAGGACTCTACAGGCGTTCGTGATCACTCCTGTCTGCCCGCACACGTTGTCCAACTGTCCGCTGGTCGATGACGCAGCCCGCGAATACGTGATGCGCGTGCTCGATGGCTCGCCGGGGGTCACGCCAGCGCTTGACGGACAGATCGCTACCGCCGGGCGCTCCGGCGACTCGGTCGTCGTTCGCTGCAAGTGGGGTCATGCATTTCAGCTCGCGGATTCCTGGGCACAGTTTAAGCAACACGCTGCACCGCAAGCTCGGCTGGTGGGGCCAGCCCCACTACGAGCGGCCGCGCGGTAGTCGATCGCTGTTCGCGTCCGCACCGCGCTCAATGAGAAATCGGCCCATGATCAAGCTCGCGTCAGAACGTTGCTCGCACGCTTTGCCGCCCTGCTGGGGTGCACACTCAGCTGCGTGCTGGTTTGCTCAATCACCGACGCCGGATCATGCTGCGTCGCTCTCCGCGAACGGTTGCCGGTCGAACAGATCGACTGCGAGCGTATCTGATCGCCGCCCTTGACGATTACAAGTTGTGCGTCGCAGTTGCCGGGGCGAACTGCCGCTGACCGCGTTTCATCAATACCAGCGTGATGGCGGAAGGGTTCTGGAACAGACGCGCTGTTGTTCCGTTCGCACGATGGCGGGACGCACGGACCGGGCCGCAGGAACTCGAATTGCCGCCAGCGCGAACCCTATTCGAGCGTTCTGACCGACGGGACGATCTTCATAACCGGTCACTTCGCCGGCCGGCGACGTTCGAACTCGCGGGGCGACGACCGGGTTCGTTCATCGCTCCACCAACGGCGGAAAACGAGGACGACGCGGATCATCGAGTCGGAACAGATGCAGCCGGGCGAGCAATCATTCAATGCGCAACGTGCTGGAACTTTCCGAATGGGACGCTGTTGCTGGGCGTGGATTATGACGGCGGCGGCGGACCGTATCTCGTGTGGCGGTCAACGGATCGCGGCAAGACGTGGACAAATCGCGCGCTGTACCCCGAGACTTTGCGAGCCAGTACGGGTTCTTTGGCGGCGAAACCTGGCCGTGGCAGGCCCGCTCCGAAAGCGTCTGGGCACTCGTCCGCGTGGACAGGCAACGAATTGCCGATCAAAGACCGGCCGATCAAGGCGACCGATGACCAGGCGGATCACTTCATCCTGTTCGCCGAGCGACCAGGGAACGTCGTTCGATCGGATCCGCGACTTTGGCGACTATGGAGAAATGGCCATGTCGCTGCTCCGGCTGAAGGATCGGCGGTTGCTGCTGACGTTCACCGTGCGATCTGCACTCTGCCGCTGGAGTCCGCGCGCTGCTGGGATCGAGACGGACGACGGGTTCGAGCCTACCCTGCACGATCGACTGATGCTCGACGGCAAGACGCCGATTGGCCAGGACCGTGGGGCGGTTCGACCACGGTGCAGCTCGCGGACGGGACGCTGGTTACCTCGGGTACTCCTGGGCGCGACGGGCAGAAGCAGACGCATCTGGAAGTGGTGCGGTGAAGCGTGCGCCGTGAGACGCATGATCACTGGCGAGCAAGCCGGTCCTGTGCCAGCGGTCGTGCGCTTATGGATTTCTGCGATCACATGCGTCCGGGAGCAGCGCTAACTGAGGACGTCCGAGACTAGTTTGCCGCCGGGGTTTGGCAGTCGGAATCGGCCGCCCGACGTTGGACATATTCTGTTTGGCCGGGTTGATCTCCAGAGCAGCCAGGATCGTCGCCGGCAGGTCCGGTGCGGCGACGGCGGTCCTCGACCGTCAGGCCGTCCTCGCTCGTTTGTCCGAACACGCGCCCCGCTGGATGCCCGCGTTGCCGAGCACGACGACCAGGCTCGCGGGTAGTGGTCGCGCCCCTGTTGCGGATTGATCGTCGGCGTCCGGCCAAATTCACCCATCCACTACGAAAGCGCCGAATTCAGCAGCCCGCTCTTCCAGTTCGCCAAGCAGCGCCGCCGACCAGCGCGGTCGAGGACAATGCAGAGGTCCTTGACAGCCGTAGTTGCCACGCAGGCGTATCCCAGTTGCTCACCTCAACGTACGGCACGCCGCGCTCGATCATTCGCCGGGCCAGCAGGCAGCCCTGGCCGAATTGCGTCCGTCCGTAGCGGTCGCGGACGACGTCCGATTCACGCTCCAGGTCAAATGCTTCGATGGACTGCGCTCCATGAGTTCCAGGCTTCGCGAAGACGCGCTGCGTGCGAATCGACGCGAAGTGCCGCCAGGGTGCGAATCGAGGAACGCGTGTTCAAACTTTTGAGGAGGCGACGCGTTCGGCAAGCTGTCCGCCGGGCGAGGTTCTCAATGGCCAGATTCGCCGGGCCATCGGACGAACTGCGCCGCCGACCAGCAGCGGTGCGTGCGTTGCAGCCGAGGAATCCCGCCGGCGTGGTCAATTGCCAGGAACAGTCCCCGCGGCAGGATGCTGACGTAGTTGGGAAGGTCGCCGCCTTGCGGCCCGCTCCTTCGAGATGATCGACCAGGACCGGGAACTGATCGGTCCCTGCGGGTGCGCCAGTCCGCAGATTGTCGAGCCGCGGCCGTGATCCCCTCGCGGGTGCTCATGCTGCGGATGACGGCCAGCCGGTCCATCCACTTTGCGATTTCGGCAGGTGCTCGCCGATCGTCAAGCCGGGAACGGCCGTCTGCAGCGGCGAAACGCTGCCGTTGGCGTGCCTATGGTCTTCAGATCGATCGTGTCGGTCTGGCTGGGACCACCGTTCATCCACAGCAGCAGGCACGAGCAAGCCGGCGCGGCTCGCCTTCGACGGTCGAGCAGACGCCCTAACCAGCTCACTGCCGGGCGCGGCCAGCATCGCCCTGCTGCTTGCGGAAAGCCACCGGCGGCGACTGTGCATGAGCCAGCCCTGTCAGATCTGCCGGCATGTCACCAACTCCCCGCGTCCCAGCGGTTCCAGCGAAACCTCGGCTGAATTCAGCAGCATCCACAGGACAATGCTCCAGCCGTCGGGGATATTGATCGTCCAACGCACCGACGCGCTGAACGAGTTCCGTCAGTTCATCGAACGTCGGAGAGCGACTGAGGTCGCGCGTACAGCGTCTGGATTCGCGTCTCGGTGGACTGACTCGCCTCCTGCAGCAACGTTTGCAACTGCCGGCCGGAGCCAGCGAGCTGCGGAATTGGTAAACCCGCCGTTCATCAGAGCGAGAGCGACATCCACGGACGTCTCGGTGCGCGCTGCACGGCCTCGTCTGGCGAATACCGAGAAATCGCCGTCGCACAGGGTCGTCCTCACGCGGCGTGGCTTCGGCCTCATAGCCGACGGCCCGCGCGAGGCTGTCGAAGAACTGCTCGACGGTGGCTTTACCGACATCCGGGAACGTGCGCTCGGTTTGCGAGACATCGGTCTGGCGGCTCGTCCGCTGATAGGCGTCGCTCATGCAGACTGCCGAATAGATGACATCGAGGTCGCAGTCCGACTGCATGAAGGCGGACGCCAGCAGCGAGAGAATCTCCGGATGGCTCGGGCGCGGCTTTAAGCTGTGGAAGTCATCGAGCGGATCGACCAGGCCGGTCCCCAGGAGTTGTCCTCAGATGCGGTTGACGCTGGCTTGGCGAACTTCTCCGCTGTTCGTTGGCCGGCGACCCCAGCCAGTCGGCGAACTGATTTCGTGGAGCGGCGGACCTGGAAGCAGCGGTTCCCTGCTCGTCAGAAATGCCGCGGTAACGATCGAAGTTGATCTTACGTGGCGATGCGCGCGGGGGCGCCGGGCGATGCTCCTCGACGAGCGCGAAGGGACTCCGAGCCGGTCTTCTTGAGACCGAGAAGAATGCCGCCTGGCTCCAGAATGGCATGTCCAGCGGTCAAACGGGTGGTCATGACACTGGCACATTCCAGCCGCACGCCGAGGAACAGACGCCGTGCCGGCGGCGAGTTTGGCCGGATCAGCCTTCCTTCGACGCGATGTACGCCAAGCGCATTCGGGCGCCTGCAAGTCGGTAAGGACCAGCGCGGGCGTTTCGCCCACGGCGGCGACGGGGACGGCGATCAACTCGCGGACCATGTCATCGAAGCCCACGTCGCGCGCGCGCCGATCGGCGAGCCACGCTTCGAGGCCCGGCTGAAGTAACGCAACTGGCGATCCACCGCTGCTTCGGCAATAGCAGATCGCGCCACACCCGAGCAAAGTGCGGCGTGCTCGGCATCGTGCAACATGCGGGCGATCAGCCGGTCGCGTTTGTCGGGATCCTGATCAGCGCTGAAAACAGCGACCTCGTCCGGTTTGGGGATGCGGCCGATCAGATCAAGGCTGACGCGACGCAGGAACTTCGTCGCCGGCCTGCGGCGCCGGCGCACTCTGCTCCAGCGAAACGCTGCGAGAGCGTCCGCTGGTCGATGACGCAGCCTGCGAATACGTGATGCGCGTCCCCGATGCTCCGCCGGGGGTCACGCTGGCGCTTGACGGACAGATCAAGCGGCCGCTGGCGCCCGGCGACTCGGTCGTCGTTCGCCGCGCGGGGGTCACATTTCAGCTCGCGCGGATTCCTGGGCACAGCTTCTACAACACGCTGCACCGCAAGCTCGGCTGGTGGGGCCAGCCCCACTACGAGCGGCCGCGTCGGTAGTCGATCGCTGTTCGCGGCGTCCGCACTCGCGCTCAATAAGAATCGGCCCATGACTCAAGCCCGCGTCAGAACGTTGCTCGCACGCTTTGCCGCCCTGCTGGGGTGCACACTCAGCTGCATGCTGGGGTTTGCTCAATCACCGACGCCGGATCATGTCGCCATCGCTCTCCGCGAACGGCTGCCGGCCGAACAGATCGACTGCGAGCGCATTCCGATCGGCGCCCCGGACGATTACAAGCCGTGCGTCGCGCAGTTGCCGGGGGGCGAACTGCTGCTGACCGCGTTTCATCAATACCAGCGTGATGGCGGAAAGGTTCTGGAACAGACGCTGTTGTTCCGTTCGCACGATGGCGGACGCACGTGGACCGGGCCGCAGGAACTCGAATTGCCGGGGCGCGAACCCTATCTGAGCGTTCTGACCGACGGGACGATCTTCATAACCGGTCACTTGCTGGCCGGCGACGTTCGGAACTCATGGGGTTACACGACCGGGTTCGTTCATCGCTCCACCAACGGCGGGAAAACGTGGGAGACGACGCGGATCGAGTCGGAACAGATGCAGCCGGGCGCGAGCAATCATTCGTCGCGCAACGTGCTGGAACTTTCCGACGGGACGCTGTTGCTGGGGGTCGACTATGACGGCGGCGGCGGACCGTATCTCGTGTGGCGGTCAACGGATCGCGGCCAGACGTGGGATAAATCGCGGCGCTGTACCCCGCGAGACTTTGCGAGCCAGTACGGGTTCTTTGGCGGCGAAACCTGGCTGTGGCAGGCCCGCTCCGGAAAGGTCTGGGCACTCGTCCGCGTGGACAGCAACGAATTGCCGATCAAAGACCGGCCGATCAAGGCGACCGATGACCAGGCGGATCACTTCATCCTGTTCTCGTCGAGCGACCAGGGAACGTCGTTCGATCGGATCCGCGACTTTGGCGACTATGGAGAAATGTACATGTCGCTGCTCCGGCTGAAGGATCGGCGGCTGCTGCTGACGTTCACCGTGCGCGATCTGCACCCGCCGCTGGGAGTCCGCGCGCTGCTTGGGATCGAGACGGACGACGGGTTCGAGTTTGATTTCGCGCACGATCGACTGATGCTCGATGCAAAGACGCCGATTGGCCAGGACCAGGGGGGCGGGTTCGGACCCACGGTGCAGCTCGCGGACGGGACGCTGGTTACCTCGTACTCCTGGCGCGACGGGCAGAAGCAGACGCACCTGGAAGTGGTGCGATGGCGTGCGCCGTGAGAGGGGGCGAATTGACGATGAACGCGGCGGCGGACGGTTGACTTTGGAGGCGGGCCTCGTCAAAAAGGTATGAGGCCCGGGACTTCACGTTTGCCACTCGGTGCGCGCTGCTGCGCGTCCAGAGGTCCTGATCCGTGCAGAATTCCCGCCCAGTTTTCCCACCAGTGGAGTCCTCCTGTATGGCTCGTCGTCGCGGATTTACCCTGATCGAGCTGCTCGTCGTCATTGCGATTATCGCCGTCCTGATCGCGCTGCTGTTGCCGGCGGTTCAACAGGCCCGCGAAGCGGCCCGCCGCACGCAGTGCAAGAACAACCTCAAGCAACTCGGGCTGGCCCTGCACAATTACGAGAGTTCGTTTACGCGATTCCCGCCGAGCTGCACCAGCGGACTGAACGTCGGCGCATGGATGTACAACCCGGCCCAGCCGGCCAACCCGGTCACGCATCTGCACAGCTTCGCCAGCCTGATTCTGCCGTTTATCGACGGCGCGAACGTCTACAACGCGATCAACTACAACCTGTCGTCGATGGACGTCTCGAACCGGCAGATCGCTTCAACGCAACTGCCGTTCTTCATCTGCCCGAGCTACAACGGCTCGTTGGTAGCGACGGACCCGATGTACGTGACGCAGATCGGGTACGACAAGTACGCCGTCCGTAACTATGCCGCGATGGGGGGCCGGAGCGCGTTTTCGCTGTCGGGGGCGCCCGGCACGGCGCCTGAGGGGATCCTGTACCCGGGCTCGCGGACCGGGTTCCGGGACATCATCGACGGCTCGTCCAATACGATCCTGCTGTGCGAAACCCGCGAGGAGAAGGTCGCGGCCTGGATCGACGGATCGTTTGCCGCGATGTGCGCCCGCTGGCTGAACCTGGCGAGCCCTACGCTGGAAGGGACGACCAACTCGATCAACTACACGATCTACTTCCAGTCGGTGTTTCCGGGTGTGCCAACGCAGACGTGGGGCCCCTCCAGCCTGCACACGGGCGGCGCGCATCACCTGCTGGGAGACGGTTCTGTCCGGTTCCTGTCGCAGAACCTCGACGTCAAGGTGTACGACGCACTGGCCACCCGCAACGGTGGAGAAATCGTCGGCGAGTTCTGATCGCGTTGTGACAAAGCAATCTGCTGCGACAGCCCGGCCCGGAGACGGCCGGGCTGTTTTTTTAGCGCGTCGAAGGAATCGTCACTGGAGCTCGACCCCATCAAGTATTGGTTCCACGGCGGGACACGCGTTGCCAGACCAGGTTCCTGTTCGATCATGCGAATCGGATTGGCAGTAGTGCCGCACCCCTGAGCAGAGCGGGTGCTGAGAAATTCGCTGTTAGTGATGCCGGATTCCCCGTTTTTTCACGGTGCAAGACGGCGTCGAATCGGTTGCGAGTCATTCCCACAGGTCATGGCACGCACTTTGCTGCCTCGAATTCGTCGGAGATTCCCAAGCAATTTCTGATTCTCCGAAACGGAAGTCCGTCACACTGCGAAGTGCTCGCCGCGCTCTCGGCAATCCGCAGTGCTGCCACTGACGGCAAGCGGAGTTGGTGCACCTGCACCATCGCCTCGATTACCCGCAGAGCCGCGCGGTGCGCGGTCCGTTGACAGTCGCGAGACAACGCGGCGAATTCGGGTAGCCCTTGAGGCGTCACCGTCTGAATGTCGCTGGTGAATTCATTGAATCCGCCGTTTGTCCATTGCGCACCTGTGACGCTGCGCACGCCTCATTCCGGCAAGGAAAAATCGCCCATGACTATTTCGCGGCCGCGCTATTCGTTGTTGCTGACAGCCCTTCTGGGAGTGCTGGCTCCCGCAACTTTGGCGCAGGCGCAGGATCCGGCGGCCGATGCCGCAGCGCCCACGACCGCTGCCGATGCGGCGCCTGCCGAAGCACCCGCTCCGCTTCCGCCGTACATGACGGCCACCAGCCCCGAAGGGGGCGCTCCGCTGTGGCCGGACGCCGCCGGTGCAAACGCGGGATACTGGACGACCCCCTCGGCTGGTCCAGTCGGCGACGACAATCCGGCGGCACTGAGCAATGGTCAGTTGTACGACCGGATCGCCCACAACCTGTTCTCGATCAACATGGTGTGGGTGCTCCTCGGCGGTGCGCTGGTGATGTTCATGCAGGCCGGCTTCGCCTGCGTGGAAGCAGGTCTGTGCCGGGCGAAGAACTCGGCGCACACAATGACGATGAACCTGATGATTTATCCACTGGGCTGCTTTGCCTTCTGGGCGTACGGCTTTGCGATCGGCTGGGGGAACTGGTGGAACGCGCCGGTTCCCAGCGGGTGGTATTCGTCCGTCGGTCCGGGAACGAGCATTTTGAACAGCGGCTGGGGGATCACTGTCGGCGAAAAGACGCTGAATCTGATCGGCACAAAGGGGTTCTTCCTGAATGGCATGGACGACGTCAGCACCATGGCGCTGTTCTTCTTCATGATGGTGTTCATGGACACGACGGCGACGATTCCGACCGGCACGATGGCCGAGCGCTGGAGTTGGAAGAACTTTTGCCTGTTCGGCCTATGGGTCGCTTTGCCGTATTGCATCTACGCCAATTGGGTGTGGGGAGGCGGCTGGCTGGCACAATCCGGCCTGAACTGGGGACTGGGGCACGGGGCGGTCGACTTTGCCGGTTCCGGGGTGGTGCACTCAATGGGAGGAGTGATTGCCGCGGTCGGCGGTTATTGCATCGGTCCTCGCATCGGCAAGTACGTCAACAAAAAGCCACAGGCAATTCCCGGCCACAATCTGCCGATGGTCGTGCTGGGAACGTTTATCCTGGCATTCGGGTGGTTCGGGTTTAATGCCGGCAGCACGCTATCGGGTACCGATCTGCGGATCAGCGTGGTCATCGTGAACACGATGTTGGCGAGTGTCACCGGCGCCTTGAGCTGCATGTGCTACATGATGGCGACAACGGGGAAGCCGGACCCGTCGATGCTCTGCAACGGCATGCTGGCGGGACTGGTGGCGATCACGGCTCCGTGCGCGTTTGTCGACGCGTGGGCTGCCGCACTGATCGGCGCCATCGCGGGAGTGCTGGTGGTCATCAGCGTGTATTTCTGGGACCGCATCGGCATCGACGATCCGGTGGGAGCGATTTCGGTCCATGGCGTGAATGGGCTGTGGGGCGTGATTTCCTTGGGGCTGTTTGCCAACGGCAAATACGGATTCGGCTGGAACGGCGTGGAACGGTCTCCCTACGACACGAATCCGGCGGTGCTGGAGGACGGAGTCCGCGGGCTGTTCTTCGGCGATGCGTCACAGCTGATGGCACAGTTGCTCAGCGCCGCGACCGTTGTCGTCTTCGGCTCGATCATGGCATTCGTCTGGTTCAAGGTCAGCAATCTGATTACGCCGCTGCGCGTTTCGGAGGATGTGGAACGCGAGGGCCTGGACATCCCCGAAATGGGTGCGCTGGGATATCCCGACTTCACGCCGTCGCCGTCCGCGAAGGGAGGCTGAGCGCGATCGACGAACCTGGAGCCCGTCCGGCAGATCATTGTTCAGCAGCAGCCACAGCCCAGGGCTGGGGCCTGCTGTTGAACTGACCGTCGGTCGCGAGCCAGCCATGAATCGCGTTGTCGTACACGTGTTCCCTGAGAGTCCGCCGCCGGCGCCTCCCTCGGAGCACGCAGGCGGTGCGTCGCCGGAACTGTATGGTTCCGAGGCGCATCAGGCCCTGACAGTTGAATCGCTGTTGTCCGACGCCCAGGTCCGCAGTTTCCTGGCGACGCTCATGGATGAGGCGCCTGGCGTAGGGTGGCGGGCGCTGATCGCGAACATGTTACAGCAGCAGCGAAAGTTGGCCGGACCGGATGCCGGCGACCTGTTTCATCGAATCGTCCCGATCGTTGAGAAGCTGCTCATTGCCCAGATTTTTCAAGAATGCCATCATGTCAAGTCTCGGACGGCAGCTCGACTGGGCATCGACCGCAACACGCTGCACAAGAAGCTGCGGTTGTATGAATTCAGGGATGAGACCCCGGATCCGGAACCTGCACATCCTTCGGAGCAGTCATGAAAAAGGTTGAAGCGATCATCCGGCACTTCAAGGTGGAAGACGTCAAGGACGCCCTGATGGCGGCATCAGTGAACGGCATGACGGTCAGCGAAGTCCGCGGCTTCGGCCGGCAGCGCGGGCACAAAGAGGTCTATCGGGGCGCCGAGTACACGGTCGACTTCGTGCCGAAGGTGAAGGTGGAAGTGGCCGTGGCGGATGACAAGGTGGACGAGACGGTCAAGCTGATCGCCGACGCAGCCCGCACCGGCAAGGTCGGAGACGGAAAGATCTTTGTCAGCGAGCTGGTCGAAGTCATCCGCATCCGCACGGGCGAGAAGGGCATCGAATCCCTGTAGACGCTGCAGCGGATCGGCTCGCCGATTCCCGAACGGACGCGCGCAGCGTCAGAAGCGGCCAACGGAAAACGGCTCCACGTCGAGGTGGGGCTCCCGACCTCCTGCCAGCTCCGCGATGAGCTTCCCGGTGCCGGTCGACATGCTCACACCGAGCATGTTGTGGCCGGCCGCGATCAGCACGTTGCGCATCGCGGGGCAGCGGTCGATGATCGGCAAGCTGTCGTATGTCATGGGGCGCCAGCCGAACCAGGCTTCCTCAATCGGTTCGCTGCCGGGATCGCGGAGGTATTCGCGGGCTGCGTCCTGCAACAGCTGCAGACGCGCAGGTCGCAGGCTCCGGTCATAGCCGGCGAATTCCATCGTTGATCCCAGCCGGAACCCGGAGTGAAACGGCGTAACCGCCACGCGCCGTTCCGGAAAGATGACCGGAATTGCCGGACACGGCTGCGGACGCGGCATCGTCAGCGAATAGCCCTTCCCCGGTTGAATCGGGATTCGGCAACCGAGTGCTTTCGACAACAGCGGCGTCAGGGCACCGGTGGCGACGACGAACAAATCGGCAGTGAGCTCCCCGTGTGACGTCCGCACCCCGACGGCGCGTTCGTCACGACGGACGAAGCCGGTCACCGCGCAGTTCTCGACAACCTGCGTGCCTCGTCCCGTCAGCAGCCGGCGCCATGCAGAAAGCAGCCGATCGGGACGCAGGTGGGCGTCATGCTCGTAGAACCAGGCGCCGGCGATTTCGTCCTTGAGGGCCGGCTCCCGGCGGACGGCGTCGGCGGCCGAGAGCTTCTCCGCCTGCTCATGGAACGAGTCTGTCAACAATCGGTTCGTCCGGTCGTAGTCGTCGAACAGTCGCCGATCGCGGTAAACGTACAGCAGCCCGCGCTGCTCCCATTCGCAATCAAGCTGCTCGGCGGCCAGCAACTCCTGAAACAGCGACATCGACGAATTGAGCAGTCCGTGTAATGCGGCGGCGCCGCGGAGCATGTCCTGGGTGTTGCATTTGCGATAGAACCGCCAGAGCCAGCTCCAGAGTCTGAAGTCCAGACGCGGTCTGATCGCGAACGGCGAGTTCCGTGCGACCAGTGCTCGGAGTGTGGCGCGAACGGCGCCCGGTTCCGCCAGCGGCAGCAGATGGCTCGGGCAGACGTAACCGCAATTACCGTGAGAACAGCCCGAGCCGAACGTGTGCTGTTCGAGAATGGTCGTGTCCCAGCCGTCGCGCTGCAGGTAGTACGTGCTGGCGGCGCCGACGATGCCTCCGCCGATGACGATCGCACGGCGCGCGGGGCTGCTCATGGGGTTGAATCTTCCGCTAACGGAGCAACAGGACCGTCTTCTGCAATGTCATCCACACACCCCACGCGAGCGGGCCGAGCACGGCCATCCAGGCCGCCGCGAGCAGGCCCATCGTCCCCACCGACGACGTCTGATGATGGGTGGCGTCCGCTGCGCGCTCCGGAGCGGCGACGTCATCACCGTCGACAAACAGGCGATCGGCGACCGGGCGAATTCGCCAGTTGCAGATCAGTCCGACGGCCAGCAGCGCGGCCAGGACGTACATCGTCACACTGTACGCGGCGGCGGTCCCCGCGCCGCGCTCGAGTTGATATTCGCGGAGATAATTGACGAGCACCGGCCCGAGAACGCCGGCGGTGGACCAGGCCGTCAGCAGGCGACCGTGGATCGCGCTCACCATGCGTGCGCCGAACAGATCCGCCAGATACGCCGGGACGGTGGCGAACCCGCCGCCGTACATCGACAACACCACGCAGAATGCCGCGACAAACGCTCCCAAGTCCGCCTGTTCCGTGGCCCAGGCCGCGGCGACGTACAGTGCGATGCCGAGCGTGAAAAAGACGGTGTACGTCGCGTGCCGCCCGAGATAGTCGGACAGCGATGCCCAGAAAAATCTTCCGGCGATGTTGAACAGCGACAGCAAACCGGTGAACCCGGCGGCGATGGCCGTCATCGCGACTTTCTGCTCGTCCGTCAGGTCGTGCATGCTGCCGGAGACGCCGATCAGGCGACCGCCGAAGACCTCCTGCAGCAGCGGCGACGCCATCCCCAGAATGCCGATGCCGGCGGTCACATTCACGCACAGTGCGCCCCACAGCAGCCAGAATTGAGGGGTTCTCCAGGCGACGTCAACGGACACATACCTGCTGCCTGAGGTCGTGGATCCGGCCGGCCAGCCGGCAGGAGGTTGCCAGCCGGCAGGCGGTAGCCGGTATCCCAGAGCGCCGGACAGCATAAAGACAAAATAGATCGCGGCCAGCGCGCACAATGTCTCCCAGACGCCCACGGACTCCGGCGTCGCGAAGTATTTCATCAGCAGGTCGGCGAGCGGCGCGCCAATCATGGCGCCCCCGCCGAAGCCCATGATCGCCATGCCGGTGGCGAGTCCGCGCCGGTCCGGGAACCACTTCAGCAGCGTCGATACCGGTGAAATGTAACCCAGTCCCAGTCCGATCCCGCCGATGACTCCGGAGCCGAGCCACAGCAGCCAAAGCTGGTGCAGGCGGACGCCCACCGCCGAAATGCACAGCCCGCCGCACCAGCAGACGGCCGCCACGACTCCCGCCTTTCGCGGGCCCACGCGCTCCAGCCACCGGCCCCACAGCGCGGCGGACGATCCGAGAATCACGAAAAACAACGTGTACAGCCAGCCGAGATCCGAGACTTTCCAATCACATTCCACGGCCACGGGCGCAAGGATGCCCATGCTGGACGGGCATTCGACGGCCCGCCGGATTCCCACCGCCTTCGACAGCGGCAGCCAGAACACCGAAAACCCGTAGGCCATCCCGATGCACAGGTGGATCGCCAGGGCCGCCGGCGGCACGAGCCAGCGGTTGAATCCCGGCGCGGCGACATGGCCGCTCTTTGGACAGCAGGCCCGCGGGACTGGACATCGGCCGATCTTGAATGAAACGTTGACGCTGCGAAATCACTGGCCGCCGGTGTGCCCCGCGGCAATCTCCAGTGTGACCGTCGTCTCGGCAACGACGGGCAACACGCCCGACTTCAGCAGCGAGACCAGTTCGGGATCCAGCGGGCTGACGCGCGCAGTCTCGGAGAGCGCCGGCGGCCGTCCGGACTGCAGCGCCAGTGCGCGGATCGTCAGCGCCATCTTCCCGGTCGTCCGCGCTGTTCGTCACTTCGACGGGCAGGATCACTTCGGTCTCGATCGGGAGCGACCTCAATTGGTTCGGCGCGCAGGGCGGACATCATGCGGCGCGGACAACCTCCAGATGTACGGGGCCTGTCAGCTTGGCGGACCGCGCGATTCTGATCGGCAGCCGCAGCGTCGCGCCCGGTTTCGTCACAATCTCTGCATGGTCCGACGAAATCTTCAGTAGGGCGCCCTCGACAGTGATGGCCACGCTGGCATCATCGGCCTGCATCCGGCTGACGAGGTATCGCATGCGGCCGGCGGGATCCGGGGTCTGTACGACGGCTTCCAGCAGCAGCCGGTACGCATCCTGTGTCTCTGCGACCTGCGGGACCAGGCAGGGATAGAACACGCGATCGACGCCGGCGGGCACGAGAACATCCGGTCCCACCAACCCCTGCCGGAACTTCACCGGCTGACGGGAGTCCATCTGGACCAGGACCTCGCCGTCGAACCCGGGCAGCCGTTCAATCGCCAGTTCCGCCAGATGCACGGTCCCGCGATGCACGGTCCGCTCGTCGGTTTCAATCGGCCGGATACGTGTGACGGCCGGCATCGTGCTGGCAACCAGCATCGTCTCCACCAGCAGTTCCCTTGGATCGCGGGGCGCGAGGTTTCCGGCTGCCAAAGCCTGAGCGCGATGCGAAATCGTCCGCGCGCCCAGTTGCGCTGTCCCGGTCAACATCACCAGCGCGGCTCCCGACGGAGCGCTGGCCGGCGAGTGCAGGGTGATTTTGAACTCCGCTTGATCGGCAGGAACCACCATGTCCACGGGTGCCTCGATGCCGGACGGCAGTCCGGCGACTGCCAGCCTGACCGGTTCCCGGAATCCCCCCATCCGCGTGACTTTGACCGCCAGTTCGACGTTGCCGCCGATGGGCACGTTCAAATGTTGCGGAACCAGGAGTTCGAAATCAGGTTCCGACGTTGCACAATGAGCCGATACACGTTCAACGGCGAAGGTTGTGCCCCGGAAACGTCGCTGACGACGATGGTGTAATTGCCGTCCTCGGGAATCGTGAAGTCCAAGGCGGCATCGGTTGTGCCGGGTAAGTCGTCATTCGCCGCGATCTCCTTCCCGTCGTGCCCTGAGGATCGCCAGCGAGACGTCGAGCGGCGAATTGAGACGGCGAGCTGTGCGCCTCGACGCGCAACAGCTCTCCCTTCTTGCCGTCCAGTCGGAATTGCCGCGCGGGCTGATCGCGATCGAGGACACCGGTCGCTGCGCTTGAACCTCAAGAGGCGTGACTTCGTTCTGCTCGGCCGAGGTGCGACCACTTCCTGCAGATCGCTGAGCGAAGCGCGAACTCGGCCGTCGGTCCTGCGGGAGTCATGCTCTTCCAGGCAACCGTCGCTTGGGCGGGATCGAGCGGACTGTCGATCCTTTGCGTCATGCGCTCCAGCCGACACTCACCGGTTGTCAGTCCGTAACCGATGAATTCGACGTCCTGCGCAGCGGCCCGGCGCACGGCCGCCGGAATTGCGGCGAGGATGCGCGGTCCGGACGAGAGCCCCAGGCGATAAACGCAGGCACGGTTGCCGCGAAAATTGAGGTCTCGCACCGAGACGGAGTAGCGTTTCCCGGCCTGCGCACTCCACGTGACACTGACATCCATCCCCTGCGTATCGACCGCATCGGCGACGAGCCGACCCGCATCGTCGCGGACTTCGAGCACGCCATGGAAGGGCGCTCCGAGTCGGCGCGCCATCAGTTCGCACGTGACGAGACCAGTGCTTGTCGGAGCCAGCACATAACGGTCGACCTCTTCGAATTTGCTGATCCGTCCTGAGACTGTGACCGGCAATTCGGCCAGGATTTGCGGCGACGTGCCGTCTTGATCCTCGACGACTTCCGGTCCCTCACCGACGTAGAACACGCCGGTGCTGCTCGTGCCGTTGGCATTTGCGACTTGCCAGCGGATCGCTCCCACGGGCAGATCCGCCGGCAAATCGATGCGGGCGGTGATCTCGCGCGGGATCGGGAACGGCCGATAGGCGCGCATCCCGACGGGGAACGGAGGCTCCGGCATCAGATGCCGGCTCAATGTCCCGTCGCTCGCGATTGTCACGCGCGGATCGAGGACGAAGAACTCGAGGTCCGGCGTCCAGTCGAATCCGGCAAGTTGCACGATGGCCGTCTGCCCGCGCGCGGCGCCGGGGGGAAATACATAGCCCACTTCAGGGTCCGAGGGCTTCTGCGCAAACGTGGCCGTCCCCGCCAAGGCGAGGATCGCCAACGCCGCAGTGAACAACGGACAAGCGGCATATCGCATTTCCCATCCTGCCCGAACGGTGGCCTCAGGCCAACAGGTCCGTTACGACTTCGCCGCCGTTGACGATTGGCACGGGCCGGCCCAGCGGCGTGTAGTAAATCTTCGTGCTGTCGATGCCCATCAGGTGCATGATCGTCCGCAGCAGGTCCTCGACGCCGACCGGATTGGAAATCGGCTGCGACGCCTGGTGATCGGTCGCTCCAACCACAATGCCGGGTTTGATCCCGCCGCCGGCGAACAACACGCTTTGCGCCTGCGACCAATGATCGCGCCCCGCGCGCGCATTGATCCGCGGCGTGCGGCCCATTTCGCCCATCATGACCACCAGCGTCGTGTCGAGCAGGCCGCGCTCCTCCAGGTCGCAGACGAGCGCGCTGAACGCCCGGTCCGCGTGCGGAAACAGGTCCTTCTCCTGACTGGGAAAACAGTCGAAATGCGTGTCCCAACTGCCATGATCGATGCCGACGAAACGGCAGCCCGATTCGACTAGTCGTCGTGCCAGCAGGCTGCATTGTCCGAGTGACGTATAGCCGTAGCGGGCGCGCGTCGCCTCCGGCTCGCGTCTGATCTCGAAGGCTTCACGGGCCGCCGGCGAATTCACCAGTTCAGACGCCTTCTGGTAATACGTCGACATGACCTCTGCGCGGCCGGGCGCGAACGGCCGGGCTGCAATTCCTCGATTCCCGCAAGCATGCGGCGCCGTGCGGCGACCCGAGACGCGTCGGCACCAGCAGGCGCGCCGAGATCCTTGACCTCGAAATCGGGCGCGACCGGGTCGCTTTCGATCACGAACGGAGCGTACTCGGCACCGTAGAACCCCGGACCCCCGGCAGTCATGGGATCGGGCAGATTGATGTAGGACGGCAGCGATCCGGCCGGACCCAGCTCCCGGGAAATGATCGACCCGATTGACGGGTAAAGGATGTTGTTGGGAATCGGGATCGTGTCGCCATCCGGAAGACTCGCCTTGTAGCCGGTCAGCACATAGTGATAGCCGGTTTTGTGGCCGTTGTCGGTGTGGCTGTGGCTGCGGAGGATCGTGAACTTGTCGGCAATCTGCGCACACAGCGGCTGATGTTCGCCCACGAATGTCCCCGGCACTGCTGTGGGGATCGGCCGATAGGGCCCGCGAATTTCCGCAGGCGCCTCGGGCTTCAGGTCCCACATGTCGATCGTGCTTGGCCCGCCTTCGAGGAACAGGAAGATGCAGGATTGCGCGCGTGCCGACCGGGGACTGGCCGCTTCGGCTTCGAGCTGCAACAGGCGCGGCAGGCTCAGGCCGGCGAACAGGCCCGTTCCTCCGACGCGTAGCGCGCGCCGGCGCGTGATGCCGTCGCAATATCCGAACCGGCGCGCGTCGGAATTGATTGCCATACGGCCTCCCTTAGTGGTTGTAGAGGAATTCCCGCGTGTTCAGCAGCGCCCACAGTGCGTCTTCTGCGGCGGCCCGCGAATCACGTTGAGCGAACTCCGCCAACAGCAGGTTCCGTTCGTCGACGCTGGGAAACCGCGACAGCGTCGCCAGGTACAGCTCGTCGACAATGTCCGCCGGCGAGCGGCCCGCCGCCAGCAGCCGGCGCACGCGACCATCCGACGACTGCACTCGTCCCAGGATCTCCGGCGAATTCATGAGGTGCAGCGCCTGCGAGATGCTCGGCTCGTTGCTCCGTTCGCATTCGCAAACGCTGGCGCGGATCGGCCGGCCAAAGATCCGCAAGAAGTACGATGGCAGTCGATTGTCCCAAATCTGAATGGCCCGATAGCCGGCCGGCCAGCCGGCAAATTTTTCCGGGACGCCGGTTGCCTGGCTGATCGCATCCAGCAGCACTTCGGCCGGCATTGCCTTGTCGGTCGCATGCGAATAGCTCTGCACATCCGAGAGGTTCGCGGCATTCGCGTGCGCGCTGAGCTGATACGTCCGTGAATTCAGCAGCGTCGACGTGAACGCCCGCAGGTCGTACTGCACGTCGCGCATGTGCTGTTCGAGTGCCAGCAGCAGGGGCTCATTCGTCGCCGGATTGGTGACCCGCTGGTCGTCAATCGGTTCGACGAGCCCGCGGCCGAAGTAATGCGCCCAAACGCGGTTGGCAATCACGCGTGCAAAGTACGGATTCTCGGGGGCAGTCATCCAGGCGGCAAGAACCGTCCGGCGATCCAGGACGCTGCGGAATTCTGCCTGCTCCGCACCCAGCGCACAGGCCGGGACGATGCTGCCGGTCCTCGGATGCTTCAGGTCCTCGCCAGGCTTGACGGCAACCGCCTGGCCGCCGTTAGGCAACGCTTTCAGCGTCACGCCGGTGAAGAATCCGGCCAGTCCGTAGTAGTCGTCCTGCCCCCAACGCTCGAAGGGATGGTGGTGGCACTGAGCACATTCAATGCGAACTCCCAGAAACAGTTGACTGAACGAGCGGCTGAGCGCCTCGGGAGAATCGAGCACCTTGTAGATTGCCGCCGGCCCCTCGGCCTGCGCGTCGCCGCGCGCCGTGACGATGTCGGTCACGAACTCGTCATACGGCCGGTTTTCGGCGATCTGACGCCGCAGCCAGCGGGTCGTCGCTACGGCCCCTTCGGGCAGCGTACGGTCCTGGTCCACGCGCAAGAGGTCGGCCCAGCGCTGCGCCCAATAATCGGCGTATTCGTCGCGATTCAGCAGTTGTGCAATCACGCGTGCGCGCTTGTCGGCGGAACCGTCCGCCAGGAACTCCCGGACCTCGTCCGGTGTCGGCAATGTTCCAATCGTGTCCAGGCAGACGCGCCGGAGAAATGTCGCGTCGTCGGCGAGTTCGCTCGCTGGAATGCCCAGCCCCTGCAGCTTGTCAAAGACCAGGTGGTCGACGAAGTTTGCTTCCGGAGGGCGAACGAAATCCGTTCCTTGATGCGGATGAGTCACCCGGCAGACCGAAACCTGATCGCGATACCGGACAAGAATCACGGCTTCCCCCGGCACGTCGCCAGCTGCGATCAAACCCTCGGAGTCGACGCTCGCAATCAATTCGGCATTCGTCTCATACTCTGCTTCGGCCGTCACACAGCGCCGGAAGCCGCGACTGTCAATCGCCGTGACGAGCAGTTGCTGAGTTTCTCCGGCGCGCATGCTGCGCAGCTGCGGCTCGACGTCGATCTTGACCAGCGCAGCGTCGCTGTGCGTGAATTGCGCTCCTTCCGCGATCCACCGCTCGATGCGCCGGTATTTCAAGGAGCCGACCTCGATCTTGCGCGCGCCGCCGTGCGGCATTGTCGACGTCGCCTTGAGCAACAACAGGCTGTGGTCGGGGGCGGACGTCAGGACGCGGCGGCCGCGCGATTCCTTGACCAATGCCGCATGGTCGGCGGCCGGATCGAAGCCGAACACGCTCAATTTGAAGCCATGCTGTCCCTCGGCCTTGCCGTGGCAGCCGCCGGAATTGCAGCGCGATTTCGTGAGAATCGGCACGATCTCATCGGTGAATGACAACGGCCGTGGATGTTCCAGGCCGCGGACGTCGACCGAAACGTGCGCAACGTCAGCGCCATTCGGCGGCGTGATCACGATTTCCGTACGCCCCTCGCATTTCGGGCGCACGACGCCGCGGTCATCGATCGTGGCAATCGCAGAATCTCGGACCTGGCAGGCAGCGACCCTCGTCAGGTCGATCGGTGAACCGTCGTCCCGCTGACCGCTCACCAGCAACTGCTGCGACGACTCGGGCGAGTCCAAAACGATCGCCGTGGGCGTGAATTGCACGGGCTGGGCGCAGACCTCTCCCGCCAGATTGATGGCCGCCAGCCAGCAAGCGCTGATCACCCAATGTGGTCTGCCCATCGGATCAAGCATACCTCGACGGCAACGTATTGCAGCGGCTTGATCGTATCAACCAATCGTGATGGGACGCAATCTGAGCCGTTGCACGGTATGCTGCGCTGGAAGACCGGCGTGCGATTCTCAATCCAGCGGGGACCACACCACACCGCGGAGGTATTCGGCCATGCTTTATCGCCGTCTGCTCGAACGCGATCGCGCCGGCGCCCCGATTCAGGTCGGCATCATCGGGGCGGGGACGTTTGGCATGCAAATCATCACCCGCACTTGCCGCATGCCCGGCATGCGGATCGCCGCCGTCGCAGATCTGGATCTCGGTCGCGCGCAGGCGGCCTACCGCGCAGGCGGATGCGATGCGGAGGCAATTCGCGAGGCGCAGAGCGCCGCTGACGTGAATCGGGCGATCGCCAACCGCGAGCCGGCGGTCACGCGCAGCGTGCAGGCGTTGTGCGACAGCGCTGTGGACGTCGTGATTGAAGCGACCGGCAACCCGGAAGCCGGCACACGCCACGCGTATACGGCGATCGAGGCCGGCAAGCATGTCGTCATGGTCACAGTCGAGGCCGACGTGCTGGTCGGCCCCTGGTTGCGCCGCTTCGCCGAACAACGCGGCGTCCACTATTCGATGGCGTATGGCGATGAACCGGCGCTGGCAGTCGAACTCTGCGACTGGGTGCGTGCGCTCGGCATGCAGGTCGTGGCGGCAGGCAAAGGGACGCGCTTCATTCCCAGCTTTCGATATGCCGTGCCGGATGATGTGCCCCGGCTCTATGGCTTCACCGGCAGCGGTTACAATCTCAAGGTGTTCTGCTCGTTTCTCGACGGGACCAAGCATGCGATCGAAATGGCGGCGCTGGCGAACGCGGCCGAGTTGACGGTCGACGTCGCCGGCATGCACTTTGAAGCGATCGATCTCCGCGACTTGTCCGATCGGCTCAGCCTGCGCGAGTCCGGCGGCATTCTGCAGCGCGAGGGGGTCGTGGAAGCGATCAGTGCGATGCGCGCCGACGAGACCTGGGTCGAGCGGCACCTCCGCGGCGGCGTGTATGCCGTCGCGCGTGCAGATCGTCAGGCTTCAGAATCCCTGCGGTCGTACGGCGAAATCATCGGCATGCAGATCGGTAAACGCAGCGGAAATGTGCTCATTTATCGTCCGCAGCATTTCGTCGGTCACGAAGTGCCGATCGGTGTGGCGCGGCTGGTGCTCGACGGTCAACCGGTCGGCCAGCCGCAGGGACTGTTCGTCGACGTGATTGCGGCTGCCAAGCGGCCATTGACCGCTGGTACAGTGCTCGACGGCGAAGGGGGCTACACGGTCTACGGCCTGTGTGAAAACGCCGACGTCTCCCGCGCCGAGCAACTTGTCCCGATGGCGCTCACTCAGAACTGCGTCCTGCGGCGCGACATCCCGCGCGACGGCCGGATTCATTATGACGACGTCGAGCTGCCGGACTCGTTCGCGCTGCAGCTCAGGCAGCGACAGGACCGCGAGTTGTCGGCGTGACCCGCGCGGCTATTCGCGCTGCGGCAACAGAACGCAGACGATTTCGGTGTCGCTGCGGGCATAGACACAGTTGCCCGCGTAGGCCGGATGCGCCCACGTTTCGCCGATGATCCTGGCACGGGCCTCTTCGACGTAACCCCCCGGATTCAGGCGGATCAGCACCAGCTCACCGTCGGAATTCAGGACCAGCGCGCGGTCGTTGTCCCCCGTCCACACCAGGCTGGCCTGCGGATTCCGCCCCTTGGGAGTCAGGCGATTATCATCGTCCCAAAGCTTCCGGCCGCTCGCGAACTCGAAGCAGGTCAGTCCATGCCGCTTGTCGAGCAGATAGCCGTAGCCTTGGCGATACAGCGGCTGCGACATCAGGCCGCGCAGGTTGAGGCGCTCGCGCCAGGCGATCTCCGGTTCCTCCGCACCCGTCGGCGCGCGAATCGCCAGGCTCCCTTCGTAATAGCTGCTGACGAGAACCAGCCCGTCGTGGAAGATCGGATCGGCAATCGCGTTCCCGTACGTCACTTCAAACGGCTTCGACCAGTGCATGCGGCCGTTTTCGGGATCCACGCAGTGGACATGCGACGGCGTCCACGCGACCAACTGCGTCTGACCTGCATGGTTGATCAGCATCGGCGTCGCGTAGCCGGCCGGATCAGGCAGCGCGCGCCAACGCTCTGCGCCACTTTCTCGATCCAGCGCCAGCAGTGAGCCGTCCGGCTGCGCACCGGCGTGCACAATCACCGTCGAATGGAAGATCAGCGGCGACGCGCTCAACCCCCACAGCGGGACACGCGCGCCACTGTCGGCCACGAGGTTTTTTGACCAGTGCACGCTGCCGTCCGCCAGACTCAGGCAGAAGAGATTTCCGACCGCCCCCAGCGTGTAGACGCGATCTTCAATGATCGTCGGCGTCGCGCGTGGCCCGTTGCCATAAGCGACGTTGGTGTAATCGACGCCCCATTCCCGGCTCCACAGAACCGCGCCCGTCACGGCGTCAAAACAGAGGATCCGCTCGACGTCCTTCGGAGCCGTCTGCCGATCCATGACGCAGACCCGACCCTGCGCGACGGAGATCCCTCCATAGCCACCGCCGAGGTCGTGACGCCAGACCTGCGGCAAACCGGTCGTCGGCCAGTGGTGAGTGATCTCCGGCGCCTGCCAGGTTCCATCGCCGCGGGGGCCGCGCCAGCGGGACCAGTCCTCGCCGGATGCCGGGTCGGGGACTTCGACCAGTGGCGCAGCGGCGGCTGTCTTGATCTCCGTCTGCTCGATTCTGCCGCCGGCGGCGACAATCGGATTCAATTGCGCCCCTTCCGATTTCAATTCACAGACAACCCGCATCCCCAGGGCGTAGAACTTCCCGGTCGGCACGTCTGCGTAGCGGAAGGCGCTGCGGCAGTCGCGGCCGTCGCTGTACCAGTCGCCGCCGCGGATGACCCGGCGCGAGCCGTGTTCAGGTCCGCGCGGGTCGTCCACGGGAGACACGCGATAGTAGTCCCGATCAAACCAGTCCAGGCACCACTCGTTGAGGTTGCCATGCATGTCGTACAGGCCGAAGGCGTTCGGAGTGTACGAGGCGACCGTTGTCGTCCGCACGAGAAACGGGCCGGCCTCGGCTGCACCAAATGGATGTTCGCCGTTGAAATTCGCCTGTGTGGACGACAGCAAATCGCCGTAGTGAAACGCCGTTCGTGTGCCGGCTCGACACGCATATTCCCACTCCGCCTCGGTCGGCAGGCGATAGACGCGGCCCGCCTGCTCCTCTTCGGGACGCAACGACAGCTTGCGGCAGAACTCCACCGCCTCGTACCAACTGAGGCCGTCGACCGGGAACTTCCCTGCATCCAGATCGGCAGCGGCGCCCCTGAGCAGGATCCCCCGTGTGAAGGAACTGGGGTTGGACGTCATCACGGCCGTGAATTCCGCCTGCGTCACCTCATGGGCGCCCAGATAGAACGGCCGCGTGATGCGGACCCGGTGCTGCGGCTGCTCGTCATCGCGGGCTCCCGGATCGGCTGCGGTCGAGCCCATCAGGAAGTCCCCCGCCGGAATGCGGACCAGCGGCATGCCGATGGAGTTCGTCACGCGCTGCGGCGGATCATTCCCGGCACGAGCGGCTCTGCGCGGTTCGGCCAGTGCAAGGCCGAACAGCATCCCAAGCGCAGCCAATCTGACGCAGCAGCGAAGTGGGTGCAGAGAAGTTGGTCGCGACGACATCCCGACACACCTGGCATGCATGCGGAGCCGAATAACGGCTCGTATACTACTGCAAACGGGGTTCGCTCGCAGCGGCGCACCGTCGCGAGTCTGGCGTTGGAGTCCCTAACTCGACAGCACACATGTATTCGTCTCCGTATCGCCGCGTGAGGTTCAAAGTGCTCACGAGCCGTCTGGTGATCTCCCCGCTGCTCTGGATCGTCGCGACATGGTCGTCTGCCGCCGCAGCAGAACCGATTGCCGTCGAACAGGCCGGCGATCGGTTCGTCAATTTCGTACTCAGCGAGATTGAGACGACGCGACAGGCGATCCCGACAATGACCCGTGCTGCCGACGTCGCCGCGCGGCGGATCGTGGAACAGGAGGGGGAACTGCTTTCGGCCGGCGACCTCAGCTTTTCGCTGGAGCCGGTCTGGCGGGCCGGCGGGATCGCTTTCGCCAAGCGGTATCTTCCCGACAAAGAATCGGCCAAGGCGCAATTGCAGGCCGCGAGCGAGGAGCTCCCGTTTTACCGGACGAAGGAATTCATCGACGACTTCTCGGTCGAGTCGGCGGACGGCAACGACGTCGTGCTGCTCGGTTACGAGAGCGAGACTGTCGAGGCCCGGGAATTGCTGCCAACCTGCCGGCAGTTGCTGAACAGCGGCGCGTTTGTGGTCTTTTTTGGCTCGCAGGCGAGCGCGCTGCAACTCGAAAAATCGCTGGGGCGTCCGGAGAACCTTGTCGCGATCACGCACCAGGTGCCCGATGGAGGAGTCCTCGACATCGCCGGCTGGCCGGAGAAGATTTGTTCAGGCCGGAGTCTGGCCAATCGTCTGTATCTCTGGACGTTTCAGGCCGAGTTGATTGCGGCCTTCATGCGTCTCGGAAA
The DNA here is from genome assembly GCA_046349775.1 of Planctomycetaceae bacterium. GTDB lineage: Bacteria > Planctomycetota > Planctomycetia > Planctomycetales > Planctomycetaceae > JAEUIG01. The sequence goes on along the minus strand of JAXMBS010000016.1, from coordinate 50,756 downwards.
GATTCCCGGCATTCTGCTGTCAGTCACCTACGAAAGTCCGCAGGTGTGGAACCTGCCGCTGATGTACGACTACCGGTTCATACCGGCGTTTCACGTGACACACGTGCCCCCCGGGGTACTGGGAGACGCGTATCTCAACGGAATCCGCGACATAGTCGCCGCCATCGTCCCGCCGCAGCGCGACAAGTTCCGCAAGGCGGCCGCCTGGCTTGCCGAAGCACGGCGGGCAAAGCGAACGTCGTACGCGCTGCTGATTCACGGCCTCGACCCGGTGCAGTTGCCGGGGGATCCTGGACTATTCCGGGTCTACAGCGAAGGGAACGCGTACTACCCGCAGATCGAACGGGAGATGCGGGCCGACGAGGTCGCGTTGTTTGTCGGCTACAACTGGTATCCCGACGAACTCGCCGCCGCCGTCGATCGAGCTCACGGCAAACAGATCCTGTGCTTCACGCTGGTGCAGCATCAGCCGCCGAAGCCGGCGACGTATGGCGAAGTCGGCGAACTTGAGCACTTCACGACGTTTGACGATTTGCCGCAGTCCGAAAACCGCATCTACATCGATCTGCACTTCGCCGAATACAACGCGGTCCTGAAGATTCCCGATTATCCGATTCCGGCCCTGGAGTCGTCCGCGTTCGCCGAAGACGTGGTGTACTGGCACTTGGTTGCCGACACCATCGAACTGCTGGCTGGAGCGAAATAGCGACACCGCTCAGTCCGCAGGCGTCGAATTCCCTGTCGCCGCCAGCGGTCGTACGAGCCGCTGTGGCAAAGGTACACGAATCGGAATCTGCCGCACCCAGCGACCCTTCGAGACGGGGATCCATTTGGCGGGTCGCCACAGGCAGCAGAGCCGGTATATGCGGCCGCTGCCGCACGGGCAGGGTGAGTTGTGTCGCAGCACGGGAGTCATCGGTCGAATCGCAGTCGAGTCAAGAAAAACGCCCCGACCGCGTCTGTCGGTGAGGCCAGGTGATACCTGGCAGCACTTCGAACGGGAACTGACGGCCGGAACGTTTACCTCCGCGCGACTGCCAGCCGCGCGGTACTAAACATATAGTTTTCGCGTCGACGACACGACAGAATTCCGCTGCCGCTCCGTGAAATGCCGCAGATTCCCGCGTCACGGGTGCTGGAATTGCCGAACGTGGGTTTGGCCGGTATGCGGGAATCGTCGGTCCAGTTCGACATCCGGCCGATTCACGGGCGATCCTGACGGTCGGCAGGCGGACGTGCGGAGGCGACCACTACGTGCAGCGAAACCTCGTCATCGTGACGGCCGGTCAAGTGGCTTGTCAGTCGCCAGTCGGCGTGTAGACTTTCCCGTCGGCATCGTCCCGGACCGCAGCCATATGCCGCGGCGCCGTGACTCCCGGAGAGGTGGCAGAGTGGCCGATTGTGCAGCACTGGAAATGCTGTGTCCTCGAAAGGGGACCGGGGGTTCGAATCCCCCCCTCTCCGCTCGTTGGTCTGCCCGTGAGCCATAACCACTTGGCTCACGGGCAGTTGCGTTTCTGAGGCGTCCTCAGAGAAGCCCGTTTGTGGCACTGTTTGTGGCAGGAATCTTCTCTGACGGAGGTCACAGTGACGAGCAGCCAGCGATCTTTTCGCATTGGGCACGTGCGCGCCGAGATACGTGGTTCAGTCTGGTACCTGAGCTATTCCGAAAACGGTCGCCGACATCGGCCCCGTATCGGCGCTGACAAACAGGCGGCGCGGCAACTCGCGGCGCAGATCAATGCGCAGCTGGAAAGCAGCGTACCGACGGCGCTGAGCTTCGAACCGATCACGCTCGAAGAGCTGCAGCGCTGCTGGTTGGACCATCACGAACATGTCCTTCGATCGTCACTGCAGACGATTCGGCGCTATCGCGCTGCGACGAACCATCTGATTGCGTTCCTGGAAAAGCAGCATCCAGGATGCCGGACGTCCGTGTTCGGCATGCACCATGCCGAGGGCTTCGTGCGCTATCTGCGGGCGATCAAGGTGGCTCCCAATGGCCATGCGAAGGCGCGCAAGCGACCGCTGCTCGACAGTGGCATCCGGTTCATTCTCGAGACGTGCCGATCCATGTTTCGGTTTGCACTGAAGCGACGGCATCTCTCGCCCTACGCCGACAATCCGTTTTCCGAGTTGGAGATTGATCGTCTGCCGATCGAAAACGTCAAGCCGGTGCAAATTCTGACGCCGGAACTCGACGCACGCCTGCTCGAGGCCTGCGACGAGTGGCAGTTTCCCATTTTCTTGACACTGATGTTTACAGGGTTGCGTCCTGGTGAATTGACGCATCTGCTCTTGCCGGTGGATCTGGATTTGGAAGCCGGAGTCCTGCGCGTGCGCAACAAGCCGCGACTGCGTTGGCAGGTGAAGACGCGAAATGAGCGGGAGATCCCGTTGCTGCCAATCCTAGGACGCGTCCTGCGGCATCTGATTGGAAGTCGCACGACTGGCCTCGTATTCCGACGGCGGGCTTGCACCAGTGGACATCGGATGCCCCTGCAATGCGCGGATTCCACGCCGCAACTCGAGCACTTGCTGCAGTCCCGGATCGTTCAAGCCGAACTGGACGATGGCGAAGCGCTGTCCCGCGCGCAGGAGGAACGACTCGCAAGGATCGTGTGGCGAGATGCCGGTCTGATTAGATCGGAGTTGATTCGCAATGAGTTTCGACGGCTGACGCGCCGTATCGATCTACCGGAACTCACGGCGCCGAAGGTGCGAAGACACGGGTTTGCGACCAGTCTGCAGGATGCGAATGTCGATCCACTCATCCGTTGCGAACTGATGGGGCATTCGACTGGAAGCCGCAGCGCCAGTCACAGGCTGGGGATGACGGCCACGTACACGCACACACGGCCAGAGACGAGACGCGATCAACTCATTGCTGCATTTGTGAATAGGCAATTGGTGAGGATAGCGGAGTCTTGGCTGCTCATACGAACTTCTGCTACAGGTCGAGCGGTCGCCAGTCAGTGACTGGTTCGAATCCTGCGGGGAAGGACGGCGGACCGTGCTCAAGAACGAGCACCCGACCCAAACAAGCTCGCGGCGACGTGGAGGGTCTACTACGACGGCGCGATGCTTGATGATCACCGGGCGGCGTACCGGGCGAAGGGCGAAGCGTGAGCCGATCTGCTGCGCGCCCGGTAGCACTATGCGATCGGTCGCACTAGAACCAAGGGTTCCGTACCACGCTCTCGTCATTTTCTTCGCCACGTCGTTGAAGCGATCAATTGACCCAGAAAAACAGACCGTAGCGTACTGGAGGCCACCCTCGACCTGCCCTGTGGACGTTACCAGCTTTTAAGTTAGGGGTTCAGTTGTCAACAACGCCGCCGCACAAGGCCGCTGGAGCGTAGCGGAAGTGGACTTGTGCGGCGGGCGCGCCTCCGGTGCCGGGGGACGATACCCCAGCGAACTGTGCGGCCTCACGGTGTTGTACTCGGTGCGCCAACGCTCGATCAGCACCTTCGCCTCCAGCAGCGTTTCGAAGATCTCACCATTGAGCAGTTCATCCCGCAGCTTCCCGTTGAATGACTCGATATAGCCGTTCTCCCAGGGACTGCCCGGCTCGATGAACAACGTCTGCACGTCCACACGCTCCAGCCACTCCCGCACCTTCCGGGCCGTGAACTCCGGGCCATTGTCACTACGGATGTACTTCGGCACTCCCCGTCTCACGAACAGGTCGCTCAGACGCTCCAGCACGTCCTCGCTGGTCAGTCTCCGGGCCACATCAATCGCCAGGCATTCCCGTGTGTACTCGTCCATCAGCGTCAGCATCCGGAGCGGTCGGCCATCGTGTGTCCGGGTGGCAACGAAGTCGTAGCTCCAGACGTGATCCCGGTACGCCGGCCTGAGCCGAACGCAAGACCCGTCATTAAGCCACAGACGCCTCCGCTTCGGCTGTCGCGCAGGCACTTTCAGCCCCTCCTGTCTCCACAGACGTTCGATGCGCTTGTGGTTCACTCGCCAGCCCTCCGCACGAAGCAGCACGGTGACTCGCCGATAACCGTACCGGCCGTACTGCGTGGCCAACTCGATCATCCGCCGGATCAGCCGCGGTTCATCACTGGGAATGTGCCTGGCCCGACGCTGCGTGGTCCGCGGCTGCCCGAGCACCAAGCAAGCCCTGCGCTCTGAGACCTCTTCTCGTCCCAGAGCATCCCGGACGTGCTCGACCGCCTGACGACGCTTCGCCGGGCTCAGAAGTTTCCCGAGGCGGCCTCCCGCAGAATGGCCTTGTCGAGTTCAGCCTCCGCCAGCAGTCTCTTCAGCCGGCCGTTCTCCTTCTCCAGGTCCTTCAGCCTGCGAGCCTGGTCGACCCTCAAGCCTCCGTACTCCTTCCGCCAGCGGTAGTACGTCTGCTCGGTCACTCCCAGCTTCTTGCAGACCTCCGGAGCCTTCTTCCCCTGCGCCAGCTCCACCTCTGCTTCACGCAGCTTGTGGATGATCTCCTCGGGACGAAATCGCTTTCTCGCCATGACCAGCTCTCCTGTTCTGGGTCCAGCACATCGAGACTCTACTCAACGCCTGGACTCGATTCAGGGGGTCAGGTCAGTCGCGCGGTGGATTGAAGGTGGACCAAGCCCGCAGTTCCTGGAAGACCCCACTACAGACCAGCCGTTCTTATGTCAGGCTGCGGGATGAGCTGCTCAATGGTGAGATCTTCCAAACGCCGCTGCAGGCGAAGGTGCGATCGAGCGGCGGCGGCAGGAGTGCAACACGCCGCGGCCGCACAGTGCGCTGGGGATATCGTCCCCCTGATCCGGAGGCGCGCTCGGCACGCAAGTCCGCTCCGCTCGAGCGACCTTGCGCGGCGGCGCTGTTGACGCCGAACGCCTAACTTGAAAGCTGGAACCGTCAGCGGGAGACTGGTCACTAGGATGGTGGAAGACTGCGGAAGTCGCGGAATGTCCCATCGAATGTCGCGAACTCACCATGCGTGAAGTTAAAGATTCCGAGAATGCACAATAGAATGGAGCTGGCGCATCACAGCTCGCCCGGACTCAGAACAAGATTTCGCCTCCCGTTGGTTCCTCGACAATCCGCATGATCGCACGTGAACTGTAGTCTCATGACTTCACGACATTGCCGGTCTGATCGATCAGGCGATAATGGTATCGGCCGTAGGCAGCTCCCTCTTCGTCAGGCAGTGTGTTCCATAGGCTGCAATTGTCGAGTGCGTCAATGCCCCGCGCGGTGGGCGCACGGGGCGTCTCGCCCAGACTTGTCAGGATCGCGATTTTGTCGCCGACGCTGAGTAACTGAACCCGTGCCCCCGGCGTCGACGTCCTCACGCGAAACCGGATCAGGACGGGAACCGTGGCTTCTTCGACGAGGCGCTTATTGTTCGCCTCTGCCCAACGCACAAGCGCCATCTGCAACCGTTCCCGTGTACTGTCGCTGGCATCGATCGCAAGCTTCCTTCGTTCGTCTGCGTTGGCCGACCGGGATAATTGATCGAACGTCTGTGCCAGAGCTGCATCAACATCACCGAAGTCAGCATCGGTGAAGACGTTCAGCGGCGCAGCGGACGCCTCGTGCAGGCGGATCACCTGCGTCCCGACGATCGTTTGCTTCAGCATTTCGTCGGGGTCAGCGGGTCCCACGGAGGATACAGGGGACGAAGTGTTGAGGTGAGTGTCGTCATGACGAACGCCTGACGGACATCGAACACGAACTTGCTGTGCAAGATCGCGTCGTTCCGCAATGCGCGGTTATATGCGTCCCTGGTCGCCTCATACGCTGTGCGGGCCGTCGGCTCCGCGTCGATTATCCACTCGACCTGACCGCCGGTATTCACATCCCGCACCAGCGCGAGTCAATTCGCCGTCGAGCGACTGATTGACCGCAGCAATGAAGTCAGCATGGCTGCCGACGGGACGTAATCGATCAAAACAATCGTGTCGCCGCGATCCATCCCCGGTAACCTGGCCGTCAGAATGTGCATCCGCGTCGCGGGTCCAGCGTCATCCACCGAAGTCACTCGCATCTCACCGGCATCGAAATTTGCGTTGACGCCTATGCGATACATCGCATCTTCCGCTCGGCACTGCGACGGCAGTCCCGTGGCGAGCAGCGTCGTCATCACAACCTGTCTGAGGCGTTGCGCTGTCCGTCGGGCGATACGCAGTTGCGAGGCGTGGCGGTGGTTGTCGCTCATGATCGGATGCTCCTGTTGTCGATGAACATGTGCGCTGAGGCCGAACTCCCATTATTCTGTGAGTGACGCATCTCCTGCGATCTGACAAAAGCTCCCAAATAGAACACGAACGATGAGAAGAATGCAATCCAAGTCATCGTGACAATCAGCAGAGAACTCCACACGGTCCATGGAATGTAGATTCGCAATGGTTCGTACTGCAGGTCCTCCTTTGTGGTCCGGATGTTCCTGGGTTCTCATTGAGCGTCGCCAGGAACAATTCCGAATACGTCCAGCCGGAGATTAGGCGGTTTGACGTGTTCGGTTGCTGTTCAGTCAACAGCACAAAGGCGATCACGTAGGCGGCGAACAAGAACGCAGGCACATAACGATCTCCACATGGCACGCCGCATTTCAATTATGGTGGCATCTGACAGAAAGTAGAATCGCTGGTCGCCGCGAGCGTTTGGGTTACCGGGCAGTACCAGGGCCACGCCCCCTTTTCCTGGACGACGTTGCCTCCATCCCAAGGCGGTCCGGAAACCGACAATGAGCGGCACCAGCGCCACGAAACCCGCCTTGACAGTCCAGCCCAGCAGGGAGTTGTAACTGCCGACGTAGTGCCAGAAATCCTCCAGGGGGTTTGTCGATACGTCCGAGACCTTCTGGAATCGATGCTCCACACTGAGTCGGGATGCGGGGGCAAGGCGGCAAATCGTTCTCGCAACGATTGCCAGTCCGGGTGTCCCCCTGGCTTGGCACGCCGCGCCCAGAAAGTGCTCGAAGACCACCCCCGCGCCCCGATTGTCGATCCAACGAGCACGACAAAGTTGTCGATTCAAGCGCGAGAAACGACGATCCCGGCACGATCTCGGAGAGAGGCTTACCCCGGAACGGCTCGTCGAGATCGTCACGGATCTTCGAAAGCACCTGAGTCTTGAACTCGTCCTCGGTGAAATCACGGGCGAGGAGTTGTTTGAACTCGTCGACAAGCTGTGTACGCGGTGACATTCTTGCGGATCTTCCGCGGGTGTGTACAAGACCGATTTTTGAATGGCCCGGCGACGACTCTTATCAATCGCGTTGCCGATGGATCACTGCTGCGTGAGCAGCGAATTGAGAACATTAGGACCGACGCGCCGTCGTCGCACACTGTCGGATTAGCGGCAGAACGGCGCCTTGCGGATTTCAGGATACCTGCATCACTGAATGGAAACCGTCAGCCAGATTGTCAAAGGAATCGAATCTGGATGGTGTGTGTGAGAGGTTGCAATACTGATTCGGGAAAGTCGCGAAGCGGGTCCAGTTCGGCAAGACGACCAAACGAAATACCGGCACGGCGCTCGATCTCCGAAATCGGTCGCTGGTTGTTCTCATGATGGCCGAACACGAACTCCTCCTCGCCGATGAATGACTTCTGCGACATTGTGTAGCCGGTGGCGCACAATTTACCGGTATCGTCGTGAATGAATGCGATCACTTTCCAGAAGGTGATGGGAACCTTGATTCCGAAGCGGATTGGGTCGTTCTCGGCCAGGAAGGGCCCGGTGAACACGCAGATCCGCATATCGTCCTCGCGGGCGTTCTGCAGAGCATAGTCCTCGAGGTCGAGCCAGACGCCCGCGTTGAACGGCTGCATCTGCGGGACAGTATTGGTCACGTGCATCGAGTCCCGATTGGCGAGATCGGCGAGGTCTGGCGAGCCCCACGCCGGGTCTTCACGGCGGGTCATATGGCCGCGGCTAAACATCGGCGGATCGCCATAGCACTCCTGTAGAATCTGGGCTGTTTTGGGGATTCGGGGATCTCGCTTCCATCCTCCGCGGCTCGTTCGACGGGAATCCTTGCCGTCCACGTTGCACGCGCTGAATCGGCACATCCGCCGCCCGACACTCATCAGCACCGAGAAGTGGTGGTAGTTCAGCACGTCGCGGGTTTCCCCGTCGAATAGGAACGTCAGTGTGTCGTCCTGGTTCTCAGTCAGCTGCGGTGGCGGGACCGGAAAATCGTCCCCGAGAAAGTCAGAGTCATAGCCCTTCCGATCGTGGTAATCCTCGGCGCGAGCTTCGACCGCTTCGACAAAGTCATGATCCGCCCCGGGTGCAACAATTTGCGCGCGAGCGGGTTGGCCGGATTGCGAGGGGGTCTGCGTCGTCAGCGGATCGCCGATCTCGACGCGCACTTTGATCGGGATCATCAACTCCACGGCGCGCGTTCCGTGGAGAGTGACCGACGCGCGGGCTGCCGGTTGAGTCCCTTCTCCTCTCGTGCGGAGCATGTCGTCCAGTCGCTGCGCGACGACGTCGATCGGCACGGCATGATTGGTCGTAAACAGCGTTCCTGCGAAGTGCAGTGCGACCGCCTTGCCCGTTCGCAGTGAGACGACTTCGGCCCCCGAATTGCCGCCCAACGTGGAGCAGTCGTGAAAAACGCGCTCAGCATTTGCGCCGGTCACAAGGCCCGGAGCAATCCGCTTCTTGTCGTAGCGATGGTTGAAAATCCGATCCATCACGATGGGATTGGGAAAGAAGGGATCGCGAGCGGGATATCCGATCACGACAACCTGCTCGCCGGCGTCGACTGCATTCGTGCTGACGTCGATCGGAGTCGGGAGGTCCTGTCCATTGACCGGTTCGATTCGCAAGAACGCGACGTCGGGACCGCTGCCCCGTTCGACATACACGACGCGGAACAGCGGAAACTCGAGACTGCTGTCGTTGTCGAATTCCTCGAGAAAGTCAATGCGGGCCCGCATCGGAGTACCGTCGAGCCCGGGGCGAAACACGAAGCCGTTCCCCTCGGACTCCGCAAAGACTTCCGCGACATGTCGGTTGGTTACAACGACGTTGTCGCGCAGTAGCCAGCCGGTCCCCAACCAGTCGACTCCGCGAGGATGATTCTGTAGTTCAATGCGACCGACGGCTCGAATATGCGGCGCCAGCACTTGGCCGGCGCCGGCGAGGCGGTCCTTCCAGATCTGGCTCTCAGGTTCTTGGATCGCGATGACCGCGGCGCCCTGTCGGATATCCAGCACCGGGCGGCCCTGTGTCAGGACGATCGTCTCTCGGGTGAAGTCTCCGCTGGCTGACTCCATCGTCGATTCGAGCGACGCTCGAGCGCTGATCGACCGTTGGAGTTCAGCGCCGATGGCGGGATCTGCCTGCTGCAGTTTCTGAAAGAAGTCATCGAAGCGTCGGTGGTCGCGTTCCATCTGAGAGACCCTGAGCTAGTGGGGAGTATCCGAAATCTGCTGTAGCCGCTGACCCAGCGATTGGAAGCGATCCAATTGCGGCGCGCTCATCGAAGCCAGCAGTTCTTCAGCGCGTTTCAACGCCAGTTTCGCCGGCACCAGGTCCTGGATGTCAATCGAACGCTGCAGAGCGGTCAGCCACTCGTCGATGGCGAGGTCATTGCGGTCTCTTGCCGAGTATGCACGTGCTAGTCGCACATGCAGTGTTGGAGAGCCACGGAATTCTCCTTTGGAGTTCTCGATGGCCTGCATTTCGGCCTTGGAACCCAGCTCCCATTGTCCGATGGCGGTCATCGGCGAACTGCCAGGCTCGCCCATCGCGTCGTGGTTTGCCGCCATTGTTCCGAGAACAATGTGAAACTGCAGAATTGACGCCCAATCCGATGCGGACCTGGGCCGCGCGATATACAGTTCGTTCTTCGCGTCAAACAAAGCATCAAATACCTGCTGGAAAAGAGGCTCGATTAGTGGGGCGTACTCCTTGACTTCCAATAACGCCAGCAGACCGTTGGAAGCCTCGAGGTTGTTGCGATCGAGGCCCCAGGCGATCAAATAGAGCGCCAACCCGATCTCCGGTTTACGTGGCGAGTCATTCCCTTTGCGAATCGCGGCCGGGGGCGCCGCATGCCAGCGCGCGATTGCCTCGACGTATACCGACCACGCGGCGCCCAGCGACTCAAGTCCTTTGGAATGCCGTAGCCTGGGCCAGAAGTCCGAGAGATCCGGATGCAGCCCGTCGTAGCCGCCCCTGATTGGATTCGTACTCACAGAAACATTGCCTGCGGCGACCTTCTGAAAATCTTGGACAGCCGAGTCTGGCAAGCCCGCCTGCGCCAGTTGACCTGAACAGCGCGCGACGATCTCTGGATTGGGCCCGTCAAACTGCCAGGCCCAGCATCGCAGCAGGGTCGTAAGTGAATGCACCATCGCGGGATCGCGCCATTGGCCGCGTTCGCGATTCAAAACGGTCTCGGACAGCCGCATGGCATGATCGAGATAGCCGTCGCTCATCAGCGTGTCCGATGACTGCCGCAAGAGATCCGCGCTCGATGACTCGGCCGCCAGTTCCACGATTCGATCTGCCGCCTGCGTGAATTGCGGGTTCTCGATCAACGACTGCTGATACGCCGCCAAAGCCTCTTTCGGCTGCCCGGTCGTCTGGTACCCTCGGCCCAGGTTGTAATCCAGCACAAAGTGCTGGCTTTCGGCGATCTGCGAGCGATCACACTGCTGAAGCACGGCAAGAGCGTCTTTAGGACGGCCTGCCCGGAAATGGACGTCGGCCAGGTGGACGCGACCGATCGACTGCTGCGCGGCGTCGCCGTGCTCGATCACTGCCTCGAAATCACGCTGTGCGTTGCCCAGGGCCTGATCGCGCACTTCGGAATTCGCGTCGTTCAACAGGCGCAGATACGCCTGGCCTGTGGATAATAAGGCCGCCGCTTTCTCTGTCCGGCCCGACTCCGTCGCTGCTGGCAAGTCGTTCGCGGCATCTGACGCTTCGCTGTAAGCCTCCAACGCGTTCTGCGGTCTCTGTCCGGCGCGGAGTTCATCGCCTTTCAGAACTGCCGCTTCCGGTTTCCTTAGCTGCGTCGCCGCTGACGGCACGATCTTATTGGCGGGTTGTGCCTCGACGATGGGAGCGGTCAGCAGCAGCGAGAGTCCGCTGCAGACGATGACGTTCAGAGTGCGATGCGTGGCCATATCTGGCACTCGTTCAAGAGGACGGCGAAGTGGAAGTCGGTAGTCGTCGGCAATCCTCGGCGCTCGGCCCGGCAGGCAATCTAGGGGCTCAGCGGCAGGTCCGTGGCGATTGCGCTGCCGGGTTGGTCGAGGTAGACCAGCCCCGTCTGGCCCGCGGCGGGAGGCGGCACGTCCAGAAACTCGATCACGATGCATCGAGTCGATCCAAAGTCGCACGAGACGCCAGTGCATTTCGTCTTGAATCGCTTCAGGGCGAATGCTCCCTGGGGGGTGAATTCGAAGCGAAACCGCTTCTCAAAGACTCGCAGGACCGGATGGTCGGTCTGAATGATTCCAAAATTCGCGGGAAAATCCTGGATCGACGGTGCGGCAATACCAGCACCGACAGGCACCGCATCACGAATCAGAAGATGCAGCGACTCAGCCTTGCGGAGAGCGCAACAGGTGCTTCACAAGCCAGTTGAGATCTCCAGACAGTCGCTCCGCCTGCGGTCCGGTCGTCGTGCTGCCGTATTCGCCCTCAGAGTACAGATCCACCTCGACCACACTTGTCCGTGGCGCGCTCGGTTGATTGCCGTGAAACAGGACGTTCATTTGCCAGTTGGCTCCGTCGGATGGGCAGCCCCAGTTGATCTCAAGGATTCCCCCCGTGTCGGCAGCGACGTTTGAGGAAAGCGGCCACCAGAAGTTTGACCAGCAGTCAGCGCGCCAGTAGGTCGGTGATCACACCCTGCGCAAGACTCCCTGAAACGCACCCGGCGGAGTCAATTGTAACGCGGCTGAGTAGCGTCTCTGAATCCCGGGATCCAGTCCGACCAGAACCTGCAGCGGTGGCGGATCTGCAGCAGGCAACGCGTCACGCACGACCAGCACAACAGGATAAAAGCACCTTGCGTGATTGCAGACAAGCGGCACCTCTTCTGTGTCGGTCATTGACTCGTCAGGCTGTACTCTTGACGCTGGACCACTGCTTCGCCGCCCTTCCGACAGTGTACGATTTTTGCGATCCGATCGTCGCGCCTGCGGCATCTACCACATCAATCGTCAGCGTCTGCTGTTGGTTGCTGACTGCTGCTGGCAACGTCGGCATTCGCAGGAATTTCCCGCCGAAACGCTGCATCCCGGTGCTGAGCAACACTGCGTCCTGTAGTCGTCCCCTGCATAGCCTGATTCCGCTGGACTTGATGCTGATCTTTGCTTTCGGGCTCATTTGGCGCTGTATGGGCAGCAGGCCTTTCAAGTCCTGCTGGAGCGGCGAGGACGTAGATCGCCGGCCCTCAAACTCAACGTTCGTGCATTCCGCCGGTACCCACGGAAACAGCCTCAATTCCGTAGGCCGGAAACCATCGGCTTCCAATTTCAGTGTGCGGCCCCATGGAAACGTGAATGTCAGCTTGCGGTCACCCGCATGAACCACGGATTCGATTGCATCGTTTGACGCGCGATGCACGCGCACATCCTGAACCTCAGGCGGAATCGAATGCACATGAATGAAGCCCGAGAACAACGAGGCGGCACCACCGAGCGCCAATGCGGCGCTCAGGCACCTCGTCACCGCACCGGTGGCAAGACGGGCAACGAATCGGCGACCGACGTTGCCGAATTGCTGAGGCATCGCAAACCACCTGCCGAGCAGAGACATCGCGGCGGTCAGCAGATAGGCGCCTATCGTCGTCGTGAACCAGACCACTCCGAAGCCGACCCCGAGCCAGACGGCCAGCGCGACAATCGCGACGCTGCACAGCACAAAGTTAATCGTCAGTCGCCGCCGGTCGAGCGGGGACGAACGAATCGGCGGATTGAGCGTGTCGAGATGTTTCAGCTCGTCGTCGCAAATCGCACGAAAGTCGCCGCGCAGCGGGAATTCGTCGCGCGCTTTGGCAATGAGGTCCCGGCGCCAACCTTGAGCTTCGGCCTTGGCGTCGACGTTCGAACAAATCTCGTCAATCGGCAGATCCGTTGGTGAACACTTCGACAGGTTCCTGCGCAGCTTAACGCGCAGGAACGTCTTGAGCGTCCCGGCATCCTGGAAGACTTCGGCCATTCCGTCCACGAAGCTGTCCATCGAATCGTCGGGGAATCTGCGGTGCGGAAAGCAGGAGTGAGATGCGTTATTGCAACATCGATCGAATCAATCTGAACGGCACTCCCTGATTGTACTTGGCGCCGCTGTAGGCCGGGTCTCCGCAATGGTGCAGCGCCACCGGCGTCCAGTCGAGCGTGAAACAGGGAGAACCGGAGGATCCGGGTGCCGTGTTTGTTGCATATCGAATCCGTGTGCCATTGGAATTGCTACCTAGGACCGCCTCCAGGTCCATCGCCAGCTTGAGCGGCGCTCCATCGGGATGCTGCAGGATCAGGAGCGGATCGCCCGGATGCAGGTCTGGAGCAGCGGCCGGCAGCTCCAGCCATTGGCGGGCGGGTGCTCCGGCGGGTGCGTCGGCCGCGACCGGCTGGGTCCCCACCGGTTCCGCCAGGCGCAATACCGCAAAATCGAGCTGCTGGTCGGTCGGCAGACTTCCGTCAGGATTGCCCGCTTCTTCTTCCGGAGTGCAAGGACTGGACGGCCCGCGCCAGTCGGTGGCGTGCAATGCCACAAGTCGGCCGAGCTCGCGAGCCCCGTCAGCGAGCTGTTTGTATCCGAAGCGAAACCGGATGCGTTCCGGCTGCGTCTCCCCATTGAGCAGTGCTGCTACGACATGATGATTCGTCAGCACCCTGTCGCTTGAGACCAGAAAACCGGTTCCCAGCGCGGCCCCATCACGCTCAACGCGGCAGACCCAGTTCTCCGCCGCCGAGAATTTTGCACGCCAGACCTCGGGATCGAGCATCGGCAAGCGATTGTTGACCGTCTTCTCCAGAGTGCCGACGCTGCCGACGACGATTCCCGGTGCCGCCTTCGCGCCGGCGTGCTGCAGATCAACTTCCGGCTGCAATCCGTATTGTTGATAAACGTGTGCGAGCATCGCGTTGCCCGGCACAAAGCGATGCGCTTCACAGACCAGTCGTACATGCCAACCCTCCCGTTCGGCCAGCTGCAACAGGTCGAAGCAGATGTCGCGAGACGCCTTCGTCCACGCCAGTTGCTTGACCGGCTGTGGGCCGACGCGCGTCCGCAACATTTGTCGCAGCGACTGATCGTCGAACGCGGCATCGAGCGCATTCCAGATCTCTTCGAAGTCGACTCCGGGCATCAAGGGCATGGCAATGCGTCGGCGTATTGAATTGTCTGTAATGAATCGATGATCGTGGGATCACACTCTTCACGCCGGCGGAGGCACTGCGTTGGCCCATGCGACCCAGGGACTGCCGAAAAGACGCTGAGATTCGGCAAACGGCAGGCAACGGCGCCGTTCTTCGATGGACAAGCGTTCGATGTTATCCGCCAGCAGCGGTGGCGCGGCAATGAGATTGGCGGGCTCACCGATCGCCCGCGCCAGCAGTTCAATGTCGGGAATTCCGGCGAAGTACTTCCGAAGGTTGCGCACCATTGAATCCAGCAAATTGCGATACTGTGCCACGGGGGAAGCGGCATTCAATACGCCGCGGCGAAGCAGGTCGTTCGCCGCGATGATCGACGACAACGGGTCCATCCATTTGCCATAGATCAGCTCCATGTAGGTGTCGCGTGCGTCGTCGTCCTGGGATGACTCGCGCCGCTCAATATACGCGTTGTACAGCGAGTGCTCTTGTGCGAACAATCGCTGGCAGTGTGCACCGAAACGGACGACCCTTAGTGGTTCGTTATCGACTCGTGCACGAACTGCATAAGGCAGCTGATCCAGCAACGACCAGATCGGCAGCATAAACTGGTAAAGCCGCACGGGCGATGGGACGGTGCTGGGCGAAACAGTCAGCAATGTCGCGCGATTTGGCAGTGCGCATGACGAGGCGGTCAGCGGCGGCCGGCCGGGCGTGCAAAAGCTGATGCTGAACGGTCCGGGTGGCACTCGCCATGAGAGTTCATACAGGTCGGGCACATCGGTGACGGGAATCATCTCCCGCCAAACCGGCGTCGTTCCCAGTGCAGCAGAGTACGGGTTCGGTTGACCTTCCAGCGAGGCCAACAGATACACGGCTGACTGCCCGGCCTGAACATCACTGAAATCGGCCGTCAATGGCACGCGCACGAGCTTAGAGAAGTCGCCTAAGCGCTTGACGATCCGAGCTGCGCCGAGGTATGCCAGCCACAGGCCCAGGTCGCGATCAAGCGTCGGTCCGCCGAGACTCTCCGAGAACCAGACTTCGCGCGCGGCCTCCTGTTCCATCTGCGCAAGAATGGCCTGTTGCACGGGCGAAGTTGACGCCACCACGGGATCAAGCTGCTGCGGAGTTCCTCGCTCCACTCGGATGTCCTGCGCGGCGACAGTCTGGCCGGCTTCCGAGACGCTGATGCGATAATTGCCGGGCGCAAGGTCGCGCGTGACAGATTCCTCGTCGTCATCGATCAGTTCGTCGACTCCAGGTCCCGTGATGCGAACGGCGGCATTGCGCGCCACCAGCACCGTGACGGGAGCGTCAGCGGCCAGCGGTGCGCTCTCCAGCGCGCTCGTCTGCCGCGTGTACTTCAATGCCACGTCATCGTCGTACAATTCGACGAGCCGACCCGGTGCCGGCTCAACTCGGAGCAGGTTTTGCGCTCCATGAACGACGTCGACGCTGGACATTCCCGGCGAATCGACTTTGACTTCAGAATGTCGACCCTCGATATCCTGTTGCAGAATCACCGCATTCTGTCGCCTGACGACAACCTGGAAATGGTCATCCGGCCCCGCTTGGTCGATGTCGATCTTAAATTTCACCTGAGGCACAGGATCGATTCGAAGGATCAATCCCTCCGACTCGCCAATCTGCTGACTCTCCTTACGCTTCGATTGCGACTCGATGTATTTCCAGAGAAAGTCGAACTTCACATAGAGTTCGCCGTTGTACCAGTCTTTGGCACGACCGCTGCCGTTGAGTCCGCTGACGAGGTGCCTAGAGAATCCGCTGTCAGTGCGTGCCTGCAGGCCCTGTTCGACGGAGTACAAGACTGCCTTTCCGGCCCGGCCGAGTTGCGACGGCGGAGGAGCCAGCCCTGTGTCGGCAGGTCGGACAGAACCGAACGGGATTTCAGTGCGGCAGGCATCGTAGAAGTAATACTGCGCTCCGGGTCCAAGACTCGTGCAGAGCAACTGAATCAGTTCCGGCACCTTAACGCTCGCGGCGCCGCCTGTCATGGTGTCCACGAAATCCGCGCAAACGAGGATGTCCTCCTGGACTAGCTCGTCCCGCGGATAGCAGAACCCGTGTCCGCTGATATAAACGTAGAGTTCCTCGCACTGATCACGAGCCGCCGAAATCAGAGCGGCGACCGCCCGCAGAATCTCTGGCCGCGTCGTCCCGTGAGTGCGGCAGGCAACATCATTGCCAGCGCAACAGAAGAATCGTTTCGGGTCGAAGCCCGGAGTTCCCGCCGGTGCGATTCCTTTTCGTTTTTCGAGCCAGCCAGCGAACGCGACGGCAGAATCATTGGTATGATTCAGCTTCGTGGCCATTCCGCCGGTGGCATCGGGATAATTCTCAATCGCAATAATCAATCCAAAGACGGGCATAGCACGCCGCCTTTCCTTGCCGGTTGAGATTTAGAGATTCGCCTGCACAAACGATTGCAAGTCGCTGCCGCGGACAGATTCATTGCGGTACATGAATGACCCCGCCCGGTGCACGCCGACAAGTTTTCCCGAAGACAGGGACAGTACCGGCGAGCCGGAGTTTCCACCAAGGGTCGAGCAGTCGTGGAACAATGACTTGCCGGTTGTAGAGACGATTTCGCCGGGAGCTGCACGCTTCACGCCGAACCGACCGCCGAATATCGCGGGAATGAACAGTGGGTTGCGCAATGGATCATTCTGCGGATAGCCAATGACCACGACGGCCTCACCCGCGGTCGGATTTCCGGCGCTAATTGTGAGCGGCACGCGATCGTCGGACAACGAAACGGGATCGATTTCCAGGATCGCCAGATCGAGAGTGTCGTGCAACGCCGCCACACGAACGATGGCAACCGCCGCCTCCTCGGGGACAGCGCCGAACTCTTTCTTGAACCACACCTTCGCCTGGCCGCGCTCGAGCCGCCGCAAGCCGCCGGTGAGGTCGTCCAAGACGTGAATGTTCGTCACCAGGAGCTTCTCTGACACGAGAAACCCGGTCCCCAGTCCCTTGTCGACCGAGTTGTCGACTCGTCCGATCGTGTACAGGGCCGATTTCACGGTCGTCCCGAACGCCTTCCAGTCGCCCAACCCGGCGGCCTCGTCGGGAATGTTTTCAAATTCGCGATTCACCGATAACTGCGACGGCCGCATCAACCGCACCACAGTTTCGAGCGCCGCGAGTTGTACGGGCGTCGGCTCAACTCCGTCGTTGAGCGCCCTGAGCGCGTCCTTTGCCAACTGGCCCTGCGCGTCGGTCGGCATGTTCGCAGGGCCAATGATTGCACGCCGATTGTTCAACACCTCATCAACGGACATGTTCTGGAATGCGCGCTGATAGCGCTGCAGTGGATCGGACATGTTGATGGCTTTCGTGTTTGAAACAGGAAGCTGAGAAGAGGCATTCAGATCGACGGGCCGGCGTTCGTGACCTGTGGCTTCACGGCACCGCCATTTGCTCCCAAAGCAGCTTGCCGGTGGCGAGGTAGTACTGCTCGAACAATGTCTTGCCTCGGAATTCCAGCGTGACCCAGCCGTTCGGTCCGTATTCGTCGCGATGGTCTCCCAGGAACGGATTCGGACCGTCCAGCAGCAGCGCGCTCGGCACCTCCGGGGCCGATCGCGCCGGCAACACGCGCCCAGAATGCGTCGTCGACCTTCGTCGGAAACGACGTTCTCCTTGAAATCCAGGGACGGCTTGCGGAAGTAAGGGTAGCCGCTATGCCCGATGCACCGCCCGAGCAGTTTCCACTGGGGATGGGGGTCATAAACCACACAGCGATGTTCGTGCCCCCAATACCATGCGGAAATCCTGCCGCTATTGAGCAACGGCAACAGCTTCTCCACAAGCTTCTCGCCGCCATGTTCGAAGTGCGAGTAAGGCTGATGATGCGAAAGCAACACGACGCGCCGCGAACCCGCGGCGTCCACAAGCCTCTGCAGCCAGACGTTCTGATCGTTCGCCAGATCATGGTCAGCGTACGCGCTGTCGAGTCCCACGATCAGCCAGTGGGCGTTCTGGGCGCCGCAAAGCAGCTCGAAGTCTGGCCAAGTTGCGGCAAAATTGTGTCGAAGTAACCGTATCCGCCGGAATACATCTCGTGGTTGCCGTTGCACGCTCGGCTGACGACCGACGCCTTCTTCGGCCAGAATTTCAGAAAGTTGTTCTCCGATTCCTTGACGGTGCCTGCGTAGTACACGTCCCCCAGGTGAATGTAATAGGAGAGGTCATTCTGCTCCTGTATCCGGTTCTTGAACTCCGGTGCGCCATACAGGCCGGTCCCCCAGTTCCGGTGAGCCGCCAGCTTGCTGTCGGCCCGTCTTCTCCGGCTGCGGGCGGCGGCGGCTGCCACGCGTGCGGACGGAGCTTGCCGATCCAACTGATCAGGCTGAACGCCCAGCGAACGTCGTGTTCGTCGAATTTCGCTTCGCGGCCGTCAACGGCGGGCGCCAGCTTGCCATGACGTTCCGCCTGTTCCGCCAATTGCGACTGGATGAGCGCGGCGACTTGGTTTTCTACGGTGTTGAACACACCTGGGTTGACATCCTCCTTCTCCAGCATCTGAACGGCCGCATTGAACTGCAGGAGCATTGCGGCACTCCGCCAAACCGTCGTCGGGCATGGCTTGAGCGGGAGCAGTGGACTCGGCTGCCTCAAGGCCCTTGGTGAACGCCTCAGTCGGCGCGCTGATCAGCCCCCAAGTCAGCCGGATACGCCGCAGGCACCCCGGTCTCGCCGGCAGACTCCACTTTGTCCGCCAGCTGTTTGAGCCGTTGTCCCGACACCACGATGTTGCGTTCGGCCATATGACTTCCTTTCAGGATTCGGCGTTGATTTAGTCCGACCGCTTAGCGGTCGCCAGCCACGATCCTCGCAGCGATTCGTTCGGCCAGCGCGCCGATGGTGCGAGACGGATTCACCCCGATCGCGCGCGGAAAGACGGCGCCATCTGCAACAAACAGATTCCGGTACCCAAACACTTCGCCGGCGTCGTTCACGACGCCCATTGTTGGCGCGTCCGCCATCGAACATCCCCCCAGTGGATGCGGCGTAATCAGATCTTTGAAGATGGACCACGACGCAGGTACCAGCGGTAAGCCGCCCGTGGCGGCGCACAACTTCTTGTGCATTTCGACGACGGCGTTGATCGCCGGTTCGGACCGGGTAATCTCCCATTTCAAGTCGAGCTGCCGCGCTCCGAACAGCCACCACCGTCGTTTGAGACTCAGTTGACCGTCGCCGGCATCGACGCTCTGTGCGAACCACGGCATAATCTGCGACAGCTCGCCGGCACGCGCTTGCTGCGCGACGGTCTTTCCTGCGGAGGCCATGCCCGCGATCACGGCCCTCAGCGAATCGAGTAACATCCAGTTGCGCGGTCCGGGCAGTCCGCGCCCGAGCCCTGCCAGCCAGACCAGCAGAAGGTTTGGAAAGCCGCCGTCCTGGATCCAGAACGATTGATCCGACTGGCTGCGATCGAGGAAGTCGATGACCGCAGTAATGGTCGGTCCATCTGACGGAAAGGGCGGTGGATTGCGCATGGCATAGATTGCCGGCGTCAAGAAATCGCCGTTGCTGGTCCAGTTCTTCCCCAGGCGCGGACTCAGACCCCGCAAAGTCCCGGTGACATCGCGACAGCGCAGCAGCAGCTCAGTTGATCCGAGTGAACCTGCGGCAACGATCACCAGCCGTGACGTCAAGCTGCCGGGATATAACGTCCCGTCGCGAATGCGTTCGTACGCAACGCGGTAGCCGTTTGAAATCGGTTCGATATTGCGCACGATATGCAGCGGCAACACCGTTGCGCGCCCAGTGCTCTCCGCAAGCGGTATGTAGTTCGTGTCAAGGGTATTGCGGGCATTGACATCGCATCCGATGTCGCATTCACCACAGTGATAGCACTCTCCCTGCGGCACGCCGCGGTGGTTGGGCTTAATCGACGCGGGATTGCGCTCCAGGCGGTTTGCAGATGCTGGGTTGATTGTCAATGCCGCACCGAAGTTTATCGCCAGCGGAATGGTGCGGAACCGGTTGCCGGCACCGATCGCGTTGGCCGCATCGTGGACGAGATGCGTGCGGGAACTCCACTGGCTCTGCGGGATGGGACTCACGCGCATCTCGTCTGCAACAGCGTCGTAGTAGGGCTGCAGTTCGGGCTTCCGGATCGCCGCCGGCCACGGAGAAAGACCGGGACGGTCCTCGAAGGCGGATGCCGGCGCTTCCACGGAGACATTGGCGTAGATCTGCGATCCGCCGCCGACGGCCGCCCCTGTGCGACGGACATGTTGGGAAACACTCGCAGGTCGAGCCAGCCGTGGAATTTGGCTGGATCGTCGTCACGCCACAGCCAGCGACTCTCGGCCAGATCGCGCGGGAAGAAGTCGGCATGCGCCGCGTCGTGCGACCAGCGCCGGCCGCGTTCCAGGATACACACCTTGTATCCGGCCTCCGCCAGGCGGCACGCGGTAATCGCACCGCCGAAGCCGCTGCCAATCACGATCGCGTCATAGTCCGGCATGAATCTGGGCCCAGTCGCAATGAGATTCCGTCGCTTGTTTGTCGAACGGGGCGTCAGTGGCGTCCGTTCGCCGCTTTGAGTTCTGATCGTCGGACGACTTCAGTTGTCCGACGTGGGCTTGCCCGCGGTGTTCCCCGCGCGGCCTGCGTGTTTGTCCAGAAAGTTCAACAATCGCGGAAAGATATCGACGGCGCAATTGTTCCCCATGAACACGTCCTGATGACCGTAGTTGGGGAACACCTGCAGTTCGTGACGTCCCGGCGCGAGGCGCTCCAGCCGCCGATGGCACTCGACGTTGGAATCCAGAAAGATGTGATTCTGTTGACCGGTGATGAAGAGAATGGGAGTCCTGATCTGCTGTGCATGTTCGAGGTAGTTCACCGGCAATGCCGCGAAACGCGGATCGTGTGGGTCGAATTTCACCGCCGTATTCCCGTTAGCCACCATCCTGCTCACGTGGCGGTAGTAATGCAGGCTCACACCGCCATACAAATCGCCGCCGCGGCGGTGCGTGACGTCGAGCAGATTCTCATGGCGATAGACAGCGGGAAATCCCGTGCCCCACATGAAGCTCAGCATGTGACACTCCGGCACGTCGCATTCGCGATGGAATAGCGAGACCCACCACGCCAGAAGTTTGCCCAGGCCCCAGCCCGGTTCGCGTCGCCAGTACGGATTGAGGTATTCGATGCTGGTCAGATTCTCGACGAAGAACGGGCCGAACATCAACTTGGCGCGCGACCAGGCGGGCACTCGCGGCGTGAGCGACACGCTGTTGGAGATCACGCTGGCAATCCCGTCCACCGCCTTCCCGAACAGACTCATCATGAACGAGACTGAACCGAGGCAATGACAGATGACGTGCACACGCTTTCCGCGTCCCACCAACTCCCGAACCAGGGCGAATGCCGGCGGATAATCATACAGTGCTATGTCGTCCATCGAATACCGGTGGCGGTGCAGGTTGTACTGAAAGCGGTTGCTCATTCGGAAATCGAGAGTGAACACGTCCGTGTAGCCGTGGTCCAGCAGGTATTGCACGAGATTTTCGTGCTCTGGCATGATGAACATATCGCTGGACGTGGTTAGTCCGTGAATGATGACCACCGCGTCCTCGCACGCGGCACGATAAAACCGCAAAGGCTGAGCCCCAGTCCGTCGGCCGTCGTAAACGGGTGCGTGCTCACTTCGGCATTGTGCACGCCGGCGGTCGTGTACAGCGGAATCTCGCGGCGAAAACGCCCAGCTTTCGGCATGAGCTTTGGGCCATAAACCTCCCACAGGCTGCCGACGAAGAATCGGCCGAATTTCTGGATCGCAGCCGCGCGTTCGGCGAATGATGGCGCACGTGCGCGGATCGTCGTTAACTGTACTGCAAAGTCGAGCGCCCGAAATTTGAATGATGCCGCAGGCGCAGCGCTGTGCTGCCGCTTCGTCGGCGGCCGAAACGTGTCCCTCAAAAACGTTCGCAAACAGCGTCGTTGTGTCGGTCCACACGTCAGGTCCTACATCATCCTGGACTTGCTTAAAGCCGCTCAACGTCGACGACCGGCCCGCCGTGTCTCGCAGGAACAGACGATACAGCATCTTGCGAGAGTTGCGATCTGCCGTATCGACGAACAGGTTGAACGTGCCTTTCTCAACATGCAACCTTCCTCCCAGCGCATCGCAGTGAACGTAACCGGTCGCGGTCGCGGCATGTTCCGGCTCGCGTATGAACCTCTCGACGTCATCCGCGCGAATGGTGAGGCGAAACATCAGCGGCGTGCCGTCGCGTCGCCGCTGTGGAATCCGTCCTCAAAGCTGCGAGCGCCGAGTGCGACAAAGCCGCGCATCGTTTCGGTGAATTCCACCGCGACTGGCTGTGGCATGAGTGTCTCCGCGATCGCTGGGAGTTCCCGTTTCGGAGCCGATTGGTCACTGGCGAGGCCCAATCGCTGCAGGATGCCCGCGACCGCCTCACGGCAACCGCGTCGAAACGCGGCGAATTGCCCCAATCGACACGCCCCGGTTCGAACCGCCGAACTCCGTGCAGCCGCCGTTGGTATGGACGCCCACCAGTGTGCCCTCCAGCGACAGGATCGGCGCGCCCGATGAGCCCCCGAGCGTGTCCAGCGACGCGTAGGACATGAAATTGCCGTCGTTGGCCTCCATCGGACCGGCCTCGATCTTTTTGGGAAGCCCGTTCGGATGCTGTATCAGGCACAGCATCGCGCCCGGAGTCAGCAGGTCGGCCGTGGCCACCTGCAACTGACCGTACTTGTTACCGGGAAGTTCGCCGTCGGCATTGGGGCCGAGCCGCACGATCGCATAGTCGTTGCCGCCTTTGCGGTACTCCAGCAGTTCCAGCACCGGGAAGCTCTCCACCGGCCGCCGCAGGCCGGTCGTCGAATTGATCTGGTACAGGAAGTTGACATTCATCAGTGTGGCAATTTCCGGTGGAGCGATCACGATGTTATTGCGAAACGGCATGTCCCACCCGTTCTCGCCGCTGTTGTCGAAGCAATGTCCAGCGGTGATGAACAGATCGGGTGAGAGCATACCGCCGGACCCCCAGCGCTGGCCGTTCACGTTGCCGGGGGAGTCGTTGGGACCATCGAACCGATCCGCCAGATCCCCGAGCCACTGCAA
The DNA here is from genome assembly GCA_046349775.1 of Planctomycetaceae bacterium. Lineage (GTDB taxonomy): Bacteria > Planctomycetota > Planctomycetia > Planctomycetales > Planctomycetaceae > JAEUIG01. The sequence goes on along the minus strand of JAXMBS010000016.1, from coordinate 27,314 downwards.
CTGACCGACGGCACGTTCATGGTCGCGGACCAATGCGACGGGCACGCCGAGGCTGCCGTCATAGCGCTCGACATCCTGGAAGTCGGTCGACGCTCCGCAAATCGATTCGAGCGTCCGCGAAATGTGGACGTCCAGCTGACCCAACTCGCGCACCAGCGCCGCGCGACGTTCGATCAGCGAATGCACGGCCCCTTCTGGATCCGCTGCCGCCGTCGCCGCAACCGCCGACTCCGGTTCCTCGCGCGGCGGCAACGGCAGGGACACCCGCTTGGGGACCACAGGCTTCGGACGCGCCGCTGGCTTCTCCGCAGGGCCTGTCGCGGCAGGAGCTGCCGGAACGACCCGCAAGTCTACGCGTACAAATTCCACTTTGGCGGCTTCAGCAGAGTTCTTGTACGTCGCCTCATTGACCGCGGATTCGTTGTCGGAAGGCTCCGGCAGGATCGGTCGGATCGTCACGTTGACGGGCGGCGGAGCGGCCGCATTCAGCAACCCCAGACGCCGAAGCTTCCCTGTGATGTCGAAGCGTTGCGGACGTGCGGCATGCTCCTCAGAGTGTTCTGCCACGCCGAACAAATCGAGTGAACCGACAAAATGCCGGGACAGCTGCTCGTTGCTGGCGTCTCCCGGCAGATTGATGTACACGCCATACACAAACGAGGGGGGGGCTTCCGCTTTGACGCCGACCACTTCGATTACCACCTTGCTCGGTGCACCAGCCGCCGGCACCGCAGCGCTTTCCAATGTTGCATGCCCGCTTTCGCGGAATGCCAAAGCGACTGACTTGGGCTCGAAACTTAGCTTGACTCCTGCCGCCGACTCCGGTGCGTCGACCGGCTGCGACGACGCGACGAGAGCGCCCGTTGGCAGCGCCGCATGTTCGGCATGCGAAGATTCCGTCTCGGCATGAACATCACCCGAGTGTTCCGGTCCAGCAGCCGCCAGTTCGGGCACGGGGATCGGCGTTGGTACAGGGGGCACGTCGTCGTAGCGATAACCCAGCTGAGTGGAGTTCAGAATCTGCTGGACCGTCACGGTCACTTCCGCGCCAGTTTCGTCGATGTACGTGAACATCTTCGCGAGGAAAGCGGAGTTGCCCGGATTGGCATGGCCGCTACCGCTGAGCCAGCGGTCCCAGTTCCGATCGACGTTCGCATGATGTAGCCAGAAAATCGGATCTCGCGCCGATGTGGAGATGAATGCCATGTCGCCGCCGCCGCCCACGAGGGTGTGGACGTTGCCGTGCGGCATTTCTAGCGCGCTGCTGAAATCCATGAACAGGGGCTCTGACTGTGCGTTGTCGACTTCGGTCACAACGACAGAGAGCGGCAGTTTTGCGCCGTTGTTCAGTGCACGTTCGTGGAACAGGGAATTCGTGCTGTCGGCAGGCTGGCGATAGCTCAGCGGAACAGATCGCTGACTCGACCAGTTCCAGTAAGGCAGCGTCAAACTCGGATCACCGGCAGCCTCCCGCAGGATTCGTTCAAAGTAATACAGATAGCCGCGGTGCCATGTGAGGAAGTGCGGAGTGCCATGCTGACATTGGGAAAACATAGGGTGGCTTGGTCCACCGACTGGCACCCCGTGCATGTTCGCCTGGAACGCCCAGCTCCGCGGATCGCTCGGATCGCGCGACTTCATCACTGCCACTCCCTGTCGTAGAGCCGCCAGTTCCGCCGCGGACAATGATTCAATTTTTTTGCGAACCCGCAGCGAAGCGGCTTCTGTGGGCGCCGTCGATTTCAGGATGATTTTCGACTTCATCAGCGTCGGGTGTCTGCTGCAGAAGTACTCCAGTTCGACCGATGACCCGGCCGTTCCTCCGGCCGACTTAAACAGAGCTTCTGAGAACACGATCTCCTTGAAGTTGTTCGGCGCGGTCTGCGTGATGTCGCCAGTGTCGAAAATGCGATTGCCGGCAGTGTCCTTCTTGACGGATGTGGCGGTGTGTTTCATGTTGCCGGCATTGATCCAGCGGACGGTTTGACCGACCGCCACTTCAACGTCCTCCTGCATCGTCGCACCATCCTTGACGTACTTTGCGGTGCCGCCATTGCCGGTGATGCGAATAATCACGTCCTGCGCCGCCACGGGCGCCGCGACAGCCGCAACTACAGCCAGTGTCCATATCTGCAAGCGATTCATGGCACGTCCTCCGGAATCAGGGTGTCGCAACATCAGCAGTCACGTCGGCGCCAGTTTTGCCCAGCTCGCGCCGAATCGTGGTTAACAACTGTTGGATGTCCAGGAGCGGCTCATTGGATGCATGCCGCCATGCCAGCTCTCCTCCCGCATCGAACAACAACAGCCCATGCAGCGGGTTCCCGTCTCTGTCCACGCAGCCCGATTGTCGAAACAGCTGGAGATCCGCATCCGCCAGCAGTGAAAAGTCGATGCGAAACTGCGCCCGCGCGGCAGCCAGCGCAGGCGGCGAAGGCAGCTCCGGACAGACCGCGGCCAGTTGCACACCGATGGCGGTGAATTCCAGCTGCCGCTCGGCGAGCAGTGCGATTTGCCGCGAACAGTGCGCGCAACCCAGGCCTCGATGCAGCACCAACAGCAGTGGCTGGCCCAGGAACGACTCGGGGCGAATGGGTTCCCCGGTCGGTGACTTGAGCGACCATCGTGTGGTCTCTTGCAGAGAGATCGTACGAACCTCATCTCCGGCGCCTGCCATGCCGGGCGGCGTGGTGAACTTGATCAGCTGCATCATGCCCAGGTCCTCATGGTCGAGGATGTGGCAGTGCAGCACCGTCTGTCCGGGATGCGTACGGAACCAGGAGCGAACGATGGCATGCTCTTCGTGAGCAACGAACAGCGTGTCTTGCCACCGCCAGCGGACGATGCCGGAGCCGTTCATCTCCCGTACGGCAAACGGATTGACATGCACATGAAATGGATGGCCTCCGGCCGCTGCCTCGATCCGCCATTCCTCCGCCGTCTCCAGTGGAATCGCTCGCTCGACAAGGCCCGAATAGGCCTTGTCGTTGATCAGAAACTTCCGCTCGGTCGGAGTACTGGCGTCTTTGAATTGCAGCGTCCAATTGCCGCTGAGTTGATTGTCCCGCGGCACGTCCTCAGGCGTAAACGCGGCCGCTGCCCGGTGCGCTGCGTCGCTCGGCCAGTCCATGTTGACCGGCGGCCCCGTAACCACCACCTTAAGCAGGTCCGTTGTCGCCACCAGCCGCGCCCGGAAGTTGCGTCGCATTGCCGATCTCATTCGAAAGGACATACGATTGCCGCTGCTCGGTGATCGCCGGCGCCTTCAATAGCACGTCCGTTCGCTGTCCTGGATGCAGCTCGAATCCGTCGGGGCCGATGAACTCGCGGAAACCGGTCGCCAACCCATCCACCGCGATCTGGTACATCTCGAAGTCCTCGAGATGCAGCGACATTGAATCACCGATTCCCGCGTGGATGATCCGCCACCGCTGGATCTCGCCGGGACGCATTGTGAACGTCGGGACGTTCACGCCGTTGACGGTATCGATTCGATCACCAGTTCCGGTATAGACGTCGCCGGATGCACAATCCAGGGCTCGCCGGGGATCTCGCGCAAGACGAACTGTTGGAGAACCAGTACCTTCTCAGTTGCCGCCCGAATCTCAGGTATCTCATCCAGTCCCCCTGGACGAGCAGCCGCCCGCCATGCCGCTGGCAAGTTGAGCGCCGTTGATCCGTGCTTATGTGCGTGGTACCAGAATGTTCCGGCGGATGATCGGCCGGCACATCGAAGCGAAACTCATACGAACCGCCGGGAGATATCTGCAGCAGCACATTGTCTGCCGGCTCTTCCGGCGAAACATGCAGGCCGTGCGTGTGCAGATTCGTCGTGTTAAAGCCGTGCGGCTGATTCGGTTCGTGAGGGTCGGCGACTTCCGCCGGAAGGTGATTCTCCAGGCGAATCTGCAGTGTCGTCCCGGGACGGATGCGGATGATCGGTCCGAGCAGGCCGCCGTCGTAGGACCGATGACGGAATGTGCGACCCTCCAGGCTTTGGACCACTTCACATACATTCAAAGTCAGCCGCGTCCCGTCTAGGCCCGCCGAGTACGCCGCCGGTTCGGAGTAAGCAACATCTCGGGCGAGCGTCTCCGCGCGGATCCGCTGGTTGTAACCCTGAGCGTGACATGTCGCGGACAACGCCACGGCGACCAGGGTCGTCAGAAGGGCCCTCACCCCCCACCGCCTAAGTGCATCAGCAACGTTTCGTTTCGGCATGCTCGCTGCCTCTCACGATACTGAAACCGTGATCTCGCTTTTTTGTTACGCTGCGGATCAGGAAATCGGGAAGCCCGCTTTCTCAGTCGAATGCATGAATCGTACGAGGCTTGGCCTGACGTTGTTTTCGTAGTCTCCTGCGCTCCTCCGGGCCGGAGACTGCAATCGCCGCCCGCGCTTCATCGATCTCCAGGTACGCCGCCACCATGTCGGGGGGCATAACTGCAGGGCGGCTCATGGCCTCGAACAGCGGCGCGACGTGCTCGGCACAATCAGCAGCGGTGGATAGAAGACATTGTTCGCGAATCTCGGAAGCGGCGGATCGGCCGCTGCGCGATTCAGATGCTGTTCGATCGTGGCCTGCAGGTAGTGCGCCAGGTGGATGGGCGCCGTGAGTTGCAGTCCCTGCTTGCCCACCGCCACGACCGATCCGCAGCCGATCGTCTCCAACGCCGCGCGGACGTAGGGGACGACATCGAACGCGGTCGGCTGCTTCAGCGGGATATAGACGGTATAGAACTCGAGTCCGGGACTCCCCTCAACAGCGGGCGGCATGGCGAGATCTGAAGACATGGGTGATACCTGACTGTACGAGTTGTCCGGAAATAGGGTCTGTAATTCAGGGCGTCCAAACACGGCTCAGCGCATGGCCGCCGCGATTGGAAATCACGCCAATCCGGGTGCCGTTGCGAATTGCGGCGTCAGTCACCTGCAAGGTATACGGATGATGCGCCGTGAGTCCCGGTCGCATCGTGACGGGACGGCCGCGAATCCACGCTTTGAGTACCGGCGCCGGCCCGGTGAACCACTCCGTCGTGGCGGCCCACACCGTAAGCGTGTGCCCCACGAGTTCACAGCGCGTGATCGACACGGCATCTGCAAATTCGTCCTCCCGCCACGCGGGCCAGTCGATCGAGCCGCGGTATCGATCGACCGATTCGATGAAGGTCCCCGTGTCCTGCAGCACGCCCCGGATCAATGCGGGCACGGTCGTAAACACCGGCCCGTCAGGCCAGCGCCGCTGCGCGATGAAATCGATCCCGTCCGGCGGCTGGCCTGTGTCCTCGACGGTGTTTAGTGTGCTCCAGCGATGCAGCGGATTCGCCGGAATCGTTGTGTCCGATTGATAGGCCGACCTGACCGACGCGTAAAACGTCACGCTGCGGATCACGCTCTCGACAATGCTCGATGCGAAAGTGCTGAGCGCCGAGCTGATGTATCCGACAAGCACCTCATTGTTGACCGACCATTTCCAGACCCCCGTGAGTAGCAGGGACACCGTTGTTCGCACCGACGCCCGGATCTGCCGAGATGCCAGCAGGGCAAACTGCTGACCGACATCCTCGTGACGTTTCCATTCGCTGTCGCCCGGGCCGGAGGACTCCGGCTCAAACACGTACTTCACCAGCGTGTCGATGTACGCCCCCAAGCACTCGGAAACCAGTCTGTCAGAGTCCGTTGGATCCGATTGCGCCTGGTGTCCCGGTGCGGAGTCCTCCTCCGCTCCGCGTGCCAGTCGCGAGCTCATCGCGGACACCAGCCGCAGCCGGAACTCCCGCTCTTCGTTGAGCAACGCTGCCGCGTTGGGGTGCAGATAGCTGTTGCGATCGTTCAGCCACGCATCGAACTGTCCGGCATCGACTCCCGGCCAGAGCGACCCCCACAACCCCGTCTGCCGTCGTGCAGCCGAGTCCAGCGCGCGCCGGATTGAGTCGTGGGGCACGAAGAAGTTCGCAATCAGCCACAGCAGCTTCTTTTCACGTTGACCCGGCGTGGTCGCCTGAAACAGATCGCGCAGTGACGCGGGAATCTTTGACACGAATTCGTGGAGCGGCACATCTGCCTGTGCGGCGGCATCTCCAAACGAGAGCGTCGCCAGATGGTTGACCGAGTTCTCGACCAGATCCAGGCGACGTACGACGGCAGACTCCGCCGCGGTTGAGTGTACGAACTCCGCAAATTGACCTAGCAGGGCGAATGCTCGTAGCGGCCCGAGCCGCAGCGACTTCGGAATATCCGCCACGTGCGCTGGATTGCCAGCGGGTTCCGGTTGCTGAGGCAGCGATAACTCGTCGATGATTGTCCGATAACTGTCGCGTAATGCCGCAAACAACGCCGCCGCCGCCTGCTTCGCTGTGGGATCGGTGACGTGGTTAATGAGATCGGGTTGATACTTGATGTAGACGTGGGCGACGCGCTCCAGAAAGTTCTTCAGGATCTGCACATCGCTGGTGTTCAAGCCGCCGAGTTCGGGGAAGATGCTCAGAAAATCCTCAAGTGGGATCTCCAGGCTGTTTCGCTGTCCGTCCAGGTGGTCCCGGATCGCCCTGCGATCCTGGACATAGATTTCGAAAGGATTGAAGCGGCAGACGACCATTGAGAACTTCCTGTCGCGTGATTGACCGGCCGGGATTCGCCATCGACGACAACCGCGCTCACTCAGACGTGGTTCCGTGAGCTATGGTGCGCCGATCGCCGTGATCTGCTTGACGACCGCGTCGAAGTCGGTCTTTCCGACCACAGCGACAGTTTCCATTTTTTCGTCTGTCCATCCTGGACCGCGGAAATCGTGCTGTCGCCGCCGCCGGCTTCCCACACGTTCGGATTGACCGTGCGTGTAATCACCCGCACCAGGTGCGAGACCGTCTTGATGTGCCCCGCGATCTCCTCGGGGGTCGGATTTTGCGAGACGCTCGGCAATATGCCGCTGATGTCGATGACGCGTGCCTCAACCGCCATGGCTATTCCTCACCAATGCAACGAGGGAACTTATTCCTGTCGAGATGATCCGCACAAAATCTCAGCCCGGTCAAACCGCTGTCATCCGACGCGCGTCGGGACCTGGAATTCCGACGAGGCGGCGACATGAGGCGCCTTCGGAAAAAAGCAGGCCGCTTGCACCGAATACCAGCCGTTACGTGTCAGAGAGATCGTGACTTCCCAGGCGGGCGGCACCTGGGCCGGCGAAAATGACTGCGGGCGGCGGGCGGCGCGGACCAGCTGCCAGGAGCCCGTATTGCCCGCATAGGCGTGCTCGTAGATTGACCCGAGCAAGATGACGCGGTCCGGCGACACGATTGAGACCTGCCAGAGGTCGTTCGCCTCAGTGGTCCCTTTGACGTCGGAAACGACAATCCAGTCCGCTTTACGAAGGTCATGGTTGTCCGAGCGAACCTCGATCTGCTGCGACGGGCCCGGCGCGGTATTTGTGACGCTGCCAATATTTCTGTCGTCGAGCCAGACGTCGAGACGCAAGGACTTCAGCGTGTCGCCATCTGTATCATACACGCCCCGCACGGTGAGATTGGAACCGTTGACGGCGACGCTTTGGATGCTGGCCTGCTTCATGGTGAGTCCTGTGGTGAGTTGAAATCGCAAATCCCCGGCGCGACCGGCGCAGTCGGCCACGCTGGAGCGAATGGACGGATTCAGTACCCCAACAGCAGCAGACCCGACAGCAGCGATAGATGAGAGTGTGCGAAGAGCGCCTCGACGAGGGCGACCGTCTCTTCGAAATCCTGGCGCGGAGTTCCTCCGTGAATCGTCCGCAGCGGCACTGCCAAGGTGCACAATCCGGCACCCGGGTTGTCCGACACGACCTGCAGAAACGACAGTTGAACGAGATGCCGGAAAACTTCGTCACGCGCATTCATTGTTCCAATGAACAGCGAGAACGCGCTCGTTTCGAGATCGACCGTAAAGGAATATCGCGTCGCTCCCTGTCGGCCGTAGAGCGCGATTTTCGGGACGTCCAGCGCGGGGGTTTGGCCGATTGCGACCAGACCTGGCGTCAACACGCTGATCAGTGCGGCTTTGGAAAGAATCGGATCGTGCTGGGTCGTATCGATCTGCGCCTGGTTGGCATTGAAGACCGAGAACACTTGGTTTGCCGCCGTATTGGTGGTCGACGTGTTCGGATAGAAAACGAATTCCGGATACGCCATCGCAGGGCCCTGTGACTGGAGGACACGACCAACTGAGTCGCAACGATGCCGCAGTGAAATGAACCGGATAGACGGCTTGCCGAAACCGCAACCTTCGACCATGCCTCACTGACGCTGTCGGCCGGAGAATTGAGTTTTCGACGTGCTGATTCACGCGATGTGACTGCTCCAGATTGCCGTTACAACCATACGCGAAACGTCAGCATACTCCACGCGCAGAGTGGCCATATCCCCCGAACAGGTATGCTGCGGCACAAATCGCATTCTGTCGATCGCATCGTTGCAGCGAGGCCGGCGTGTACCGAGTGATGCTTCTATCCGAAGACAATCCCGCCGCAGCGGTTGCAGTTGCTGCGCGACGGAACCTATGTTATTGGTCGGGCGTCCGACTGCGAGATCATCGTAAACGACGATTCCGTCTCCCGACGACATGCGCAGTTGACGCTCAGGGGCATGCTCATGTCCCTCACCGACTTGAAAAGTCGAAACGGCACCCCTTCGTCGATGAAAAGCGGGTTGAGTCGTGTCCCGTTCACATCGGACAGAAGATCCGTTTCGGAGCGGCGCCGTTTCGGCTGGCGCTGCAGGGCGCTGCCGCGCCGTTGTCGATGTCAGATGACGATGAGACCGCAAAGCGGTCCGCTGCCCAGGCGCGGAGCGAAAGCGAGCAATTGACGCCTTCGAGAAAAAGAGTGTACGAGTTGATGCTTGATGGCGTTCCGGAATCGGAGATTGCAGCCCGGCTCAAGCTCAGTGTTCACACGGTCCACACACATGTGAAGAAAATCTACGTGCATTTTGGCGTGCATAGTCGCGGTGAATTGCTCGCGCAACGGCTCCGACTAATCCAGAAGGGCTGATCGACACGAAGTGCCCAATTAGATCAATCTCTCGCGACGCGTGTTCGGAGTTCTTCAGAGCGAAGTCAACCAACTTAGCCTTCATCGAACGCGGCAGATTGAGCGTCGGCTGAGCGATCTGAAACGTTGCCAAGTCGAGGTGGAGAGCCAAAAGGACGGCCCGCGGGTGGGTTCGCACCGATTTGTTGAGTTCGATTTTTGTGGCAGTTTTGTGGCAAAGTTGGAACGCCGCACGGATCGAATTGCCGAGAAACACCACCATTGACCGCCGTACGAAAACGCTCATAAATAGGATCGTTTGCTGCATTCGGGTACTGCAGCCCATGAGCGTTCAGAGAATCCCCCTCTCCGCTCAGCTATGCCCGCCCGTGAGCCATAACCACTTGGCTCACGGGCGTTTGCGTTTCTGAGGCGTCCTCAGAGAAGCCCGTTTGTGGCACTTGTGCGGGAATCTTCTTGACGGAGGTCACAGTGACGAACAACAAGCTGTCGTTTCGCGTCGGGCACGTACGCGCTGATCTGCACGGTTCTGTTTCGTACTTGAGCGGCTCTGAAAGCGGTTGACGACATTGGCCGCGAGTTGGTCGACAAGCCAGCGGCGGTTTGACGAGCGGCGCTGCGAATTGGGCCAATTGCGAACGGTCTATTCGGCCGTTCCGCCACTTTTCCGGACCGTCCGAGATTCTGCAGTCGAATTCCGTGGCAAGCGGCTCACGAACCCCACAGTTCCACGACCGGCTGACCGGTCGTCAGCACATACGGCCGCTGCAGTGCGTCGCGCAGCACATGCCGGATTTCAATTCCGAGCGCGTGATAGATCGTTGCCGCAAGATCTCCTGGCGTGATCGGACGCGCGATCGGCTGTGCTGCAATCTTGTCCGAGGCGCCGATCACCTGCCCGCCGCGGATTCCGGCGCCCGCCAGCACGACGGAGTTGCAGCCCGCCCAGTGATCGCGACCCGCCGCCGCGTTGATTTTCGGCGTTCGTCCGAATTCGCCGAAGCAAACGACCAGCGTTTCCTCCAGGAGCCCGCGATCTGCCAGGTCATCCAGCAATGCGGAAAACCCCGCGTCGAAGGGGGGCAGCAGATCCTTCTGCAGCAGATGGAAATTGTCCTTGTGTGTGTCCCAATACGCATCGTCTCGCGCCCAGTTGACCGTCACCAGCGGCACGCCGGCTTCCACCAGTCGCCGGGCCAGCAGGCAACCTTGGCCAAACGAATTTCGGCCGTAGCGGTCCCGCAATGACTCCCGTTCGTTGCCGAGTTCGAAGGCCGATTGCGTGGCCGCGGACGTGATCAGGTCGAACGCCCTTCGGTAACTGTCCTGGTAGGTTCGCATCGCCGCGTCGTCCGGGCGCGGCGATGCGGTTCGAGCGAGTTGCAGATGCAGGTCGCCGCGGGCCGTCAGCCGGTGTGTCCCCGCCGCCGACGAATCCGGAAACGCCTGAAAGTCGTCCCGCGACGGATCGCCGGATACAAACAGCGGATCAAACTTTTGTCCCAGGAATCCGGCAAAGAAGCCCGGGAAGATGTGGTTGTTTGCCGAGACCTGGTTCGCGGGCGAGTTCAGGCTCACTCCCCGAGGCAGGGGACTTGTATCGGCGCCAAGATGTTGGAGGACCGCTCCGAAGGTCGGAAAGTCGCTCGGTGCATTTTGCGGATTCGTCGCCGGACGGATGTGACGATGCCCCGTCAGCATGAAATGCATCGCCACCGTGTGCGTATTGTCGGGATGCTCCACTGAGCGGATCAGAGCGAACCGGCTGGTAATCGCGGCGATCTTCGGCACATGCTCGCCAAGCTGGATGCCGGGAACATTCGTGGCGATGGGCCGAAACGGTCCGCGGACCTCAGACGGAGCCTCCGGCTTGAGGTCCCAGATGTCCTGGTGCGCCGGAGCGCCGAACAGAAAGCAGACAATGCACGACCGCGCCCGCCCGAATCCCGGCAGTCCAGACGTCGTCACCGGCCGCATCCCCGCCAGACTGCGCGCCCCCAGCAACTGCGACGCACATAGACCGGCCGATCCCAGCGCGCCGACCGTCAGCCACTCGCGACGTGGCCAGCCGTGCCCGACTGTCAAGACCGCTGAACTGGTCCGCATGACTGCAATCCCCGCAGGGACCGTTACCCAACTGAGTTCATATCACATCGCGTTCATCCGTGGTACGGTCCAGGCCGCATTGGCCGATGAAGGGTGTTCCAAGTACCGTCGACTCAGCACTGCTGCATCCGGTCGTTCGCTCATTCGCAGCCGAGGAACCACAGCGTAAGCAATCCGTGCACCATCACCGCTCCAATCACGCCTGCCACGTAGCGGCTGAACCTGATGCAGTAGAAAATCAATAGGCCGACGGTTATGGCCATAGCCCCGATGAAGTATTTCACGGCAGTCACCGCAATGAATGCACGGAACCGCACATTTGCGGTCCTGTCATCCTCAGCGGGATTCGGCAAGCTGTGTTACAAGGACAAAGCGACGTCAGATTGCCGGCAGCAGATCACTCCAAGGCCTTGCCGCGCACATAAATCGGGTTCGACAGAATCCACGGCTTCAGTTCGCCGGCCACCGACAACGCGACTTCCACGCGATAGACGCCCGGCTCCTGCACGGCGTAATCGAGCTTGTCCCCCTGGGCATCGAGGACCAACTCGCCGTTCCGGATGAGCGTCCACTGCCCGTTGTGCGGCGCCTGGGCCTGCAGTTTCAGTCCCTGGGCGAACGCCACCTCGCTCCCCATCTCGTGCCGTTGCTCCCCTTCACGGGCGAAGAAATCGAACCCGGTCGCGTCGCACAGCCAGTCGAACGCGACGTACGCGCGCCCCTCGGCGAGGGCGCCCCAAACTTCCTCGTGCGACAACTCCCGCAACAGCAGATGCGTCCCGACGTGTCGCAGCGCGACTTCGTAGGGATCGATTCGCAACGCGAACAGTTCGTCCCCTGGCTGCTTCCCCTTCATCAACTGCTGCATCACAGGGTTATCGTCGGCATTCAATTCCAGCAGAGTTTCCGCCAGTCCGTCCTGAACGGCGACTTTGCCGGACTCCAGCCACAGCAGCCGTAGCCCGACGTTCTGATGTGCATCGTTGCCGGCGACGCCCGTGTGCGGCGCGATCTGGCACAACTCATCGAACCGCCGCAGATAGTCGGCCGGGCGATCGAGCAGCGCCGAGTACGCTGCCTGCGTGTATTCGCGGAACAGCGGCGCGGACTTCAGCAGCCACAGCGGATTCTTCATCGACTGGATCAATTCCTGTTCATCCTTGAAGTCCGCGTGCGTGTTGTAGATCTCCGTACCGGTGATGCCGTTGGGCTGCCAGTCCATCCGCTCTTCGAGATGGCAGAGGAACAGCCGCCCGTCGCGGCCACACACCAGGTCCGTGAACTCCTGGTTTGAGCCCTTCTCGAGCCCCTTCAGGCTCATCGTCGGGTAGCAGAGAAATCCGCGCATCTCGGCGCCGGGAACCAGCAGGACGCCGTCCTGCATCCCCTGATGACCGTCTGCAAAGAAGTCGTAGTGGTCCGCCGGGTGTTCGGAGAACATCAGCACCTGCGTTCCCGCCCGCTTCGCCGCCGCCACGATGTCGTCCAGCTCCCCCCGACTGTCGTGCGAAAACTTTGAGTGGACGTGCAGGTTGGCGCGGTAGTCGTGGAACTCGCCCGCCCGAGTGAGCGATTGCCGCTCCGTCTGCAGTTGCGCTGCGGCTTCAGTCACAGCTTTGAGCCTTTCGGCCGAGAGCCGCCTGAGCGCGTCGCCGGCCTGACAAGGTGCGGCGATCAACAACAGCATTGAGAACAGCAGACGAATTTGCATGGAACACCATCTCGTTGAGAAGATTTGCTGCGTTCATCATGCAGACTCGCCGCACCGGCCGTCCAGTCAGTGTTGCCGGAGTACTCTGCAGCGCCGCATTGCCCGACTGCTGCGGCCGCGCCAGCTTGCCGCTGTCTGCGAGTATGCCACAGTGTCGTGCGCCGGCCGAATTCTGCGAAAATGCTGCATGGTGGACACTCACGAACGCGGGGGATAGCATCGGCGGCGCGCTGCCGAAGACCTCCTACGTGCTGATGTCATCGCACTCTGCGGTAGCGCAATCCTCCTCTCTACGACACACATTGAGACTGGGAGACGCCGGCGCCAGTTGTTGCGTTCGGTGACGCGCGCTCCTCTTCCCCGGACAGCTGGTCAAGGTGCAGGAACATGCTTTGTCGATACCTCAACTTACAACGAGCCGCGGGGCGCCGATTCCTCGTTGTGGCGAGTGTGCTCGCATTCGGGATTGCTTCGGCCGCGGCCCAATCACCGGAGGCCAAGCCGGCCGTGTCAGGGGATATCGATCCCCAGCATCGTTCCCACCTCCCGCTTCCCAACACCGTCCGGCAGAAGCTCGTCACGTATGATGCGAACAGCCCTGATACTCAATTCCCGCCTATCGCACAGCTGCGCCCGCCTAAAGGCGCCCCGAACGTGCTGGTCGTACTGATCGACGACGCGGGCTTCGGTTCGTCGAGCGCCTTTGGCGGTCCCTGCCAGACTCCGACCTTGGAGAGACTGGCCGCGGGCGGACTCAAGTTCACCCGCTTCCACACCACGGCGCTCTGTTCTCCCACCCGGCAGGCGTTGCTCACCGGGCGTAATCACCACTCAGCCGGCATGGGCACCATTACCGAGACGGCCACCGGCGCGCCCGGTTACAGTTCGGTGCGCCCCAACTCGATGGCGCCGCTGGCACTCACGCTGACGCTCAACGGATATTCCACGGCGCAGTTTGGCAAATGCCACGAAGTGCCGGTCTGGCAAACGAGTCCGGCTGGTCCCTTCGACGCCTGGCCCACCGGCGGCGGCGGCTTTGAGTACTTCTACGGATTTATCGGCGGTGAAGCGAACCAGTGGTACCCCACGCTCTTTGAAGGCACCACACCGGTTGAAATCAAGAAGACTCCGGAGGAAGGGTATCACCTCGTGGCCGACATGACGCAAAAGGCCATGAAGTGGATCGCCCAGCAGAAAGCGCTCACGCCGGACAAGCCGTTCTTCGTCTACTTCGCTCCCGGGGCGACGCACGCGCCGCATCACGTCCCCAAGGAGTGGGCCGACAAGTACAAGGGCAAGTTTGACCAGGGCTACGTCAAGTTGCGCGAGCAGACCTTTGCCCGCCAGAAACAGCTCGGCGTCATCCCGCCCGATTGCCAGCTCACCGCGTGGAACAAGGAGATTCCCACCTGGGACGAAATGCCCGACGCGTTCAAACCGGTCCTCGCCCGCGAGATGGAAGTGTACGCCGGCTACCTCGAGTACGCGGATCATCACGTCGGCATGATCGTCGACATGCTGGAAAACCTGCACTTCCTCGATGACACGCTGATCTATTACATCTGCGGAGACAACGGCGCCTCGGCCGAAGGCTCAATCAACGGCTGTTTCAACGAGATGAGCTACTTCAACGGATTGCAGGCGCTGGAGACGCCGGAGTATTTGACTCAGCGACTGAACAAGCTCGGCGGACCGGAATCGTACAACCACTATGCCGTCGGCTGGGCGAGCGCGATGTGCACTCCGTACCAGTGGACCAAGCAGGTTGCTTCCCATTGGGGAGGCACGCGGAACGGGACCGTCGTCCACTGGCCCAACGGCATCAAAGCCCGCAACGAAACCCGCGCGCAGTTTGCGCATGTGATCGACGTCGCGCCGACTGTTCTGGACGCGGCCGGTCTCCCGCAGCCGGAATCGGTCAACGGCATTCAGCAGGACACCCTTGAGGGGGTCAGCATGCTGTACGCGTTCAACGACGCGGCGGCTGCGGAACGGCACAAGACACAGTACTTCGAAATCTTCTGCAACCGCGGCATCTATCATGAGGGCTGGACCGCGGCCACGAAGCATCGCACCCCGTGGGCCGGATTGACGTCCAAGGCCCCCGCGTTCGATGACGACGTCTGGGAACTGTACTCCGATCAGGATTGGACGCAGGCGAAGAATCTGGCCAAAGAGATGCCGGAAAAGCTGCATGAACTGCAGCGGCAGTTCCTGATCGAGGCGACGCGATACAAAGTCCTCCCGCTGGACGATCGCATGGAAGCGAAATTTAATCCGGATACGGCCGGCCGACCGGTCCTCATCAAGGGGGACACGCAGATTCTCTTCGAGGGCATGGGACGTCTGCTGGAAAACTGCGTGCTGAGCATCAAGAACAAGTCGCACTCGGTCACCGCCGAAGTCATCGTGCCCGAAAAAGGCGCGGAAGGCGTCATCATTTCGCAAGGTGCCAACATCGGCGGCTGGAGCCTGTACGCCAAACAGGGCAAACTCAAGTACTGCTACAACTGGGGGGGCTTCAAGCAATTCTACGTCGAGTCCGCGGCCGCGCTGCCGTCGGGCCGGCATCAGGTCCGCATGGAATTCGCCTACGCCGGCGGCGGACTCGGCAAAGGGGGCACGGTCACCCTCTTCGTCGACGGCCAGAAAGTTGGGGAAGGGAAAGTCGACGCCACGCTGGCGATCGTTTTCTCCGCCGACGACGGCTGCGACGTGGGCGAGGACTCAGGCGCCCCCGTGTCGCCGGACTACGGTCCCGTCGGCAATGCATTCAACGGCGAGGTCAGAGGCGTGCAGCTTTCGATTGCCGACGATCCCCAAAACTCGGATCACCTGGTCAATCCGGAGGACGCGATCCGTTCCGCACTGGGGCGGCAGTAACCGATGATCGACAAGCAGTACGATCCCGGCTGGCAACGCGACCGGAGCACAGCGTCGCGCCTGCCGTCCGCTTTGTAGGTTATAGACCGCTCCGTTGGATGAACGATGGCGAATCCCTTGGCAGCACTTTGGGAAGTTCGGCGGTTCGCGCCTTCGCGCGTATCGGCGGCGACGTTCCTCGTCGCACTGCTCGGATTGCTCGCCGCTGCGCCGGTCCTCCAGGAAACCCCGACCGGCGGACTGATCGAAACCTTTCTGATGACGATCGTGCTCATCGCCGCCATCCCTGCCGCCGGCGGCGGACGTGGAACGATCCTGATCGCCAGCATCCTTGCCGTGCCGGCGGTCGTCGGCAAATGGCTCCACACCCTGCACCCGGACTGGATGCATCATGAGTGGTTCCTCGCTGCCGGGATTGTGTTCGGCGCCTATGTCGTGGCGCAGCATCTCGTCTTCATCCTCCGCGCTCAGACCGTCGACACGCAGGTGCTTTGCGCCGGCGTCTCCACGTTTCTGATGCTCGGCCTGCTCTGGACGTTCGGATTCATGCTGCTCAGCGACCTTGCTCCCGGTTCCATCATGATGGAGCTTGAGCCAGGCGCGCAGCGTCCACTGGCCGGCTTCGGCGCCGTGTATTTGAGTCTCGCCACACTGTGTGGCGGCGTCTGTCCGGAAATTGAATTCCGGTCGAACATCGCACGCATGCTCGCGCTCTTCGAGGGGATCACCGCCATGTTCTACGTCACCATTCTGATCGCCCGGCTCGTCGCGCTGAGCTCCGAGAGGTCTCGTTCATGACTGCCTCCCCATCGACCGATCCGCTGATGCCGGATGACAACCCGGAGGAGCAGACCGAAGCCGACTCCCCATCCGTCCACGTGCGGCGACGCTACACGCCTGTCATCGCCGCTGTGCTCCTGGTTTACCTCGTCGTGGCCTATGCCGCGATGCCGCTGGCCTGGCGGTTTTACACGCACCGGCACCCGGCACTGGATGAAGTCCCCGGCATCACCGAAACCGGCAACGGGATTCCGGGCGACCCGGTCAATGTGGCGCTGATCGGCTCGCGCGAGGAAGTCGAGCGCGCGATGACAGCGTCCGGCTGGCATCCGGCCGACGCTCTCGGCCTGCGCAGCGACCTGCGAATCGCCGAGGACACCGTCCTCAATCGCCCCTACGCCGACGCCCCCGTCAGCTCGCTGTTCCTGTTCGGCCGCAAGGAAGACCTCGCCTTCGAAAAACCGGTCGGCGACAATCCGCGGCAGCGGAACCACGTCCGGTTCTGGGAAGCGGCGAAACGCGACGCAGAGGGCCGGCCGTGCTGGATTGGCTCCGCCACGTACGATGAGCGCGTCGGCTTGAGTCGTACCACCGGACAGGTGACCCACCACATCGCACCGGACGTCGACACCGAACGCGACCGCCTGCTGCACGACCTCCAGCAAAGCCGCAGCCTCGCCGAGACGTACGCGATCGATGGCTTTCACAAAGTCCGTGAGGGCAAAAACGGCGGCGGCGACCCCTGGCACACCGACGGCAACCTCGGCGTGGGCGTGATCCGGCCGTAGCGTCATCGCACGGCCGGCGGGTACATACCGCCGCGCTGGGGCGGCGCGAGCCACGGGTCAGCTGCGTCTCAGGACTTTGATGCCTCAGCCGCCGCAGCCTGCAGATGGCCGGTGAACCGTCGCGTCTGCAGGGCCAGAGCCACGAGCGTGATCCCGGTCAGGAGCGCCCAGGTCCCCACAAAGAAAATGGCCGCCATCACCCCTACGGCAGGCCGCGCCATCACGAGGATTCCAAACAGGACCGATAGCGCCCCGCTGATCCCCAGCAGCCATTCCCCTTCAATCTCCTTGCGCAGCCGCACGGCCATCGTGATCCGCAGGGCGCCGGTCACCAGCGCCCACGCGGCGATATACATCGCCACGATGATCCCCCCCACCGCGGTCGTCAATTCGGGGGCCCGGAACGCCAGGACTCCAAACACGATCCCCAGCAGGCCCTCGATCAGCAGCAGCCCCCAGTGCTCGACTTCGTCGCGGTGCCCCAGCGCGTGCACGATGCCGAATACGCCGTCTACGAACGAATACGCGGCAAACAGCATGACCAGTGTCGACAGTGTCAGTCCCGGCCAGGCGAAGGCACAGATCCCGAACACGATCGCCAGGATGCCGCGGATCAGCAGCAGCCACCAGAAGCGCGCGAGTAGATCGATGACGTAACGCATGGTGGGCACCACAACGGGTTTGAGGGGATCGGCGACAGGACTCGTCTGAAGCTACCACCTCGCACTCCGTTTCGCCAGCGCCGAACCGCCTGTCATAGTGTCACGGCTGTTGCTCCGCCCGCCTGGCAGTCACGCTGTTCACGTCGACCAGCCACAGCAGCGCGAGCGGGACCAGCGTGAGCGCGCCGGCAACAACGAACGATGCTTCGTAAGACAACTGCAGGTGATCGCGCATCCGGCCGGCGAGCAGATTGCCCGCAACGTGGCCCATGTTGGAGAGTGTCATAAAGATCGTGAACATTGTCGCGGCCGCCCGCGTCCAAGACACGTTCATCGCCAATGCCAGAAACCCGACCGAGCCCACCGCCAGCGCCCCGGGATTGAGGATCAGATATCCGCTGGTGAACCACCTCTCGTTCCACAGACCGGGACACAGTCCGAAAATCACGTGCATCAGGCCGTAGGCTCCGAATCCAAGAGCCGTCACCTTTCGCTGTCCCCAGCGGTCTGCGACATAGCCGCCGGCCAACGCTCCCAGCAACTCCGCCACCACCGCCATGCCTCCCGACACGCTGCTGAATTGCACGAAGTCCCACCCCAGTTGCTGCGTGAACAGCGGCTTGGTGATGACCTCGA
Source organism: Planctomycetaceae bacterium (assembly GCA_046349775.1). Classification (GTDB taxonomy): domain Bacteria; phylum Planctomycetota; class Planctomycetia; order Planctomycetales; family Planctomycetaceae; genus JAEUIG01. Next base: position 8,723 of record JAXMBS010000016.1, on the reverse strand, counting down.
CGATGCCCCATCCCAGCACCTCAAAGATTCCGTAGATGAACAGCGCTGCCGTTGTCACTAATGCGAACCCGCGCCGCAAATCGTGCAGCAAATGCCTGGGATCGCGGAAGTTCCCGGCCGCCTCCGGCTCCCGTTCGCCGCCGCGGCTCCAGGGAAAACGCTTCTCCCCCGGCCGTTCCAGCAGGCAGATGGGAAACAGCATGATCCCGATCAGCAGGACGAACTCGACCAGGACCGCGCACGGAATTCCCCACCCCGGCCGATACGCGTTCCCCAGCGACATCACCTGGGCCATCACGACCGCGCCGATCGCTTTGCCAAGCAGCTTCGCGCCCCACATCAGACCGTTGACGCGCCCCTGCTCGGCCAGCGGCAGCACGTCCATCGCCAGCGCATCGGTCGCCACGTCCTGCAGCGACGCGAAACAGTTGTGAACGAAAAACATCACCCCCAGCCAGCGGATGAACTGCGGCGAGAAGCCCCCGCTGTTGCTTGTCGCAGACTGTGGCTCGAAATCTCCCAGCGCGAGGATCCCCAGCAGCGTGACCGCCATCAGGAACTGGGCGCCGATGATCCAGGGCCGCCGGCGACCCATCGACCGGATCGTCACCGTGTCGATCACCGGTCCCCACACCAGCTTGAACGTCCAGGGCAACAGGACGATCCCGGTCAACCAGCCCGCGTCGGTGCTCCCCATCCCGTGCTGCGTCAGAAAGCTGACCAGCGCCGTGACCATGAAGCCCCACGGCAGCCCCTGCGCCACGTACAGCATGCACAGCAGCAGCACCCGCTGCCGCCCATTGTCCGAAAGTGCCATCCCATTCTCCGCTGCGCGCAACGCCGTTCGACGAGCAATCGACTCGGCAATCACGCGAGCGGCCATCGTTCCACGCGGCGGGACAAACATCAACTGTGGGTCGCGGCGCTGCGCCCACGCTGTGCGTCCGCCGAACGCATTCGCCGCCGAGTGGGGAGAAACTGGCCGAAGGCCGGATGCGGGGAGGGCGTCGTGCCCGGGGGCTGCACCGTGACTTCGCCGCGACCGTCAGGGAGCGATATCCGGCGCGCTCGGACTAGCCGCGACCGTCAGGGAGCGAAATCTGGCTCGACCACTTCCTGACGCGCCCGGCTCGTCAGCGGGATTCGCCCACGAGGACAGAACTCGGATCGCTCGTCGCGCAGCGTGACAACCAGTACAGCGAATTCTCTGCAGAATATGTCGCGGACCCTGTTGCCGATGATCGAGTTGCTGCGCGACATCGCCGGCGTCGAGCTGCCGGAGTCGATCGTGAAGATGTCGGAGGGTCGGCCGAACGGGGCGGCGACGGGAGCGAATGGAGCGGAGACGGGGGGCGGAAGGGGGTGAGACGGAGGTTTCGTTGCGAGTGGTTTGATTGCGCTATGTGGAACCGCACATGAGCCTGCGGTAATATCGACTGAAGCGACCATCGGTGCGATCAAAACATATCCCTACGGGAAGTGTTAGATATGGCGTCTGACTGGTACTTCAAGGCGGGCGGCAAGGAGCACGGGCCGTACTCTTCAAAGCAAATGAAAAAGCTGGCCTCCGAGGGAAGGGTCGCTCCTGAATCCCTCGTGCGGCGCGGCAGTGACGGCAAATGGTTTTCGGCAGCCAAGCTGGAAAACCTCATGCCCAGGAATCAACTGCCAAGTGATGCTCCGATGCCGGGAGGACAGTCGCGCGAAGGTTCCGGCGATGGCAGTTCTACGGCAGAGCGCGAACCGCGCTCCAGCGTCGAGACTGAAGTCTCGCCTACAGGTCCATCCGCAGCTGTCGCCCGACCTGCAAAGCACCGTGCTTCGTCACGTCGGCCGCTTTTGTGTATAGGCGGTGGTTTGACGCTGCTTTTGATCGCGATTGTCGGCTACATCGTGTTCGCGGGAGACCGTGCGCCAGATCCTGCGCAGCAAGCAGTGACTGGCCTTCGGACAATCAGTGACGAAACTCGGTCAATTGAACAGCAAGCCGTAATAGCAGTTCCAGCAACTGAAATTGCGAGTACCACATCCACTCCGGCGAATGTCAAATCAGATGAAACTGTGCTGGGGCAGGATTCGGCTAAAGCGAATGAGACGGCGAGCGATCTGAGCGTCGCAGACGTGATCCGAGCTAACCGAGCCTGCAGTTGTCCGGATCGACGTCACTACTCCCTCGGGCAAGGGTGTTGGCAGTGGATTTGTGGTAAGCAAGGAGGGTCTGATCGTCACGAATTACCACGTCATCGACGACGCGGTCGATGCCGTTGTCCGATTTCGTGACGACACCACGGGGAAAGTCAAAGGAATGCTTTTCGTGGATTCGAAACGAGACGTGGCAGTCATAACGATTGACGTGGATAACCTGGGCGACATCCACGTCCTGCCGATCGCACCGAGCCCTCCACGCAAGGGCGACCGTGTGGTGGCTCTCGGCGCCCCGAAGGGACTCTCCTTCTCGGCGACCGAAGGGATGATCAGCGGGGTACGCGAAGGCAAAGACCTCGTAGAAGAGTTGAACCACCCATCAGGAGCGGAATCCGATCTCGCTGGGACTTGGATTCAGACGACTACTCCCATTTCGCCGGGTAATAGTGGCGGTCCGCTGGTCAACCTTCGAGGCCAAGTAGTCGGTGCAAATACGTTTGTGCTTCGGGAGGGCCAGAATCTCAATTTTGCAATATCAGCGGCTGACATCAGTGATGCCATCAAGCATGCGCGCGGTGCATCAGTGACGACATTTGCTGATTTGGCAAAAAGCTCGACGGGGTGGCCACTCGCCGACGCGAATCCAGGCGAAAGGGACCTTTCGACGGCAGCCAAGGAGTTTGTCAAGGAGATCATCGCCGAAAGAAAGCAGCGGCACTCAGATGTCGACAAACTGGACGATGAAATGGAAAAGGAGAAATCGGCTCTCAAAAACGCGATTTTGGGCGGGGACGAATCGGAGCAGCGGCATGCACGACAAAGGATCGCGGAGATTGCACGTCAAATTGATGAACTAATCGACAAACCGCTGAGCGCGCACATCGAAACATTGGACTTGGCCCGTCTGGAGAGCGGGCAGTTTGGGCATTTCGAGGGAGTGCGTTTCGAGGTCCTTCAGGTGGTGGACAAGAAAAATGGTGTCGCACTTGTGACGCCAATTGCCGCCGGACGAGGGAGGGGGAAGTCGGTTCTGGTGAAAGGTGTTGAGCTTTCAAGCGTCGTCGATGACGACTTGCTCGGTGTTTCGTCTTCGATGCTTTTTGAAGTCACAGGAACGGAGACATACAACACGGTGGTCGGCAGCACTAATACCGTGTTCGTTCTTTCGTGCGTCGTGAACATGGATCGCCTGAAGGACGATAAATTAGCGGCGCGCAGGCGTCCTCGAGACGAGGAGCCCACGTTCACCGACGACGAGAGGGCGCAGCTTGAGTCGATGAGGAAGGATCAGGCAGAGAAGCGGTGGGCTGGATTAAAAGAGAAACTCGCCGACGGCGTGACCGTTGATTTGAGCAAGGAATTAAAGGACTTTTCTTCTGAGTACGATGGCTTTCCCGAGGCGGCTGCCGCCGCAATCGAGTTGAAGGCAGCCACCCAGCTTCATCTTGCACAGCAATACATGAAAAGCGGACGCATCGAGGAGGGGAAGCGAAGGCTCCGTGAAATCGTGGATTCTGCTCCGGATGCCCGCGCGACCACGGACGCAAGGAAGTTGCTAGGCGAGGATTCTAACTCGCGCAAACGATGAAGTCGTTTGGTGCGGCTGGTAGCTGAGGTCGATCCGCCGATTTGACGCGAATCCTCAATCTGTACTCGCCGGCGGATCGCTACCAGCAGAGCGACGCTTCATTCCGCTGGGGGCTGCGCTTCGACCGCAGCCGCGAGGGTGCGTCATCGGTCGTATAATGCGGCGGCCGGCAGAATCGGCCGTTGATCGAGCGCGCGGACGGGCTGGCATTGACGGTTCCCCGTTGAGTTCGAGAATCCGGTCCTTCGCAACGCTGGAAATCTCATCACGGACGGGCAGTCACGCATGCAGACCAAATACTTCGGCGCGCTCGTCTGGTTTGCCCCTTCACGGTTGCAGCCTTTAAACACGAGGCCGGCGCTGCGAACGCTGTCGATACAACAGCGAACGGAACTCGGCCTGCTGGGCGAGGACGAGGTCGACCGGCGGATGGTTCGCGACACACGGCTCCAGCGATGCGGACGGCCGCGAGTGGACTGCGAGCGAGCCAGGGTGGCACCGAACGCGTGCCGGGGAGCATGGACACGATCAAAAAATGAGCTGTTTCCGCAGGCGCTTTTGGTAAAGCAGAACGATACGCCTGCGGCCAACTAGTGCTCCGTCTACCTGTTGATGTCAGGCAGCTTCTAAACTTACCACGGAGCAGCACTGAGAACACGGAGAGTGCCCGGTCCTGAACAGTTTCTCTGTGACCTCCGTGCTCCGTGGTGAATTTTCCGCTTTGTGAAGGCACGGCTCGTCTGGTGACCGTCTACGACTTTGCCGGGAACCGACAGCGCAGCCTCCCGTCATTCTAATAGACCACGGTCGCACCAGACGACCGCTCACCGATGAGCCGACAACTTCCAACCAACTTCCGTCAACTTCCAACCAACTTTCAGCCCCCACGCGCACAACGGGTTAGTACCCCGCACCACCCATAGACCGGCCCGGGCGGCCGCAGTCGACAGATTGGTCATGGTCGAGTCCCGTTCGGTGGACGGGTTCGTGTCGAGAAGCGTTCTCGTACGAGCGGCTCGGCGGGAGCCTCGCCCTCCCGGATGGTGCCGCCCTTTATCGATCGGCGCAGTGTCAGTTCATCGTCGTTCGAGGACCATTCCCTCACTTTTCAGCCGGTCGAACATGCGGCTGGAACTCCGGCGAGCCGTCGGGGTCCCAGTAGTCGGTGGTGAGCGGGGCGTCGTAGTTAAGCGTGACAGGCGGCGGCGGTCGAGGCGGACCATGAAGATCGAATCGGCGGGGTCGGCGAGGTTATACATCGTGCGCGTTCTCGTAGCGGGTGCGGATGATCCACTGCGGCTGCGCTGAGGGCGAGAGCCGGCTGAGGCGGTCGAGTTCGCTGCGATCGAGCGGCGGGCGAAGGCCCGGCTTCTCGGAGACGCGGATCAGGCCGTTGACCGATTCCAGGCGTTCGTGGACGACGTCGGCACTCCACGTCTCGGTGTCACTGTTGAAGTGCAGCGAAGCGACGCGGTCTTAAAGCCAGCTACGTATTGAGACCGTCATGGCGCGGGTGATGGTCACCAGGCGTTCTGCAGCGGGGAGTTCCAGCTCGGCGAACAGGCCGGCGTGGCGGATCGCGTCACCGATTCTGGCGTGGCCGAGGATGTAGCCGTCGGCAGCATAGGCGCTTGCGTCTCGAAGCCGGCCCCCAGCGGCGAGTGGTGATAGAGGATCGGCAGCCGGCACTTGTCGCGGAGCTCGCGGTAGCCGTCGATGTCCTTTTTCAGGGAGCGGATCTTCGAAGCAGCCGGCAATGGGGAACTGCGAGATCTTTTCGAGCAGCTCGAAGATGTGGTCGTCGGTGCCCCCCATCGTGATGTCGTGATGGATGCGGAAGCCTTTGGGAGCAACGGCCTGCATCGCCTGCATCTGGTCGATGACGTTTTCGAACGGCGAGAGGTGATACTTCATCCACGTGAAGCCGCGTTCGGCGTACTTCTGGACGGCGGTCGCCATGCGGTCGGGATGGGTGGAGACGGTCAGGGGACGGCGGCGGTTGAGGTGCGGTACCGCTGGCCGAACAGCTTGTAGACCGGGACGACGGCGGCCTGGCCCATCAGGTCGTACATGGCGATGCCGAGGCCGAGGCCTTCGTCGCCGACCCAGTCGAAGGGGCTCGTGCCGAGGTACTGCTTGACGACGGCGTCCGGCTCGCGCGTCCGCTTTCGCCGAGGCCGATCAGATCGCTGTTCGTGTGGACGACGTAGATTGTGCGGCGTGGGTCCGTAGTAATGGTTGAGAAGAGAGCTCGTAGGCGATCCAGTCGGTGTAGGGGACGGTGATGTCGTGGACTTCGATGTCGGTGATCTTGAGGCGATCGTGTTCGGCGGCGGCGCGCGGGCGAGGGTGGGCGCGAAACCGAGCGGCGCTGAAGACGCCCGGCGGCGGGGAGTGAGCGGCGTGAGCAGGGACGGGGCATGGGGAGGCACTCGGTCTTTGGGATGGTCGCCGCCAACGTACTGCTGGGAGTGCTCGTTCGCAATGCGGGTGTCAGGCAACAGGTTAAAGAAGTTTCGACGCAAAGGCGCCGAGACGCGCGGAGAAGCAAGATGAGACGGGTGAACCACAACGACACGACGGACACAAAGTGCTCGATCACCAGGTCCGTTGTGCTCGTCGTGCCGTTGTGGTGCGCAAGTTGCCTTCCAGTTGTACAAATGGAGCGACATGCCACGACGAGAACGCAATCCGGCTGGGTCCAGATCCCGCCCACGGGGCTGGGTCGACCGTGAATGCTAATCGCGTGTCGCTGCGTTCGTCTTGCCACTGAGTGCCCGGCCTATCATGATCTGTGGTCTCCCGCCTTCATGATTGTCAGCGGAGCGCTCATTTGCCGAACCTGCGACAGCTCACCGAGACCCTGCAGAGTGAAGAGGCCGTCCTGCGCCGAGGGGGATCGGCAGACGGTCAGCAACGGCAGCGCAAGCTCGGCCGGCTCACTGCCCGCGAACGGCTGGCCGAGCTCCTCGATCCCGGCGTGCCGTTTCTGGAACTCGGCCTGTGGGCGGCCTACGGTATGTATCCCGAATGGGGCGACATTCCGGCAGCCGGCGTTGTCGGCGGAATCGGCTGGATCAGCGGACAGCCGTGCGTCATCGCGGCGAACGATGCGACGGTGAAAGCGGGGGCGATGTTTCCGCAGTCGGTGAAGAAGCTGCTGCGCGCCCAGAAAATCGCGGCGCAGTTTCGGCTGCCGGTCGTGTACCTCGTCGACTCGGCCGGCGTGTTCCTGCCGCTGCAGGACGAAATCTTTCCCGACGAGGACGACTTCGGCCGCATTTTCCGCAACAACGCGGTCCTGTCGGCGGCCGGCATTCCGCAGTATGCGGCCGTCATGGGCAACTGCATCGCCGGTGGGGCGTACCTGCCGGTGCTCAGCGACAAGCTGCTGATGACGGAAGGGAGCCAGATGTGTCTGGCCGGCCCGGCGCTCGTCAAAGCGGCCATCGGCCAGATCGTCGATCCGGAAGAACTCGGCGGCGCGTCGATGCATGCGTCCATCAGCGGGACCGTAGATTTCAAGGAGCCGGACGATCGCGCGTGCCTCGCGCGGCTGCGTTCGCTGATCGCACTGCTGCCGCCGCGTGCTGGCGAAGGGTCAAGGGCTGACGGTCAAGGGGAAGATCAGAATTTGGCGCCAGTCCCTTGGCCCTCAGCACTTAGCCCTCAGCCCTCCACCGACCCCGACCGACTCTACAACCTCGTCCCTGCGGACGGCCGCGGCGAGTACGACGTCCGCGATGTGCTCGCTGCGATCGTCGATGCCGAGTCGCAACAGGAGTACAAGGCGGAGTACGGCCAGACCGTGGTCACGATGTTCGCACGGATCGGCGGCCGGCCCGTGGGAATCGTCGCCAACCAGAAGGTCCATAACAAGACGGCCAACGGCGAAGTGCAGATCGGCGGCGTTCTGTATCCCGACGCGGCCGACAAGGCGGCGCGGTTCGTGATGGACTGCAACCAGACCGGCTTGCCGCTGATCTTCTTCCAGGACGTGCAGGGTTTCATGGTCGGCAAGCAGGCGGAGCAGTCGGGGATCATCCGCGCCGGCGCCAAGCTGGTGAACGTCGTCAGCAACTCCGTCGTGCCGAAGCTGACAGTGATCCTCGGCGGGTCGTTCGGCGCGGGAAATTACGCGCTGTGCGGCAAGGCGTATGATCCGGCGCTGATCCTCGCCTGGCCGAATGGGAAATACGCCGTGATGGGCGCCAGTCAGGCGGCTGAAACACTGCTGGCGATCAAGCTCCGCGACGCCGAGCGCAGCGGCAAGGCGCTCACGAAGGCTGAAATCGCCGAGCAGCGGGACACGATTAAGCGACGCTATGAGGAGCAGACAGACATCCGCTACGCCGCCGCACGAGGCTGGGTGGATGCTGTCATCGCTCCGCACGAAACCCGGCAGTGGCTGGAACTTGCGCTGCGCATTCTGCCGCCGGCGGGCGGTCAGCCGTTTCGCACGGGCGTGCTGCAGGTGTGACGGAAGGGTTGAGGGAGAAGGGCCGAGGGTCAAGGAACAGGAACATCGCTCTGGAACCAAAACCGTATAATCAGGCTGTCTGCTCTCACGCGACAGCACTTTGTGACTTGCTGATCGCTGACGGCTGAAAGCTCAAAGAGATGCCCAACTTCGTTCGTATCGTACCGATCGTCCCCGGCGTGTCGGCCGTTGTGCTGCAACGGTCAGAGCAGCGGAACGCGCTGTCGATCGAGCTGGTCGGCCAGTTGTGCGACGCGATCGAAGCGCTCGCCAGGCAGCCGGAGCAGCGCGTTGTGATCCTCCGAGGCGACGGGCCGGTGTTTTCCGCCGGACTTGATCTGCGCGAAGCGATGGACGACGCGCTGATTGAACGCTCGGCCGCCGGGGTGAAGCGCGTCTTGGCGCTGCTCAAGAACACGCCGCTAGTAACGATTGCGGCAGTGCAGGGGGGGCGTATGCCGGTGGGGCGGGCTTGATGGCGGCGTGCGACATCGTCGTCGCAGCGACAGG